>DASPSQ010000005.1:0-66413 GCA_035623855.1 Thermoplasmata archaeon | reverse complement strand
ATGCGGTTCGTGCCGGGATCGTACGCGATACTCGCCGGCTCGGGACCGAGGGTTGAGGACGACATCACCGGCTTTTCTGAAATCAGGTTCACTACGGTGAGATTTCGATCGGCCGCACCCCACGCAATGACTCCCAGGTTCGCCGGATCCGGGGCCAGCTGGGTCACATCCGTTCCGACTGGAATACCGGAGGCGACAACCGTCGCTGAAGTGGCGTTGACTTCCACTATGCTCGATCCCGTAGATATGCCAATGACGAAGTCGGGTCCGCTTCCATTCGCTTCGACGGGACCCGCACCAGTTACTCCTATGTTGACAGTCGCAGGTATTGGCAGGGTCGTGTTTAGGAAGGTGACTCTACTTCCCGATGAACTCGTTACTGCCAGCCATTGGCCCGAAGCAGAGAAGGCGAGGTCAAGGGGATTGGGGGCGACTGCTGCGTACTTCGCTGACGCATTCGTCGTCGTGTTCACGTCGTATATCCACGGGTCCCCGCCATCCGCCACGAAAAGTTGTTGATTGAACGGATCGAAGGCGAGGGCTCGAGGCGATGGGCCGGTCATGATGCTTGAATTCCAGATCATGGACGTCGAGCAGTTGATCGCGGTGAGGTTGGTCGACCCGGTGTTGGCCACATAGAGAAGGCTCGAATGCGGGTCGAGAGCGAGAGCAGTAGGATCGGTTCCGACGGGGAACGTTTGGACCCAGCCGCCGGAACTCGCACTTACGGCTACCACCGTGTTGTTGAACGACTCCGCGGAATAGACGAGGCCATTCGACGGGTCGTAGAGAAGCGCAGAGGAATTCTGAACGGATGGGACCACGCCGGTGAACGTCTCGAGCGTCTCGCTGTAGACCACAACGGGCGCGATCAAGGGCAGCGGTCCCCCGACGGCCGGAACGGCGCGCGTCGGGAGCCAGAGCGAGTTTGTCGACGGGATGAATGCGGGAGTGCCGACCTGCCAATCCCAGACCGTTCCGGGGAAGTTGAACGAGGTCGTCGTGTTGTAGTTCGGGAAGACCGTTCGGAACAACGACCCGGCGGACGGGTTCACTGGAGCGCTGTCCGGTAGCTCGCGGGTGGATCCTCGATGAGCGGTCGCAGGTGGGGCCACGCTTCCAGTACGCGGCTCGGTGGCGGATGCGGGCCCCTGAGGGACGTGGAACTGTGCGTGGACCGTCGAGCTGACCGTCGTCCCGAGAGGGAGCAAGAGGACCGCGACCAGCGCGACCGCCAGGAGGCCCGCGGCGGACGCGACGGTCGGGCGGAGACTTTTCGGCGCCCGGCGCGCCATCCGGTGATTTGAGGAAGCAGGGGGTTCTTAAAGGAGGGCCGCCACGTGAAACGTGGGTCTAGACGGTCCGGATCACCCGTCCGCCGTTCCCGTCCACGATGATCGTCTGGCGCTGGCCCTTGTGCTCGAGCTTGAACTCCCAGATCGGGGCGTGGAGGAGCTCCGCGTCGCCGACGTTGATCTCGCTCTTGAGGTTCGAGCAGGTGCTGTGCTTCTTGTGCGCCGCGTCGGCCTGGAGCTGTTGGACGTAGGCGCGCGCCGACCCCTTGGCGGCATCCTCGCTCAGATCGCCGTTCAGGATCGTCGTCCCCCCTGGGATCGTCTTCTTGTCGAAGAACGTCCGCTCGCCGAGCCCGAACGCGTAGTCCCTCGGCTGGTACGTCGTCATCGCCTTGACGGCGATCACGGGGTACTCGTATTGGCCCGTGATCGTGTCCGAGCGGTTCGGGTTCACGACCGGGCCGGCCATGATCGGGACGACGGTGAACCCTCCGCGACGACCGCCGAGCGCGTTGCCGAGGAGCGCGCCGGCGGCGATCGTCCCGGCAGTCGCGCCGACGCTCGTCGCGACGGCCTGGTAGGTGAACGTCGTCGACGCGGAGACCGGCATGATCCAGAACGGAACGTACGTGAGCTTCGTCTCGAGGATCTTCGACTCCTCGAAATCGTGGCGATGGAAGAACCCCTCGTCGATCCAGCCGTGGACGACCTTGAGGGCCGCCTGGGGGTCGCTGACCTTGAGGGAGAGCATCGTGTGCTTGTTGATCTCCTTCCATCCCTGCCCGCCGAGCGTGACGGATCCGCCGCAATAGTCGCACGAGATGACGGTCTCGCCGAAGGTCGGGTGGATCGGAGCGCCGCAGGACGGACATTTCAGCTCCTGCACACCGGCGGCCCCGAGCGTCGGGGCACCTCCCGCGGCGGGGGCGGCGGACGGGGCGGGACCGCCCGCTCCAGCGCCCGCACCGGTCCGGGTGCCGCACTTCGAGCAGAAGACGGCGTCGTCCGGAAGGGTCGCGCCACACTTGGTGCAGAACATGTCCGTTTCGATCCCCCTACCGTTCTACTGGAATCTCGAGCAACTCAGCCGGTCATCGCGGTGCCACAGCTCGGGCAGAACTTGCTCGTCGCCGGGACGTCCTGGTTGCACTTCGGGCACTTGCGGGGAGGCGCCGGGGCAAGAGAGGCACCGCAGTTCGGGCAGAACTTCACGCCCGCGGGCGCCGGCTGCCCGCATTTCGGGCACGGCGCCCCGGTCGCGGCTGGAGGTCCACCGCCCATCGGGCTCCCGCAGCCCGGACAGAATCGGTTGCCCGCCGGAACCAGCGTGCCGCACTTCGGGCACGGGGTCGCCGGGCCGGGGCCGTACATCCCGGACATCTGGCCGGTCATTCCGTACCCCATTCCCAGACCCGCACCGAGCCCGACACCTGCGCCGGCCATCGCGCCGGCGCCGCCGGACGGGTTCTTGGCCGCGTCCACCATCGCCTGGCCCGCCTGGTACTGCATGTAGTTCACGCCGAGGACACCCATCTTCGACCGTTCGTTCACGGCCGCCTGGACATCGTCCGGGAGGTTGATCGAGAGCCCTTGGACCTGGTTGACCTCGACCCCGAGCGGGCTGAAGTGCTGCGGGGCGAATCCGAGGATCGCCTGCTCGATCGTCGTGAGCGAGGTCGCGAGGTCGGTGACCTTCATCCCCTGGTCCTTCATCTTGCCGAGGGTGTTGTAGACCAGGAGGACCATCTGGTCGCGCAGGCGGTTCTCGACGTCCGGCGTCGAGACCGCGCCGAACGTTCCGACGAACTGGTTGATGAAATTGTCCGGGGCTCCGACCCGCCAGCGGTAGCTGCCGAAGACGCGGAGCTGGACCAGGCCGAAGTCCGGATCCCGGAAGACGTACGGCTCGGTGCTCCCGAACTTCCCGTCGAAGATCCGGCGCTGGAGGTAGTAGACCTCCGCCTCCTGTCGTACCCCGCTCAGGGCGCGAACGAGCCCGCCCACGATCGGCGCGTTCAAGCTCGTGAGCGCGTAGCGGTCCGGTTTATCGAGGTAGGCGAGGACCTTTCCATCCCGGTAGAAGACCGCGGTCTCGTCCTGGCGGACGACCACGTTGTCGTTCAGACGGATGTTGCGCGGGACGCGCCACATCACGTTGTTCCCCTTGTAGGCGTCCTCCCAGTTGATCGTCGTCGCGCCGATGAGGCTGCCGCCGGTCGCCGGTATCGGGTTGTTGGTGACCATCGTTCTACTCCATCTTCCTACGAGATCCGAATTCCTTCGATGACCTGGATGCGCGCCTTGAATGCCTGCTCGAGCTGGTTCAGCTGGCCCCGGGCCGTGGCGAGCAGGGCGCTGGTCTTCGCCCCGTCCGAACCGCCCGCGACCGACGGAAGAGGGGCGATCGTCTGGCTCAGGGTATCCGCCGCCAGGACGAACCCGTAGTCGTATTCGTACAGCCGATCGAGCTGCTGCGGGTTGATCCGGACCGCGGCCGAGATTCCGGTGTACCCCTGTTCGGCGTTGCGCACCTCGCCTTCGAACCGCCAGAGGTCCGAGATCAACGGCGCAAGGTCGTAGAGCGCCTGGAACTGGTTCGAGTTCGTGAGGGCCGTCCGGGCGTTCTCGACGGTCGTTCGCGCGTTCCTGACCTTGTCCGCCACCTGAATGCGAAGGAAGCTGTCCGCCTCTCGGATGTCCTCCCCCTGGCGGTAGCCGCGGTAGCCGGGGATGAGCAGCTGCAGCCGCTTCAGGGTCCCCCGGTCGCTTTCGACCTTCTCGCGAAGGTCGACCGGTGGCGCATTCGCCGGAGCCTGGGTCCCGGTCGAACTGCCGCCCTGGGTGAAGAGCGACGAGCCGCACGCGTTGCAGTACCGGGAGTTCGGAGGCGCGACCGCTCCGCACTTCGGGCACGTCAACGCCGCTCCGGTGGCGGGGGGCACAGCCGGGGGGGACGGAGGAGCTGGATTGGCGGCCATCTTACGGGCTCCGCGGGGGTTGGGGCGGGTTCGAAGGAGGCGGCGGGGCCGTGGCGGGAACGCTCGGGGAGTTCGCCGCGGCGTACGAGAACGCCGAGGTAGGCGGCTCGCTCCGCCAGGCGGATCGGGAGACCTCGAGGTTCTGCGTCGCCCGGACCGCCCGGACGCGCCAGGCGATGAGTGCGACCGCGATGATCAGGGCCACGAGGACGATGACCAGGCCCCAGATCATCCCCATGGTCGAGAGGACCCCATATGTCGGACCGAGTCCGATCGTGAGAAGGAGGACCGCGAACCCCATCCCGAAGAACCCCCAGGCGAGCGATCGCTGGGCGGTCGGCTGACGCGAGACCGATTCCATCAGGTACGCGCCGCCCGAGAAGATCAGTGACAGGACGCCGATCGCGATCAGCGCCCAGAATCCGTGGTCCGAAGTGACGGAGAGGTAGATCCCGGCAAAGACGAGCACCGCGACGACCAGAAAGAGGGCGGTGATCAGAGGCGCGCTCCACTTCGTTCGCACCGGTTGGAGCGTCGGTGAGCTGGTTGCCATGGAGATCGACCCAACGAAAAATGCAGGGCGACTATAAGAGAGTGAGGCCCAGGGTTTGGCCCGTTCGGACCATCCCGGGTCTTGGACCTGCCAGGCGTTTCGTCTTAGAGCCCTCGCGGCCCAGGCGATAGAGGACGGAGATGCCTACAGCCTCGGTTCGTCGTCCTTCTTCTCCCGCTTTGGATGGGCCCCTGCCGGCGGACCCGACGGTGGGCCGGTCGCTCCAGGCTTCGCTGGGGGAGTTTCAGGACCGGGAGCGGTAGCGGCGGCCTTACCCGGTGGAGTTCCAGGGGGCTGAGCTCCAGCGGTCGCGGTCTTGCCCGGTAGCGCGGGGGGCTTGGCGGAAGAGGACGGGGCCGCTCCCTTGGGTCCGGGAGCGCTCGGGGCGCTCCCTTCCCGCGGACGCGGAGGGGGTGCCGAAGGACGGGGCGCCGGCTTTGTCGGAGCGGCCGGACGTGCGACGGAGGGCTTCGAGGGTCCCTCGGGCTTCGGCGCGGGGGGCTTGGAGCGCTGGAACACTCCCTTCAGGCTCCCGAGAGCGGAGGCGGGCCGGGTGGCCGGCTTTGCGCGGGGCGACTGGACGACGACGCCCGCCATGGGTCGGGTCGTGAGCGCGGAGACCGGTTCCCCGCATTTTGGACAGTTCGGGAATTGACCGATGCAGTGCTGGCAGAGCGGGGCCCCGCAGGAATGGCGGACCGCCGCGATCCCTCCGCATCCCACGCAGCGCATCTGGGCCGGTTCGCCCCGGGAGACAGCGGGGGCGGGTCCGGGGACCGCCGGCTCGGGGGCCGCACTCCAATCCCCCGCGGTCGGGGCTGGAGCGACGACAACCTCGGCCTCAGCGACGGGTGGAACGACCGCCGCGGCCTCGATGAGGACCGTACTCTCCGGAGCTGCTTCGGGTGCGCCGGCGGTGCGGAACTCCGGCGAGAAGGCGCCGAGGTCGAGCGACGGGAGCGGGGCATGGACGGCCGCACCGGCCTCCTCGACGGCCTTGATGAGGCGCGCCTTGTACAGCCCGACTCGGAGGTTCTTCACGATCTGGAAGAGCGTTCGCTGCTCCGGCGGGAGGACGAGCGCCTGGCGCGCGAGCTCCTCGACGTCCGGAGTGAGGGCGAGATTCTCCGGTCGCAGATCGGCCTCGAGAACCGCCCGCAGGTAGCTGAAGAGCCGTTCCACCTGGTCAAGCGTATACGTGGGGGGTGAGAGGACCGCCACGTCGGCAAGGGTGAACCCCCGACGCTCGATCCCGGGAGGGCGGTGCTCGAGGGCAGAGGTGATGAGGTGGTACGAGGCGCTCTCGAGGTCACGGATCTCGGCGGAATCGAGACGGTCGAGGTTGATCTTGACCGTCCGGCTGATCGCCGCGAGCACCGCATCCAGGAACTCGTACGGGACGTGGAGGGTGACGAAGAGATCGTTCTTCGCGACGGTCCGGTTGAGGCGCGCCTCGAGCAGGAGGGCTTCCCGGCCGTAGCGCTGGACTTCGGCGTCCTTCGTTTTCTGGATCGCGACCTTCTTCCCGTCCTTTGCGGGAGCGTAGTCCGAGTCGAGCGCGAGCGCACGATCGAAGCTCGCGACGGCGTCGGCCGGCCGCCCGGTCGCAATGAGCGCGAGGCCCCGGCTCGTCCATGCGGCCACGCTCTTCGGATCCGCCTCGGTCGCGCGATCGTAGAGCGCGAGCGCCTCGTTCGGGTGCTCGAGCTTCTCCGCGACGTAGCCCGCCCGCAGAAGGACGTCGACCGCGCTCGGCGTGAGGGCGAGCGCGTGGGCGTACGCACCCGCCGCGTCGGCCCAGGCCTGGCGGGCGACGCCGAGCTCGCCTTCCCGGGCCCAGAGCGCGACGCTCTTCGGTAGGACCTCGACGCCCTTGCGCACGGCTTCGCTGGCCTTGTCGAGGTGGCCGAGACCGCTCTCCGCTTCGCCGAGGAGGAGGTAGAGGGACTCCTGGGGAGGGGCCTGCGGGATCGCGGTCCGGAGGAACTCGGCCGCCTCGGCGTGTTGGCCCTCCTCGAGCATCGACCGAGCGATTCCCGCGAGCGCTAGAGGTGACTTCGGCTCCCGCTGGCGGACCTCCTCATAGGCGGCCCGCGCCTCGGCCGGTCGCTCGAGCGCCCCCAAGATCTCCGCGCGCAGGAGGAGCGCCCCGATGTTCGGCGGCGCGCCTGCGGGGGCGGCCTTCAGTCCCTCGTCCAGGACTTCGAGCGCGAGGTCGGGCCTCCCGGCGGTCAGGCGAAGGCGCGCCCGTCGGATCGCGATCTCGGTACGGTACGCCGGATCGATCTGAGCGGCGTGCTCGTACGACACGTTCGCTTCCTCGGTCAATCCGAGGCTTGCCGCGAGGTCTCCCCGTTCGAGGTGGAGGGTCGCGTCCTGGGCCTCGGGGGCAGTGGTGGACAACAGGTGGCTCAGAGTCTCGAACGCCTCCTTCGTCTCGTTCATCTCGGTGTGGAGACGGTACTTCTCGAGCAGTGCTGGGCCGTTGTCGGGTTCCAGGAGGAGGATGGCGCGGAGCGAGTACAGCACCTCGGCGGGTCGACCGAGGGCCCGAAGGGCATCGCCCCGGACCTTCCAGGCCGCAAGGTCGTTCGGCTCTTCGTTGAGGAGCGGGTCGACGATTCCCGGGACCTCCGAGTACTGGCCGGCGAGCTGGAGGGTCTCGGCGAGCGCGAGCCGGCCGTGCCGGTTCTTCGGATCGATCCCGAGGCCCTGCCGGTAGTACGTCAGCGCATCGGCGTAGGCGCCCTGGGCGCGCAGTGCTTCCGCGACCTCGAAGTACGAGTGGGGATCGCCGTGTGCGGCCTGCACGGCTTCTTGGAGCGTGCTGAGCGCCTCGGAACGGCGGCCCGCCTTGAGGAGGAGCTGACCCCGCTTGCGGAGGTACAGCGGATTCGCGGGCTCGCGTCGCAAGAGGAGCTCGAGCAGCTGAAGGGCCCGAGCGTCCTGGTTCAGGAGCGCGAGGACATCGACCGCGCCCCAGAAGAGATCGGAGTCCTCGAGGCCACCCCCGATCGCCCGCCCGTACGCCTCGGCGGCCTCCGAGTACCGACCGGTCTCTCTAAGCGCGTGGCCGAGCTCCTTGAGGATGTCGTTCCGCATGTGGTTCGGTTCCCGGGCGAGGAACGCCTCGTAGGCGCGGATCGCACGATCGTGATCGTTCACGAGACGCGAGGCTCGGGCGACCCCGAGCTCCGCGACGTCCACGGCGTCGGGATCGCTCGATGCCCGTTCGTAGGAAACGAGCGCGGTCCGCGCCGCCTGGTCCCGCTCCGCAGAACCCTCCGCGCGGTCGTACGCGAGCGAGAGGAAGAGGTTCCCCCGCTCGATCGCGACATCCGTGCGCGTCGGGTCGAGTCGGAACAGCTCGTCCAGAACGGGGGCGAGCTTGCCGGGGTCGTTCGTCCGGGCGACCATCTCCTTCTTCTCCAGAAGGTACGGGAGCTCTCCCGGATGCGCCTCGAGTAGCGCGTCGTACGCCTTGATCGCCCCCTCCGCGTCGCCCGCGCTCGAGAATGCCCGGGCGAGCCCGAGCTGGGCGGCGAGATCGTTCGGCTCCTCGACCAGGATCGCCTGGGCGAACTCCCGGACGAGATCCGGCCGGTTCGCCTCCCGCGCCGCCTCGAGGCCCTTCCTCGACTCGCTCAGCGCGTGGGGGTGGGCTTTCAGAAGGTCCCGATACGCCTCGAGCGCCGCGTCGTGATGTCCCTCGGCGAGCTCGATCTCAGCGATCCCTCGCATCGCCTCCAGGTTCTGTGGGTGCGCGGCGAGGATCGCCTGGCACGCTTTGAGGGCCGGCTCGGGCCGTTCGAGCCGCATCGCGAGGGCCCGCAGATCCAAAAGGTTCTGGACGTTCCGCGAGTCGACCGCTTGCAGGCGCTCCCGGGCCGCCAGCGCGAGCTCGGGGGTCTTCGGCTCCGTGAGGTGCGCGAGCTCTTCGAGCGCCGCGGGCTCCGGCGGGGTCGGCGCCTCGATGATGGACTTTGAAATCGCTTGGGCCTCCTCGTCCTGGCCGAGCTGGTACAGTAGCCGAGCGTGGAAGAGTGCAGCGCGGGCGTCGTCCGGGTGGGCCGCCCGTACCCGTTGGATCGGCTCGAGTGCGTCGGCGCCGCGACCCAGCGCTGCCAGGAGTTCGGCCCTCGCACGGACCAGCTCCAGGTCGTCCGGATTCATCGCAAGCAGTTCATCACAGGCCGCGAGCGCACGGACGTCTCCACCCAACGCTCGCGCGAGGTCGAGCTTCGCGCGCAACGTGTGAGGGTCGTGGGGGGCCAGCTTGAGGGCCTTGTCGACGTACTGGGTGGAGGACGCATCGAGCTGTTGCGCGTGAAGGTACGATTCCACCGCCTCCGGCGCACGACCCTGGAGGCGGAGCACGTCCCCTCGGGTCGCCCAGATACCTTTGTCGTTCGGGTTCCCTTCGAGCGCCCTATCGACCAGCGTCAGAACCTGAGGAAGGTCCTGGTTCTGGCCGAGCAGGAGAAGCGCCTTGTGATGCAAGAGGGCGGACGAGCCCGGGGAGAACTCCAGGCCGAGATCGACAGCACGCCGGGCGAGATCCGGGTGGGAGGCGCGCGAGAACGCAAGTGCCACGTCGGCAAGCATCGGCGCGATTTCGCTTGCGGCGGGGCCGAGTTCCTTCGAGTGGGCTTCGACCGTGGCGAAGAACCCCTTGAGACTGCTCAGGTACCGGGCCCGGTCCGGGCGAGCCTCCGCCGCATGCACCTCTTGGAACTGGCGGCGGATCTCCTCGATGGGGTCGGTGCCGGTCGGTGCCTTCGCCACCGGTGCGGAGTCGTCCTCGGCCATGCCCGCGACCGGACGGTCCCCTCGCGTAAATACGTTCGGAACCAGAGGAAATCGTCCGGCCCCCGGAAACCCGTTTATTTCCTGGGCGCGGTCGGGCCGAGGTCGCGATGCGGTCTCGGGCCCGTTCCCACCACAAGTCGATCTTCGACCCGGTCCACGGCCCGATCCGACTCGACGGTGTCGCCCTCGCGCTGGTCAGTACGCCGGAATTCCAACGTCTCTGGGGCATTCGCCAGACGGGATTCGCCCATCTCGTCTTCCCCGGAGCGAATCACACGCGGCTCGAACATTCGCTCGGAACCTACTGGGTCGCGAGCGAGATGGCGGCCCGCCTAGATCTCCCCGCGAGCGACGCGTCCCGGGTCGCGGCGGGTTCGCTCCTCCATGACGTCGGCCACGGTCCCTTCTCCCACACCCTCGATTCACCGATGCGCGAGGTGCTCGGATTCGGGCACGAGACGCTCTCCCGGGCCCGCATCGAGGGAACCGAATCGGAGGGTCCGTGGGAGCATCCGGAGGTCCCGGCCGTCCTCTCCCGATTCCGCCTCGACCCCCGCGACGTGGCGGACCTGATCGATCCCCGTCGGTCTACGCGCGGTCCCCCTCTCCTTCGCCAGATCCTCCACGGCCCGATCGATGCGGACCGGATCGACTACCTCCAGCGGGACGCGTACTACACCGGGGTCGCGCACGGGGCGATCGACGCCGTTCGGCTCCTCGACACAGTCCGGGCGGCCGGGGGGCGGCTCGCGTTCGCCGAGAAGGGTCGGAGCGCCGTCGAGGGGTTCCTTGTGGGTCGAGCGCTCATGTACACATCCGTGTACTTTCACAAGACCGTCCGCGCGGCCGAGATGATGGCGCAGGCGGCCGTGGAACGGATGCCGGGATATCCCGAATCCGCCCGGCCGCTGTTCGGCCGAACGGACGGCGAGTTCCTGGACCGCCTCCAGGGAGCCGGGGGACTGAGCGAGGCGCTTGCCCGGGGGCTCTTGGAGCGGCGCCTCTACAAGCGTGCCTTCGGTTGGACGACTCTTCCAGGGCCAACCCGGGCCCGGTGGGAGCGGCTCCTCGGTCGACCGGCCGAGCGGCGCGCGCTCGAGGACGAAATCGCGTCCGGCGTCCGTCGGCCCGCGGGCTCGGTGCTGATCGACCTCGCGATGCTCGACACCCGGGACGCTCCGGAGGATGATTGGGGGGAGATCGGGCTCCTCACAGGGGAGGGAACGCTCTTTCCCTTCCGACGGCCGAGTCCGTGGCGAACGCTCGCCGCCCGACCTCCATCCGAGTGGGCCGTCAGCGTCTACGCCGCGCCGCGCGCGGTCTCCGACGTCGCGCGCTACGTCGCGCGCGACCCGCGCGCGCTTCCGTAGCCGGCCGGGCCGGAACCGGAGTGGCGTCCTCGTGGGCGAGCAGACGGGCCCACTGGTCGTCCGACACCGCGACGACCGAGAGACGCCCGAGACGAATCAGATCGAACCCAAGGAGCGCCGGGTCGGCCTTCACCTCCGCGAGAGGGATCGGTCGGCGCAGGGGTCGAACCGGCCGCACCTCGACCGACCACGAGCCCCGCGCGTCGCGGGGGTCGGGATGCGGGGAACCGACGACCTCCAGAATCCCGATGCACGAGCGCTCATCGCCGGAATGGTAGAAGATCGCCCGGTCCCCCGCCCCCATCGATTTCAGGTTCCGCAGCGCCAGAGCGTTGTGGACTCCATCCCACTCGGTACCTCCCTCCCGCTCGAGGTCAGTCCACGAGTAGTGCCGGGGTTCCTCCTTCACGAGCCAGAACGCCACGGCGAGGCCGAACCGGCCTCCGCCCATTACGTACTCCGCGCGGGTCGCGGTTAGGCGACGACGATGCCCTGCGGGGTGATGACGAACGGGCGACGCTCCGGATCGTGGGCGCAGCCGCGCATCCGTACGATCTTGAGCTGGCGTACCGAGCGGTCTCCGACCCACTTGCGGGTGAGGAGGATCTCGCCCCGCGTGAGGATCTCCTCGGGCGTCAGCAACGCCGGGTCGCTCGGGGTCGCGGTGATGAGGGTCGTCACCCCCGCCTCCGAGAGGAATCGGAGCAGTGACTGGATCTCGGTCCGTTCGGCCTGAGGGTCGACCGACGATTTGATCGCGAACCGGCGGACCGACGTGATCGAATCGACCAGGACCCGGCGGAACGGCAGGGTCGTCATCTGCTGACGCAGCTTGAGCTGGATCGACTGGATCGAGATGTCCTCGAGGTCGGCCGGCCGCTTTACTTCCTGGGAGAGGTCGCGCATCGACTTCAGGTCGGTCATCGTGCGGATCTCCTGCACCGCGACGTTCCGCTTGATCGCATGCGTGCCGGGATTCGCCTCGAGGGTTTTCACCGAAGAGAGGTCCCAGCCGAACGACTGGACGTTCTCGATGATCTCGCTCGGGGGCTCGTCGACCGCGACAAGGAGGACCTCCTCCCCTCGCTTCAGACCCTCCAGAAGGAACGTGAGCCCGAGGAGGGTCTTGCCGCTGCCGGTGCCTCCCGTCACGAGGTACGGCCGGCCCGCGACCAACCCACCCCCGAGCATCCGGTCGAGGCCGGGGATCCCGGTCGGCACGCGGTGCTCCGAAAGGAGGTCGGAGGCGCTCACGCACCCTCCTTCGGCTCGGGATCTAGAGCCGGGGAATCCGTGGAGTGGGCGTCAGAGGAGGATTCCGCCCCTCGAAGCGGTCCCGCACTCTCCCCCGTCGCGGTCGGCGCCTTGCGTTTCCGGGCCGTCCGTTTCTTGGCCCGCGGCGGCGAGGTCGGGGGCAAGGGAACCTCGGGCGGGTGGAGCGTGTGGCTACCGGGGAGAGGAGGCGGGGTCGGCGCTGCATGCGGAACGTGGACGGGTTCGGAGCGGACGGCAGTCGAGACCGGCTTCTTTCGCACGGCCGGTGTCGGCTTCTTCCTCCGCTTCGATGGAGCCCCTGGAGTTGTCGGACTCTGAACCTCCGCGGCTCCGCCGGTCGGCACGGTCCCTGTGGCGGGTAGCCGAGGGCCGCCCGGGGTGGACGAGAGACGGGGTGCGTGCGCCCGCCCGGTCGACACGAGGGTCCCGGTGCCCCGGGAGCCGCCGCCGTGTCCGGGGGCTTTCGTGGGTTTCTCTGCGGCGACTTCGAAGGACGGCAACGGAGGCCGTGGCTCCTCGGCTCTTGGCGGGGCCGGGGGCTCCGCTGGGCGGGCAGCCCCCGTAGCGTGGAGGACTCGCGTGGGCTCAGGGGGTGCCGCAACGGGGGGGCGAGAGGGTGGTTCGGGAGGGGCGGGGTAGCGTGGTGAGGTCACAGGGACCGTCGGCGGTTCTGGAACTGTCGGAGGCTGAGGCTCTGTGGGAGTTGGAGCCGGCTCTGCCGCAGGGGTCGGAATCGGCGGAGGGGTCGGCTCCCTGGGCTCTTCCGAGGCGGACTCTTTCGGAATCTGAGCTTCCACGGTCACCGCGATGGGGGGCTCCTCGACACTCGGGAGAGGTGGCTCGGCCCCGGCGGCCGGAGCCGCCTCGGCGACGACCTCCGCCTCCGGGATGAGTTCGAGGGCGGGTCCCTCCGCGATCGGGATGACTGCTTCGGCCGGTTCGGCTTCGGAGGGAACCGCCGCAGGGGGAATCAGGGAGAGCACCCACTCGAGCTCGACCTCCAGGACTCGCGGGGGAGGGAGCCGGGTGGGCGGGAACCCCGCCCTCGCGGACTCTCCCCGCTGGACGAGACGCTGGAACGCCTCCTCGACCTCCACCGGACGCTGGACCTCCGTCTCGGGCGAGGGGGGAATCGCGGCGGAGAGCGCGATCACTTGCGAGGTGGCTCGCGACATGTGGCCTCGGGAGCGCTCGATGTCGCCGGCGGCAAGCGCGCCCAGAGCGGCCTCGATCTCGGTCCGCACTGGACCGAGGTCCGCCCCGACCAGGACGAGGTCCCGCACCTCCTCGGCGAGGGGGTCGACCGGAGAGATGACCTCCTCGAGCGGAATCGGCGTCGGGGTCGCGATCGCGAACGCAGGAGGAGCCGGCTCGATGATCTGGCGGGTGTCCCGCGAGATCGTCAGCTCGAGATTGATGTCGAGCCCATGGGGACCGATCCGGTACGGATGCAGCCGGACGTCGTGCGGACTTCCCCGGAATTTCTCGACTCCGATCGCGCGCACGGTTCGGTTCTCGTGCTCCCAGCGGAAGAGCCGGATCTCCCCGCGCGCGAGGGCTCGCTCGGGGGTCTCGACGTCCTCGAGGGGGGATTCGACGGTGATGATCGTGGTGACCCGCAGGTCGGACAGGAACCGCAGGAACGTCTGGGCGCCTGCGACCGGTTCGAAGCCTTTCATGCAAAAGTACTGAAGCGCCGTGAGCGAATCGATCGCGACCCTCGAGTACCCCTTGCGCAGGACTTCGGTCCGGAGCATCTGCTCGAGCGCGGCGAGGGTCACCTCCACCGACGAGAGCTCGGGCGACTGACGGATCGACAGAGGTACGGCCGCGAACGGCTGCGCGTAGCGGACCGACGCGATGTCCTTGAACGGGACCCGCTCGTACCGCATGATGTCCGGGATCGCGTCAAAGACGTCAACCCGTTCGAGCTCGGGGGAGAGCCCGGGGTGGTTGAGGCGGGCTTCGTTCGGCGGCTCTTCGATGGTGACGAGAAGGGCCCGCTCGTGGTTCCGAATCCCTTCGCACAGGAACTGAAGGGCGAGCGTGGTCTTGCCGGTCCCCGACGGGCCGACGACGAGGTACGGGCGACGGGCCACCAGGCCGCCTTCGAGCATGCTGTCGAGATCCCGATTGCCGGTCGACACGCGTGCCTCCGTCGGCGGCGCATGTGCGGTCGGGGTCGCCACGGAGACTCCTCTCAGCGCGTTCGAAGTGAACGTTGCTCGCTAGGTCGAAGATGGGAGGGGGGGCCTCTTGAAGTTTCTGCGAATTCGGCCGTACTCTCCCCGTAACCCATATGACCCCGCGCTGGCCCCCGAGCGCCGTGGAGAGAAGGGAGCCGGACGGGCTGACCCGGATGCGCTCGCTCGTTGCGAACCTCCCGACCGCGCTGCGCGAGGGCTTCGCCGCCGGCCTCGAGCTCGCGCGGCCGGCACGAGGTGCATCGCCCATCGTCGCGGTCGGGATGGGGGGTTCGGCGATCGCCGCGGACCTCGTGCGGGGCGTGGTCGAGGCGGAGACCCCGGCGATGCTGACGGTCGTCCGGTCGCCGGAGCTGCCGCACGGTCTCGATAGCCGAGCCCACGTCATCCTCATCAGCTACTCCGGCGACACCTGGGAGACCCTCCAAGCATTCCAAACGGCCCGGAAGATCGGAGCCCACCGGACGGTCATCGCGTCGGGAGGGGAGCTCGCCGAGCGTGCCGCGAAAGAGGACGTCCCGGTCCTGCTGGTCCCATCGGGCCACCCCCCGCGCGCGGCGGTCGGTCATCTTCTCGGCGGGATCCTCGGGCTCCTCGACCCATGGTTTCCCGAATCCAACGAGGTGCGCGTCGCACGGATCTCCGAGCACGTACGGTCCCGAATGGGCTCGATCGCCCACGCGCGGGGTCCGGCTGCGTCGATCGCGGCAAAGGTGGGCGACCGGTTCCCGTTCGTCTATGCGGAGAGTTCGTTCCTCGCCCTCGCGCGTCGCTGGAAGACGCAGATTGAGGAGAACGCAAAGCGCCTCGCGGCGTTCGACGAGGTCCCCGAGGTCTTCCATAACTCGATCGTCGCGTGGGACGCGATCCGCCGGACCGACGGGACGCGGACCGCCGCGCTGCTTCTCGAGTGGTCGGAGGCCCCGGCGGGACTTCGGACCCGGCTTCACTACCTCCAGAAGCTCCTCGCCGCCCGGGGCGCCCGGGCGATCCCGGTCCTGCTCGACGCCGAAGATCGACTCGAGGCGCTGATCGCCGGGGTCGCCCTGGGCGACCAGGTGAGCCTCGTCCTCGCCCACCGGAGCGGTGTCGACCCGTACCCGGCGGATGCCATCGGCCGGCTGAAGGCCTCGCTGGCGGCGGCCGACCCGAACCGTCCCCAGGACCCGACCACAAAACGAAAAAGGCCGCCGCAACTCGCCCCGTCGGGTGCTGAGGTAGCCTAGCTCGGCCAAGGCGCCAGATTCGAGATCTGGTGATGCGTATGCATCGCGGGAGTTCAAAGGACGCGTCGGGCGATCCCCGGCCGCCGGAGACTCTCCCCCTCAGCGCCTCCTCTCCTCCGGTGATCTCCGTCGTGCTCGAAGTGACCCGCGGGGCGTCCGTGCGACGCCGGCGGATCCGTGTCCCGGCCGGGACGCAAGTCCGGGCCGCGCTCCATTCGGCCGGCCTTCCGCCCGAAGGAAGCGCGGTTCTCCTCGAGGAATCGCCGATCCCCCTCGACACCCCGATCGACCGACCGATGCGGCTGATCGTGATCTCCACGTTCAGCGGCGGGTGATCGTCGGCCGGCGTCTCGGGGGAACCGGGAGGACCCTCGGGAGAAGTCCTTAAGGGCAGGCCCATCGCTTTCCAGAGTGAACAGGTCGCCCGTGCCGTCGAGTTGTCCGATCTGCGAGCAGCCCATCGCGTCGACCGCCGTGCATTGCTCGGTCTGTGGCTTTCCGACGGCGCTCGCGATCGAGGGGCTTCGATCGATCTCGGACGAGGAGACCGACAGTTTGGTCGCGGACGGACCGGTCGCAGCCGTTGAGCCCCGTCCAACACCCGCGGCAGTTCCTCTGTCCGCGGAGGAGGAACTGAACGCGGCGATCAGCCGCGACCTTCGCTCCAAGATGGACCTCGTCCGCGGGCTCGGTCCGGGGCCGGATGTCACCGCGGAGCTTTGCGAGGCGGCTCTGAGCGAAGCCGAGGGACGCGTCGCGGAAGCGCTCGACATCCTCCGATCGGCCCAGCAGCGGCTCGAGACGCAGACGGATGAAGTCCTTCGGACCCGCGCGCAGCTGCTCGCCGATCGGCGGTCCGCCCTCGAGAAGACCGGGGTCCACTTCGCCCTCGGCGGAGACCTGGCCGAGCTCAACGGCGCGATCGATTCCGGTGAGCGGGAGGAGGCGGCGAACCTCCTCGTCGCCGCCGAGCAGCGGATCGGCCAGTTCGAAGCCGATTGGAAGGGCCTCCAGGGGCTCCTCTCGCAGATCCAGGGGCTCCGCGCCGAGGCCGAAGAGCTCGGATTCCCTCTGGGAGAAATCTCGAGCGAGATCGAGGCGATTCGCGACCACATCGCGGGACCGTCCCTCTCGGAGGACGCGCTCGACCGGATCGCCGAGGAAGCGGCCCAGACGTTGATGCTGCTCCACGAGGCGATCCCGTCCTCGCTCGAGACGGAGCTCGCGCGCCACGAAGCGGCGTTGAGCAAATACCCGGACGACTCCTCGGTGAGCGCCGCCGCCCGGCGCCTCCACTTGGAGGCGACCCGTCACCTCAAGAAGGGCCGCCTCTCGGAGGCCGTCCAGAGCGTCCGGGACCTTCGGGCGGAGCTTCTCGAGCTCGAGAAGAAGACCGCGCCACCCCCGCCGGCTCCTCCCGCGCCACCCGAACCAGCGGAGTCGGAGGAGGCGATGCTCGACCGTCTCCTCAAGAAGGCTCGGACGCTCGCGGGTCGGGTACGAACGCTCCCTCCGGACAGCGAGACGGCGCACGACGCCGCGATCCAGATCCGCGAGGCGACCGAACTGCTCCGGGCGCGGCAGCTGAAAGAGGCGGACTTGACGTTGAGCCGGCTGATGCGAATGCTGTCCGCCGATGTGCAGGGGTCCTAGGCCGTGAAGCCCGAGAACCGGCCGGCGGACCCATGGAAGGCACGGCTCGACGCGCTCGTCGAGCAGGGTCACGTCCTCGAGTCGGAGGGCCTCCCGTTCCCGACGGACCAAATCTCGGCGGCGTACGAGGAGGCGATCCGTGGAGGGCAGCAGAGCGAGGCGAACCTCGTCGTGAAGCGAGGGGAGGCGCTGCTCGCCCGGGTCCGGCCGGATTGGACCTGGGTCCGCGAGCTTCTCCGCCGCGCGGACGAGCTCCGGTCGGTCGCGGAATCGATCGGAGTGGACGTCGTGCACCTCGATCGCCGCGTCGGGAACCCCCGGCAGCGGCTCAAGGACGAGCCGCTCAGCATGGGCTCGCTCCAGAAGGCCGCGGCGAGCGCGTCGCTCGCCCTCGCGGTTCTCAACGACGCGATCCCGAAATTTGTCGTGCAGGAGGCGCAACAGCTCGGTGTGTCGATGCGCCAGGCCCGGGACCGCGGCGAAGACGTCAGCGACGTGACCCGCGTCTTCGCGCGGCTCCTGCAGGCGGTCCAGGACCAGAACATCCCCACGGCCGCCCAGCGTCTCGTCGAGTGCCGGCGTGCGGTCGTGCGCATCCCCCGCGCCCCCGCGCTCCCGGCGGTCACTCCGCAGGAGGAGGAGGCCGAGATCCTGCTCGAGGCGCGCAACCTCGCGCGTCGGATCCAGCGGATCAAGACGAAGGCTCAGAACGCGCAGAGCGCCGCGCGCCTCATGGCGCAGGTCCGGGCCGCGATCAGCGAGGAGCGACGCTACGGTACCCCGGAAGAGGAGATCGAGGCCCTCTGGGCCGAAGTCACGCAACTGGCCGGGGAGCGCAAACGGGCGACGGAAGGTCCGCCGCTCGCGACCCGTCGAGCTCCCGCTTCGGAAGGGGCGGAGGCGCCGACCACCGCGCCGAGCACCGAGGAGGGAGCCGTCCCGGTCGAGCAGGAGAAAGGGGAGGAGCGGCCCGTGCCCACCGAGATGAGCCCGTCGTACTACGTGCCGTACGTTCCCCCCGAGCTATCGAACGGGGCCGATTCCGAGGTGGACCCGGACGGCCTGCCCGTACCGAATCGCGCTCGGACCCGCCCTCGACCTCGTGCGTAACGCTTAAATACATATCGCAAGTCGTTTATACCCCTTGCCGAGAGCCGGTGGTCCCACGACAGCGCGCGACCTCGGTATGATACTCTCCGTGACGCCGAACGGACTTCTTACGGTCCGCTCGAGTGGCCCGGAGGCCGTTCCCGAGGGAACGCCGGTCCGAGACTCGCGCGGAATTCTTCGCGGGCGCGTCGTTCGGGTCTTCGGTCCGGTCGCCCGGCCCTACCTCTCCGTGCGACCCCGTCGCATGCCTTCCCCTGCCGAGGGCCTCGCCCTCCTCGGGAGTTCACTCGTTCGGGAGTCCTGACGTCGAGGCGGCGATGCACAACGAGGAAGCTCCTCCCACCGAGCCCGAGAAAGGCCCCTCCCGGGCTGAGGACCTCGTGGTCCCCACGCGCTGCACGAGCTGTGGATCGACCCACCTCACGCGGGACTACGAGCGGGGCGAACTCGTCTGCGACGAGTGTGGGCTCGTTCTCGAAGAGTCGATGATCGACCAGGGCCCCGACTGGCGGGCGTTCGACGCGGAACAGGGGGAGAAGCGCGCGCGCACCGGCGCCCCGACGACCCTCACGATCCACGACAAGGGCCTTTCCACGGAGATCGGCTGGAAGAACCGCGATCCGTACGGCAAGTCGATCCCGACTCGCAACCGTGCGCAGCTCTATCGGCTGAGGAAATGGCAGCGACGGATCCGGGTCTCCAACGCCACCGAACGGAACCTCGCGTTCGCCCTTGCCGAGCTCGACCGGATCGCCTCCGGGATGGCGCTCCCCCGGAACGTCCGCGAGACCGCTGCGATGATCTACCGGAAAGCCGTCAACCGCAACCTGATCCGCGGCCGCTCTATCGAGGGGGTCGTCGCGGCGTCCCTCTACGGTAGCTGCCGCCAGTGCAACGTGCCACGCACGCTCGACGAGATCGCCTCCAAGTCGCACATCGGCCGCAAGGAGATCGGCCGGACCTACCGGTTCATGACGCGCGAGCTTCAGCTGAAGCTCATGCCCACGCGGCCGCAGGATTACATCCAGCGGTTCTGCTCCGAGCTCAAGCTCAAGGGCGAGATCCAGACCCGGGCGAACGAGATCCTCAAGGACGCGACGGAGCGCGAGCTGACGAGCGGTCGCGGGCCCACGGGGGTCGCGGCCGCCGCGATCTACATCGCGAGCGTCCAGTGCGGCGAGCGGCGCACCCAGCGCGAGGTCGCCGAGGTCGCGGGGGTCACCGAGGTGACCATCCGGAACCGGTACAAGGAGCTCACCGAGAAGCTGAACTTGCGTGTGATGCTCTGAGCGGTGTCGGCTCGTTCGATCGGAAGGTCCGGACCGACGGGGTACGGATTCCCTACTCCGGCCCATGTCGGAGAAGGATCGCGTGGATCCCGCACGGCACGTCCACCAGCATGACCGGTTGGGAGCCCCCATAGCGGCTCAGGTCCTCGGTGAATTCAAGACCGAGCGACGTCGCTGCCCGCTGAAGACCCACCCGCAGCTCCTCGGCGAACCGGGTCAGTTCGCGGGAACGTCCGTTCACGGGCAGTAGGCGGACCTGCCCTTCCGTCAACGACGCATTCACGTCGACGTACGGGGCGTACACGTTGACGACAATCTCGGGCTCGTAGAGCTCGGAGTGGGAGCGGAAGAACTCGGTCGCAAGCACCGCCGACCGGGCGGCAGCGTAAACACGGAACTTGAGCCGCTCGCGGGCCTTCATGACCCGCTCGTGTTCCTTGCGCGCCCGCTCTTGAGGATCCACGGTTCCTCCGAACCGGCGGTACTCACCGAGCGGTAAAGTCCATTGCTCGATCGACGGAATCACCGGGCCGGCCGGAAACGGAGCGGGTCCCCACTTCCCGATCCGTTCACCGGACGCGGGGTCTTTTCGATTCGTCGGACTCGGCCGGCGATGGAGTCGGCGGCGCTACGCGCACGAGCGCGAACCCATCGTACCCCTTGGCCCCTACCGTCTGAACGACCGTTCCTTCCGCCCGTGGCTCGGCAGCGACCCGCTCCAGGAACCGGCGCATCCCCCGAACACTCGAATCGGGGTTCGAGGGGTCCGCAAGCGCTCCCTGCCGGACGACGTTGTCGACCACAATGACCGCGCCGGGGCGGGCCAGGCGCATCGCCCAGTCGAAGTACGCCGCGGTGTTCGGTTTGTCGGCGTCGATGAACACGAGGTCGAACGGTTCCCCTCCCTCCCGAGCGAGGTCGGGCAGGGTCTTTAGCGCAGGGCCCACCCGCACCTCGATCTTTTCGGAGACGCGTGCCCGGGCGAAGTTCGAGCGTGCCACTTCAGCGTGGCGAGGATCGGCCTCCAGCGTCACGATCCGACCGTGGCTGGGTAACGCCCGTGCCATCCAGATCGCGCTGTACTCTCCCAGGGTGCCGATCTCGAGTACCCGCCGAACTCCGAGGCTCGCCACCAGGAGCTGGAGGGACTTACCCTGCAGAGGACTCACCTGAATCGTCGGGAGCCCGGCAGCAGCACTTTCGCGCAGCGCAGCCTCCATTCCGGCGTCGCGCCGAACCAGAAGATGTTCGATATAGTGGTCTACCGTTTCCCAGCGTGCGTCCGACATCTTGGGATCGTAGGAGCGGACCGCGGGGGTGCTTATCTGCCGTTCGTCCGGAGTGTTCGGAGGCGGATTCCCTCGAACGGGCTCTACGGGAGGGAGGGCCGGAAGATTCGGGGGGTGCCGTCCCGGCCGCGAGGTCCACGAGACCGACGTGCCAGAACCGGGGGCCGCAGCGCTTGCTCGCGGAAGGCGGAAAGCGCAGTGCTGCCGCCGGACACGGTCGACGAGGCATCGCGAGCGTCTCCGGGTGAAGGTTAAGCGGCCGGTCGACTCCCTGGGCCGGGGAGGGCACCGTGGCGGAGGACCTTGCCCGCATCGCACTGTCTGTGGCGGAAGCGGCGGGCGTCCGGTACGCGGACGTCCGGATCGTCGCTCCTCAGCGAACGCTCCACCTCGCGATCCGGGACGGCCAAGCGCACGCGCTGACGGATGCTCGGAGCGAGTCCATCGGTGTGCGCGTTCGGACCGATCAGGCGTGGGGGTTCGCGGGTACGTCGGAATTGAGCCCGGCCGCCGCACGAGAGGCGGCCCGGACGGCGGTTCGCCTCGCCCGGGCCGCGGGCCGATCGGCCCCGGGCCGTCTCAAAGTCACGGACGATCCGCCTCCGCGAGAGGGGCGGTACTCCACTCCCCTCAAAACGGACCCCTTCGAGGTCCCGCGCGAAACGATCGTGGGGCTCTTGTCGGAGGCGGAGTCCCGGCTCCATGTCCGCCGGGAGATCAAGACGGGCGTCGCGACGTTTCAGGCCTGGGACGAGACGAAGACGTTCGGGTCGACGGAGGGCGGGTCGTTCAGCTCTCGGATCGTTCACGTGGGCGCAGGGATCAGCGCGACCGCAGTCCGGGGCTCGAACGTGCAGCGGAGGAGCGCCCCCACGTCGTTTGGCGGGGACTTCCGACAGGCGGGGTTCGAGTTCGTCGAATCGCTTGCGCTGGTCGAGCGGGCCGAGCGGGTCGGAGAAGAAGCGGCCACGCTTCTCGACGCGCCCGTCTGTCCGACGGGGACCATGACGCTCGTTCTGGGATCGGACCAGCTCGGCCTGCAGGTCCATGAAAGTGTGGGTCACGCGGTGGAGCTCGATCGAATCTTTGGCAGCGAGGCCGCGTACGCGGGAACGAGCTGGGTCCCGGCGGCGCGGATCGGATCGCTCCGGTACGGGAGCAACGCGATGAACGTGGTGGCGGACGCGACCGAACCGGGCGGTCTCGGCACGTTTGGCTGGGACGACGAAGGGGTTCCCGGCCAGCGCCTGCCGATCATCGACCGGGGGACGCTCGTGGGGGTTCTTTCGTCCCGAGAATCGGCGGCGGAGCTCGGCCTCCCACGATCCGGTGGCACGGCGAGGGCGGATGGGGCCGACCGGGCGCCGCTCGTCCGGATGACCAACGTGGACCTCCTGCCGGGGGACCTCAGTCTGGAGGAGGTCCTGCGCGACGTCACGGACGGAGTGTACCTCGAGACGAATCGCTCCTGGTCGATCGACGACAAGCGATTGAATTTCCAATTCGGGACCGAGATCGGCCGACGGATCGTCCGCGGCGAGCTCGGCGAGATCGTCCGCAACCCGATCTACGCGGGGATGGGCCCGACGTTCTGGAGCTCGATGGACGCCGTCGGGAATGCGACCACCTGGCACCTCTGGGGAGTACCGAACTGCGGCAAGGGTCAGCCGGGCCAGATCGCGCGCGTGAGCCACGGGGCGCCGGTCGCGCGGTTCCGGAACGTCTCGGTCCGAGGAGGATGATCGTGCCCGGCTCCCGTTCCCGTCGGAGGGACCCGGTCACGGATGCCCTCGGAACACTCCCGTCCGGGGTGACCGCGGACGTCCGGATCGCGCGACGATCGTGGACCACGATCCGGTTCGCGAACGGCCGGATCCACCAACCCCACCTCGAGCGCTCGACGCACGTGTCGTTCCGCGTTGCCGAAGACGGTCGCCTCGGCACCGCGACAACCGTCGATGTCTCGGCGGACGGCCTCGCGGCGGTCCGGGACGCGGCGCGCTCGCTCGCCCGGGTGGCACCGGTGGAACCGAAGTTCCCCGGCTTCCCACCGGACGGCGGACGGGGACGGACCGGCGTGCCGTTTTCCGAGCCGACCGCCGATCTCTCGCCGGAGCGTGCGACCGAGATCGCCGCGCGGATCCTCGCCGCCGCCCGGGACGGTGCTCCGGGGGCCCGGGTGGCCGGTGTGGTGATCGTAGGGTCCGAACGCTTGAGGGTCGTCAACTCCTCCGGTCTCGATCGGTCCGACGCCCTTTCCTCGGCTCAGGCGAGCGTGCTGGTCGATCGACCCGATCAGGATCCCCCGGTGTCGGGATGGTCCGAGGGAGGCCACTGGGACTACCGGCGGCTCGGGGCGGAACGACTCGGCCAAGAGGCGGCCGAGCGCGTCGCTCGGACCGAGCCCCAACCGGTCGAGCCGGGAGCGTACCGCGTAGTCCTGCGCGGGCCCGCGATGGCGGAGGCTCTCGAGTTCCTCGGAACCCTCGGGTTTGCCGGCTTCGGCGAGCTCGAGGGTTGGAGCTGCCTCGCCCATTCCCGCGGCAAGCGCATCGCCCCCGAGTTCGTCCAGCTTGTGGACGATCCGCGATCGCCCGCGACCATCCCGTTCGCGATCGACAACGAGGGAACCTGGACCCACCGATTCCCCCTGGTCGACCACGGGGTCGCCGGCGAGGCGGTCACCGATCTCGTGACCGCGGGCCGGATGGGCCGTCGGCTCACCGGCCATGCCCTTCCACCGGAGGCTCCGTTCGGCGCGTACGGCCCCGAGCCGACACGGATCCTCCTGGCTCCGGGGGACGCGAGCGAGGAGGAACTCATCCGGTCGACGCGCCGCGGTCTCCTCGTGACGCGATTCCATTACGTGCGGATCGTCGACCCGGGGAAGGGAATCATCACCGGCATGACGCGGGACGGCACGTACAAGATCGATCGGGGCGAGGTCGTCGGCCCCGTCCGCAACCTTCGCTTCACTGAAAGCGTCCTCACGATGCTCCGGGGCATCACCCAGCTCGGTCGCGAGCGACGGACGTATCCCGCCGAGCGCGCGACCGCCGCGGCGACGACACCCGCCGCGGCCGTCCGGTCGTTCCGGTTCACCTCGTCGACCCTCTTCTGATGTCCGGGAACCCGGTCCCTGGGAAACGAATCGGACCCCTCCCGATCGCGATCCTGGTCTCGGGGGAGGGGACGACCCTCGATGCGCTCGCGGAACTGGCGGCGAACGGAACGCTTCCGGCTCGGATCGCCCTCGTGCTTGCGAACCGACCGGGGATCGGGGCGCTCGAGAAGGCCGCCCGCCGGGGTCTTTCGAGCGTGGTCGTCGCGTCGCGGGACGCGCCGGTGGACGCCTGGTCCGAACGGGTGACCGCGGAGCTCGAATCGCGGGGCGTCGAGCTCGTGGTCCTTGCCGGCTTCCTCAAGATCCTGCCCCCGTCGTGGATCGAACGGTGGAAGGGTCGTGTGATCAACATCCACCCCGCGCTCCTCCCGCGGTACGGAGGCCACGGGATGTACGGGGCCCACGTCCACGAGGCCGTCCTCGCGTCGGGAGATTCTGAAACCGGCGCGACGGTTCACCTTGTCACCACGGCGGTCGATGGGGGGCTGATCCTCGCGCAACGGCGTATTCCGGTCCTCCCCGGCGACACTGCGGAGTCGTTGCGCGCACGACTCCATCCGGTCGAGGTCGAACTCCTCGCCGACACGATCCGACAGTTCGCGGACGGATCTCTCTCCCTTCCCTATTCCGAGCGCGACGCCCTGGGGCTCCGCCGCCGGGACGACCGAGGACCCATTGGGTAGACCAGTCCGCGCTCCGGCGCGAGAAGGTCGGCAAGCGAGGTGGGGTGCGGCGGAAGCTCGACCTGGATCTTGTGGCGCGTCGTCTTCGGCGGGAAGAGATGGCCACTGACCCCACGACGGATGACCTCGGCCTTCGGGATGGGAGGCCCCGGGCGCCACGGCTCCAGACTCACAACTTCGGACTCGTACTCGAAGAGCCACGCGGGCATTCGGCTGGCCCCCATCCGCCGCATCGCCTCGACCCGGTGGTGACCGTTCAGGATCACGAGCGAGTCGCGCGAGACCCAGATCGGCTCGTTCATGACGCCGGCGCGGCGGAGCTCCTCCATGAGCGCGACGACGCAGTCGTCCTGGAATTGCTCGTGCGCATGGAGGTCCCGGATCGGCACGAGAGCGAACTCGGGTGGTCGGGTCATGAGGTCCGGCCCTCCCGAGACTCCATGAGCGCACGACGCACGAGGACCCCAATCATCCGGCGCCGATAGTCCGGAGGGAGGAACGTGTTGTGGACGGGGCGGAGCCGCCTCGTGACTTCCTCCGCGAGCAGAGAGACCTTCGCCTCCGAGAGCGGGCCACCTACTAGAGCATCCGTGAGCTCATCAAACCGATGGGGGTACGTCTCGATTCCGCCGATCGCGAGGCGGAGGTGGTCGACACGGTCCGCGGTCCAATGACCCGCGACGGCAACCCCGAGTTCGGGGAAGTCGAACGACGGCCGGACACGGAGCTTCTTGTACCGGGCCCGCTGCCCTGCAGCACTTCGAGGGAACCCGACGGAGACGAGGAGCTCGCCCGGGCGAAGGTGGAGACGGTGGATCCCGTCGCCCCCGACATCATAGAGATCGGCGAGCGGGATGGTGCGCCGTCCATCGCGGCCGGCCAGCTCGACCGTCGCGTCGAGCGCAAGGAGCGGCGGCGCGAGATCCCCGGAGAACGTCGCGTAGCACCGTTCTTTCTGCGGCACGACGTGGCAGCGGTCCCCGTCCGCCTTGAGACAGAACCCGAGGCTCGCGCGCCAGAAGTAGCTCTGGTTGAAGAAGAAGCACCGCGTCTCGACCAGGAGGTTCCCCCCGACCGTTCCGCTGGCGCGAACGAGAGGGGTCGCAAGGTCCGCGAGCGCGTCGGCGATGCCCGGATATGCCGCGAGGAACGCGGGGTCGTCTTCGAGCCGCCCGAGCCGTTCCATCGCCCCGAGGCGGGTGAGCGAGTGACCGGAGAGCTCGGGGACCCGGTCGAGGGCGACGAGGTGGGGTTTGAGATTAATGTGCATTTTGTAATTCGGTAAGAGGTCGGTCCCCCCGGCGAGGAAGTCGAACCGACCGGCGAGCTCGCCGGCGATCCGGACCGTCTCGTCGACGGTCGTCGGCTGGTGGAGCTCGAACGGATCCAGGTGCATCGTCCGCTAGGCGCCCTTCCAGGGACGCCCCTCCTTCAGCCGCACTTCGAGGGCTCGCACCACGCGATCCGGGGTGATCGGGAGCTCGGTGAACCGCACTCCGATCGCATCGTAGAGGGCATTCCCCACCGCCGGGAGCGTGGCGATCAGCGGCCCCTCGCCGGCCTCCTTCGCCCCAAACGGTCCCTCGGGGTCGTCGTCCCCCACGAGCAGGATTTCGACCTCCGGCATCTGCTGGGGCATCGGGATCTTGTACTCCAGAAGCGACGGGTTGAACAGGCGCGAACCCCGGTAGTTCATCGACTCGCCCATCACCTGGCCGAGGCCCATGTGGATCGACCCCTGGATCTGCCCCTCGACCGCCAGCCGGTTCAAGGGCCGACCGCAATCGAACGCCGCCCAAATCTTGGGGACGTGGAATTCGCCGGTCTCGACATCGACCTCGACCTCGGCGACGTACGCTGCGAACGAGTACGCCGGCGCCGTGCCGGCCCGGGCCCCCTTGAACGTCCCTCCGATCGGCTGGGTCTGGAACGAGCCGGACGCGGTGAGGGCACCGGACCGCTCCATCGCCCGATGGAGCGTGTCGAGGAACGAGACCGAGCGGTCCGGCGCACCCACGAGGTGGAAACGCTCCTGGCCCACCTCGATCTCGCCGGGGGGGCGCTCGAGGATCTCCGCTGCCGCGGCGATCAGCCGGCCCTTGAGCTCCTCCGCCGCCGCACGGGCCGCGTTCCCCATCATGAACGTCACTCGGCTCGAATACGACCCGACGTCGATCGGGCTCACATCGGAATCGACGCGCTGGACGTGCACGCGCTCGAGGTCGACCCCGAGCACCTCCGCGATGATCGCCGCGAGTAGCGTGTTCGACCCCTGCCCGATATCCGCCTGCATCGAGTGGACGGCGATGCCGCCGTCCATGTCGACCTTGAGGTGGACGGTCGACTGGGGCATCTTCGGCGTGAAGTGGATCGGGCTGTTCGATCCCGAGATGTAGAAGCCGCAGCCGAGTCCGACGCCTCGACCGAACGGCAGCCGTCGGAACTTCTCCGCCCAGCCGCTCGCCGACCGGGCGGCGGAGAGGCACTTGAGGAACGACGTCGAGGTGATCCGGAACTCGTTGACCGTCTTCGAGTTCGGGGGGAGGGCGTTCTTCGCGCGAAGGTCGAACGGATCGACGCCGATCGCCTCGGCGAGCTCGTCGATCGCGACCTCGATCGAGTAGCGGATGTTCGTGCCCCCGTGGGCGCGCATCGCCCCAGAGGGGGGCTTCGTCGTGTAGACCCGACGGCCCTTGTAGCGGAAGTTGGGCACGCGATATGGCCCGATCGCGAGGACGCCGTTGTAGTACGTGGTAACGGTTCCGAACGAGCTCCACGCGCCGCCATCGATCAGCGCCTCGATGTCGTACCCGAGGAGGTTCCCCTCCGCGTCCGCGGCGATGCGCACGTCGTTCTGGGTCGGATGGCGGCCGTGGTTCGTGTAGAAGACGTCCTCGCGGTCGAACAGGATCTTGACCGGCCGGCCGGTCTCGATCGCGAGCGCGGCGCAGACGATCTCGTGCGGAAGAGGATCGGATTTCCCGCCGAACCCCCCGCCGACCTCGGGCTTGATGACCCGGATCCGGTGGAGGGGGAGCCCCAGGACCTCCGAAAGCGCCCGATGGAGGTAGTGGGGGACCTGGGTGGCGCTCCAGACGGTGAGCCGACCATCCGGCGTCGCCTCGGCAACGGTCGCCATCGGCTCCGTGAACGCGTGGGTCACTCCCGCGAACGTCGCACGGACCCGGGCGGTGAACCTAGCGCGCGCGAACGCCGCGTCGACGTCGCCGAAGTGCTGGACGACCTCCTTCTGAATGTTCGACCCCTGAAGGCCGCGAGAGTGGATTGGCTCGGCGACCTTCGACGTCCCGACCCGCGGATCGGAGTACTCCGGGAGCGGCTCGACCTCCGCCCGGATGAGCGCAAGGGCCTTCTCGGCGGTCCGCTCGTCCTGCGCGGCGACGGCGGCGATGATGTCGCCGATGTATCGCGCCTTCCCGACCGCGATCGCGGTCTCGTCGTGCGTGATCGGGAGGACCCCGAACGGGATCGGGTACCGTTCACCCGTCAGCACGGCAAACACCCCCGGACACGCTCGGGCCGCGCTCACGTCGAGGGACGTGAGGCGTGCATGGGGCCACGGGCTGCGAAGGAGACGGCCGACGAGCATCCCCGGCCGGCGGATGTCGTCCGTGTACTCGGCCCGGCCAGTGACCTTGAGGGGTCCCTCCACGTACGGGATCGATCCGCCGAGGAGGCGATACGGGCCGGCCGTGGAAGCCATCAGGGGGTCTCCCGCGAAGCGGCCTCGATCGCCTCAATGATCTTGGTGTACCCCGTGCACCGGCAGAGGTTCCCCGCGATCGCGCGCTCGATCTCGGAGCGACTCGGATGCGGCTCTCGGGAAAGGAGGGCCGTCGCGGTCACCACGAAGCCCGGGGTGCAAAACCCGCACTGGGTCGCTCCACGCTCGACGAACGCGCGTTGCACCGGCGAAAGTCCCCGGGGAGGGGTCAGGCCCTCGATCGTCTCGATCGCGCGGCCGTCCGTGAGACGCGCGAGCGTGAGACAGCTCAGGGTCGGACGCCCATCGAGGAGGACGGTGCAGCACCCGCATGTCCCGAGGTCGCAACCCCGCTTCGTGCCGGTGAGGCCGAGATCCTCTCTCAGTAGGTCCAGAAGGATCCGTGCGGGCTCGCACGCCACCGAGACGGGATGGCCGTTCAGCCGGAGGTTAAGGAGATCGCGGGACGGCATCGGTCTCCCGGGGGGTGGAGGATTCCCCACGCGCACGACTACGTACCTTGGCCGGGTGCATCCCGGCTACGATCTCGGCCACGATGCTCACAGCGATCTCGGCCGGTGTCTCGGCCCCGATCTCGAGCCCCACGGGAGATCGGACCCGGGTGAGCGATTCCCGCGATACCCCTCGCGAGCGAAGCTCTTGGAACATGTGCTCGCGTTTCGATGCGCTCGCGATCAGTCCGATCGCGTTGGGGAATCGCTCGATCGCGCTCGCAAGGACCTCGAGGTCCTTCGCTGCGTCGTACCCGAGGAGGTAGAGGTGCGTGAACGTCGGAGGATCGAAGATCTCCCAGATGCGAGCCGGGGAGACCGCCTCCCGGCGGTCGGCGTGGGGGAACCGATCCGCACCGATCCACTCCGGGCGATCGTCCGCGACGCTGTAGTCGAACTCCAGGGTCGGGAGGATCGCGGCGAGCGCCTGGGCAACATGACCGCCTCCCCAGAGAAGGAGGTTCGGACGGGCGGGAACGTACTCGACGGCGATCTCCACCGAGCCGCCGCAGAGACTGGGGAGGCCCCCCGGGGCCCATGCCTGGAGGTCGAAATGGTGGAGGTCGCCCCGATGGGTCTCGAACGCCTCCATCGCGAGTGACTTGACCTGCTCCTCGAGAGCGGCGCCTCCGACCGTCCCGAGATACGAGCCGTCCGACCGCACGATCATTGTCGCGCCGACCTTTCCGGGAACCGAGCCGACCGCCTTCACCACCGCCGCTCGCACGAACGGCTGGTGGGATTCCATCAGTCGTAATGCTTCGCGTGTCAGACGGCGGTCCATCACTCCTCCCCTCGGGCGAGCCAGGTCTCGTACGCGTCACGGTAGGCGTCGGGGGTGTCGACGTTCGCGACGACTCCCGGATCCTCGACGGGTACGCGTCGGACCTGGGGGCCAAATTCCGGAAGGAGCGAGCGAACCGGTGCGTCGGGCCGAAGGTCGAGGACGTCCGGGCGGATCACCGACCGCCAGAGGACCGGGTGACCGCCATTACCCTCGTACGTCGGGATGTACCAGACGGCGATCATATCGGTGGAAAGGAGCGCCGTGAGCGTCTCAACCGTCCGGGGAGAGACGAACGGGTGGTCGATCGGCCAGAGGAGAATGTCCCGGTCGTCAGGAAGGGCAGAGATCCCGGCCTGAATCGACGCGGTCCGGCCCTCGTACCACTGCTCCGCATCCACGATCTCCACGGGGAGATCGCGAAGCTCGTGGGTAATCGGACCCTTGTGGGCCCCGACAACGACCGCGATCGGGTCGAATTGCTGAGCGATCGCGATCTCGGCGAGTCGGCGGACGGCGGACCGACGCCCGGCGGTCAAGAGGGCTTTGGGATAGCCCTCGAACCGGCTGGATTCGCCGGCAGCGAGTATGAGAGCGGCAACCGTCATCGTGGACCGGCCCGGACGCGGGTTGCCAAATCGATACGAACGGCCGGTAGTTAAGGCGATGGCCCCGGGTCGCCACCTGGAGGAGAGACGCAAGGGCTCGGCCGCCCCTGCCGACCCCGACGCACGGTGTACCTGGATTCCCGACGTCGGGCCTCGAGCCGCACTCCGGGATTCCGAGGATCCGGGACCCGGCCAGTCCTTCCTCGCCCGGCTCGCCGAACGCCAGGGTCCGGTTTTAAATAGGCTCACCGGGTGGCCGCGCCGCTCCATGAGCCACCCAAACGACGTTCCACCGGGGATTCTGCTCCCCCAGCTTGCTACAGAACTGAGGAGTCGGCAAGCGGTTGCACCCCCTCCGTGGGCAACGTTCGTCAAAACGGGGGTCCACAAGCAACGCGCCCCGGTGCAGACGGACTGGTGGTACCTGCGGAGCGCTTCGGTGCTGCGGAAGATCTACCTCCGCGGTCACGTCGGGGTCTCTCGGCTCAGCGCGGACTACGGTGGCAAACGGGACCGCGGGAGCGCGCCGTATCATGCCCGGACCGGTTCCCGTGCGGTCCTTCGCGAGATCATCCACCAGTTGGAGAAGGCCGGACTGGTCCAACCGTACAAGACGCAAGGACGACGACTGAGCCCCGCCGGAGAGAAGCTCCTCATGACGGTCTCCCGGGACGCTCTCAAGCGACTCGCGGAGAACCGGCCCGAACTCGCCAAGTATCTCTAGAGTGTCTACGGGTTAAGCCAAGAGCGAGGAACGGTCGAATGGCGTACGGAGAGGATCCCGAACTCACGGAGCTCCGTCGTCGACGCGTTCGGCAGCTCCAGGAGATGCAACAGTCGGAGGCAGCGCAGGCGCAAGCGTACGCCGCCCAAGAGTCGGAGATGGCACGGCGGGACGCGGAACGCTCCGAGATCCTCCGCCGGATCCTCACTCCGGAGGCGCGCGAACGGCTCGGCCGGATCCGTCTCGCAAAGCCGGATGTCGCAGCCTCCGTGGAGCAGCAGCTGATCGCGCTCGCCGCGAGCGGACGGATTCAGCGGCAGATCGACGACGCGACGCTCCGCTCGCTCCTTGAAAGGATCGCGCCCGATCGTCGGGAGATCACGATCACCCGCCGTTGAACCGAGGATCCCATGGCGAATCGAAGGAAGAGCCTCGCGCGGAAGACTCGCCTGCTCCGGGTCGTGAAGGGGAATCGCCGGGTCCCGGCCTGGGTCATGCAACGCACCAGTCGTCGGGTCACCCGCCATCCGAAGCGCCATACGTGGAAGCGAGGTCACCTCCACAAGTGAGGGACGGGAAGATCGATGCCCGCGAAGACCCCGTCACGCCGCGCTGAAGAACTCGAACGGGAGTACGTGATCCCGCTGCGGCCGAGCCAGCACCAGCCGTCCCGCCGCCGGCGGGCCGGCCATGCCCTTGAGACCGTGCGCCGGTTCGTTGGGCGACACATGAAAGGGAAGCCGGAAGACATCTGGATCGACCCGCGGCTCAACGAGCTCATCTGGGAACGGGGAATCCAACACATCCCCCGGCAGGTCCGGGTCAAGGCGATCCGCTTCGAGGACGGCCTGATCGAGGTCGATATCCTCGAGAGCGAGTAGCGGGCCCCCGGGAGACGCCAGGCGTGCCGGTCGGTCGGGGGCTTTTCGGCGGTAGCCCCTACCTTGGAGTCTATCTGCGGGTCGGCGAGACGGTCGGCCTCGCTCCGTGGACCCTGCCGCAGGCCCTCGAACGGGACGTGGAGCGGCTCCTGCGGATCCGAGTGGTCCGGACGAACGTCTTCGACTGCGAGGTCGTCGGTGCGATGGTCGCCGCCAACTCGAAGGGCGTCGTGGTTGGGGAGGAGGTCGACGCCGACGAACGCCGGACGCTCGAGTCCGTCGGGCCGGTGACGGTCGTCCGACACCGCCAGAATGCGATGGGGAACAACATCCTTGCGAATGACGCCGGGGCGATCGTGCACCCGGAGTTCTCCTCCGAGGCGGTCGCGCAGATCTCCCGGGCGCTCGGCGTCCCCGCGGAGCGAGGGACGGTCGCGGGGCTCGGGACGGTCGGGATGGCCGGGGTCGCAACCAACCGTGGGGTCGTCGTCCACCCGAAGGCAACGGATCGCGAGGTCGGGGTTGTCGAGCGGCGTCTCGGCGTCCCGGTCCACCGCTCGACCGCCAACTTCGGGGTCCCGATCGTCGGGGCGTGCCTCGTTGCGAACTCACGCGGGTTCGTCGTGGGCCGGCCCACCACGCCCGTCGAGATCGTGCACCTGCAGGATGGCTTCGGGGTGTTCGAGTGATTCCCGGACGTCGCGCGACCTGTCGAGGGAGAGTCTAGGTCCCTCGCTTTCGCTTCATGTACCGGGTCGCGTAGCCGGCGATCCGGTTGGCGAGCTTCTTGTGGACGACCTGAATCTTCCCGTCCACGACCACGCCGAGGTCGGTCAGCTCGAGCACCTTCTGCTTGTTGTGGGCGAAATCCGCTCCAAAGTCGTTCGGGTAGTGGCGGATCAGTTCGATCGCGACCCGCTTGATGTACGTTTGGCGGATGCTGCCCATGCGGGCGCGCGGACCCGGGCCGCGGTTATAACCTTGGCTTCGCGCTCGGCGAGGACGGCTTGACCTCGGTTCGGGAGCGACCGCGTTCCCCAGTGCAGCCTCTTCCTCGCGACGGGGGGCTCGGGAAGGACCCGGCGATCGCGCCGGACGGGTCCGGGTACGAGCCGCGACGCCCCATCAGACTGCCGGCGCGCCAAGGAATCCGGCGGAAGCCACAAATACCCTATCCGAGGTGAATATTCATGTGCGACAGGGCGGAGCCGCTCGGGGAGGCTCCCGGGTCGTGTTCCCGGGAAACGTCTAGACGGACCGCGGGGCGCGCTGCATGCTTCAAGATTCTACTTCACCCACGACAGGTCCCGAACGGGAGCGGAACGTCCTGATCCTCGATCTCTCGAAGAGCATGCTCGCTCCGCTGCCGGAGCCGCAACCGGGCTCCCCGGAGCGTCAGAAGATCGAAGTCGCCCGAACTGCGGTGTTCCGAATCCTTCAGGATGCCTCGACCTCCGGCAACCCGTTCGGCCTCGTCACATTCACCGAGACGGTCCGCGTCCCGGTCCCGCTGGGAGAAATCCACAAGGAGAACCTCCCGTACATCGAGAACCTCATCAGCCTCCTCACGCCGAGCGGCCGGTCCGCGATCTGGGACGCGATCGCCGTGGGCGCCGACCTTCTCCGGATGGGGGTGGAAGGAGTTCGGGGAAACCTCGTCCTCGTCACGGACGGGTGGGACAACGCATCCCAGCGCTTCGACGTCCGCAACTCCTCCCACGCTCCGCTGCCCAACGGTAAGATCGACCTCATCCCGTACATACTGCCCGCGAACTCTCGTCTGACCTTCCGCCTGATCGGGATTGGAAACGGCGACGAACGGGACAAGGGCGTCGACGCCGGGCACATGAACCAATTCCTCGCGCAGCTCACCGATCGCGCCCAGCTGCTCGGAGTCCCGGCCCCGTTCAGCTTCCAAGAGGTCACGACTGGTTCCGCGCTCTTCGCCCAGATGGTCCACGCGTTCGTGGACGTCGGGTACGAGGGGGATCAGCCGATCGAGGAGCTCCACCCGGAGGAGCTCGCGCGCCGTGCCGCGAGCGCGGCCCGAGCGCTGAAAGAGCCGCAGCAACACGCGACGGTCTCGCGGATTCGGGGTGCGGCGGTCATCGCCCCGCGTCCCGCGGCGGAGGCGGCCTACCGGGAGGCTCCCGAAATCGAGGTCGACGTGGTGTCAGGGACGCCGGCGAGTGCCCCGGCCTACCTGCGAGAGCGTTATGGCCCCCTCGGCGAGGTCGTCGAGGCCTACGTCCGGGGGGAGTACGACCACGCGTTGGAACTCCTCTCGAGGTCGCAGGCCGTGCTCCCACCCGTCACCCGTCTCTACTGGGAAGCGCGCGTACAATTCGCGCGCCGCGCGGTCGTGGAGGCCGCGCGAGCTCTCCTTCAGGCCTGGGCGGAGGCAGAAAAGCTACCCGAGCCGTCCCAGGGGCCGATCGTGAGGCGCCTTGCCATGCTTCAGGCCCGGATGCAGAACGACAAGGAGACCGAGACACTCGTTAAGTTCATCGATAATACCGAGCATGGGTTGGGCCAAAGTGATGCCACGACGCGGGAACGCCTGATGGACCTGTTCGACAAGCTCATGGAACTTCGCGGGACGTACCAGCTCACGCGGCTCGCGGGGGAGGGCGACCTTCAGGATGCGGCCCTCAAGCACGAGGCCGCGGTCGAGGAGATCTTCGGGCTCCTGCAGGATGCGCGCCTCGAGCTCGCCTCCGGTGGCCCCGTGGTCGAGGGCGCGCTGGATTTCATCGAGATCTGCCTAGCGGAGATGCGGTAGGAGTCGATCCAAATGCCCGAGGTCAAGGTCACGACCCGCACACGTCGGGCAGCCGGGACGAAGCGTGAGGCGAAGCCGTCCGGCGATTCCGCGCGCGTGGCCGTCGTGGGCATCCCTGCGTCGGGAAAGACCACTTACTTTCGGTTCCTTTCCGGACATTTCGGATTGAATCTCCCGATCCTGTACATCCCGTCGCGCGCGGACAACGGAACCCTTCCGCTCTACGGGGACCTCGAGAACGACGTCGCGCTCGAGGAGACGACGTACGAAACCACCGATCCGACCGATCCCGAGGGAAGCCTCGAGACAACGACCCGGTACTACGTCAACCGCCCGATGGAGGACCGCCGCAAGCTCTGGGTCGAGCTGAGCGCTGGGCGCGAGGACCAGGGGATCCTGACGAAGTACCCTCTCCCGACGAAATTCAATCAGTTCGTCGAGATGAAGATGCGGTTCCGCTATGGGGCGGCGAACGGGGAGATCGGCTCCCGCCCCATGGAACTGCAAACGATCGACGAGGCCGGTGGGATCATCGCCGACTACTTCACATACGATCGGCTCTGGCTGTCGACCCCGGACGAGGAGGTCCTCGAGAAGACGTGCCGGGTGATTCCACACTTCGATTCCTGGCGCCCCGACCGACGGGATCTCTGGCGGCGCGGACTGACCCTCCTCGGCCGGTTCGTCACGGGCGCGGACGCGCTGATCCTCCTCCTTTCCCCCGGGCTTCCATCCCTGCGGGATCAGGCCCAGCAGGTGAACCTCGCCCGCGGCGTCTTCCGATACGCGAAGTCCCGGAACCTCCCGCTCGTGATCGCGGTATCGAAGGCCGACAAACTGAAGGAGTTCTACTCCGAGATCGAGCAATCGATCCGCGAGCGCGCCTACCGGAGCGCGTTCGACCCCGTCGATTTTCTCCTGCGCCGGGACGGAGCGGGGATGGGGACGATCCTGGTCGCGCAGGAAGGCCGGGGAATCTCGATGAAGGAGGACGTCTTCCTCGTGTCGAGCGCCGTTTCGACCGGGGAAGGGCACCCCCTGTTCATCGGAGAGACCGGAGAGGAAGCGCCGAACGTGGGGACGCAGACGCTGGGAGTCCCGGTCATGGTCAACACCACCCTTCCGCTCGCACGCGCGTGCGAGCGGGTTCTCGAACGACGCGCGACCAAGGGGGAGTAAGCGATGTCGACGGCGGTACCCGCGAGCGCGCCACTCGCGGGCCTCGCCCCGATCTCCGTCGTCTGGTGCCGCCAGGTCGACAACGAGGCCGAAAGCCCGGGGTACACGACGATCCCCGAGGAATTCCCGGGGCGCCGTGAGACTCTGGAGGCGATCCGGATGATCGGCAACCTGACGGTTAACGTCGCCGACACCCACGACTATTGGGATCCGGATCCGTCGCAGCCGCTCTCGTACTACCCGAATCTGTTCCTTTACCCGGCGGCCAATGGCCGGTACACATGCATCGGACGGATGTTCCTCTCCACCGAGGATCGACCTCGGCTCGGAATGAAAACGCTCGTCTTCTCGACCGCGGACCTGGTCGAGAGCGGGGAGTTCGGTCCCGCGGTCCTTCGGGCCCATGCGAGCATGGGAGGGAAATCGGGCCCCCCGCGGGTCACCGCCGAACCGGACGCGTCGGTGTACCAGGCCATCGGAGAGGGGTTCCTGTTCCACCGCGGGACCACCGAACCCGTCGTCGTCGTCGCCGCCGAGCAGTGGGAGTCGGCGAGCCAGGTGGTCCTCGACATGGTGCGGCTCCTCCCGACCTCGCTGATCGCGCTCAGTGCGTTCCTCGTCTTCCCGTATTTCCTGCCCGAGGCGAAGGTGAACCCGCACGAGTTCACCGAGCAGATTCCGCTCGCGCTCGCCGTTATGCGCGTGCCGAAAGGCGAAGCGCAGGGCGAGCGGCACTCGAAGCGACTCGACAGTTGGGGGTCCGCCCCCGTCATGTTGCGGGATCTCACGAAACCGACCCCCACTCGGTCCCGCGAGAGCCTCCCGCTCGTCCTCCAGTACGTTCGGGATCATCAGGACCCCAAGATCTCCGAGGTCTCCCGTCGCGTCGACGCGGTGGAAGGCACCCGGATGCAGGCGGAGATCCAGGACGCCGAGGGCCAGGGCGGGCGCGATCGGCGCAAGGAGATGTGGCGGATCGGGACCGCGATGGAAACCGCCGCTCTCTTGCTCGTGAAGCCGAAGGGCCGCTCCGTCCCGATGTCGGGAGAGGCGGTCAAGCGGGCGAACGAGTACCTTCAGGCTCAGCCGTCGATCCCCATCCCCCGAGCCATCGAGGCCCCCCTTCCTCCGGAGCCGATCTCCGGGCCGGCCCCGTCGCCCGGAACGACGCAGCATCCACCGTGGCTCCAGCGCCCGGTGGACATCGCCCTGCCGGCCTCCAGCACTCCAGGGGTCCCGCTCTCGGTGAGCGATGACAATTCCCTGCGAACGGGGTCGCCTCCGCCGGAGGGATCTGCGTCGGTCGCCGCCGCAGTTGCCCCGGTGCCGGTGGGGGACGCGGACCTCGACGCGCGAATCCGACGGATCCTCGATCAGCGACTCGCCGAGCTCCCGAAACCGGTCGCCGACCCCACCGAGGCGGCCCAGCGGGATGCCCGCCTCCTCGCGACGGTCGACACGAAGATCCGGGAAGCTACCGAGCAGTCCGCTCGCGGGATGCTGGGCGTCCAGGCGGACGTCGGGGCGCGGATCGCCGCCGTCGAGTCCCGGCCGGTCCTGGACCCCGGGACGGTCTCCGCTCAGGTCGAGAAGAACCTCCACGCCCAGCTCGACCCGACCCTCGCCGAGGTGACGGAGAAGAGCCGACAGGCCGTCCAATCCGCCACGGAGGCCTGGTCGGCGCGACTCCGCGAAGAGCTCCGCCAGTCGATCGACGAGGCGAAGGCGGGATTCGCTCACGGGGAGGACGAGCTCCGGACCGCGCTCGCTGCCCAACTCGAGGTCGAGCTGGCGGAGACGAAGGAGCAAGGGACCGCTCTCCGGGAGGAGATCGAGGCCCGCGTGAGGGACCTCCTGAAGGCCCACGCGGCCGAGATCGAGCAGCGCCGGACGAAGGACGTTCGGGATCTGGAGCAGAGGCTCGGGATCCTCGTGGACGGCCGGACGAAGGACGTCGAGACCCGGCTGAAGGCCGCGGTCACGGACCTGCAGTCGAGGTCGTCCGCGGCGCTCGACGAGCGGGTCAACGGCGTCGAAAAGCGCCTGGGGGTCGAGCGGGAGGCGCGCGTCGCGGAGCTCTCGGTCGCCCAGACCGAAGCACTCGCGGGCCTCCAGGTCCGGCTCCAGGCCTTCGTGGAGCAGAAGCTCAACGAAAACCAGGAGAAGGAGCGGGACAAGTACGTCGAGCTCCTGGCTCGGCTCCGGACCGAGGTCGAGCAGACCCTCGCGAAGACCGTCGATCCGAGCCGGTTCGACGCGGCGATCAAGGAGCGAATCGCGCCGGCGGTGGCCTCGGCTCGTGCCGATCAGCAGCTCGCGCTGACGAAGGAGATCGCGGAGGCGGAGAACCGCCTGCGCGCGGCGCAGGACGATGGCCTCCTCCGTGTCGAGACCGTCGAGTCCCGACTCGCCCAGCGGGAAGCTGACCTCCAGCGGGTCGAGAACGGGTTGCGCTCTGACCTCGAGGATCTCGACCGACGGATCCAGGTCCTCAGCGACCGGATGATCCCCCTCCTGCGGAAGACCTGGCTCAAGGTCGGCGACCTCGAGAAGGGGGCACCGATCTCTGAGGAGACCGAGGTTCGATTCAAGGAGATCCGCCGCGAGATGGTCCGCGAGATGCGCCGGATCGAGGGCGACCTCGTCGAACAGACGAACGAACTGCGCGACCGCCTCGAGGGGACGATCGCCCACCAGGGGCGGATCTGGCTCAACCTGTTGAAGCAGCTCTCCCAGGAAACCGAAGAGCTCTCCGGCGACCTCCTGACGGGGCCGCGACCCGCGCAGCGGCCGTCGCGCTTGAACTCCTACCGCTCCCAGGACGACTTCCTCGCGAGCGACCTCGGGACCCCGGTCGCGTATGCCCCGCTCGGCGAGGATCCTCCGAATCCGATCGCGCCCCCCGACGGGTCGGCGGATGAGGCGAGCCGCGACGCCCGGCGTCGACCTCGACGCAGCTGAGCCGCCCAACCGGCACAAATCTATTCTGGGACCGGCGTTCCGGGTGTACTCGTGGTGGAGGACGACCACCGGCACTGCAAGGTCTGCGGCCGGGTCTGTGCGATCGACTCCGAAACGTGCAGCAAAGCCTGCCGAGAGAAGCGGGCGCAGCAGCTCCAGAGCCGGAGGACGTACACCTACCTCCTCTACGGTGCGATCGCGCTTCTGTTGATCGTCTTCGTCAGCCGCCTCTTCGTCTAGGGGGGCCGATTCGGTGCCCCGCTACCGCCACGCGGTCCTCGGCGGGACGTTCGACCACTTCCACGTCGGTCACGCCGCGCTCCTCCACCGCGCCTTCCATGCCGGACTGCGAGTCTCGATCGGGGTCACGACCGACCGGTTCCTGGCCGAGCACCCGAAGCCAGCCGCGGACCGACTGCAACCGTACGCCACGCGGCGACGCGCGGTCGTTCGTTGGGCGAAGGCGCACTACCCGAGGCGCACGGTCCGGGTGGTTCCGCTCGAGAACCGGTTCGGACGGTCGATCGAGGAGGGGGTCGACGTCCTCGTAGTATCCGCGGACACCCGCTCGGGGGGACGCGCGGTGAATGCCGAGCGACGGCGGCTCGGTCGCCGTTCGATCCCTCTCGAGGTGGTCCCCGTGGTCCTCGCCGACGACCTCCGACCGGTCAGCTCGCGTCGGATCCGTTCGCTCGAGATCGACCGCGAGGGCCGTCGGGTCGCTCCCCTGAAGATCGGGCTCGCGGTCTCGGATCGGAGGGACGCTCTCCCCGCCTGCGCGGCGATCCGCCGCGTGTTCCCCTCCGCCGTCCTACGCATCCGCCCGGTCGAGCCAGACAGGACCGGCGGTCCCCGAGCGATCGCCCGCGCACGAGCGCTCGCGCGAGAGGCCGTGGAAGCGTCGGACCTCGGCATCGGGGTCGCCCGGCACCGAAGAGGGGATTGGGAGATTGCCGAGTCTTCCCCCGAGATCGGATTGGGGCCCCGGTGGGTCCGAGCGGGATCCGCCGCGACCCTCCGAAGCGCGATGGTGCGACTCCTGCGACCGGGCCTACGGAACGCCAGCACGGAGTAGGGCTCCCGAGCGCCGACGAACGGTGCGCCGCTCGCGCTTCTCGACTCGACCAGCGCAAGGCCTTTGGCCCCCAGCGGTGGTGTCGGAACAATGGAAACGTATCTCCGGGTGACGTTCGACAGCGAGGGGGCCAAACCCTCGTCGGTGGCCGACCGACTGCGATCGTGCGGGTTCGTCCCGACGCAGGGCAACTACGACTTCGTGTACGATTGGCAGGGTCCCCCGACCCGAGATCAGATCCTCGACCTCTCCGATGAGGTCACGAACCAGCTCCGAGGGTTGCGCGTCCTCATCGAAATCGAGACCGTGTGACTCGCGGTTTCGACCGGACCGATACTGATTTAATCGGTGCGTCGGTCTTACGCGGTGCCGTGCAGGATTATCCCGTGCGCCCGAGCCACCGTTCGAATCTGAGCGCGGAGGCGCTGGCGCGACTCCTTCGAACCCACTTCGACACGGTGGAGTTGGCGGGCGAGGAGGTGCGTGCCACCTACGGTGCGATCTCTCAACTGTCGGTCCGGGCCAACGGCCGGGACCTCCGCGTGAATGTCTCCATGAACCCCAAGGTGCCGGAGGACGTCGCCCGAGAGACGATCGCCCGATACAACCGGTTCCTCGAGGAGGCAACCGGCTACTCCGCCAAGGAGCGCGCGAAGCGTCTCCGCAAGACGGCCGGCGAATCCCCCTCGGGAGCGTGACGGATGGCCAGCGGGGCGGCCGGCCCCCTTCCGTCCTCCGGCGGATCCGAGCTCGATCGGATCCGAGCGGCGGTCGCCGCGCACTTCCCCGTCTACGAGACCCGCGTCGGACCCCAGTCGCTCCTCCTCGCGATCCACGCCGACCGTGCGACCCTCGCCGAGAAGTTCGACCTGCTGCGGCAGGAGCTCTGGACGCTCGGGTACATTCCGCTCCTGCGCCGCGAATCCGGTGAGGACTTCATCGAGGTCGTCCGAAAACCCCGGGTCGGTCGGTCGCGAATCTGGATCAACATCCTTCTCCTCGCGGGCACGTTCGGGACCACGATCTTCGCAGGATCGCTGATCTACCTCACCTATGTCGGCGGGATCTCAATCACGGCCACGGACGTTGCGAACGGGGCGCTGTACTTCTCGCTCCCCGTCATGACGATCCTCGGACTCCACGAGACCGCGCACTATGTGATGGCCCGTCGGCGCCACCTGGACGCGTCGCTCCCGTACTTCATGCCGATCCCGCCCCCGTTCCTCTTCGGAACGCTCGGAGCGTTCGTGAGCATCCGCGAGCCGTTCCCCGACAAGAAGGCCCTCTTCGATATCGGGGCGTCAGGGCCGCTCGCGGGATTCGTCGCGTCGATCCCGATCGCGCTCGTCGGACTCTACCTTTCGATCCATGCCCCGGTTCTCCCGGCGAACTACTGCGGCCCGTCGATTCTCGGGACGAGCTACGGGAACCTGCTCATCGGCGGATCGTTCTTCTGGGACTTTTTGTCGCTGTTCGTCCCGGTGACGCTCGTGAGCCTGAGCCCCCTCGCGCTCGCGGGATGGGTCGGGATCTTCGTCACGGCGATCAATCTCCTCCCCGCGGGTCAGCTCGACGGAGGGCACGTCTTCCGCGCCCTCTTCGGGGACCGCACACGGTTCGTGAGCTACGCGGTCGTGATCACTCTGTTCGGCCTCGGCCTCTTCACCGGCTATACGGGCTGGTTACTCTTCGGCGTCCTGGTCTTCGTCCTCGGATTGCGCCACCCTCCGCCCCTCAACGACATCACGCCCCTCGGAGGCCGACGAGCCGCGATTGGCGGGCTGGTGCTCGCGATCCTCGTCTCGGGGTTCGTGGTCGTTCCTCTCGCGGTCCCCCCAGGGTCCGTCGGGCTCTCGGCGAACGTCGGGTATCCCTCAACGCTTCCGCCCGGGGCGATGGTGGGGGCCACGAGCGCCGTCACGATCGACAATGGAGACCCCGTGGCCCACGGCTACCTCCTGAGCGCGTCGGTCGCGAACGTTTCTGTCACCGGACCGAACAATACGACCGTGTATCTCACCGGCGCGGGCTTTCAAGATTGGGCGGCGAATTCCACGTGGAGCCTCACGTTACCGGACGGTAAAGTGGTCACTCTGACCGGAGGTTCGGTCACCCTTCCGAGTGCCGATTTCGTCACCGTGAACGCGACGGGCAATCATTCCGCGACCGTTCACCTCCTCTATACGAACACGGGGGCCGCGCGCGCGGCGGTCCTCTCGTTTTCCGTCAACCAGTACTGCGCCGAGGCCGGCACGGGCTCCGCATCGACGACGATCACCGCCCAATTCACGTGATCGGCTCGTAGACCCGAAACTCCCGCGTGAGGCTCCGGTGGACCCGTAGCGCGGGGCACCCGACGAGTCGACCGATCCCGCTCATCTCGGGAGAACCTTTCGGGACGATGAGGACCACTCGGCCCCCCGGTGCAAGTCGGTGCGCCCAGCGGGGAACGACTTGCTGGACCAGCCGACGGACCGGCTCCCCTCCGGTGCTCGACGAACGGCCGTACGGAGCATCCGTGAGAACCGCGTCGAACCGCACTTGAGGATCCTCAAACTCGACCTCCGCCGCGTCTCCCACGATGAGTTCTTCGGCCCCGACCCCGAGGTGGGCGAGGTTCCGTAACGCGCCCCGGACCATCTCCGGGTCCCGGTCGATCCCATAGAGATGGGCCCCCAGGAGCCCTGCCTCCGCGAGGAGGGCACCGGTGCCGAGGAACGGATCGAGCACCCGAGACCCCTCTCGGACGCGCGCGAGGTTCGCCGCGGCCCGTCCGAGGCGCGGAGGGAGGCTGACGGGACGTCGGAAAGGGAGCCGGGGCATGCGGCGCTCGTTCATCGCGGCCCGATCGATCGTCCCGCGCTCTTCGAAGAGCCAATCTCGCCCGGTAGAATCCCGTCCCAGCCAGAATCGTCTCTGCGGATGGCGAAGATCGATTCGACCCCCCGCGTCGACGAATTGGCGGCCCGCGGCGAGGATCGTGGGGTCCGAGGATCCTGAGGGGCTGCCGAGACGACGTACCGCCGCCGAACCGCCCGTCCGGCCTTCCGTCGCAAGGCGGGAACCGATGTCGGGCTCGGAAGCGAGGCGTACCAGGCACCGACGGGCCAACGAGAGCCGGCCCGCGAGACGTTCAAGTTCGGGAAGGCCGGGGATCTCGACACTCACGAGGTACGGGAACTCCGGCGCGGTACCGCCTTCGGAACCTCCGAGCGCTTCCGCGGCCGAGATCGTCTCACGTCGGGCCAGTTCCTGGCCCTCTCCCACGGGCTCGACGTACCCAGGGATCAATCCTCCGCCTCCTCAGCCCACTTCCGGAGCTGGGCTCGAAGGCGTGTCGCATGAGACCCCTCCCAGTAGATGTGGCCGCACTCCTCGCATCGGTAGAGGGGGAGGCCTTGGGCGACTCGTTCCCACGGGACTCCGGAGGGACGGTGCCCCCCCTCGGGTGCGCGGTGCAAGGCAAGCCGACCGTTGCACTCCGTGCATCGCTCGAACCCGACCTCTTGAGGGACTTCGGGGAACGCCTCGCGCACTGCCCTCCACTGGTCGACGAGATGGACGCCAGTCAGGAGGAGGACCCGGGAGGTTCGTCGGGCGAGGGCCCGGTCCCGGGTCAGGAGAACGCGATTCTCACGCCGGGAGACCTCGACAATCGCGTCGTCCGTCCATCCCCGGGCATACACGGTATCACAGCCGACGAATCGCAAGTACCGGGCGAGCCGGCCGACCATCTCGTCGGCGAGGAACCGGGGCGGGCCCACGATCCCGGAGGTGGGGCGGGGCATTTACGCTCGACCGTGGCCCGTCCCTCTTATACCGGTGCCCCCCTTCGGCCCGCGGAGGGAGCACCGTGCGACTGTTCGGAACGAACGGGATCCGGGAAGTCGTCGGCGAGACGATGACTGCGCCGTTCGTGACCCGAGTCGTCGGCGCGATCGGAGCGATGGTTGCGCCGGGACCCCCGATTGTCGTCGGCTGGGACAGTCGGACATCGAGCCCGGGGTTCGCCCGCATCGCGAGCGGGACCCTCGCGATGGGCGGTCACAGGGTCGTCGAGGTCGGCTTACTCCCAACCCCGGCGATCCAGTTCCTCGTACCCCGTCTCCATGCGCAGCTGGGCGTCGTGATCACGGCGTCCCACAACCCACCGGAGTTCAACGGCATCAAGTGCATCGCCCCCGACGGGCTCGAGGTCGACCGATCGTTCGAGGAGGGGATCGAGCGCGGAGTCGATCGGGAGGTCACCTCGGGATTTCCGTACTCGAGGATCGGCGAGATCACTTGCGACCTCACCGGAGCCCACCAGTACGTCACGGCGATCCTCGGACAGGTCGATGCCGCCGCGATCTCGGCGCGGCACCCGACCGTGGTCCTGGACTGCGGCAACGGCGCGTCGTGCGGTACGAGTCCGATGCTTCTCCGTCGGCTTGGTTGTCGCGTCATCACGTTGAACGCCCAGGCGGACGGGACCTTTCCGGGTCACCTGTCGGAACCGACCCCCGCGAACCTCGGCGATCTCGCGCATGCGGTCCCGGCTCTCGGGGCCGATCTGGGGATCGCCCACGACGGCGATGCCGATCGCGCGGTCTTCGTCGATCGATCGGGCCGGTACGTGCCCGGGGAGGAAATCCTGACGCTGATGGCCCGAGACGCGGTCGAACGCGCGCACGGGGGCGTGGTGGTCACTCCCGTCTCCACTTCCCAGTCTGTCGAGGACGCGGTCCGCCCGCTCGGCGGAGAGGTCGTCTACACGCGGATCGGCTCGCCGAGCGTGACCCGCGAGATGCAGGTGCGTCGCGCGGTCTTCGGAGGAGAGGAGAACGGAGGACTGATCTACCCGGCGCATCAGCTCGCGCGCGACGGGGCGATGTCGGCCGCCGCAGTCCTCGACCTCCTCGCACGCCACGGGGCCGCGCTCGGCGACCTTCTGGCCCAGCTCCCGCGGTACACGCTGGTCAAGGAGAAGGTCGCCTGCCCGGTGGAACTGCGGGAGAAGGTCTTGGCGCATGTGACCCAAGCGTTCGCGAAGGAGTCGGACCGCATCGTCACGATCGACGGCGTGAAGGCCTACCGCGATGGCGGCTGGGTCTTGTTGCGTCCTTCCGGGACCGAGCCGATCTTCCGTGTCTTCGCCGAGTCCAAGGACCCGGCCCGCGCGCGGGCGCTCGCGGAGACCGGCCTCTCCGCGGTGAAGGATGCGCTGCGGGCCCTTGGCTCGACGACGTGATCGCCGGTCGGGGTCACCGGACAAGCGGTCCCAGGACAAGGATCCCGACCAGGAGCAGAACCAGCACCGTAAGCGTGATCCCGGCCATCGAGCGCTCCCGGCCCCGCTGGAAATAGTACCATCCCGATGCGACGCGCAAGATCGGCGTCGCGACGAGCACGAGGAGGCCGAGGGTCAGATACGCCTCGACCGCGCCGTGGGCGAGCCCCGAGGCGAGACCGTCCAGGGAGAGGTAGTTCAGGATGGGATTGGTCGAGACCGCGGTCCCGAACGGCTCGAGGCCGTGTTCGACGAGGTAGGCGATGAGTCCCGCGAGGAGGATTACGAGGGAAACGAGGAGACCCGTCCGGAGGACCACCGACATCCGCCGATACGCCTCGACCGGGAGGGGGCGGAGCGGAACCGAGCCCGTCGTTCCCTGGGCCGAAGATGCGGTCATGCAAGCCCCAACCCGCGCAGGATGATTTCGAGCGCCAGGGCGATCATCACCGGGAGGAACAGCCACCGCACCGTCTGGTTGCGAAGGCCCGGCAGGACCTTACTCCCGATGTACGCGCCCGCGGCCGTTCCGAGAGCGGCCGGAGCACCGATGATCGGGTTAACGTAGCCGGCGGAGAGCAGGATACCGGCTCCCGCTGCCGCCGTGACGCCCATCATGAAATTGCTCGTCGCGGTGGAGACCTTCATCGGGAGGCCGAGATACCGCTCGAGCGCCAGGACCTTGAACACCCCCGCGCCGATCCCGAACATCCCCGAGGTCACCCCCGCACCGAACATGACCCCGAGCGCGGGACGGGTTCGGCCGGCCTCGTAGCGGACGTCCCGCTCGAGCGCAAGATCGTGGTACTCCCCGGCGAGGGCCAGGCGCTTCGATCGGGCGTCGGGAACGACGCCGGTCGGAAGCTCGACGTGCCGCCGGGCGTACGTGCCGGGGACGATCGCCAGCAGGATCGCCCCGAGGGCGATCAGGAGGGCGTTCGACAGATTCGCGTGGACGAGAAATACGGTGAAGGTGGCTCCGAGGAGCGCGCCCGGAACGGTCGCGATCTCAAGGAACATTCCGATTCTCAGGTCGCTTAGGTGGTCCCGGATGTACGCGGCGCCCGTGGTTGATGACGTCGCGAGGATCGTGAGGAAGCCGGTCCCCACGGCGTAGGGAAACGGAACGGCGAACGCGATGACCAGGACCGGGATCACGACCACCGCTCCCCCGAGACCGGTCAGCGAGCCGACGAGGCCCGCGGCGATGCCGGTCAGGACCACGAGCACCGCGAAGAGGACTAGGTCCACGCGAACCGACAATCGGAGAGCGAGAAAAGCACGGCGGACGTTTGGGGTGGAACTCCCACCGAGAAACCTCAAGCTTGGATTCCCATCCACTGGATCGCGCGGAGGCCCAAGAACGATGGATACTCGCGGCGACCGTGTCGCGTTCGGCGGCCCGGGAATCGAGCCTCGCTGGTCCCACAGTAACAAGGACGGGGTGGGGACCGCGTACTCGGCGGATTCGCGCCTCTGGTATACCCTGTGGCGAGGGATCGTCACCGAGGCGTATTACCCTCGGATCGACCGACCTCAGCTCCGGGACCTCGAGTACCTTGTCACGGATGGGGCGACGTTCTTCCACGAGGAGAAGCGCCACCTCCTTCCGGTGACGGAACGGCCGACGGACCACGCGCTCGTCTATCAGGTGACGAGCGATGATCCCGAGGGACGGTACCGCATCCACAAGACCGTCCTCTCGGACCCGCACCTTCCCTGCCTTCTATTGAACACCCGGTTCGAGCTCCGGCGGACCAGGCCCGAGCGGGAGTTGCGGCTGTTCGCGCTCGCCGCACCCCACCTCGATGGTGGCGGCTGGGGGAACAACGCTGCGGTGTACGAAGTACTGGGCCAGCCGATCCTGGCCGCGGAACGGAACGGGGTCGCGGTGGCGCTGGGGGCCAGCGTGCCGTTCCTCCGCGCGTCGGTGGGGTACGTCGGGGCGAGTGACGCGTGGACGGATCTCTCGCAGCATCGGGCGCTCACCTGGGAGTTTGACCAGGCTCCGAATGGGAACGTCGCCCTCGTCGGGGAGTTACCCGTCCACCGCCGGACCCAGTTTACCCTCGGACTCGCGTTCGGCGAATCGGTCGCCGCGGCGGTGACCTCGTTGTTCCAATCGTTGAGCACCCCGTTCGAGAACCACCGCCGGCGCTTCGTCGACCAGTGGAACCGCCCTGTGACGAGCGAGCTCCCGCTCGGCGCGAACTCGCACGACGGCGGTCGGCTCTACCGCGGCAGCCGGTCGATCCTCCTCGCCCACGAGGACAAGATCTTTCCGGGCGCATTCATCGCCTCGCTCTCGATCCCGTGGGGGGCGGCGAAGTCGGACGAGGAACGCGGAGGATACCATCTCGTCTGGACCCGGGACATGGTCCATTCGGCTCTCGCCCTCTTGGCCTCGGGGCACCCGGACCCGGCGCGACGCGCTCTGGTCTATCTCGCGACCCGTCAGCGCGCGGACGGGGGATTTCCTCAGAACTTCTGGGTCGACGGTACGCCGTACTGGCAGGGGGTCCAACTGGACGAGGTGGCATTGCCGATCCTGCTCTCCTGGCACCTGTGGCATGCCGGCGCGCTCGATGGGTTCGACCCGTTTCCCATGGTGCGGCGTGCCGCGCGATTCCTCATCGAGCGCGGACCCGTGACCCAGGAGGACCGCTGGGAGGAGGTCGGAGGGTTCTCGCCCTCCACGCTCGCGGCCAGCATCGCGGCGCTCACGGCGGCGGCCCACATTACGCGACTTCATTCCGATTCGCGTACTGCGAACTTCATCCAGGAGTACGCGGACTTCCTCGAGTCGCACGTCGAGCGTTGGACCGTGACCGAGCGGGGAACCCTCGTTCCGGGAACCACCCGCCATTACGTCCGGGTCCGACCGGCGGCGGTGGACGATCCGACCCCGGACGAGGGGCCGGACCTCGGCTGGGTCCGGCTACCGAACGTCCCTCCCGGCGCCTCGGCGACCTTCCCTGCTTCCGAAATCGTGGATAGCGGGTTTCTCGACCTCGTTCGATTCGGGATCCGTCGTCCGAACGACACGGTCATCGTCGACTCCGTCGACGTGGTCGATCGGGTCCTGCGCGTCGACACGCCGTTCGGCCCCGCCTGGTACCGCTACAATCACGATGGCTACGGCGAGCGCGAGGACGGCGGGCCGTATGCGGACTGGGGGATCGGCCGGCTCTGGCCGCTCCTCACCGGCGAGCGGGGCCACTACGAGCTCGCGCTCGGGAACGACCCGGGCCCGTATCTGCGGGCGATGGAGCGGTTCGCGACCTCGACGGGACTCCTGTCCGAGCAGGTCTGGGACTCCCTCGACCGGCCGTCCATCCACCTCGAGATCGGTCGGCCGACCGAGGCCGCCATGCCCCTCCTCTGGGCCCACGCCGAGTACGTTTCTCTCCTGAGATCGGCTGCGGACCGAAAGGTCTTCGACCTGATCCCAGAGGTCGCTGAGCGCTACCGGGAAAGCCGGATCCACCGGCCGGCTCGGGAGGTCTGGACGTTCGCCCGACAACCCAGCGTGGTCGATCCGGAGGCGGCCCTGCGCGTGATTGCGAGCCAGCCGTTCCGACTCCACGCGAGCGACGACGCGTGGGGGACGACGTCCGATCTCGATTCGATCGAGACCGGGATCGGGCTCCACTACGCGGACCTGGCCCCCCTCGGCTCGGTCGACCGCAGCTGGACGTTCACCTTCTACTGGCCGTTCGCGGGCCGGTGGGAAGGACGGGATTACCGAGTGGACGCCGCCTCCCCCGTCACTCCACCTTGAGCCACCGGGCGGAGACGAAGTACCCGATCGTGATCATCACGACCGCGAAGATCACGAGGTATCCGAGGTACGACCAGTCGACCACGCGCCCGAGCACGAAACTGCGGCCGAGGAGGGCCGTGAAGGAGACCGGATTGACTTTCGCGATCGCCTGCATCCACGACGGGAACTGGGAGGACGAGAAGAGGGCGCTGCTCGCGAACATCAAGGGCATCGTGATGAAGTTCGAGATGACCCCCGGAGTCTGCCAGTCCGTCGACGAGGCGGTCACCGCGAGAAAGACGCTTGAGAACCCGATGGCGAGGCAGAGGAGTGCGAGGAGCCATGCGGCCCACTCGAGCGGACTGAGCCCGAACCGCACGCCAAACACGAGCGCGGCCGCAACCATGACCGGGATCTGGACGAGTCCCCGCGTGGCCGAGCCGAGCGCCTTCGACAGGAAGATCACCTCCTTCGAGGTCGGGGTGATCAAGATGCGCTTCATGAATCCGAATCGCTTGTCCTGAATCGTGCTCATCGCCCCGAACATCCCGACGGTGAGCATCGACGTCGAGAGCACGCCCGGGAGCAGGAACTGGACGTAGTTGCTCGTGCCGAACAGAGCCTCCAGCTCCTGCTTCGGCACGGCGCCAAAGCTCGATCCGAAGAATGCGAGCCACATGAACGGTTGCACGACCGTGATCAAGAGGACGAGCGGGTTGCGGAACGTCCGGAGAACTTCCCGCACGTAGAGGCCCCAAAACTGACTCCTCATTGCCGTGCCCTCCGCATCTGCATGTAGAACTTCCGGATGTCCCGCATCGGCTCCTCCTCCTGGCCGATCCGTCGCCCGGTCAGGTCCAGGAAGACCATCTCGAGGCTTGGCTTTTCAACGCTGATCCGCCGGATGTGCTCCGTCGGAATCGTGCGAAGGAGTCGGGGGAGGAACTCTTCCGAGGATCCCACGCGGATCACCCAGTCGTTCCCTTGGGCGCGGACCTCCTGGACCCCGGCAATCGCCTGGAGGGTCTTGACATCGAATGCGTCGGAGGTTTCGAGCTGCACGAGGTCGGCTTTGACACGAGCTTTGAGCTCGGAGGGGGTTCCCTCGGCAATGATCCGACCCTGGTCGATGATGGCCACCCGGTCGCAGAGTGCGTCGGCCTCTTCGATGTAGTGCGTCGTGAGGAGCACCGTGACCCCGAACTCCTTGTGGACGCCGGTGACGATGTCCCAGAGCATGCGGCGCGTCCCGACGTCGAGCCCGATCGTCGGTTCGTCCATGAAGATCACCTCGGGCTGGTGAAGCAGGGCGAGCGCGATCTCGAGCTTCTTCCGCATGCCGGTCGAGTACTGGTTGACGCGCTCGTCCTTCCGGTCGAGCAGCGAGAAGTACTGAAGGAGCTGCCGCGCTCGGTCCTCCCATTCGGTGAGGTTCTGGAGTTTGGCCTGGAGCCAGAGGTTCTCCCAAGCGCTGAAGTCGTCGTCGAGGATGACCTCCGCCGCGACCCATCCGATTCGTGCGCGTACCTTGAGCGACTCGCGGCGCACGTCAAACCCCGCCACCTTAGCATTCCCGGAGGTGATGTCGCTGATCCCGGTCAGGACTTTGATCAGCGTGGTCTTCCCGGCTCCGTTTGGTCCGAGTAGGCCGAAGACGCTGCCCTTCGTGATGGAGAGATTCACCCGGTCGAGGGCGAGAACACCATTCGTCGTCGAACCGTACCGTTTCGAGAGGTCCTGAGTCTCGATCGCCACCCCATCGTTCACGCTCCCACCCCCCTGCGGTTCCGCCCGCCGCGAGGACGGGGGCGAGCTGTCTCCCCGGCCCGAAGCCGAATCTCGGCGAGTCGGAGCTCTTCGCGGAACTGCTCGCGCAACGCTCGGGTCTCCCGGTTCATGCGGTCGTTCCGGGCGAAGTAGCTCACCACCGAGTCGAGACGGTGTCGCACGTTGTCGATGAGGAACCGCCCCGGGTCCCCGAGGCCGGCAATCTCGGACCACAATCGACTCAAGTCCAGTCCCCCGCGGAATCTCCACGCCATGTTCCTGCGGACTTCTCGGAGGACCGACCGACCCTCCGGGGTAATGCGATAGACACGTCGACGACCTTCCGAGGTCGACCGAGCCAGTTTTCGTCGTGTCAGCGCTTCGAGGGCCGGGTAAATGGCTCCAGCTCCGGGGCGCCATGCCCCGTCGGTCCGATCCGCGACTCGCTCGGCGAGCATGTAGCCGTAGAGTGGTCCCTCTGCGTCCATCACGGAGAGCGCGTAGAATCCGAGAATCCGCCCGGGCATCGGCCCGGGTCGCCCGCGTTCGACCATTGTAACGGTACATGAATAGAATTCGATATAACGACTGCCCCCGAACGTTCCCGTGAATCGGCACGAGCGGCGGCTCTTTTCGCACCTGCGCCGCGAGCACGAATCCGAAGGCCGCGAATCGTACGTGGAGATCGACGCTCCCTTCGAACTCTACGCACTCGTTCGACTTCTGCGACCCGCCCACCTGATCGAGGTGGGCGTTTCCTCCGGAGTATCGTCGGCGTACCTCCTGCAGGCCCTTGAACGCAACAATCGCAGGACGCTCCATTCCATCGACCTTCCCAAGCTCGAACGGCCGAGCCGGTCGAAGCATCGCCGACCGCAAGCGTCCTGGTCCCTCCCTCCAGGTCGGGCGTCGGGGTGGGCGGTCCCCGCCCCGTTGCGACGGCGATGGGACCTGCGGATCGGGAACAAGCGAAACGTACTTCCGCTTCTCACCGAGGAACTTGAACGGATCGATCTCCTCGTGTACGATGTTCCCCACGACGACGATGAGACGCGCGGGGAGTTCCGTCGGCTCGATCCCCGCCTTCCGCCGGGGGGAGTCGCGATCGCCGATCACGGTCCCGGTGGGGGACTGTGCGCGGCCCTTCGATGGCGGGCCCGCCGAAGGGGCACCGCTCCGGTCCGCCGTGCGGAACTCGGACTGTACGGGTTCCGAGCGTGACGACGGACTCGCCCGTTGCTTGGGAACGGGGCGAGTCCAGAAGACTACGCATCCCTGGCGTCCGACGGAGGGTGAAACCCGCCGATTCTCTGAAGACCGGGAACTACCACGTACGCCCTTCGACCGACCTCCTGGAATCCGAGCTTCCGCGCGACTCCCAAGGATGCGGGATTATCCTCCCCGGCACTCCACACCGGGTCGAGGCCCCGGAGCTGCGCCTCGCGGGCCACGAGGTAGGTCGCGGCGGTACCGATGCCCTGGCGCCTCCAGGGCTCGAGGGTATGGGCAGCGAGGTTCGCGTATGTCTCCGACGAAGCGGTCATCGAGACGATCCCCCGGAGTTTCTTGTCCGCCACCGCCCCGGCCACGATGCCTCCGGAGAGAGCAGCGAGAGTGGAGGAGTACCCCAGGGGCCGGAGAGGTTCGGGGGCGCCGTCAAACAGTTCCACGTCGTCCTCCGAGAGCCGTCGCACCCAAGGATGTTCGTACCGCACCGGCGGTCCTTCGAGCACGAGATAGACGTCCGCGACCCGTTTGGTCGGGAGTGAGATCTCGCGACCGAGTACGTCGGCCAATGGACCTGCGAGCTCGGTCGGGCAATTCACACAATCCCAGCCCTGGATCCCGCGGAGAATGGACCAGATCTCGAGAGGATCCACTCCAAATGCGCGAGGTTCTCGGGGCTGGGAACGATCCCGGATGATCGCTGCCCGGAAGGAGGGAACCGGACCCGCGACCCACGCGTCTCCGAGTCCGCGAAGGAGAAGGCAGCGAGAGTCGAAGGTCAGAGGCCCATCCGGCAGGGTTTCCCCAAGTTCCCGCGCAGTGGCGTCGTCCACCGGCTCCATGGCCGGCGGTCGAGAGCCGCCCGCCCCCATACGGGTGTCGTCCGAGGCCCGCCCGGCTCGCCCGACGTCCAAAGAGCGACTCGCTTCCGCAGGTCGGTAGATTCCGATTGACGTATCCCAGATAGCTCGAGAGGACGTGGTTTGTTGAGAATCCGCACCACCGGCTGGCTGAGGTCTGGGAGAAGCGATCCGAATGAGACTCTGGAGCGCGTTGTACGGCGCAATCTGGGTCGTTGTTCTCGAAATCCTCCTGGGGCTCTGGCCGAACCCGCCGTTCATCGTGCCCTACGTGCACCTCGTCCTGGGACTCTTGATCGTCGGGATTGCGTATTCCAACCGAACACATCTCGTCGTGACCCGAGTTCCTGGACGTGTCAAACGGATCGCAGGAGTCACCCTCGCGTTTTCGATCCTGATGGTGTTCCTCGGACTGCTGCTGGAGTTCAACGTCGGTTCGACCTTTACGATCCTTGGACTCTCGATTTTCCAAGTGATCCTGTTCTTCCACGTGGTGTTCGCCCTGGCCATCATCACCCAGATGGCCGCGGTGGCGATCGCCTACGACATGTGGGAGGAGCACGAGTTCGAGAAGGAAACCAACCCGGGGGAAATCCCCCCTCCCCCCTCTCCGGCATCCCGTTCCGGATAGAGGAGAGCCCACGCGACCGGACGGAGTGTGGGCGGTTGTACCGGAGGAAACTCACCGGCGCAGGCGACTCCGATGGGCGCGCGAGCGACGAGCCTTTCCTAGGAGACCCATGCGGCGCGCGAGTCGGCGGTGGTCCTTGTCGTCGATCCACTCTACCTTGAGGTAGTCGATCAGCTGTCGGTCCGTCATAGCGATTCGCCGACCTTCCCGGACCGTGAACCGGTACGCCTCGATCTCGGACGGAGCGTCCACGTAGTTCAAGCGCGGGTAGAATAGCGGTTTCCCCTTGCGGAACTGGGCCACGTGACAGAGTTCGTGGACCACGTCCAGGTAGAGGGTCCGAAAGTCGCTGTCGTGCAGATGGTGGGTGCTCACGAGCAGGTGACCATCGACGTCACTCGTCCCCATGTATCCGAATCGAGCCGAAAAAAACTCCACCTTGAGGTTTCGCAGAACATGGTCCACCTCCCGACCGAACAATTTCCGGATCGCGGGCACGTCGCGGAATCCTCGGAAGAATCTCTCAAAGGGAAGAAGTCGGGTGGGAGCGTCGCGTTCGATTCGCACCCCGAGTTTCGATTCGACCGCCACCGGATCGGTCCCCCGTCACCCGTCGGACAGCCGCTCGGGCTCTTAATGCGGCGGGAGAAAGGGAGGAGCCGGCCCCCCAGCCTTGGGGTGGCTCAATGGGTTGGGCTCAAGGTGGATCCAGTCGGTAGGAGGGGTGGTCCAAGCCGGTCGGAGGATAGAACTTGAGGCCGACGCGGCGAAACCCGAGCTTCTCCAGCACTCGGCCGGAGGCAGCGTTCTCTGGGTGGTGGCCCGCGACGAGTCCTCTCGCCTGGAGCCGTTCAAACGCGTATCGAATCACGGCCCCGCCGGCCTCCGCGGCCAATCCCTGGCCCCAAAAGGCGGGCCGGAGGTGGACTCCAAGCTCGTAGATTCGTGGTTCGCCATCGTCGGGCCGCAGTCCGGCTGCGCCAACAAATTCTCCGGTCGGGAGGAAGAAGAGCGGCCAGTACTGGACCCCGTGCAGACGCATCGTCTCGATCTCGCGCCCGAGTCGGTCCTGAATCGCTTCTGGGGAGAACGGGCCGCCAATGAGTCGCGTCACTCGAGCGTCTCCCCAGAGAGACCGCGCGAGGGGGAGATCGGCGAGCGACCAACAGCGGAAGCCAAGTCGCTCCGTGAGGAGAAAATACGGATCGGAATCGGAGTGCTTGGCGAATCCCATACGAGCGTCACACTCACCGATGCCATACCCTTGACGAGCTCCCACGCCTCATATCCCCCCCGTTATGTCGGACCCCCGATGGATCGGGATACTGTGCTCGCCAGCTTTGACCTGGAGATGCGACGAAATCCTCCCCCCGTGGAGGGGTATCGGGTGGAGAACGTGGGTTCGCTGGTCCGATTCGTTGGCCCCGCCGAACGTACGATCCTCTACTCGCGTCCCGGTCCTTCCGAAATCGTGCACGTGATCATTGCGGAGGTCCACGAGATGACCGAAGGCGGACCACCGTTGGAGTGGAAGATCTATTCCCACGATGGGCTCGACGAGCTGTCCCGACGCCTTGCCGCGAGCGGATTTCGACCCAACCCGCACGAGACGCTCATGGTCTTCGACCTGAGCTTCACGATCCCATCGGGACCCGGGATCCCGGGGCTCGAGGTGCGCCAGGTCCGGGATGAGGCTGGGCTCGAGGACCTCGAGGCCGTCGACCGATCGGCCTTCGGTCGTGAACATCCCGCGGCGTTCGCGTCGATCCGGAGTCGAATCCTGGATCCGCACTTCGGCGTGTTCGTCGCGTACGTGGACGGGTCACCGGCGGCCGGAGGCCGGGTGGAATGCGACGCCGGCCGATCGTTCGCCGGGCTGTTCGGTGGCGGCACCGCGCCAAAGTTCCAACGCCGGGGGATCTACCACGAACTCGTGCGCGTCCGTGCCGAGTTCGCCCGGAGGGCCGGGGCTCGATACCTCACGGTCGAGGCAGTCGACACGACAAGCCGGCCGATCCTCGAGAAGGTGGGGTTCGTTCCCCTTGCGGGCGTCGAGGGTTGGGTGCTAGACTCCGCCCGCGACTTTCGCCCCCCGGATGAGGACCTTTCCGCATCGAGGACAGATCGACCGACCCACTGAACCGGACCAGCCACATCCGGTGCAGAGGCTGGGACCGATTCCCGTCGGACCCGGTGTGGTCCCCTCCCGTCGGGACCAGCTCGGAGTCCGTGCGCTCCGTATCGTAAGACCTGCCGACCACACGAGCACGGCGACTTCGACCCCGATTCCCAGGACGATCAGCGCGAGCCCGATCACGAGACCCGCTCGGGAGCCGACGGAGATTCCCCAGCCAACGAGGAACGCACCACCCAGAATCAGAACGTGATACGCCAGAAGGGGTCCGAACGCCTTCCGAAGGATGGCCGAAGGTCCCGCCCGGGACCTTCCCTCCGCGATCCCGTGCCTCGCTGTCTCTTCCGGACCCCTCGAACCCGCGTCCATGGGCGCTCGATCTACCCGAGGAGGACAGTTCGCGAAGGATGTAGGCTGTGCGCTTCGGATCCGCCCCGTGCACCGCACGAATCCGGGTCGCCGCGCATGGATGGGATCCTCGGAAGGGGCGTCGGTATCGGCCCGACGGGTTGGTTCTACGGTGACGCAACCGTGGGAATCACTTGAGGGTCTCGCGCTTACCCCTGCCTAGGTCCCGGGAAGGACTCAGCAAGTCGAAGATCTCGGGGTCGATGCACGGCCTTCCGTGCACGATGAGCGACGCGAGGCTCCTTCCGACCCCGGGTCCGAGCATGAACCCCTGACCGCACATGCCGATCGCGAGATACAACCCCTCGAGTCCGGGGGCCCTACCGACGATCGGGATTCCGTCCGGGGTCATCGGGTAGAGCCCGCGCCAGATTCGGCGGATCGTGAGATTCTTGAATCGCGGGATGACCTCCACGAGACGGGCCGCGATCGTCGGCATGAATTCGGAGGTCGAGATCCGGTTCTCGCCCAGGATGGGAGTCCGGGGAGTGTAGCAGAAGATGATCTGGCCCTCCGAATTCTGACCGAAGTAGAAGTTGCTCGATTTACCTTCGGCTCCGGGCCGGAGATCGACGACCAACGGATCCAGGAACGGGGCCACCGGGGCCGAAATTCCTGCCTCGTGGCTGTCGGGGGTCACCGGAAGGTCGAGGCCGACGGTGGCACAGATCGGACTCGCGTGGGCGCCCGCGGCAATGACGACCACCTTCGCTCGGTACTCCTCTTTCGGGGTACGGACCCCAACGACCGTATGATTCTCGCGGATCAACGACGTCACAGGCTCCCGGTAATGGTACGTCGCCCCAAGACGAACTGCCTCGTGCGTGAACGACTCCGAGACAAGGAGTGGGTTCGCCTGCCCATCATCTGGCGAGTAGGTCCCGCCCCGCAAGCCCCGAGGGTTGATCCCCGGAACGACCCGTTGGATCGAGCTCGAGTCGACCCAATCGATGTTGAGCCGGAACCGCTTCTGAATCGGAAGGAGGCCTTGGATCGTCGATTCAACCTTCTCGTCGAACGCTGGAAAACAGTACCCTCCCCGTTTCCACCCGATGCTGGTCCCGGTCGTCTCCTGCCAGGTCGAGAAGATCTCGATGCTCTCTTGGCACAGTCGAATCTTGGCCGGATCCGAATGGGTCGCACGGACCCCTCCGATCGCGGCCTTGTTCTGACCCTGTCCAGAGGAGGACAGTTCGTCGAGGACGAGCGGACGAAGGCCCTCTCGGGCGAGGAAATACGCGGCCGGGTTGCCCACCGAGCCCGCTCCGATGACGATCGCATCATGCTCCGGCTTCATCGGTTCCCTCCTCGAGGAACGATCGGAGCGGTACCTCCTGGGTGAACGGCCGCCGGACCGGGGGCTGGATCTCGGCCCTCGGAATCCCCAACTCGCGGAACACCTGGCCGATCAGATCCCCGCACGTCTTCCCGCCGCACGGGCCCATGCCGCACCGCAGCCCCGCCTTGATCGCGTTGATGTCGCGGGCGCCGGTGGCTTGGATGTACTCCCGGACTGCGTCCTTGGTGATCCGCTCACACCGGCAAACAATCACGTCCGAGTCCGAGGGCTGCGTGAGGAGCCCCACCGGGGCTCCTTCCCCGGGCGTGCGAATCCGGATTCCTGCCACACGGTCCGCCTCGGCCGTCGGGACGTCGACCACCAGCATCCGCCGACGATTCAGCGCCTTACCTGAGAGGACCCGAACCACTCGAGCCGATCCAATGGGTTCGCCGTCGGCCCCGGTCGTCGGTACGTCCATTCCAGGTTTCACGAGACCCTCGGGCATCTCCCAAGCCAACGTCACCCTCGCGAAGCGTTCGGATGGGTCGTGGCGCCGGTCGACCAGGGAGATGGCGAGTCCGGGGCACACGGCAAGGCACTTGAGGCATCCGACGCAGTCTCCGACGAGTCGCGGCCGGCCGAGGAGGTTTCCCTCGGGAATCACGATCCCGCCGGTGATGCAGGCCTCGGTACAGGGGTTGCACGGGATCTCCTGGGGACAACGGATGATCGGGTAGACGGGTTTGCCTTCCGGTGGCGGGTACGAGCCGATGATCGGGCCCGGATGGGAACTGAGCATGGCCTGGGTGGATCGCCACTCTTCAGGAACCTCGACGGGAAACCCCATCTCCTTGAGGATCGTCCGAGCGATGATTTTTCCGGAGAACATCGCCGCGGACGCCTCCGCAATCTCGTGCGCGTCCCCTGCGGCGTAGACGCCGATCCCGGCACGTCGACCCTCCTCGAACAGCTCGTTGACCGGAGCGAGCCCCACTGCGATGAGGACCGTGTCGACGTCGAAGACCCGTTCCGTGCCCGGCCGGGGACGCAGTTCCGCGTCGACGGGGGCGACGATCACCCGTTCAACGCGGGCCGTACCTTCAGCACGGACGACCGTGTGGGAGGGGAATACCGGGACACCGAGACGGCGAATCTTGTCGAGATGCACCTTGTAGCCCCCACACTGGGGGAGGACTTCCACCAGCCCGACGACGTCAATACCGGCCTGGAGGGCTTGGTATGCAACGATCAGGCCGACGTTCCCGCCCCCCACGATGAAGAGCCGCTGGGAGGGGCGGATCAGATCCCGATTCACGAGCGTCTGGAACGCCCCGGCACCGTACACTCCGGGGAGGTCCGCCCCCGGAAAGGCGAGCATCTTCTCTCGCGCCCCCGCGGCGATCAGCATTCGCTTCGGTCTCACGAGCGTGAACCGGCCCTGCCGCACCACGCCCACGTACCCGTCGCAAAACACGCCGACCACCGGGGAATCGAGCCAGACGTCGAGCGACTCCGCCGCCCGCGCATCGTGCTCGAGCCGACGGCCGATTTCGAGACCGCGCTGACCGGCGTAACAGTCCCGAACGGAGCCGAAGAAGTTGTGGGTTTGGAGCCCGAGCTTTCCCCCGAGCGTCGCCTTGTCATCGCAGAGGATCGTCGGCACCCGATGCTGGCCGAGCTCGATCGCCGCGGTCAGTCCCGCTGGCCCACCGCCGATGATCAGCACGTCGGTCTCGACCTTCGGCGTGTCTCCTCGCCCGCGGACGGGCTGGTCGTCCGCCTTCAACGTGGGCAACGCGCTGAGAGGAAGGACGTCCATATCCGGCCGGAGGGCCGTCACGCACGCTTTGACGGGAATCCCGTCGGCCAAGACGAGACATTGAGAGCATTGACCGTTCGCGCAGAAGATTCCCTGAGGGGAGCCGTCCCGAGGGTGCTGCCCGAAACACTGGATCCCGTTGGCGAAGAGCGCCGAGGAGATCATCTCCGCGTCCCGGCCACGGAGTCGTCGGCCCTCGAACGTGAACTCGACCATCGCGGGATGGTCCGGTATATCGAGAACCGGATGCGAGGTGATCCGATGCTGCCCGCCCGCCGACTCGGCTTCCATCGTCAACCATACGAGACGGGGCTCGGGGATTAACCCGCCATCAAGAAGATTCGACGGGACCGCCCTCGGAACTGCCTTAGAGGTCCGGGAGCAATGCGTTCGCCGATGCCGCTCCCGTTTCCTTTCACTGCGAAGTGATATCGGCTCGCAGGGAGTCCGTAACATTTAGCACATTTCGACGACTCATGGGCTGCATGGCGTGGAACGTGGAACGGCCCCTGAACGACGTCAATACCATTCGATCCTACGCGCCGAACTCTCCGGATCGGGAGCGATTGCTGAGCGAGCTGGATCGGATGCGCACGGAGACCGTCGAGATTCCGCTCGTCATCGGCGGGAACCCGGTCCGGTCGGGGAACCTGGTCGACGTTCACTGCCCGCACGATACGCACACGATCCTCGCACGGGCCCACATCGCCGGTGAGAAGGAGATCCGTGCGGCGATCAACAGCGCTCTGGCCGCTCAAGCGAAGTGGGCCGAGATGGACTGGTACTACCGGGTCTCGGTCTTCCAGAAGGCTGCGACCCTGCTCGCGGGACCCCGCCGGACCCGGAATATCGCGGCGATCATGCTCAATCATTCGAAGAATCCGTACGAAGCGGAGATCGACCTCGCGGAGCTGGTGGACTTCTGGAATTTCAACGCGTACTTCACCCGGCAGATCTACGAGATGCAGCCGTACCAGTACCCGGGAGAGACGAACCGCTTCGATTGGCGACCCCTCGAAGGATTCGTCCTCGCCGTCCCGCCGTTCAACTTCTACTCCATCGCCGGCAATCTCCCCACCGCCCCGGCGATGGTCGGGAACGTCGCTCTGTGGAAGCCGGCCCGATCGGTGATCTTCTCGAATTTCGAGATTTTCCGTACTCTGGTCGATGCGGGTCTCCCGCCCGGGGTGATCAACTTCGTTCCGTTCCAGAGCCGAGACGCGAACGTGGTGCTCGATCACCCGGCCCTCGCCGGGGTCCATTTCACCGGGAGTTACGATACGCTCGTGAGCATCTGGAAGCGTGTCGGACAAAATCTCGAAAAGTACCGCAATTTTCCTCGGATCGTCGGCGAGACGGGAGGGAAGGACTTCATCTTCATGCATCCCTCGGCGGAGACGCGAGGCACGGCGATGAACCTCATCCGTGGTGCGTTCGAGTACCAGGGACAGAAGTGCTCGGCGTGCTCTCGCGCCTACATCCCCGAAAGTCGCTGGCCGGAGATGGAGCGCATCCTGCAGGTCGAAGTCCCCAAGGTGACGATGGGACCGACCGAGGAACTCTCGAACCTCCTGGGCGCGGCCATCGACGAACCCGCGTACCGCAACATCGTGAACTACCTCGACTTCGCGACGGCGCACCCGAAGGAGTATCAGTTTGTGGTCGGGGGTGAGCACGACTCCTCCAAAGGATGGTTCGTCCGACCGACGGTGATCCGTTCCCTCGACCCGGGAGGGAGGCTGATGTCCGAAGAGATCTTTGGACCCGTCCTGACCGTATATGTCTATCCCGACGCGAAGTACGGGGAGACCCTTGAGCTCTGCAGTTCGACCTCGCCGTACGCTCTGACCGGAGCGGTCTTCGGGCGGGACACGGCCGCTGTTGCGGAAGCCGAGAGGGTCCTTCGATGGAGTGCCGGCAACTTCTACATCAACGACAAGCCGACGGGCGCGATCGTCTCCCGACAGCCGTTCGGGGGGGCCCGGAGATCCGGGACGAACGACAAAGCCGGCTCGATGCTGAACCTCCTCCGGTGGCTCTCTCCGCGAAACATCAAGGAGAGCGCGATTCTCCCCGACGATTGGCGTCGCCCGTTCATGGGCTAGCGGAGGGCCCGGATCCTCCCGGACGGGGGGCTCCCATCGCCCTCCGTCCCACGATCCCGGCTTCCGTTCTGCTCCCTGGAAGGCGATCGGGCTGAAAACGTAAGTTAGATATGCTCCTTCCACGAAGTCAACAGTGGATGGCTTCTCGTCACTGGCGCCGTCGCCGACACCACAAAGGAGTCGCGGAGATCATCGGCGCAATCCTGTTGATCGGCCTCACGATCGTGGCCGGGGCGATCCTCTGGAGCTTCCGCATCTACACCCCGCCCTCGACACCCATTGTGAATTTCTTGGTCCGTTCGGGGAGCAGTAGCCCGGCGTGGGGGGATCCTACCGACTGTCAGCCGACGGGATACACCCTTGCAGACTATCCTCTCTCGTCCGACGAGTACCAAACGTGGAGCGATGATTGGTACGCGGAATGCTACGAGACCGCGACGGGGAACTTCTCGGTGATGAATGCGACCGAGATCGTGGTCTCATCGATCTCCTCTGCCGCTCCCCTTTCCCTCGATCAGGTCCAGTTCTCGTTTATCTGCTACAATTCCACGTCGGCCGGGGGCACCACAGCCCTCGTCAGCGGGACCCTCGCGTCGATGACGTGGTTCCCGGGTCTCTCGACCCAACCCGCTCCGGACGCGCCCAGCCTCGGGTACTGCGGGAACTTTGATGCCGGGGGTTGGTCGTTCGTGAGAGGTCTCACTCCCGCGAACGGAACGCTCTACAACCGGCTGGGGTTCTTCGATCCGCTGAGATCGGGCGAGTCGTCCCTCACCGTTGGCGACACGTTCTACCTCTACCTCCACTACGGTGGGTACCCCGTCACGTTCCTGTGCGTCGCGGCGGACCTCGGGGGTTACAGCTGGTACCCTACCTCCTACTGTCCCGCGCCGTTCTCGCTCGGCCACCCTCAGCTCGATTACGACGATTATCATGGCGCGCCGCCCTGGTGCTTCTCCAACGACGCCATCTGCAAGATTATCGTCTCCTACACCGGTAGTCCGTCCGCGGTGCTGGCGGAGATCCCGGTCGCTACGCTCGCTCCCCTGTAGTCGAGTCGCGGGTGAACGAGGGAGGCCCAAGTACGGTGGGCGATTCCGGTCCCGGGTCCGGAGCCGGCCAACCCCCCCGTCGGCGAGGGTGGCGAAGTCGAGTCGGCCTCCTGCGCATCGGGATCGTCATCATGGCGGCGTTCGTCATCCTGCTGCTGGTCCTGATCGGCCTCGGTACGCTGGTCCTGCCAACACCCGGGAAGCCGACCGTCACCATCACCGAGGTCCGGTGGACGATCGAGCAAGGAACGGATTCCAACGGCCACGGCTGGTTCGGGAACAGCACGATCAATGAGACCGACGAGGACGGGCTACCGGCCCAGGTCCCTTCCGGGGGCGTCTTCACCGTTCAGGTCACGCTCCTTGCGACCTCGAACAAGACGATCTTCACTGCGACTGCCGACTCTCCATTCTCGATCGCGTACACCGTCCCGACACTTCCCACCACTCCGGTCGGCGTCGACGACTTCGTGTTTCACGTCGCCGTGGACGCCCCCAGCGTTTCGAACGACGCTTCCTATGTCCTCCTGATCACCCTCGACGCCCTGAACGCGCCTCCTCCGTAGTCGGGGTTCCCGACCCCAGGTCCGGCCGCCCGAGGCGGGCGGTCCCTCGCTCTGCTTGGAGACCGCGCGAGGTCGCCCTCGCACGACTCGTTAGTCGCCGGGGCCGAGAGCGAGTCGAGTTCACGGTGGTCTCTCAGCGCGCGGTCCCGGCCGTCGGTGACGAAGCTCTTCCGCGTCACGGCCCGGCAAGGAAGGGGTTCACGTCGCGAGTTGGGCCGTGAGATGGTTCGGTGGCACTCCGGCACGTCGCCTCGTCCGGAGGGAATCGGACCCCGGCTCACGGGGTGGAAGGAAGGGGTTTCGCCCTCGTCGAGGGCGGGAGTCGATGACCAGCTTCCCGACCTAGCTGACTCCGTTCCCCTGAACGGTGTACCAGACCTCCTCGCCGCCCGGGTACCCGTTGAGGGAGCTCGCGTCCAGCGTGGAGAGGTTGATCCACGGGCCGACGAACTGGAACGTGTTCATCTGGTCCGTGTCCACCGCGAGGTTCAGTAGGTTGTAGACCGCCGAGATCCGGTTCCACTGGAGCGCCCCCTGCGCCAGGTTCAGGTTCGAGTTCGCCACGGTCGCCCAGTACTGGAGGACGAGATACGCCACCCCTTGGCAGTCCTGTGGGATGTACGGCTGGCTCGCCCAGTACGTGAGGTTCGACCAACTCGAGACGCCGCTGTGTCCACAGACCGCCGCGTTGTCGAACTGCGCCTCGGTGAACGTCAGGTAGAACGTGTTCGGGGCCGAATACGTCCCCGAGGCCGCGCCGAACGCCGCCCAGTAGTCGTACGGCTGTGCGTAGTCCGCTTCCCACGCATCGAAGTAGAGCGCCCACGGAGTCCCGCCGTCCGGCAGGAGCTCCGAGAAGACCAGAGCCGAGGCCACGGGGAAGATGTCGAAGACGATCGCTCCGCCGGTGAGGCTCTGGACCTCGGTGCTCCACTGCTGCAGCACCGATTGGTGGGTCGGATCCCCCAGGAAGTACAGTGCCGGGACGTGGAGCGGGTTCGCCGAACTGTAGCCTCCCGATCCGAATTGCGGGTCATAGAATTGCGACCCGGAGGACGTCACCTGTGCCCACCACCACGCGGCCGACCCGACCTGCGACGGGTTCGTCGAAGGGTTACCGAACTGACCCGAGGTCACGTTGTAGTTTGGCCACGTGATGTTCGTGGGATAGTAGTCTCCCATGTACTCGGGGATGAACCCTCCGTACGTGAACCCGTACTCGATTCCCTGGATTTGATTGAACTCCGACTGGATCGTGGCGTCCGGGTACGCCGCGTCGAGGAAGCCGCGTAGCCCCAGGTAGCTGAACGTGTCCGACTGGATGTTGATGGGGTACGGGTCGTACGTCTTGAGGGCCGACAGGTCGATCGCGGTGTTGTAGGCAAAGTTGTTGACGCCCGTGCTCGGAGCCTGGGTCATCTTCAGATCTTCCCGTTGGATGAGCGCTAGCAACGTGGCCGTGTCCGCCGGCGCGATGTTGACCAGATCCGCCTGGCCGGCCTCGGCCGCCTCGATTCCGGCGGTGTCCGTATCGTCCCAATAGACCGTGACGGTCTTCGCGTAGGTTCCCGGGAGTGGTTGACACCACGGCTCGCCGGCACATCCCTGGGGCTGCAGGAAGTCTGGGTTCGCCTGAAGGGTGTACCCGATCGCGGGATTTGCGGTCCCTTTGAGGAAGTACGGTCCGCTCCCCACTTCGGTGAATGCGACGTTCGGCTCTAGCGTCGGGTAATCGGTGATCGCGAGCTCCTCGTACGTGTCCCACCCGGTCGGAGTCTGCGCCGTGACATACGACTGATACGCGGTCGTGTTGGTCGAGTTCACACTGCCCGGAAGTAGGACCGGGGTGTCAGGCCCCGTCGTCGAGAAGCCGGGGACCGTCGCACCCTCGGTGATATACCAGCCGGCAGGGACGATGTTCCCCGCAGCCCCGTTCGTGATGTACGACAGGAACGCCGGCCAGGTGACGCCCGCGCCGTTCACAACGAACGTGATACACCCGTTGCCGCTCACACCGTTCATCGCCGACGCAGGGCAATACGGGGTGTCGTTGACCATCATGGAATTGAGGATATTCTGAGGTGTGTTGTTGTACGGCGAGTGAATTCCGCCGTCCCACGACGGGTTGCCGGCGGGGAGCAACGCCTGAGCGACCATCCAGCCAGGGTAAATCGCCACTGCCGGAAGATCTGCGAACGCGAGCTGTCGGATGAAGGAAAACAGTACATCCGAAGGATAGACGTTCCATGAGGCCCCGGTCGTCGGGTCGTAGAATTTCGCCGTCTTCGCGATGACGAACGTGTAATGGTCTCCGACGACGAGGTCGTCGCCGCCGTAGAGCTTCGCGCACTGCGGGCTTCCTGCCACGCACGTCGCGATCTCGGGGACGTAGTTCGGGTAGCTCGGACCGACGTCCGTCCCGTTGTAGTTGATCAGGTTCTGGAACACATTCAGCGCGACTTCGTAGCCGACCGTGTAGTAGTCACCTGCTGGGTCGATGGTCACCGCTCCGCCCGGCGCGACCTCATACGCCACGATCGAGTTCGAGTGGGGGCTCTTTACGGTCGAAGCGGGCGGGGCGCAGTACTTGCATCCGATCCCCGTCGCGCTCGGCGCCACATACACCGCCCACGTGTACGTGAACGGCAGTGTCGTCCCTCCGTTCACCGAGCTCCCGTGCAGCGTGATGTTGTCGATCCCTACCGTGTTCAACGTGTACGAGCCGCTCGCCGAGGTCGCTCCCGGCGTGTAGCTCACCTTCGTCACGCCCGTGCCAACTGTGATGTTCATCGCACCGTTCGTCCATCCGGGCGTCGGTGGGCTCCCAATGTAGCTCGCGTTCACCGACACCGTCGTCCCCACGGCCACCCACGGCTCATACCCGCCCGCGGTGCCGTTGCTGAACGAGGTCGTGATCGAGGGATACGTCCCGAGCGAGAGGTCTCCGAAGGAAAGGTTGACATCGACCGGGAACAGACCTGCCGTTCCCGTGTGCACGAGTCCCGCCGTATCGGTTACGGACGGATTCATGACATAGAGCCCCGCGGACGCGTAACTATGGGTGATGGTCGGGCTCGGTGAGGAGGTCGTCGTGCCGTCGCCCCAGGCGATGGTGTAGGTCTTGACGGTCTCGGATCCGGTGGGAATCACCGTCGCGGGAATCGATTCTTCGGCAGCAATATTCGTGATCGTCTGGTGGTTACCGGGCTGTAACGGCACGAACGCCGAGACGTCGTTCGCCACAGTCGCGCACGCACTCGCTGGCGAACACGTCGTGCTTGTCGTCGAGCCCGGCTTCGCCGCCTGCAGCCCGAAGAATCCTCCCACTCCGGCCACCACGACCACCACAACCAGGATCACCACCGCTACGGTCGGCGACATCCCTCGCCGTCCCATGCGGCTCCCGGTCATTCCGGTCGTCTCTCCAACGCTACCGCTCATA
>DASPSQ010000007.1:0-68570 GCA_035623855.1 Thermoplasmata archaeon | reverse complement strand
TCAGGGACTCCGGTTCCTCCTCGTGTCGGGGCGTCCACTTCACGAGCCGGTCGCGTGGTACGGTCCGATCGTGATGAACCGCCCGGACGAGCTCGCCGAGGCGATGCGCGAGCTCCGAAACGGGGGGTTCGTCAAGCACCGGCGGCCAATCCTCGAGGAGTGACGGGGCTCGACCGCAGCCGCTCCAGCGCGATCTCGAGCGCCCCCACGGCGCGCCGGATCTCCGTTACGGAGATCCGTTCCCGATCGGTATGATCGAGGCGGGGATCCCCTGGCCCGTACGCGGACGAGGGCATTCCCCACGCACGGACGGCGAGGTTCAGGTCCGAGGGGCCCCCCTTGCGCCAGAGCGTCGGTCGGCCCCAGTTCGCGCGAATTCCTGCCACCAACCCCTTCACCACCAAGTTCGTCGGGTCGACCTCGACCGGCTCGTTGCGGGTACGGCATCGTGGAGGCGCTTTCCTGCCACGCAGACACCATCTTCCTCCTCCACGACGCTGATCTGACGGCGGCTCTTGACGCCTTGACGAAGACCCTCAAGTGACGGGCGTCCGGAAGGGGGGCGTGCCGCCGGCCGTGGGGTCCTCCGGGACCGCCGTGAAGCTTGCCTATTCAAAGGGCAGTAGCACGATTTTTCATCACGACATAACGGTTAAGTATCGCGTCCTTGTCCTCCGTACGTGGTCACTCCGGCGTCATTGCCCGCCGATGCAAAACCGGGCGATCAGTGGGTCCTTGGGGCCAAGGAGCGGAGAGGGGCGACCTTCATCTACATCGGCATCGTCGGAGCCACCGCGCTCGGTCTCGCGCTCACCTTCTACATCGGCCGGACGTTCGGAATCTTCATCGGCCTCGGTATCCTCGCCTACACGCTGGGTCTTCGCCACGGGGTGGATGCCGATCACATCTGCGCTATCGACAACACGACGCGAAAGCTGCTCCAGCAAGGGAAGAAGCCCTACACAGTTGGTACCTGGTTCTCGCTGGGTCACTCGACGATCGTCATGGGCATGCTGGTCGGACTCGTGGTCGCCGCCCGCTTCATCATCAGCTCCTACCCGACCTTTGCTTCCGTGGGCGCTGTGCTCGGGACGGCGATCTCGGGCGGGTTCCTCTACATCATCGCTCTCATCAATTTCCTGATCTTCTGGGAAGTCTATCTCATCTTCCGACAGCTGAAGTCTGGGACCCTCGACAATGCGAAACTCGAGGCCCAGCTGAACAACCGGGGCTTCATGAACCGGTACTTCAACTGGCTGTTCAAGTTCGTCAACGAACCGTGGCAGATCTACCCGGTCGGCGTGCTCTTCGGGCTTGGGTTCGACACCGCGACCGAGGTCACGCTCATCGCCGTCACCGTCACCGTGGGAACTGCGGCGGCCGGCTTCCCTCTCTGGATGGTACTGGTCCTGCCGTTCATGTTCACCTGCGGGATGGTCCTCACCGATACGTCGGACGGGATCAGCATGCGCTACGCCTACGGCTGGGCGTTCGCGAAGCCGATCCGCAAAGTGTACTACAACCTCACGATGACCCTGATCTCGGTCCTGGTCGCGTTCATCATCGGAACGATCGAGATCCTCGGAGTCGTCGCGGCAGAGTTCAATCTCTCGGGCGGACCCTTCGGCTTCTGGAACACCATGAATTGGCTGAACAACGCCGCCGGCCCCTACGGCATCGACGTCTGGGGGTATGTCGGCATCGGGATCGTGCTCCTGTTCATCGGCTGCTGGTTGGTCGCCATGCTCGTCTACAAGCTGATGCACTACGAGGAGATCGGCTTCGCCCCGCCCGCGGGAGATGCGGGTGCTGGTGGGGGATCCGGGCTCACGGGCTGAGGGATCGACCGGACCGTGGCCCCGAGACGGGCCGTGAAAAGCTCTCATAGTTGGCCCGCCGATGCCGGCGCGATGCCAAAGGGCGTGGTGCGGGTCGGCGTTTCCCTCGAGCCCGAGCTCCTTCGCCTCCTTGATGCGTGGGTCCACGAACGGAACAGCCCGAGCCGTTCCGATGCGGTCCGGACCCTCATCCGCCAGGAGCTCGCGAACCGGACGCTCACCGACCCGAACGCCGACGCCCTGGGTGTCGTCGCGCTCCTCTACCGACCCTCGTCTCCGAACGTCCTCCGGCGCCTCACCGCCGCCGAGCACCGGTGGGGCGATCACGTCCGAGCGACCACGCATGTCCACCTTCGAGGGGACGCCTGCGCCGAGGTGGTCATCCTGATGGGTCACCGGCGCGAAATCGAAACGGCCGCGGAGAATCTTCGAGGCGTCAAGGGAATCCTCGAGGGTGGATGGTTGGCCGTCGCACCGTCGATCGCGGGCGGCCGGACCGGGCACCGGCATCCGCATGCGTCTCCGCGTGCGTCGCGGCGTTCCCCCTGAGATGACGCTCCCGACGAACGCCGAGGACTCGCTGGCCCGAGCCGTTCTCGGGCCGTGCCTCGCGATTCGCCCGAAGGAGGTCGTGACCATCGAAACCTGGAGCCATGCCCTTCCATGGGCGCTCGCCCTGGTTCGAGAGGTGCGACGTCGCCGGGCCGAGCCGATCCTCGTTCTGGAGGAGGAGGAGACGTTTTTCCAGTCCCTTCGTTTTCCGAAGTCTCCGAGGGTTCCGCTACCCTCCCCCGCGCTCATCGGAGCGAGCGACGTCTACATCTACCTCCCCGGCCCAGAGGCGTTCCCCCGGCTGTTCGGACTGGGGCCGCTCGACCTTCATACCGCGGTCGTCCGCCACAGTGCGTCGTGGTGGAGTGCCGCGCGTGCGCGACGGCTGCGCGTGGCACGGCTCTCGATCTCCTCCGTCACCCCGACGGCGGCCGACCACTTTGGAATCGAGATCGGCGCCTGGCAGGGGGAAGTGTTCCGGGCGAGCCTCTTTCCGCCGGGTCAGCTTCACCGGAAAGGCGTACGCTTGGCACGTTGTCTCGAGCCCGCTCGGCGCATCCGGATCCGCCACCCGAACGGGACGGACCTGAGGCTCCGATTGCGACCGGGAAGGGCCGTGGTCGAGGATGGCCGTGTGGACGTTGAGGATCGGCGGGAAGGCCATCTTGCCACCCAGATTCCTTCCGGGCTCGTGGCTGTCCGCGTCGACCCGAAATCGGCCGAGGGGGTCTGGGAGTCGAACCGGCAGATCTACCTGCGATTCCAAGAGCCTCCCGTGACAGTCGCAAGTCGATTCGTCTTCCGGGACGGCCGGCTCCGGGAGTACACGTTCGACCGCGGAGGCGAATCGTTCGCTGCGGTGTACGCGAATGCGGGACGGGGCCGGGATCTGGTATCTCGGCTCACGTTTGGGCTCAACCCCGCCGTCGGGTTCGCCGCGGAGCTCGAGGAGATCGCGGCCGGCACGGTGACCCTCTGGCTGGGCGACGACCGGTCGAGGGGAAGCCGCCACGCCGTTCCGTTCTCCTTCGTGAGTCCGCTCGGAGGAGCCGACGTGGAGGTGGACGGCGTGCGAATCTGGGCCGGAGGTCGACCGGTACGCCGCCGCGTCGCGCGGCGTGAGGAGCCTACCCAGGACCGAACGGCGCTCGCTCGGCGAACCGACGCACCATATGCCCGGCAGCTTCGAGGTGCCGGGGAGAGATCTGCTCGACGTTGACCCCGAGCGGAACCCCGCTCTCCCCGTCGTGGGCGACCCGCACGAGGTGGTCCCAGACCTCGAGAACCCGAGCCTCGCTCCGTGCTCCCCCTCCCGACTCCCGGCCGTTCAGGATCGCCTCCTCTGCGGCATCGGAGACATCCGCGCCGAGCCACCGGATGAACTCGACATCCATCTCGTCCACGATGGGGGCGAAGCTGACGACGACCGCTGCCGGCGGGGTCGCTGCTTGTCGGCAGAGGAGGTCGTACTCGCGGACGACGTCGATGATCTGCTCGGCGTCAAACAGGATCTGCGTCGTAAAGAATGAGGCGCCGGCCCGGGTCTTGGACAGCATCCGGTGCGCCTCTCCGGTACGCTGTGGAATCATGATGTTCCCCACCTGTCCGTCCACGGCGCGGAAGATTGGCCGGCACACCCGATCCGCCTCGGCGACCGCGGGTCCGGGATATGGAATGTACCGACTCGCCCCCCCGACGAGCACCGAATGCCGGACCCCTCGGGCGACGGTGTCGTGGGCCCACTGCTCGAGCTCCGTGACCGAAGCAAGGTGGGCCACGACTTTGTTGAGGATTGCGTCGCGGCCGACCTTGGCCTGAAGTTCGGTGGCAAACCCGTGCAGGTCCCCCGACCGGTAGCGCGGTTTCCCCTCGTGATTCTCGTCGACGAGCTCTGGAATGACGAGCGCATCGACCCGAGGGACCGATTGAAGGAGCCGCGCCAACGTTTCCTCGCGCTCCTCGACGGCCGACGACGGCGTACGAGCGCTGGGAGGAACGGGTTCGAAGAACAACGGATGCGCGCGCAGCGCCTGCGCGAGGGGGCGGCCCGGGGCGATCGGAGGGGGAGGCAAGATGCCGCGAGGGGTAGACCGGTCCGATAAATCGTTTCGTTCCGTACGGTTCGTTGCGGTCCACGCAACGCGTCCGCGCGCCGGGTAAGCGGCCGTCGCGGACCTCGCCGTCCGCCCGGGAGAGTCCTCCCGCCGGCCGGAGCGAGTTCTGCCGGGTTCCTCGCGAGGCGCGGCTTCCGCATTCGGAGCGGACCCAGGTGCCGACGGCCGGGGTCCGTGCGTCCGGTCCGCGCCCACGCAGAGACTTCATATCCTGCCACCGCACGAATGGGAAGTGACGACGGCGATCGAGGTCCGCGGCCTCGTGAAGCGCTACGGCGAGCTCGCCGCCGTGGACAAGATCGACTTCACCGTCGCGTCGGGCGCTGTCTTTTCGTTCCTCGGTCCGAACGGGGCCGGGAAGACGACCACCACTGAGATCCTCGAGGGACTCCGGCGCCGGACCGAGGGAGACGTCCGGGTCCTCGGGCTCGACCCCTGGTCGGAAGGTTCCGAGCTCCACCGGCGCATCGGGGTCATCCCTCAGGATTTCCGATTCTTCGAGAAAATCACTGCCCGAGAAGCCATCGAGTACTACCGGGCGTTGTTTCACACTCACGTCGATCCGGGACGGCTTCTCGCTCAGGTCGAGCTGCTCGACAAGGTCGACGCTCGGTTCGATACTCTATCCGGCGGGCAGAAGCAAAAACTCGGCCTCGCCCTCGCCCTGACCAACGACCCTGAGATCTGCTTCCTCGACGAGCCCACGACCGGTCTCGATCCGCACGCTCGCCGGGCGATCTGGGCCGTGATCCGCGGGCTCAAGCGCGAGGGTCGGACCGTATTCCTTACGACCCACTACCTCGAGGAGGCGGAGCTCCTCGCCGATCACGTGGCGATCATCCACCACGGAAAGATCATCGCCTCGGGGACACCGAGCGAGATCATTCGGACCCACGGTCGCCCCGAGCGGATCACGGTCGAGGGAACTCCCGCGCTCGCCTCCTATCTCAAGGCCCACCTTTCCCTTGCCGTGGACTCCGAAGATGGTCGGGTGTCGGTCGAGCTCAATGACAAGCGCGACGCGTTGGCGATCCTCTCGGCGATCGAAGCCAGCGGCCTCCCGTGGGAGTCGTTCGAGACCACCCGCGATACGCTGGAGGATGTCTTCGTCCGGCTGGTCGGTCAGATGGACGAGGGGACTCTCAAGATGGAGACCCCGAAATGAACCTCCGCCACGTGGCCGCGGATTTCCGGATCGTCATGCGGACGTACTTCCGCAACCCGGTGGCCCTGTTCTTCTCCTTGTTCTTCCCGATCATCCTCATCGCCCTGTTCGGGCTCATCTTCTCCGCGGCGGGGAGCGGCCCGGTCACCGTCGAAGTCCTCAACGAGGACCACAACTCTCCAGTGAGCGCGCAGTTCCTCTCCGCGCTCAACAATACCACCGTCATCAAGGTGAGCCTCGTCTCCGGCGCGACGGTGGCCCCGGCGAACTTCGCGGCGTGGCTTGGGCAGAACGACGACCCCGTCGGACTCATCGTCCCAGCGGGGTTCCAGAGTAACTACCGGAACGGCACCCCGACGAATCTCACCGTGTTCACGAATCCGCAGGACGCGTCCGTGACGGGAACCGTCCTCGGAGCGGTCCAGGGCGTCGCGAACGGGTTCAATCTCGCCCGCGCGTGCACCGGTGCGGTCTGTGTCCCCGTGATCGGGTACGCCAGTCACAACGTCGGGAGCCAGGTCTACACGTACATCGACTATCTGATTCCGGGACTCATTGGATTCTCGATCCTGACGAGCCCGATGTTCTCGATGGTCGACGTCGCGTCCTCGTACCGGAAGGAGGGCATCTTCCGCGAACTGTCACTCACTCCGCTCACCCGCGCCGAGTGGCTCCTGTCGCGCATCACGTGGTACGTCGGGCTCACCTTCGTGACCGGGGGGATCATGATCGGTGCGGGACTCTTCCTGTTCTCGGCGCACGTTCACATCACGGCCGGCCTGATCCCGTTCCTCGTGGTGGGGCCCTTCTTCTTCGTCTCCCTCGGCATGCTGGCGGGGTCCGTGGCGAGGACGCCGGAAAGTGCCGCACTGATCGGGAATATCATCACGTTCCCGATGATGTTCCTGTCGGGAACGTTCTTCACCGTGTCGAGCTTTCCCTCGGGGCTCCAGACGTTCGCGCACATCCTCCCACTCTACTACGTGATCGACGGGATGAACCAGGTGATGCTCTTCTCGAACACGTCGCGCGCGCTCCTGGACCTTGCCGTCGTGCTCATCGGTTCGATCATCGTCTTCGCGCTCGCGATCCGGCTCTTCAAGTGGAGGGACGAGTGATGCCCTCCGCCTCCGATCCGTCCCCGGACTCCTTCCGCCGGCTCATGGCCCGATGGGCGACCGGGGTCGCCGTGGTTACCTCCCAGGACGGCGCCACGGACGCCGGCCTCACGGTCAACGCCTTCCTCTCGGTCTCGCTCGACCCTCCCACCGTGCTGGTCAGCCTGATGCACGACGTGGATACCCTGCCGATCCTCGAGCGGAAGGGCTGGTTCGGCGTCAGCTTCCTCGCCGCCGACCAGCGAGCGCTGAGCGAGCGGTTCGCGCGGCCCGATCCTCCGGCGGCAAAGTTTCGGGACCTCCCGATCCATCGGGGGCCCCACGGATCGGCCCTTCTCGATCGCACGCTCGGTGCGATCGAGTGCCAGGTCGTGTCGCGGACGCTGGCCCATGACCACGTCCTCGTCCTGGGCGAGGTACGCTATCAGGAGGTCGGCCGGGACGCCCTTCCGCTGGTGTTCTACCGTTCGGGCTACGCGGATGCGGAGTCGCCCGAGCGTCTCCGGCTTCCCCCCGGCCGCCCCTGAACTCAGGGTAACCGGCGGGCGACCCGTTTTAATCCCCCGCCGGCTCGAACGACCGAGGTCCATGGCGCCCCGGCACGTTCGGCTCGTCGTTCTCGGCAGCGGGGCCGCCGGCCTTACGGCTGCGCTCTATGCGGCCCGAGCCGAGCTGGCGCCGGTGGTCATCGCGGGGGTCCCGGCGGGGGGACAGCTCTTGATCACGACGGATGTGGAGAACTACCCCGGGTTCCCGGACGGAGTCCAAGGTCCGGAGCTGATCGACCGGATGCGACGCCAAGCCTCCCGGTTCGGCGCCGAGTTCATCGACGACAATGCGACACGGGTCGATTTCTCGCATCACCCGTTCACCGTGGAGACCGGCGCGCAGGGGTCGTTCGCTGCGGAGGCGGTGATCGTCGCCACCGGCGCGAACGCCCGATGGCTTGGCCTCCCGTCGGAGAAGCGACTCACCGGCCACGGGATCTCGGCGTGCGCGACATGCGATGGGTTCTTCTTCAAGGGTCGTGAGCTCGCCGTCGTGGGGGGAGGGGACACCGCGATGGAGGAGGCGCTGTTCCTCACGAACTTCGCGACGCACGTCACGATCGTCCACCGGCGGGACGCCCTGCGCGCGAGCCCGATCATGGCCGCCCGGGCCCGGTCCCATCCGAAGGTCTCCTTCGTCCTGGACTCGGAGGTCGTCGAGGTGCTGGGCGGTGAATCCGTCGAGGGGGTCCGCCTGCGCAACGTCAAGGACGGAACCACCCGCGAGCTCACGGTCGGAGGACTCTTCGTCGCGATCGGCCACGTTCCTGCGACCGAGATCTTCCGGGGGGCGCTCGATCTGGACCACGAGGGATACATCCGCGTCCACGAGTACACGCGCACGAGCGTCGAGGGCGTCTTTGCCGCAGGGGACGTTCAGGACCGGCGGTACCGCCAGGCCGTCAGCGCCGCGGGTTCGGGGTGCATGGCCGCGATCGACGCGGAACGATGGCTGGCCGAGCGGGAGGCCCAGGAGCCCCCGACTGCCCGGGCGGCCCCCGCGAGCTGACGTGCCTCGATGGCCGTCCGGGTAGCCTTTTATATCGTCCGGCCCGGTCGGAGCGCAGGGCCCTGCGGTGCCGAACAAGAAGAGCCTGCACATCGAGTCGTCCGGGCAGCTCTGCATCTACTGCGGGGCGTGCGTCGGGATCTGCCCCCTCAACTGTATCTACCTCGACGAGACTCGCATCACCTTTGACGAGAAGGTCTGCACGCGCTGCGAAATCTGTGTGAAGGCCTGTCCGGTCGGTGCGATCGAGATCGACTGATCGAGTGGGGAACCGAGCGAGCATGACCGATCTGAAGACCGACGTCCTGGTCATCGGAGGTGGGCCGGCCGGCAGCATGGCCGCGAAGTGGGCCGCGAAGTCCGGCGCCAAGGTCCTCCTCATCGAGAAGCGGCAAGAGATCGGGAGCCCGGTCCGATGCGGAGAGGGCATGAGCAAGGACTGGCTCCACGAGGTCGGGATCACGCCCGGCCGCTGGATCAACCTCGAGGTCGAGGGGGCCCGGATCTACTCCCCGAGCGAGAAGGTTTTCGAGATCAACGAAAAGCACGCGGGGAACGAAGTCGGCTACGTCGTCGAGCGGGACGGGTTCGATAAGCAGCTCGCCATCGACGCGGCGAACGCCGGAGTCGAGGTCAAGCTCAAGACGGCCGCGTTGGGTCTCCTCAAGGAGGGCGGTCGCGTCGTCGGCGCGAAGGTCAAGGAATTCGGCCAGACCTACGAGGTCCGGGCCCCGGTGACGATCGGCGCCGACGGATTCGAGAGCCAGGTGGGACGATGGGCCGGGATCCCGACGAACATCGCGATGCGGGACATGGATACCTGCCTCCAGTACCGCATGACGAACGTGGACTGCGATGTCCGGTACTGTGACTTCTTCCTCGGAACGGTCGCTCCGGGGGGCTACGTCTGGGTCTTCCCGAAGGCCCAGGGGCTCGCGAACGTCGGAATCGGCGTTCAGGTCAGCAAGGTTCAGAACCCCGCGGACGCCCGCACGTACCTCGACCGGTGGATCGAGCATCACCCCGGGTATGCGAAGGGCAAGAAGATCGACATGGTCGGTGGAGGCGTTTCCATTTCGCCCCCGCTCAAGCAGACCGTGGCCGACGGGATCATGTTGGTCGGGGATGCCGCGCGGATGATCGACCCGCTCACGGGCGGGGGGATCGCGAACGGCTGCATCGCCGGCAAGATTTGCGGGACGGTCGCCGCCGGGGCGGTCCAGGCGGGGACTCCGACCAAGGAGTTCTTCCAGAAGTACGAGAAGGGCTGGCGCGCGCGTCTCGAGGAAAAGCTCTACCGGAACTGGCTCGCCAAGGAGAAGCTCGTCACGTTGAGCGACGAAACGTTCGACAAGATCATCGACGCGCTGTCCGACGTTCAGCTCGAAAAGCTGAGCGTCCACAACATCCTGAAGGCGGTCCGCGACAAGTACCCCGAGGTCACGAAGGAGTTCGAGGCGTTCCTGTAGACGCCCGGTAATCCATCGACCATGCCCGGTCCTCCGAACCGCCCACCGGAAAAGACTCCCGAAGCTCCCTCGACGCCGGTGGTTCCCGAGACTCCCCAGCAGAAGGTGCTGCGGCGCCTCGCCCCGTCGCGCGTCGCGCTTCGTCTGGACCTCTGGAAGGGTGCGCCGAGCCCGGAGCTCACGGGCCCGTACGAGAGGGCGGAACACGCGTTCGCGTCGGGGGACTACTCGTCCGCCTCCACCGCGCTCGATCTCCTCTCCGTCCGGCTCGCCGAGCCCCGGTGGCCGACCCTCCCGGAACCGTTCCGACGGCTGCGGGTTCCGATCCCGACTCCGGTGCCTCCCCATTGGGATCCGGAGCACAACCTTGCGCCCCCCGAGCGCGAAGCACGCCGCGCGCGGCGCGCCGCGGACGACCAGCTCGCCCTTGCGATCGGCTGTCTGGCCTGGGCTTCCGGCCACGGTGTCCCGACCGACGATCTTTCCGGTGGACTCGAGGAGGCGCGTACGCTCCTTGGGACCGAGGGGGTGTCGGCCGCATTCTACGAGCGGATCGACGCGTTCTGGACCGCCGTCCGCGAACGGGTCCCGGAGCCGAAGAGCGGAGGAACCCGTCCGGCAGCCCACGCTGCCCCGGCCGGGGCCGAGGAAGCCTAGGGACGTGTGACCGAAGGACGACCGAGCCGGCGGCGCCGAACCGTCAAGCGCGGGGAAGGGGAAGTGACCGAGTGGCCCCGAGGTCTCGTGAGCTACGTCCCCCGCGATGTGGAGGATGGGGTCCCCTCGGGGGAGGAAGATCGGACCGGGAACCGGCTCGCGCTCGCCGCGCGGCTCGTCGGGGTACTGCGGGCTCGTGGAGAGGACGTGGATCGTGAGGTCGCCGAGCTCCGCGACGCCCAAAGGGCGTACGCCGCCCGAGATCGCGTGAAGGCGACCGAGCTCGTGGAGGCCCTTCTCGGGCGGATCGAGTCCCGGAACCGGTCCAGACCCGCCGACACTTCGATGCGATAGAATCCCCCGGGCCCAGCCGGACGCTGCGCTGTCGCCGGCCCGAGCTCTTATGGCCCCGACGGGCGTCGGCTGGGCCATGCCCGGGCCTCGGTTCGGGACGTTCTCGATCGTCGCCTTCGAACGAGAGACCAAGACGTGGGGCGTTGCGGTCCAGTCGAAGTTCCTCGCCGTCGGCTCGGTGGTTCCCTACGCCGAGGCCGGATCGGGGGCGATCGCGACACAGGCATTCGTGAATCCTCAGTACGGGCCCGAGGGCCTCTCGCTCTTGCGAGCGGGGCGTCGCGCGTCCGACGTCGTGCATGAGCTCACCCGCGCGGACAAGGGCCGGGAGGAGCGACAGCTTGGAGTGGTCGACGCGAAGGGCGAAGCGGCTTCGTTCACCGGTTCGAAGTGCATGGAGTGGGCCGGGCACGAGGTCGGCGACGGGTTCGCCTGCCAGGGGAACATTCTGTTCGGCCCCGCGGTCGTCCGCGCGATGGCCCGGGCGTACGAGTCGACGGGCGGCGATCTCCTGGACCGTCTGCTCGCGGCCCTGTCCGCCGGGCAGCGGGAGGGCGGTGACCGACGGGGAATGCAATCCGCGGCACTGCTCGCGGTGCGGGCCGGCGGTGGGTACGGGGGTGGGAACGACCGGTGGGTCGACGTGCGCGTCGACGATCATCCCACTCCGATCGAGGAGCTCAAGCGGGTCTTCCATCTCTACGACATGACGATGCTCAACCGCGAGGACCCCGCGACCCTCCTCGCCATCGACGGGGAGGTCGCGCGGGGGTTGCAGCACGACCTCGGGATCCTGGGGTACTACTCCGGCCGGTTCACGGGGCGATGGGACGCTCCGAGCCAAGCCGCCTTCCACCGGTTCATCGGGGAGCACAACTTCGAGAACCGGGAACGGGAGGACGAGCGAGTCTGGCCCTCTATCGTACAATACTTGAGGACCCGGGCCCAGGCCGAGGTGGAGCGTCGATCGCAGACCGCGCCGATCGTCCCCCACGCTCTCGACCGCGGCCCCGGGGCGAGCGCGGCCTCAGGAGGTGGGCAATCCCCGCCGACCGCGAAGAAGCCTCCGGCGTCGAAGTGACGGTCGTGGTCCGTCGGCGATGCGCCGACGCGGCCGAGGCGACCGCGCTCCGAACGGCCGTCGTGGCCGACAATCCCCCGTACGTGCACGTTTCCGCGGAGGGGAGCGACCTCGAGATCCGGCTCTCGGCGAGCTCGGCCGCGAGCGCGCGCGTCACGCTCGAGGACCTCCTCGCGTGCCTCCAGGTGGCCGAACGGACCCTCCGGACCAATCGTGAGATCCCCGGGGCGAACGCACCCGCGGCCGAGAAGTCGACATGATCTGGACATCCTCCTCGGGGACCGCGCCGACGTCGCCGGGCCCGAGCCGGGAGATTCGCCCGGTCCGCCTCGCGCGCTACTCCGCGGGGGTCGTGATCACCGTCTTCGTGATCGTATCCCAGTACTTTGTTCCGCAGACTATCCCGGCGGCCCGGATCCTCTACGGAAACCTCCCGGGGGATTTGTTCGTGGTCTATGGGATTCCGGTCATCGCCTTCGCCCTCCTCGTGGGGGCGGGACCGCTCCGGAACTGGCGCGCGAACATGGCCGTGGCCGGCTGGCAGGGGCTCCGGTGGTACGGGCTTCTCGGCGCTCTGGCCCTGGTAATTGTCATCGCTCTCGCGCTCGTCTACCAGGTGATCGATCCCTCGGCCCTCGGTCTGCTCAACCGACCGAATCCGGCCCTCACTCAGGCGAAGGGGAATCCGTGGTTTTTCGTCGGATTCTCGTTCGTGATCGGAGCGTTCGAGGAGACCATCTTCCGAGGGTGGATCTTTGGTTACTGGCGCAACCGTCCCGGGTCGTGGGTCGTCCCCGCGACGTGGACGAGCGTCATCTTTGCCGCGGTTCACCTGTACTACGGGACCACCTACGGCCCGGCTTCCCCGCTCATCTTTCCCAGCCTGTTTCTCACGGGGTTCGCGCTCGCCGCGACGTACCGGTTCTCGGGCGGAAACCTCGTCGCCCCGGCATTGCTCCACGGCGCGAACGACGCGAGCGCGTTCATGACCCTCATCTCGGTCGAGCTTGGGGTCGTCGTCCATTACCTCATCATTCTCGTCGGGCTGGTCATCGCCCTCGTTCACTACGGATGGGGTTCGGAAAAGCCACCCGCACTTGCGGTTCCACCGGCCTGGGGCGACGGATCCGCGCTACCGGCCCCGATGATCCCCCCGATCGGAGCGACCTAGTCGGAAGGGGAATCAATCAGCTCGATCCAGATCCTGTCGGGTCCCTCGTAGTAGGCGAGGACGACCTTTCCCCGCCACCGGATCTCCTCGACCTTGCGAGCACCGGCTGCGACCAGGCGCTTCCCCGCCGTCGTGAGGTCATTCACGCGGAATCCGAGGTGGTCCAGACCCTCCCCTGCGACGAACGGTGTCGCATAGCGCGACCCCCGGGGGTACCAGTTCAGCTCGAGCAGCTGGTGGGATGTCCGGTCCTCGAAGAGGACCCACACTCCCCCGTGCGCCATTCTCCCGCGGCGGATCTCGACGAGGCCGAGGCCCTTCGTGACGAATCGGACGCTCTTCGCAAGGTTCGTGACCCGAATGCCCGCATAATCGAGGTACATGGCCGATCCTGGGGGAACACGTGGCGTCCGGGGTTTATGGAGTTTGAGCCGTCGCGACCGCGGACGTCCGTCAGCATCTTGTAAGCCTCGTGTGTCCCCGCTTCCATGAGCGTACCGGACGAGGAGCTCCGAGAGGTGCTCACGACCGCGCGGACGATTGCGGTCGTCGGGCTCTCCGATAAGCCCGAGCGGGACTCGAACGAGGTCGCTCGCTACTTAAAATCCCAGGGGTACCGAATCGTGCCGGTGAACCCGATGATCTCCGAGGTCCTCGGCGAAAAGGCGTACCCCTCTCTCTCGGCGATCCCGCCCGACGTCCAGATCGATATCGTCGATGTCTTTCGCCGGAGCGACCAGGTGCCACCGGTCGTGGACGAGGCGATCGGCCGCCACGCAAAGGTGATCTGGATGCAGCTCGGAGTGTCACACCCTGCGGCGGCCGCCAAGGCACGGGCCGCGGGTGCGATTGCCTACGAGAACCTCTGCATCATGGTCCAGCATCGCCGGCTCCATATCCCGCCAAGCGCGCCCGCGGCCTGAAGGGAGTGCATGACGTCCTCGGCTTCCGCGCCCGATGTTGCCGCCTCGGCCGTTGGGGCTCCCGCCGGAACCGTGAGCGACCGCGGGACCGTGCGTCGTGACTCGGTCACGGCAGCGCGGTGGACGGTTTCGGGCACCGCCAAGATCGCGAAGGACGTCCGGGCCGGGGCGATCGGGCTTCGCGGGCTGGTCACGATCGGCGGTCAGCTGTCGGCCTCGACCGTGCGAGGCCGTGGAACGCTCGAGGTCCAAGGACCGATCGAGGTGGAGGGTCCGCTCACTCTGGACGGATCGCTGCGGGCCGCGGCCTCCGTGCACTCAGCCGAACTCGAGGTGACCGGGTCGGTACGGTGCGCGGGCCCTCTCAAGATCGATCGGCTCTGCTCGGTGCATGGCATCCTGGAAGCCTCGGGGGTGACGGCGGGGATTCTACGGATCAAGGGAAGCGCTCAGCTCCCGGGTCGGGTGGAGGTCGGCGCGCTCGACACCGAGCTTCGCGAGACCTCGGCGTTCGGTTCGATCGTGGGCCGTGCGGTTCAGGTCCGCGGGAAGGTCCCCAACGTCGTGGACAAGGCCCTCTTCCACGAACGGACCGTGACGATCGACCGGATCGAGGCCGAATCGGTCAGCCTCGAGGGCGTCGACGCCGGGTTCGTCCGGAGCCCCCAGATCCTCCTCGGTCGCGGGTGCCACGTCGCGCAGATCGAGGGCACGGTCGTTCGCCAACACTCGTCCAGCTATGTGGGCCCGGAATCGCGAACCCCTCCCCCCTACGGTTTGCGACGCTAGAACCACTCGAGGCCCTGGGCTGTGCTCCCGCACCACCTTTCGCTGAAGAACGGGCGGTCTGCGATCGTCCGGACGGCGACGGCTCGGGATGCCGACGCGTGGATCGACACCGTGAACTCCATCGCCGCCGAGGACGTGTACCTGATGACCGAACAGTTTGCGCGGCCGGTCGAGGACCTGCGCCGACTCTTCAACGACGCCCGACCCTCGTCGTCCGTGTGGATGGTCGGGGAGGTGGACGGCTCGGTCGTGGCCGGAGCCGACGTTCGTCGAGGCGAGCACCGCAAGAACGCTCACACCGCGAACTTCGGTGTGTTCGTTCGGCGGGAGTTTCGCGGCCTGGGGCTCGGAGGGGCGCTCCTCCAAGCGGGGATCGATTGGGCCCGAAGCGTGGGCATTTTGAAGATCAAGCTGGGCGTGTTTTCAACGAACGAGCGGGCCATCGCGCTCTATCACAAGTTCGGGTTCGAGGAGGAGGCTCGATTGAGGGGGGAGGTCGTCCTCTCCGGTCGACCCGTTGACGAGATCCTGATGGCGTTGTGGCTGCCGGGGAGCGGTCCGGCCACTGTAGATCCCGGTCGGTAACGGGGGAACGACGGCACGGACGGCGGGGCTCTCCGATAGAACTTCCGTAGCGCAGAGCTCCTCGATCGTCCTCGGACCTAGGGGTTCGAGGGGGGCAGACCGCTCCCCGCGCGTCGCGACGCGGGCATGGCACCGGGCTCGACGTACCGTTCGGTCCACTCCGCGAGGAGCGAGTCCCGTCGTGGCCGGTAGACGACCGAATAGAACCGGCGGCCCGACGTGAGCACCTCCTCGTCAAACCCTCCGACGATCTTGGTGGCCTCGGCCCATGCATGGTGGAAGTTGGCCTCGCTCCCAAACCGAGCGGCGATCTGCTTTTGGAATGCCTCGGCGGTTTGGGTCACTCCTCCGATGGTGAAGGAGAGCTTCGAGCTTCCGGTGTCCCGGTACGCCATCTCGTCGCCCAGGAAGAACGTCTCTTCCGGGGGTGACTTCGAGGGGACCTCGCCCGTCTTCGGCTCCCCCCCCGGACCCCGGAATCCCCTCTTCGCGGCCGCGTAGAAGATCGATCGGTTCAGTCCCCAGGAAAACGCAGAGTCGTCCTCCAGCCCGAGGCGCTTCGCGCGGGCGGCCTGGAGCATCGCCATGACGATAAAGCGGCTGAGCCGGCGCGGCGGGGATCTCGGCATACGACCACCGGTGGATGCAGGTCCCCGAAGCGACTCGAGATATATCTCGGGAGCAGGGGAGGGGGGCGCTACTCGTCCGCCGCGCGAGCCGGACGCCTTTATCTTTGTCGGCTCCGTCGAGGGCGTTCGTGACGCCGGAGGAAGGAGAGGGGACCGCCCCGTCCTCCCGAGCAGTTCAGGAGAAGGTGCTCGGGTACTGGGATGCGACGGGCGTTCCAACGGAAGCACTCGTTCGCGAGCGCACCGGCCCGGTGTTCCGTTTCACCGAAGGCCCGCCGACCGCGAACGGAGCTCCGCACTTGGGCCACCTCCTGGCCCGGGTCATCAAGGACGTCGAGCTGCGCTACCACCGGATGCGCGGGGAACGGCTGATCAGCCCGATGGCTGGATGGGATTGCCACGGCCTCCCGGTCGAGCTCGAGATCGAGAAGCGTCTCGGGGTGAAATCGAAGAGGGAAATCGAGGCCTACGGGGTCGAACGGTTCTGCGAGGCGTGTCGAGCGTCGGTCCTCGAGGTCGCATCCGTCTGGCAGGAGATGAGCCGGAGACTCGGGTACTGGCTCGACTACGACCATGCGTACCGGACGATGGACCCTAGGTTCATCGAGAGTGTCTGGTGGTCGCTCAAGACCCTGTTCGACCGAGGTCTCCTCGAAAAGGGCCACTACTCTCTTCCGTACTGCCCCCGGTGCGAGACCCCGCTCTCCTCCCATGAGGTCGCCCAGGGGTACCGCGAGGCGACGGACCCCTCGGTCACACTCCGGTTCCCTCTCACGACCAAGGGCCCAGATCGTCGCGACCTGTTGGTCTGGACCACGACCCCGTGGACCCTGACGGCGAACCTCCTGGTCGCGGCGAAGGCCGACATCGAGTACTCGGTGGTCCGCACCCCGGCGGGGGAGGATCTCGTGCTCGCCTCGGTGGCCGTTTCTCGCTACTTCCCCGAAGGTGTCGAGGTGATCGACCGCTTCCCCGGCCACTCGTTGGAAGGAGCGACGTACGACCCTCCGTTCGATACGCCGGGACCGGCCCCCGGCCGCTACCGGGTCGTCCTGGACGATTCCGTCACCACCGAAGACGGCACGGGCCTCGTCCACGTCGCGCCGAGCTTCGGACCGGACGACCATCGAATCGGTGCGCGCGAGAAGGTCGGCGTCTTCGATCCGCTCGATAGCCGAGGGGTCTTCACCGACCTTGTTCCCCTCGTCCAGGGCAAGGCGTTCAAGGCGGCCGATCCGATTCTCTTGAAGGACCTCGCCGCGCGGGGGCGACTGTTCCGCTCCGGGACGATCCGGCACACCTACCCGTTCTGCTGGCGGTGCGGTACCCCGCTCATCTACCGGGCGATCGACTCCTGGTTCGTCCGGACCTCTCGGGCCACCGATCGACTCGTGCGTCACAACTCGACCGTGCACTGGGTCCCCGAACACCTGCGCGACGGACGGTTCGGGAACTTCCTCACTGAAGCGAAGGACTGGGCACTCTCGCGCAACCGGTATTGGGGCACTCCGCTGCCGATCTGGGTCTGTTCCGCCGGTCACGCCACGTGCGTGGGAAGTTTCGCTGAACTCTCGGAACGGCTGGGCGAGCCCCTGCCGACCCCGTTCGATCCGCATCGAGTGACGGTCGATCGACTATCGCTCCGGTGCGCGACGTGCGGCGAGTCGGCTCGGCGGGAGCCGTACACGATCGACGGCTGGTACGACAGCGGTTCCGCCCCATTCGCCCAGTTCCACTACCCGTTCGAGCCGGGTCCGTTCGAGCCGGCGACCCCTCTCGACTTCGTCGCGGAGGGGCTCGACCAGACGCGCGGATGGTTCTACGCCATGCTCGTGATCGCGACCTTGCTCTTCGACCGGCCCGCGTACCGGACGTGCGTCGTGAACGGCATGGTCCTGGACGAAGCGGACCAGAAGATGTCGAAGTCGAAGGGGAACGTGATCGAGCCGATGTCGTTCCTGGAGCAATTCGGAGCGGACCCGATCCGGTGGGCGTTCCTCACCGTCGACTTCACCGAGCCGATGCGGATGGGCACGACGACCGTCCAAAAGGCCGCCGCGCGCACTCTCGGCACGCTCGTCAACGCGACGGTCTTTCATCTGGAGAACGCCCGTGCCGACCGACTTCCTCCGGCGTTCGACGCCCCCCACCCGACGTCGACCCTCGACCGGTGGCTCCTCTCCCGGCTGGAGGCGACCCGGTCGGAGGTTAACACGGCCCTCGACCAGTACGACCTTCGTCGTGGCGCGTCGGCGGTGCGGACGTTTGTCGACGACCTCTCGACCTGGTACCTCCGACGCTCGCGTCCGCGATTCTGGACGGAAGAGAGCGCGCCGGACCGACGGATGGCCCATGCCACGCTGTCCTACGCCCTCCTCGGGTTCGCGAGGACGATCGCCCCCTTGCTCCCGTTCACGGCGGAGTGGATCTTCCAGGAGGTCGGGGACCTCGGATTCCGCGAGCGCGACCGGTCGGTCCACCTCTCTCCCTGGCCCTCCCCCCTCGCCGCTCGGGACCGAGAGCTCGAGAGCGCGATGGACGAACTCCGCGCCCTCGTTGAAGTGGGCCGGGAACTTCGCCATCGGGCGGAGGTGAAGTCTCGCATTCCTCTAGCGGACCTCGTCCTCTTCGGACCGGAGCCCGCGGGGCTAGCTGCAATGGGGCCGGAGGGCCGAACGCTTCTTGCGGACGAACTCAACGTCAAGCGGGTCCGCCGAGTTCCGGTCACGGACCGGGCCGAGTATCCGGATGCGGACTGGGTCGTTCGGGAGGAATCCGGGACCCCGGTCGCCGCGCTCTCGCGCCGACCCACCCCCGAGCTCCTCGAGGAAGGTCTCGCGCGAGAGGTCGCCCGACGCCTTCAGCAGACCCGCAAGGAGCTCGGCCTCCGCTACACGGACACCGTCGCGGTGACGGTTGGAGCGACCGGCATGCTGCGGACCGCTCTCGAACGCCGCCGCACGGCGCTCGCCCACGACCTGCTCGCCGATCCGCTCGAGGTCATCGAAGGCCCCCTCGCCGCGAACGACGATGTTCGGAGCTGGGACGTCGACGGGGTCACCTTCTCCGCTCGGATCGTCCGTCGTCCACGCTGACCGGCGGCTCGTCGACGAGCGCGCCGCCCGGCGAAGCCTCGCGGAAAACCTCCGCCTCGAACCGCCGGATCCTCACCTCGGGACGTCGCCACGCGCTCTCGGGAAGCCCGGCCTTCTCGCACGTGCCGGCCAGGAACTCCTCCGCCGTCCACCCCTGCTCCGGCGCCACCTGGGGAAGCAGGATGCCACTCCTCCCGTACCCGTCCACGATCAGCCCGTCGCGTCCGACACGAACGGCCGACACGATCGCCTCCGGCCGGTCGCCCCGGATCGTCTCGGGGACGGTGAGGACCGAGACCTCGAGAATGACTCGGGGGAGTTCCGCGGCCCGCATCGCCGGGAACCGCGGATCCTCCGTCGCGGCCGCCACCGCGGCCTGCCCGACCGCCGTGGCGAGGGGGAGCACCGGCAACGGGTAACCGATGCATCCCCGAAGCTCACCGTCCGGGAACCGCTTGACCGTGACGAAGACCCCTCGCTTCTCGGCCCAGGTTCCCGCGCCGATCTCCGTCGGTCGCGATTGGTCGTCGGACGGCGCGAACAGGGCCTGCGCGATCGCGCGGCGGGCGATTCGGAGTGCCTCGAGTCGCTCTGGCGGGGACAGCACTTCCCGTTCAACGCCCGGCGAGCCGAAAGCCGCTTCGGCCGGGCCGTCGGTTTCGCTTTTATACCCGAGGTCGCGTCCCCGCCGTCCCCATGCCGTTTCCCGAGGCTGTCGAGCGCCTGCTCAACAAGAAGATCTGCATGAACTGCTCGGCCCGCAACCCTCCGAAGGCCGTCCAGTGCCGCCGATGCGGGTACACGGGTCTTCGCGTGAAGTCCCGTGAGCGGTCCGGCAAGACCCAGTAGCCTCTGCCCTTACGGGGGAAGGCCCGTTTTGCGCCCGTTCGCGAGCGGGGCCGGAGCGTGCTGCCGCAGCTGTCGGACGACCTCGAACCGCTTCTCGACGAGGAACATCAGGTTCTGGATTCCGTCTCGCCAGCTCGAGAGCTTCGGAGGTCCCCACCGTTCCCCGTAGCGGATGGGGACCTCGACGAAGCGGCCGCCGTGGAGGATCGCCTCAATCTTCAGCTCCTCGCTGAACGCCATCCCGTCCTGGGTGAGGTGCAACCGGTCGAGGATTTCCTGGCGGAAGACCCAGAAGCCGCTCTGGCTGTCCATCAGCCGGTGCGCGGGGAGCTCCCGGAAGTACCGGTGAAAGGCGAGGTTCACGAACCGGTTCAGGATCGCGTTCCCGACCCGGTGTTCGGTCGTCATGGCGGTCCGGTCCAGGTACGCCATCCGGTTCCCGGTGAGAAAATCGATCTTCTCGTCCCGCACCTTTTTCACGAGCATCGGGACCGTCTCGACCGGGTACGTCGCGTCGCCGTCGGCGGTCGCGAGGAACTCGCCCCGCGCGGCCGCGAAGCCAGTCCGGTAGGCCCGCCCGTAGCCTGGCCTCGGCTCGAGCAGGACCCGCGCTCCCTCCGCTTCTGCGATGGCGGCCGTCCCGTCCGTCGATACGCCGTCGACGACCACGACCTCCCACTCCACCGGCGCGTCCCGGAACGCGTTCTCGTTCGCCGCGCTCGTCGCCGTCCGGAAGAGCCGGAGGACGTGGGCGATCGATGCCGCCTCGTTCAGCGTGGGGATGACCAGGGTCGCGCGCATTCCCGAGAGATTCCCTCCTAACCACCGGCCCCATAAACGGTCGCCGCCTTGCGGCCGGCACGACCGCGAACGCGGACCTTCGGCGCCCGGCTCGGCGGTGGGGGAGCTTCCCGACGACCGCGGACGTCGGGATCTGGGCGACCGGCCCCACCGTGGACTCGCTGCTCGAGGCCCTCGGGCTCGGCCTCTTCGCGCTCATGACTGACCTGCGAACGGTCCGGGTCCTCGAGGAGCGGGCCGTGAGCGCCACGGCGAGCGACCCGGCCCAGCTCGTGGTCGCGTTCTTGAACGAGCTGATCCTCCTTCAATCGACCGACGGCTTCCTGGTCCGGACCCTGAAGGTGCACACGGTCGATCGCCCACCGACCTCGCTCGTCGCCGCGGCCGCGGGTGAGCGGTTCGACCCGGCCCGCCACCCGGTCCGCACGGAGGTCAAGGCCGCGACGTACCACGGGCTCGTCTTCGACCCGGCCCGGCATCGCGCCCGGGTCATCGTGGACATCTAGCGCGGCGAGCCGACCGCGGGCCTACGGCATCCGTTCCAGGATCGCTCGAAGCGACGCGCCGGGTTCGCGGACACGACCGGCCTTCCCGAGGACCCGTTCGAGGGCCGCGAACGTCACGAGCAGGTCGGGCCAGTCGGCGATCCCCATGTGGCCGATCCGGAAGATCTTCCCGGTGAGCGCGCCCTGGCCTCCCTGGACGAGGACGTTGTACTGCCGCTCGAGGACCTTGCGGAGCTCGAGGTCGCCCATCCCCTCCGGGTTCTTGATCGCCGTGACCGTGTCCGATGCGTACCTCCGATCCGGGAAGAGTTCGAGGCCGATCGCGTCGACCGCCGCCCGCGTCGCCTCGGCGAGGCGATGCGTGCGCTCCAGTCGTGCCGCGAGGCCCTCTTCCTTGAGCAGGAGGAGCGCCTCGCGCAGCGCGAGAAAGAGCGGGACGGCCGGGGTCCACGGAGTATCGTTCTTCTCGAGCGACTTGAGGTGCGCCGCGAGGTCGAGGTAGAACGAGCCGGGGTGGAGCGCCGCTGCGGCCCGCTCCGACAGGTGAACGAGCGCGAGGCCCGCCGGCGCGGCGAGCCCTTTTTGGCTCCCAGCGACCACCGCGTCGAGACCCCACGCATCGATCTCGACGGGGATCCCCGCGACCGCGCTGATCCCGTCGACAAGGAACAGAGCGCCGGATGCCTTCACGGCGGGCGCGAGCGACGCGAGATCGTTCGCGAGCCCGACACTCGTCTCGTTGTGGACGACACAGACCGCCCGGACCTCCCCCTTGGCCAGCTCGGCCTTCGCCTCGTCGAGCGGGAGGTGCTGGCCCCAGGGGGCCTTCAGGGTCGTGACGGTGGACGCGTAGCGTCGTACGATCTCGGCCGAACGGTCCCCGAAGTTCCCGTTCGTCAGTACGAGGGTCCGGCCCTCCTTCGGGAGGAGCCCGGAGTACATCGCCTCGAGGCCGGCCGTGCCGCTGCCGCTCAAGATCACCTGCCGACCCTTCGCCCCGAACAGGACCGGAAGGAGCTCGCGGATCTCGTGGACGATCCCGTGGAAGTAGTCCCCCCGGTGGTTGAGGGACGGCATCGACATCGCACGGAGCACGCGAGGGTGGATCCGCACCGGGCCGGCGATGAGGAACGTCGTCGTCTCGGGGTCGAACGTCATCGTGCGCCTCCCACGGATGCGACGAGCGCCTGGAGCGGTTGGCCCTGGAGCGCCCGCAGGACCTCATCCACGATAGCTTCACCCGCGCGCCCCTGGGCTTCGGGAGTCAAAGCGCCGATGTGCGGGGTCGCGATCACGTTCGGGTGCTCGAGGAGCTCGCGGTTCTTCGGTGGCTCGACCTCGAAGACATCGAGCGCGGCTCCTCCGACCCGACCTCGTCGGAGCGCCTCGAGCAACGCGATTTCGTCGACGAGCGGGCCCCGCGCGACGTTGACCAGGAGGACGCCGGGTTTCATCCGTTCGAACGCTCGGGCATCGATCAGGTGGTGGTTCTCGGGGGTGAGGGCCGCGTGGAGGCTCAGAATGTCGCTGCGGCGCAAGACCTCGTCGAGCGTCGTGAGCTCGGTCGCGTCGCCCGTCTGAGAAACAAACGGATCGTAGGCGATCACCGAGACGCCGAAGGGGGTCAACCGTCGAGCGACCTCTCGGCCGATGTGCCCGTATCCGATGAGGCCGACGGTCTTGCCCGCAATCTCGTGGCCTTGGGTCCCACGTTCCCAGCGCCCGGCCTTGGTCGCCCCGACGTGGGCGTAGACCCCCCGAGCGAGCAAGAGGCAGAACGTCACCGTGAGCTCGGCCACGCTGGTGGTCGCCGCGACCGGCGCGTTGACGACCCGGATCCCCCGGGAGGAGGCGGCCGCAAGGTCGACGTTGTCGACTCCGACACCGGCGCGCGCGATCAGCTTCAGGTTCGGGGCTTGCGCGATCAGATCCTGAGTGACCTTCGTGCGGCTGCGGACGACGAGCCCCCAGGCGTCCGCGAGGTTCGACGGGAGCGACGTTGGGTCCCGAGAAGCGTCCACGACCCGGCACGGTCCGTCCCGGAGCCGCCCCAGCGCCTCGGCATCAATCGGATCCGCCACAACCACAAGGGGAGGTTCGACCATCGAACCGCCGACCCGACCGACCCTGAAAACCCTTTGCCGCCCGGCCCGGGGGCTCAGCTCGTCTTGGGGACCGCGACATGCTCCACCGCGGCACGGACGATCGCGTCCCCCCGGACGCCACGGATCCATGGCTCCGGCTTCACGATGATCCGGTGCGCGAGCGCGGGCTGGACGAACGCCTTCACGTCGTCGGGCAGTACGTAGTCCCGACCTTGGAGGAGCGCCCGGGCCCGGGAGAGCTTCTGGAGCGCGAGCGATCCGCGCGGGGAGGCCCCGACCTCGCTGCGAGGGTCGTCCCGGGTGAGGCGAACGATGTCGATGATGTACCCCGCGACCGAGGGGTCGATCTCGACCTCCTCGACGGCCCGCTGGAGATCTGTGAATGCGGCCGCGTCGGCCACCCGGGGCACTTCGACGCTCTCCGTCTTCCGAGCCCGGCGACGCTCCAGGATCCCGCGCTCCTCCGCCGGTGTCGGATAGCCGATCCGCAGTCGGAGGAGGAATCGGTCGACCTGGGCCTCGGGGAGCGGGTACGTTCCCTCGAGCTCGAGGGGATTCTCGGTCGCCAGCACGAGGAACGGGCGGGGAATCGGATGGGTCGCTCGCTCGCTCGTCACTTGATACTCCTGCATGGCCTCGAGCAGCGCCGACTGCACCTTGGGCGGGGCCCGGTTGATCTCGTCCGCGAGGAGGACGTTCGTGAACAGCGGGCCCGGCCGGAAGACGAACCCCGTCCTCGCGGGGTCGAGGACCTCTCCGCCGGTGATGTCGTGGGGGAGCAGATCCGCCGTGAACTGGATCCTCTGGAAGTCGAGCCCGAGGGCTCGGGCGAACGACTTCGCGATCAGGGTCTTGCCGAGGCCGGGCAGGTCTTCGATCAAGAGGTGACCGTCCGCGACGAGTCCGGTGAGGACCTGCTCGACCGCCTCGTCCCGGCCGACGACCGCGCTCTGGACAGAGGCCCGGACCTTCTCGGCGAGGGCACGCGCCGCCTCCGGTTCCATTCGAATCCCGGCGCGTGACCCCGTCCGTCTATATGGAGAAAACGTCCGCCGAGGATTTCCCGGGGTCCTGTGCCCCAGCCGTAACGACCGGCGTCATGGTAGGCAACCGCCCTCTCGGCGGTCTGACCCGGCTGGGGGTGTCGGACGCCGGGGTTGTCCTCACGTCATCCTCGGCGGACGACCCGTCCGCGTTGAGTCGAGAGGGACCCTTCGTCGGTGCCCGGGCGCGACCTGCGGTCGCGCCGGAAGGGAGGACGGCGGCTCGGGCTATGAGGCTGACGGTTCCTCTCGATCGAACGTTGAGGGCCAACCGATCAGGAACGCCACGGCGACGAGAACGAAGACAAGGAGTCCCGCGGCAACGCCGATCGGCGCCGAGCTGGACGGGAGCAGGAGCGCGCTCGACCAGGCGATCCCGAGGGCGAGGGCCGGAATGCCCACCGTCAAGCGCGCCCGCGCCACGCCTCCCACCGGACGGCCGGGATCGTCCGCAAGCCAGACGAGGACGGCGAGACCGCTCGCCCCCGCCAGCAGCTCCGGGAGGAGGCCCAGCGGGCTTGCGACCGCGGTCGCGCCGAGAGCGACGAGCACGGGGATCGGCGCGAGCGATCGGAGACGGCCCCTGGACCGTTGGCGTTGCATCCACCCCCCCAGAAGGACCCCGGCGATCACCGTGATCGCCCCTTCCCCGTGCGGGAGACCGGTCACGAAGCCGAACAGCCCACCAATTGCGCCGAGAAGCCCCCAGGAGCCGAGACCCCGGAATCGGTCCCGGGGTGTTGTGCGATCGATCATCCGACCCTCCGCGTCGCCGGGCGGCGAAGGAATTCCACGAACCGACCGAGCGACCAATAGTCGTCCCAGTCGATCGTCGGGGCCTCTCGCCACGCTCTGGCGATCTGGTCGCGGCGGAGAAGGCGCGTGAGACGCGCCGCCAGCGCCTCGTCGTCGGGGTCGAGGGCAGGGCCTTCAAAGAGGGCCGGGAGGGGCGAGGGGCTCAGCACGATCACCGGGAACCCTCGGCGCCGGAGATACGGCACGAGGTCGGCGAGGTTATCGTCGGCGAGGGTCGAGAACAGGATGGTCGTGACGCCCGCGGGAAAGTAGCGGCTCAGAGAGACCGCGCACCGCTCGGAAGGAGCGGCCGCCGGATTGAGGCGCGCCGCGAGGAGGGCCGCCCGGATCCGGTGGTGCTGGGCGCGGCCCGAGCCGAGCGGGACCGGAGTGAGGAATTCCCCGAAGACCCCGAGGCCGACCCGGGCCTTCGTGAACAGGAACGACTGGGCGATCCCGGCTGCAGCGGCGCGAGAGATCGACAGCAGGCGTTCATCGATGGCACGGCCCAGCGACGTGGTTCGGGTGTCCAGGAGGAGAAGGACGTCCCCCGTCCGATCCACCTGGTACTCGTTCGCCAAGAGGCGACCGCTCCGGGCGCTCGCCACCCAGTTGATCCGGCGAGGGGGGTCGTCGGGGGTTGCGTCCCGAATGCTGTAGAACTCCCCCGACGGACCGACCTGGCGCGACAGGGTCTCGCCCGGAAGGACCATGGTCCGGCGGAGGCGGACTGCTCCGATGCGCAGGAGTTCGGGAGGATACCGCTCGACCACCAGATCCGGGAGTTCGAGTCGGGCACGCCGCTCGACAAGGCCCGCGGAGTCGCGCCACACCACCGAAGGTGTCGGCGCGACCACGATCGTCGGCTCGCGCGCCCTCCACGCAAGGTGGAACCGCACCTCCTCCGAGCTCCGCTCGAACTCGGGCGCGGCCGCCTCGTGCATGCCGGGAGGGCACGGCACATCGACGAACAGGTCGTTTGGGTCGACCCGCTCGGCGGCGCGGACCCACCCTTGCACCCGGACCTCAGGCCCGGAACCTTCGGCGATCCGCTGGCCGGTGAGACGTGGCGTCGCGCGTGGCCCCCCGAGCGCCGCCGCCGGCGCCGCGAGGAGGAGCGGGATCGCGAGGAACACCGGGACCGGAGTGCGCCCCGCCACCGCGACGATGAACAGCACTCCCGCCGTGCCCAGCAGAAGGTACGCTCTCGGCCGCCATCGGAGCAGCTCCTTCTGCGCCTTTCCGCCGTCGCTCACGTTCCGGCCTCGAGGTGATCGAGGCGGGAACGAACGTACTCCCGGAACTTCTCTCGGGACATCTCCAGGATCTCATCCAGCGCGTCGGGGGTCCGAACGCGCGCCTCGGGCGTGGGTCCCGCAAGCTCGAGCCGGTCGAGAAACGTGACGAGCTTCTCCCGTCCGAGGCGGCCGGAGGTGAACGCCGCCCGGACCTCGGCGGGCTGGGCCCGGGGATTCCACCCCGGCACCGAGGATTGAGCCTGGGAATTGCGCAGCGCGACCTCCGCGAACAGGAGGCTCGCTGAGGCGACCGCGACGACCGCCGCGGGGATCGCGATGATATCGTTCGAATCGGCCCAGATCGTGATCGCGGTCGCGCCGATGGAGAGGGCGAGGAGCTCCCAGCCGAACGGCGCCCTCATGACAGGACCGCCGACCGGGAAAGATCGGCGAGCGCCGCGCGCACGGCCTGTCGCGCCCGTTCGGCGGTCGCGTCGTCGAGGGGATGCGAGGAGTACCGCGCCTCCTCGAAGAGGCGCGTCAGCGCCTCCGCTGCTTCGAGGCGGATCCCGAGACGGACCAGGTGCTTCGCTCGGATCTCTTCGGGCGTCTCGATCTCCACGCTGCCGACCATCGGAGTGAGTCGCCGCAGAACGGTTCCGTAGAGTCCCAGGATGACCGTACGGGGATCGCCTCCCAGCGCGAGCTCCTGCTCCGCCTGCTCGAGCGCTCCCTTCATCTCCGCGAGGGTGGGAGGGGTTGCGGTCCGAGAGGTGCCTCTCGCGCGGAGATCGTCGAACATCCGTCGGACCTGAGGTACGGCGACCGCCACGACGACGAGAACGATGCCGACGATGATCAGGAACGGTAACCACAGGGGCAGCGATGGGGACCAGAGGAAACCTCCAGAACCATGCACCGTCGTTCCATTCTTTCCGGTCCCATTCGTCGATCCGGACCCGGTGCCGGTGCTGTTTCCGTTTCCGCCGCTGACGCTTCCCGTCTTCGCCGGGCCCCCAACGGCCAGTGTGTGGTACGCGGCGACGAACAGGATCGCGAGCAGGAACAGGACGAGACCATAGGTGACGACGCGCCCTGGAATGGGAAGCGCAGTCCCCGAGAACCGATAATACAGGAGGAGGCCGATGACCGCGACGCCCGCCCCGAGCAGCGCGTCGGCGAGGAGCCAGTTCGGGAGCGTGACGAGCGTTGCGGCGCCCGGGGCCCTTCCATGGGAGGTCGCGGCGCCGATCAGAAGGCTGGCCGCCGCACCCAGGGAGATCGCGATACAGAGGACGATCACGAGCACGACCGACGGTCGACCCGAGGTCGCCACCCGAGATCCCCCCTTCTTCCCGACGCAAGGAGAAAGGCGAACGCCGACCTTAAACGTGTTTGGGGAGGGCCCTGTCCGCGACAGGACGGATGGATTCCCTTCGGCCTCGATGCGGAGCGATCCCGTGGTCCACCCCTCACGAGGGCGGCGTGGGGGGGCCGGTCTCGCGCGAGGGACCTTCGGTCGAAGGCGGAGGATGGGCGAGGAAGAAGAAGCTCCTTCGCTCGTGTTCCGGGGCGACCACTGCGAAATCGTCGACGATGTACCCGAGGTCGAAGGCGAGGCGGAACGCGTCCCGGACGGCGTGACGCCAGCGTCGGATGGCCGATGGTTCGTGCTCGCGCACCGACTCGAGATCGAAGGGGATCTCGAGATGCGCGGTGGATTCGCTCGTCTCACTGACCGCGGTCGGTACGCGGAGCCCACTCTCGCCCGGCTCGGTGTCGATCAGCGCCGCCGAACGCTTCCATCGGTCCAGGGTCTCGGCGGGCGATGGCACCTTGCCGGACAGCCGCTCGGCGACCCGCTCCGAGTGGATCGACCACACGACCCGGAGGCGGTCCGTCTCCGTCCCCACGTTGGCTGCGTCGGGGAGTTGTCCGTAGTAGTGCGTATAGTACCGGTCCGGGCGGGCGCCGAGACGACGCACGAGAAGCGATGCGGCGTGGCTCTGGAGCGGATCGAACGTCTCCCGGATTTCGGTAAGCCCGAGTTTCAGGACCTCGTCTCGCTGGAATGCCTTCAGTTGAAAGCCCAGGTGGTGATTCTGGTACTCGGGTCGCACGAGAGTCAGGTGCGCGTAATGGTAGAGCGTCGAACCGTCCCATCCGAGGAAGGAGACCGTGACGCCGGCGAGGTAGATGTCCGCAAACGCACCCAGGACCAGGCCCCCGTTGTCTTGGACCCCCCGCAACAGCGGAGTAGGGACGCCGCCCGCAGCGGAAGGGCCCCACACGGCCTCGCAGAGCTCTTCGACCTGGCGAAACTCCTCGGGCTTCTCCAACCGACGGAAACGGAACCGCTCGGCCGTCCCGGCCGTCACCGAGGCGTCCATGCCGGTTCACCGGGCCGGTCTACTTAACCCGGACCCGACGATCGAGGGTTCAATGACGGAGCCGGAATTCATTCCGCTTCGTCTCGTAGCGTGCCTCGTCCGCCGGGGTCAGGTCCCAGAGGAGGTCCTCGAGCTCCGGGATGTTCCGCAGGAACTCCGCCTTGCTCTTCGTCACCATCAGGTGCTCGAACTTCCGCCGCGCGGTGAAGTAGGCTCCGACCAAGTACGCGCCGACGATAGAAACGATGGGACCCACCACGACGAACACGAGGTTGTAGTTCGCGCTGGGCTGGTTGGTCGCGGAATTGATCGCCGTGAACGGGTACGAGCTCGAGAGCGGGGTGAAGAAGCCGACCGCGAGGATCGTCAGAAACACCCCCACCGCAAGAACGAAAATGGAGACCGGGGCCCGGTAGGTCCGCAGGCCATGGCGGAACCTCCGTCCGAACGGGACCTTGGCCTCGTCCTCCGGCATGCGGACGGCGGGAGGCGGGTCCCCTTAAATCGGCTTCCCGGGGGCCCCCGGCTCGTCGTTCCGGCGCTCCTCGGTCGATGGCAACGGACGGTCGGTCCGGGCGTATCGGCCCCCGGATCGAGGTTTCGGCTCGCGCGGACCAGCGCTGGGCGCCGGAATCGCCGCCAGGATGGCGCGCAGCCGCCGATAGACGAGCGCGGCCCCGAGGAGCGCCACGAGGGCGGCGGCGATCGCTACCTCGAGGCCGGACGCCGCACCGATGCCGAGAAGGAAGAAACCGACCGCGCCGAAGATCGCGCCCGAGATCGGTCCGCCCCCGATGCGGCCGCTCCCGGGTCGCGCCCGGACGGAGAGCAGGGCCCCCGCGGCCTCGAGGGAGACCACCGCGGCCGAACCGACGAGGACGAGGGCCATCCCGGGGATCGAGACGCCGTTCAAGGAGACGTACTCGGAGACCAAGGCGAGGGAGATAATCCCACCGATCGCGACCCGATAGCCGAGGGCGTAGAACGGTCCGCTCTCGTCCTGCCCCCAGAACCGGGTCCGCAGGAGAGCCCACTGCGCCACTTCCGATCCCCCGACGAGGAGGGCGAGGAAGATCAACGCCCCCGGGACTGCGAGGTTCGCCATCGACGTGACGAACAGGATGTAGGCGATGGCGAGCGGAACCCCCACGAACAGCCCCGCGGTGAACGCGAACAACTCCCGTCGTTCGTCGAAGAGCGTCGCGGGCACCTGAGGGGTCGCGTACCGGCCGATCTCCCACCACACGAACCCGCCGGAGAGTGCGACCCCGACGAACGCTCCGATGGAGAGCGACAGCGAGCCGGAGATCATCGCGCCTCCACCTTCCGGCCGGCGGCGAGGAACCCGGTATGGCCGAGCATCTCGAACTCGGGTCTCGTTCCTCCTTCCCCGACATGGAGACCGCGTTCGAGCACCTCCTCCGCCCGGATGTCCTCGAACTTGAGGGTACGGAACGTTCGCACCGTGCGCTCGAGTTGGTTGTAGGTCGGGGTGTAGGTGGCGGCGTATCCTCCGGGGCGAAGAGCGGCGCGGGCCGAAGCGAGGACCTCCCACGGCTCCGGGAGATCGAGAACCACGCTCGAGAGCTCCGTGAGGTCGATTCCTTCGGCCATCACGTCGCGCACCCGGAACGTGACGCGGTCCCCGAGCCCAACCCGCTCGACGTTCGATCGTGCGGCGGCAAGAAACTCCGGCCGCCGATCAAACGACGTGACGTGGCCTTGGGGTCCCACCGCGTACGCGAGTGCGATCGTGAGCGCCCCGCTTCCGGATCCAGCTTCCGCCACATGTCCGCCGGGCCCGACGCCGGCGAGGAACAGGAGATGGATCGCGTCTTTCGCCGTTACGATCTGGGCACCCCGGTGGAGCGTCGCGAATAGGTCCGCGAGCGACGGTCGAAGGAGCGTGCAACTGGCTCCGGACCATGTGACCGGTCGACCCACCGGCTGGCCGATCTCGGCCGAGAGGTCCACGACCCCTTCGGTCCCGACCGGCTGGGCTCCGCGAATCAGTCGGACCAGTACGGGAGGGCCGTCCAACCTCCGCAAGACGGCAACCTCTCCTTCACCCCAGCGGTCCGTCACACCCCCCTCCCCGACGAGAGGAGCGACGGACTTCGAGCGGTATTACGTTCGCCTCCGCCGGTACCGCCGTCGGCCGTTGGGGCCGGATCCGGACGGGCACCGGCCTCATTCAAGGATCAGATTGACGTCACCGGAGAAGGCTGAACCGGGGGACTGAATCGTCACGTGTGTCGTGTTGGACCCGCTGGCAGGAATCTCCCACGGAAGGTGAAGGTCGCTTAAGGAAAAGCCGCTCGAGTTGGTCGTGACGGTATGCACGACGCACTTCGACGCGTTAAAGTTGGGCACCTGAATCTCGACCGAGACTTCGGACTTCACCGTCGTATTGTATCCGTGGTACCCGATGAGGTTCGTCTCGAGACCGCAGACGTCGTCCGGAGTCCACACCACGATCGACTGCACGTGAACCGAAGCGGGGCCCGGCACGAAGAGCTCGTACGCAACCAGAGAAAGAACGATCAGGAGCACGACGGAGATGACGATCGCGATCACCAGCCGAGTCCGGCGAGCGCGTGGCACGGCGCGGGAGGGGGGCTCAGCAGCGGATGCCGGGGGGATAGGAGGTTCTGCGACCGCAGAACCCGTGGATGGGGGAGGGGCCGCAGGCTCGGTCAAGGGGACCTCATGACAGCCCGGACGCATGGAGGGTTGAGCTCATGGAACGCGCAGAGGGGAAGGGATCGCGACGGCACGGTATCCAGGTCCACGGAGTCGTCTAGGTGTAGAAAAAGGCCTTGCCCCAAACGCCCTCGCACTACCGTACGCGGGCCACGGCGACGGTAGGGTCCTAAGGGTCCTAAAGTGCGCGGCCCGTTCTCCTGAGAGAACGGATGGAACCCCAAGGATCCTTGCACGTTCGGCCCGCCAACGACCCGGACATCGCCGAGATCGCCTCCCTTCTGACGGAGGGCGCAGAGCGGCAACGGACGCTCGATGGGACCACGGGATGGCCGATCCCGTATCCGCTCGAAGAGGTCGCGCTCTCGGTTCATCAGCACGCCTTCTACGTCGTCGAGATCGATGGAGAGATCATCGCGACGTTCATGCTCGTCTGGGACGACGTCCGTCTTTGGGGATCCCAACCGCCCATCGCCGGGTACCTCCACAAGCTCGTCGTGCGGAGGAGGTGGGCGCACCGGGACATCGGTCGTCGAACCATCGAGTGGGTCGCGGACCGAGTCCGGGCCTCTGGCCGTTCTGTCCTCCGCCTGGATTGCCGGAGCACGAATCGACGACTGGTCGCGTACTACGAGTCGCTCGGCTTTCAAGGGATCCGCGTCGTCCGTGCAGGTCCTCCGGGGAAGGAGCAACCGTGCCTTCTCATGGAGCGACCGCTCGTGTAGCGAACACATCGCGGTCGCCGCCTGGGCCGACCGGAGGGGAGGCTCTATGTCAGGGGAATCGCTGGCCCCCGAAGGGGTTCCCATGGTCCAGAAGATCATTGACGTGGTTGGAACGTCGACCGAAGGTTTCGCGAAAGCAGCCGAAAACGCCGTCGCGACCGCCGCGAAGACTGTACGGAATCTGAAGTGGTTCCGTGTCAGCGAGCTCGAAGGGAGCATCAAGAACCAGAAGGTCGGCGAATACCACGCCACCGTGCGAATCTACTTCGACGTCGAGAGCTAGAGCGCGTCCTCGATCACGCTCTCCGCGCGAGGCGGCCCGGCCGACACCGTTCCGGCCCAGAGCGGGGTCCGCCCGCGGGACGTCTACCTGCGCATGTCCGCGGGCCGACCCGGCGGAAGGCGATTGCCTAGTTCCGCGACTCGATGCGCCCACCGGACGGTCGTGAGGAGGGTGGCGGACGGGAAGGCGAAACAGATGTTCGTCGCTCCAGGAGCCCTTGAAAAAGTCCGCTCGGGACCTGGTTCGAACCCGCCGGAAGCCGAGTCGATGGAGTAAGTGGACCGACCTCGCGTTGCGCGTATCGACCAGTGCCTCGATCGCAATCGTGTCGTGGTGTGAGCTGAGCCAATTCACCAGAGCGCTCACTCCCTCTCGGGCCAGCCCGCGACCCCAGTAGGCAGAACCAAAGAGGTACGCGATCGCGGCGGAACGCGAATCCGCGTAGAGGGTCGCTTGCAGCGTCCCGATGACGGTCCGAGTTCCTCTCGCACGTACGGTCCAGTTGAACCAAAGCTCTCGGGAACCGGATGGGGGGCCCCGGACCAACCGTCGGACCCGCGCTCGCAGCACCGCTCTGGACCTCGGTGGAGCGTCGGGGATGTACGTGTAGACCGCGGGATCGCGAAGCACAGCGAGTAGATCCGACGCGTGTCCGATCCTCAGCGGCTCGATGAGGAGCCGAGGTGTCTCGAGCCGCGCGGGACCCTCGGGCGGCAGTTTCGACATGGAGTTCCGCGAGGGTCCGGAGGGATTACAGATCCTGTTCCGACGGTCACTCAGTACCGAGCAGGAGCGAACGGACCTCGAACAGGCGATCGTCGCGCTCCGTGGGTTCGCACCGGGGGACTTTACATAGGCCGGCGGATGGCCCCCGCCGTTGCGGGCATAGTGTAGTCTGGTTATCACATAGGCTTGCCAAGCCTATAACTCGGGTTCAAATCCCGGTGCCCGCAGTTCCCTGGGTCACCGGCGCTCAACGGTAACGGCTTCGGGCCGGTGGCGCCGTCTGCCAGCACGTGAGGAGAGTTCCGCCCGGGATCTCGACGGTGAAGAAGCTCCCCAACCCAGGCGCGTCGACTCGGGGCATCAACAGCGTGGCTCCGGCCCGTTGGACCCTCTCCAGAGTCGTGCCGAGGTCGGAGACGCGAACGCGATGGATGCGGGTCGAGGGCTCGTACGACCGCGCCGCATGGAGCAGACCCTCGCTGCCCTCCGGGGTCCGGAACGGGAGTTCATCGTCGGCAGACTCTGGCGGAGGGACGAAGCTCCACCCGAACACCGACTCGAGAAACCGGCGAGTCGTCACGGGGTCGTTGCTCGACAACTCGATGAGCGCAGGAGCGGCGCCGTGCGGTTTCCTGGAGGGATTCGTGTCCTCGGGCATGCGGATTCGGATGATCGGGTATCGCGGCCCAGAGGCGGCGGGGTAAATGACGCTGCCGACGCGGCCCGCGCTACTCGACCGGGCGGGGGGGTGGGCTCTTTCGCGGACGGGTCGATCTCCTGAAACCACCCTGGCGACCGCTCGAATCGCCGTCCCGCGGAAAACGGAAGCCTCCACGCGACGCTTTTGGGCCCGAGGTGCTTCGGCCAGCGATGGCCCGGGTGCGGACGATCACGGTTCCGGGGCACCGGTCCTTCGAGTACATTGCCCAAGGGCGTGGACCCGCGACCCTTCTCGTGCATCCCGGTGGACCCGGCCTCACCTATCACTACCTTCGTGGGCTGCTGAAGCTCGCGAACGCGAACCTGCGGGTGATCCTGTTCAATCCGCGCGGGGTCGGCCACAGCTGGGCCCCGAAGAACCGAAGCGAGTACACCATCGGAAACCAAGCCGAGGACGTGGAAGCGATCCGTCGTTCCTTCGGGATCAAGGAGCTGCACCTCCTAGGATACTCCGCCGGAGGGTTCGCCGCCCTCGAGTACGCCCATCGATACGAGAACCGGCTGACCTCCCTCCTCTTGTGCGCGACCGCCGGAAGCGCGGAGGAGATCCGCGCTGCAAACCGACTGATGCTGCAGTCCGTTTCCCCCCGCCTCCGGGCCCGCTTCCTGGAGCTCCGCCGCGCCAAAGCGTTCGATTCCCGCGAGTATGAGCAGATTGCCGAGCGGATCGCACAGCCGTTCCAGACCCGCTTCCTGACCTCGACGCCGGCCGATTGGAAGGCGACACGGACGAGCCCCGGGGTATTCCATGCGATGATGACCCGGACCGGCGACGTGTTCACCGTCGACGGTACGATCGCGTCGTGGGACGGCCGCAGGTACTATTCGAAGATCGAAACCCCGAGCGTGGTCGTCGTCGGGAAATACGACTACTTCCTCGAACCCTCGATGGAGATGGCCGAACGGATCGAGCCGGCGCACCTGCGGGTGCTCGCCCACAGCAGCCACATGGAGGTTCTCGAGCAGCCCCGGGAATTCCTCGGAACGATCCGGGAATTCCTCGAGGACGTGACCGGCGGCTGAGCACCGGACCCGTTCCGCGCGATAGACGTATGAACCCTGCGGGACCCTAACGGAGGGAGGTCCCGAGATGCCGGACGAGCGTACCGAAACCCTGCGCCTCCGCCTTACCCCCGAAGCGCGCGACGCGCTGCGCGCGGCGCTCGCGGACCGCCCATCGGGATCCGGCGTGCGCGTATGGGTCGAGCGCGGGATGCGTCCGCATGCCCAGATGATGATCGACCGACCGTCGCACCGGGACGTCCCGCTCGAGCTCGACGGGATCCCCCTCCTGCTCGACGAAAGCAGCCTTCACTTCCTGCGGGACGCGGAGGTCCGGTACCACCGGGAGCACCATCCTCCCGGCTTCGAGGTGGTGGGACCGTTCCTTCCAACGGTACTCCCGCCGGCGGTGCCCCCACCGAGCCCTTCCCCTCCGCCACCGGGTCCGCCCTCGACTCAAGAAAAGCGCGGGGATCACGCCGCGGTCGAGGAGAAAATCCGCGCGGCGCTCAAGAACATCTACGATCCCGAGATCCCCATGAACGTCATCGACCTCGGGCTCATCTACGGAATGGAGTGGAACGACGCGGGGGAGCTGACGGTCCGAATGACCCTCACGAGCCCGGGCTGCCCGGTGGTCGAGGCGTTCGCCGAGGAGGTCACTCGGACGGCACGCGAGGCGTCGGGACTCTCCAGCGTCAAGGTGGAGATCGTCTGGGAGCCGCCCTGGGGACCCGACCGGATGAGCGAATTCGCTCGACGACAGTTCGGCTACGCGTAGACGGTGCTAAAGAGTCCTCTCGGGCCGAATCGCGGGCCTGCGCGATCCGCGCCTACCCACAGCTTCTTCCGTGATGAGCACGCTAGTACACCCTTCTAGCACCCTCGAAGGTGATCGACGATGCATCGCGCGACGGCGACGGGTCACCGTTCCCCCCCGAGGGCCGTCGGCCAGGACGGGTGGCGTCGGGCCTCGGTCCATTACCGGCCGGGAACGCACAACAGCGATCCTCTGGAGGTCGACTTCGATGACCACGAGGACTGGCTGCGCCCCGTGTTCCGGCTCCTCGAGCGCGGGAGCGAGGTCCTCGACCTCGGCTGCGGGTGCGGAATCCCGGACTCCCAGATTCTCTCCAACCGGTTCCGGGTCACCGGCGTGGACATTTCCGACGTTCAGATCGAGCGCGCGCGGCGGCTCGTGCCGAAGGCCCGATTCCTCCGTGCCGACATGGCGACGGTCCGCTTCCCGCCGGAGACGTTCTCGGGGATCGTCTGCCTCTACTCCCTGATCCACGTCCCGCCCGAGGAACGGCGACCCTTGATCGCCCGGATGTACCGGTGGTTGTACCCCGGGGGCGTCGTGCTGGTGACCACGGGCGATGAGGTCCCCCCCAGCTCGGTGGACGACCGGCTCGGGTCGAACGCGAAGCTGTACCGGAGCCACGCCGACTCGGCCACCTATGGCCGCTGGCTCTCGGAGGCGGGCTTCGAGGTCCTCCGGAGGACCTCCATCGACACGGGGGAGCCGGGCCGTGCGCTGTTCCTTGCCCAGAAGCCACCCGGGGCCCCGATCCTGCGGCACGCGCCGAGAACCAGCCGAACGTGACGGATACGCCACCGGGAGGACCGGGGCCCGTTTCGCCATCTCCCGGGAACTCCGATACCTCTCCGTTCCGATCTGGACGGGTGTGCCCGCCTTTCCGGTACGGGTCTTTCGTACGCCCGACGGCTACCTCGCGTGGGCGGACGGCCTCGGCACGGTCGAGGGGCGCACGCTGGCCGAAACGCGTCGCGCCGCCCGCCGGCTGGTCGAGTCGGTCGTCGCGGGAGCGTTTCCGGACCGGCCGGCCCTCGACCCGACCGGCACGTGGGAGATCCTCGAGTTCCGACTGGAGGTACGGCTTTCCCCGGCGGCGACTTCCCGCGTGACCCGAGCGTCGGGCCGCTACCCGCATCCGCGGGAACCTGCCTACTACGGGCCGGATCGGATGGCCCCGGCCCCGCGTCCTAAGGACGCAACTGGAGCTTCGGCACCTTGAGCTGCCAATCCCAGTAGTGGGGGTCGGGATACCCGCACCACCGCACCCGGACCTCGCGGTCCTCGTAGTGGCTGACGGGTTTCCCGCACTTCGGACACCGCTCCTCGGCCATTCCGCCCGTCTCCCGCTATCCGGCGAGCCCGAAGTGGCGGGTCCCAAAAAGACGGCGCCATCGCCCGGCCGGGTCGGCGGGCCGCCAGAACTCAGGTTCGCAGCCAGCCGAGCTTGAGGAAGCAGTAGGTGACGAAGATCATGCTCAGCACGACGATGAGAACGATCTGCCAGAGCTCGAAGATGTACGGCCCGCTGATGCCGAGGAGGCCTCCGATCGTCGCCGGGATGATGGCGACCGCGGTGATCACCGCGAGGATCTTCAGGATCCGGTTCGTCTCGAAGGAGGACTGGTTGATGTACACGTCGATGACCGTTCCGACGTTCTCGCTCGCGTCCCGGGCGATCTCCGAGAGAAAGCTCGTCTCGTCCGCGAGCGCCTCGAACCGGCTCTTCGCCGGCTCGTCGATTCCCTCCAGCGGGACCCGGCCCGAGGTCAGTCGATTGACCAGCTCCCGGAAGTGGACGAGGTTCGAGGAGAACCGCGTGATCGTCTTCTGGAGCTCGTACATCCGTGCGAGAAAATCCTTGGGGAGGCGGGAGCGCGGCGTCCGAGTGATGGCGCCGACCTCGAGCTCGATCTCGGAGAACAGCCCCCGGTACTCCCGCAACGTCGTGGTGAGCAGTCCCTCGATGACCCGGAGGGAGAACGTCTTGCCGGTCGCCGCGGAGCTTCGGAGCCAGCTCGTGACCTCCGGGAACGGGTCGAGGCCGTGCGGGGACACCGAGATCACCTTCGGGCCCTGCACGACGACGATCGCGCCTCTCCGGGCGATCGTATAGAACTCCCGGGTTTGCTGCGGGTACTGAATCTCCCCGGACTGGAGGAACAGGAGGACCGTCCGCTCCACCCGGCCGATGTGGGGCCAAAGATCGTCGACCTGGTCGAGCCGGAAATGGTGGCCCGGAACCTCGAGAATCGCGCTGAGCCGCAGAAGCGCTTCGTCGGAGAAGTTCGAGATGTGGATCCACTCTTCGTCGTCGGTGCCGAGGTGCTTCTCGAGCTCCTCCCACGAGAGGACGTGGACGTCCGAGAGCCGGCCGGGATCGACCTCGCGGATCACCGCCTCGGGCTCGGGAGCAAGGACCTCCTCCTTGGCCTCCTCCGGACCCAGACGGCTCCCGGCCGTTCGCCCGGCCACGGCGAACACTCGGGGGAGCCGGAGGAGCCGAACGAGCAGGAGGACCGAGCCCTTCCCGGCCAACCCGAAGATGGGCACGTAGGAAACGAAGGAAAGGAGGATGACCGAGAGGTCGAGAAGGTGCCAGGGCGACCGGAAGTACTCCCACCGGTCGGCCGCGAGGTAGATCTTCGAGCTGTACTCCGCCACGAAGAACAGAATGATCGTGACGTCGCCCCAGTCGAAGATCAAGAGGATGGTCGAGGGCAGGTTGACGAAGAAGGGGACGAGGATGATCGGAATGAGCAAGAGGGAGATGAACGCCATGAACGCGTCCGAGAGGATCGCGTTGACCGCCTCGCGGGCCGGACGGCGGGGATCTCGGTCGGGGACGAAGATCGACCGGGGGAGGGACGTGTCCCGGGAATCTCCAGCGGACCCGGTCGAGGGGGACGAGCGGGACGTCACGGTCTCCCCTCCGTGCCTCCTTCGCCCATATCACGTTTTGTCCGGGGGGTACGGCGCCCTGGACGGAGACTCAAGCTCGAACCGACCGACCGACTCCCGGTACACCGCGGGGGGCGGTCCGTCGACCTCCGGGACCCTCGCGAGTCTGGGGCGAATCACGGGATGCCGTCGAGCCATTCGAGTGCGTCCGAGATCACGGCGCTGCGGGGGTCGACGGCACCGCCGGATCGCGCGCACCCCGGAGGGTTCCAATCCGCCGGCGGAACAGCGTCGCGCCGATGACCGTGGTGACGAGGGACATCAGGAGGACCTCGCCGAGCATCGCGGAGTTCAGGAGCCCGGCGGTGAATCCGACCGACCCGACGATGAGACTGATCTCGCCCCGGGGGATCATCCCGAGGAGGATGTCCGATACGATCTTCGGGAGACCGGCCCGGCGGGCGAGAGGATGGAAGAGCTCTGCGATCGCGAGGAGGATGAAGACCCCGAGGAGAGCGTAGTACGCGACGGCCGGGAGAAGGGTCGTCAGGAGCGGCGCGATATCGGTCGGTCTATAGAACTGACGCCGGAGTTCGGAAAGGGGCTACCGGACGGTCCTCAAGGAGCCGGTCTCCCTCTCGGGTCCTGCTCGGCGGCCCTCGGGCTCCGATGGGGACCCTCCAGGGTCCTTCGACTGGGCGCGGTACGCGCGATGGAGTCCCGTGCTGGCAAAATGGTAAATACACCGCCTTGGGTGGCCGTCGCCTTGACGGCCGCAGCGTCTCTGGCGGCCTTGGGGAACGAGAGCGTGTCCGGTCATTCGACACCTCACCCCTTGGAGCCGGGGCAGTACACCCGATTCGAGCGGGCCCGCATCTTGGGTGCCCGCGCCCTACAGATTTCCCTGGGGGCCCCGATTCTGATCGACATCCCGCCAACGCTCGTCGACCCGGTCGAGATCGCGGAGCGGGAGTTCGCTGCCGGCCGGATTCCGATCACCGTGCGGCGCGGTCCAGCCTCGTAGACGGAGCGTCTAGACCCCGGCGTGGTCGAGCGCGTGCGCGCAGTCGCAGCGCGGGGGCGTGGCGAGTCGCGGGAGGAGGTCCCCGAGCAACCGGGTCATCTTCTCGGCGTTCTGTTGCATGGTGGCGATGATCTCCTTCGTTTCCACCGGTCGGTCGGCCCACACGTCGTAGTCGGTCACCATCGCGAGACAGAGGTAGCAGAGCGCACGCTCCCGGGCGAGGGTCACCTCGGGGACCAGGGTCATGCCGATCACGTCGGCGAACGTGCGGAAGAACTCCGACTCGGCCCGCGTGCTGAATCGGGGCCCCTCGATGCACACGTACGTTTTCCCTTCGGCGAACGGAGTTCCGACGGCCCGGCCGGCGGCGATGGCGCTCTCGGTGAGGTCCGGACAGAACGGGTCGGCGAGGGAGACGTGGTAGACCCGGCCCCCATCGAAGAAGGTCGTCGGCCGCTGCTTCGTGAAGTCGACGAACTGGCTCGGCAGAACGAACCGGCCCGGCGCGAGCTCCTCCTTCAGCGAACCGACCGAGCTGACCGTGACGATCGCCTCCGCCCCAAGGGAACGGAGCGCGTCGATGTTCGCGCGGTAGTTGATCCGGTGCGGTGGGATCGTGTGGCCCGCGCCGTGGCGGGGGAGGAAGAGGACCCGCATGCCCCGGACCTCCCCCTCGTCGATCGGACCGGACGGGGCCCCCCAGGGGGTCGCGACGCGATGGGACCGGAAGGATCCGCCCTCGAAGATCGTCGTGATGCCGGATCCCCCGATGACCCCCACGGTGTGGCGGGCCGCCGCGCTCACGGAGTCCTCGACTCCGGCGCGTCTCGGGGCCGCGCGCGGGAGAGGAAGCGCGCCATGACGACCTCGCCCCGGGTGCGCTCCAAGAGCGCACGGGCGGAGTCCTGCTTCGGCTTGAGCTGAACGATCGCACGGGTCGTATCGAATCGGAGAAGGGACCGGGTCAGTCGCTCCATGAGGCCGAGCTCGGCTTCGGCGCCGAGAACGTCGTCCCGCCCCAGCCGGTCCAGGACGCGACGACGGACCTCGCCGACCACATCGCCGAGCCCGAGGAGATACGGCTCCGGATCGACCCCGAGATCGGACGGGCCCGGGAACGCCTCGCCGGCGGCCACCGCGCCGAGCAGCACCGCCTCCACCGCCTCCTGAAGCGCGTCGAGCGCGAGCGTCTCGTCCCCCCGACCCTCGCGCCGCACCCAGTCGGAGAGATCGGCCATTCCCCGGCGGATCTCGGCGAGGTCCGCCGCCGCCGAGCCGTCGGCATGCAGACGGGTCATCGTCGCCTGGGCGAGCCGACGCAGGCGGCGCGCCCGTTGGTACAGGTCCTCGCGCCGGAGTTCACGCTGCCGCAGATGCGCGTCGATCCCCGCGAGGGCCGCATCGGGGATTCCCGGCGAGACCGCCGGTGGGGGGTCAGCGGAAGAGGGTGAACCGTTCGTCATCGCTCCCTCCGTCCAAGAGACCCAGGCGAACGCCGGCGTCGAGCCATCCGTGCGCGTAGCTTGCGGCCGCAAGGGCTCGGTCGCGGTCCCCCGAGTCCCGGAAATGCTCTGCGTCCGCGAGATAGGCGCGGGCCATCGAGAGAAAGTCGTCCGACGCTCCCTGAAGGTACGACCGGGCCGGGACGGCCACGCGGACCCGGCCCAGCGCCTCGCGCGTCAGGCGCAGGTACTTTTCGAGCAGCGGTTCGTCCGTCACAGGCTTCCGCGGGTAGTGGAGGCCCCGATATAATCGTCTGCGCCCGGTGCCCGGAGGCGGACCGACGGTCAGGGCGAGCGGGCGCCCACCCGCGTGGAGGCCCAGCGGAGGTACGGGGCGAACCCCGGGGCGCCCGGGCCATGAATGCTGAAGACCGCGGAAAGTCGGTCCGGTTCCTCGAAACGGTACTGGAGCCACTGGCGGGGCCCCGGGACCGTCGGGTCGCTCACGAATCCGACTCCCTTTCCGTCGGGATCCGGGTGCACGTCCCGGTACCGAATCGTGTGTCCCTGGTTGTCCCAGAACATCGCCCGGACCTCCGAATCGGGATCGACGAAGACGACGAGAAGGTCCTCGTGGCGGAACGCCGGCTGGTCGCCGCGGGCGGGGTACTCGCACCACGCCTCCCGTTCAAGGATCCCTCCGTCCAGCGCGAGATGCCAGGTCTCTCCTCCGCCGGTCGACGTCCCGGGTTCACCGGTGCGGGACTCGTCGGTCCATCGACCGATGAGGTAGCTCAGCGCCTCGAATCCCATCGCCCTCTCCCGGTGGGGGGATGGCCCTCAGCCTTTCGGCACTTTTTCCCAGTCCTTCAGGAACCGGGCGAGGCCAATGTCGGTGAGCGCGTGGGTGACGAGCTTTTCCATGACCCCGAACGGCATCGTCGCGATATCGGCGCCGACCTTCGCCGCCTCGAGGACGTGGACCGGATGTCGGATGCTCGCGACGAGGATCTTCGTGGGGAACTTGTAGTTCCGGTAGATCTGGACGATGTCGCGGATGAGGTCCATGCCGACCTGTCCCTGGTCGTCGAGCCGGCCGATGAACGGGCTGACGTACGCCGCCCCGACCTTCGCTGCGAGGAGGGCCTGGTTCGCGCTGAACACGAGCGTCATGTTCACCCGCGTCCCCTCCCGGGCGAGGATCTTCGTCGCCTTGAGGCCCGGGGCGGTCATGGGACACTTCACGTAGATCGAGGGGTGGATCTGCCGCAGCCGGCGGCCCTCGGCGAGCATGCCGTCCGTGTCGGTCGAAACGACCTCCGCGGAGACCGACGGGACCCCGAGCGCGCAGATCTCCCGGATCACCTCCTCGAACTTGCGTCCCTCCTTCGCGACGAGGGTCGGGTTCGTCGTCACCCCGTCGAGGATCCCCAGGTCCCACATCGTTCGGATCTCGGTCAGGCTCGCCGTATCCAGGAATAGCTCCATGTTCGGTCTCCCGTACTCGTGCAGGTTACTGAACCTTTCCTCGCATCCGGAGAAGCTCCCAGGCCTCGTCGCGGATCCGCTCCATGGAGAGTCCGTATCGGTCGAAGAGCGCGAAACCGTCCCCGGACTCGCCGAAGAGATCGGGGACCCCGACGCGTCGCACCGGGACCGGATAGTTCTCGGCGGTCGTTGCGGCGACCAGGGAGCCGATCCCGGTGAGGACCGAATGCTCCTCGAGCGTCAGGATCGCCCCCGTGTCGCGGGCCGCCCGGAGGACCGCCGGCTCGTCGAACGGCTTCACGGACGCGAGGTCGAGCACGCGGACCGAGACTCCGACGCGGCCGAGCTCTTCGGCCACGGCAAGTCCGCGCGCGACCATTGCGCCGACGGCGACGATCGCAAGATCGGTCCCACTTTGCAACTCGGCGGCTTTGCCGACCTCGAACGTTCCGTCGGTGACGGTCGGTAGGTCTACCGAGGCGAGGCGGACGTACGCGGGACCCGGGCGCCCGGCGACGGCACGGATCGCCGCACGCGTCGTCGGAGCGTCGCCCGGGACGATCACCGTCATCCGGGGAAGCCCCCGCATCAAGCCAATGTCTTCGACGATCTGGATCATTCCGCCGTCGCGGCCCGCGAGCAGGCCGGCGTTGGTCGCGACGATCTTGACGTTCGCGCGCTGGAAACAGATCGATTGCCGGACGAAGTTGTAGGCCTGTCCGGCCGCGAACACGGCGAACGAGCTCGCGAACACCGTGCGTCCCGAAAGGGACATGCCGGCGGCGATCGACATCATCGACGCTTCCATGATGCCGACATCGAAGAAGCGGTCTGGAAACTTCTCGGCGAATCGGGCGGTCCGGGTCAGTCCCGACACGTCGGAGTCGAGGACGACGAGCGTCGGATCCCGCTCGCCGAGCTCGACCAGGACCTCGCCGTACGCATCGCGGAGACTCTCCAGCGTGCCGGGCGCGCTCATTGTGGGGAGACCTCGAGCGACGTTCCCAGTTCGGCGAGCGCGCGTTCTGCCTCGGCCCGGGTTGGAGCTTGACCGTGCCAGGAGGGGTTTCCCTCCATGAACGAGACCCCCCGGCCCTTGATCGTGCGCGCGACGATCGCCGTGGGCGCGTCCACCGTCACCCGTGCTTCGCGGAGGGCGCGGAGGATCTGACGCACGTCGTGGCCGTCCACCTCGACCGTGTGGTACCGGAAGGCTCGGAGCTTGTCGGCGATCGGCTCGATCCCCATGCTCGCCTCGGTCGGTCCACCGGTGCTGAGCCCGTTCCGGTCCACCACGACGGCAAGGTTCGCGAGGCGGTACTGAGCACCGGCCATCAGGGCCTCCCACGTGGATCCGACCTGGCACTCGCCGTCTCCGACGATCGAATAGACACGGCTCGGGCGTCGGGCGAGCTGGGAGTCGAGCGCCATTCCGACCGCGACACCGATCCCCTGGCCCAGGCCCCCCGTGGACGCATCGACCCCTGGGAGCGTAGTGCGGTCGACGAGCCCTTGGAGCCGGCTATCGAGCTGGCGAAGGGTCCGGAGCTCCTCGCGAGGGAGGAATCCCCGGAGCGCGAGCGCCGCGTAGAGGGCGGGCGCCGCATGCCCCTTCGAGAGGACCAAGCGGTCGCGGTCCGGTAGGTCGGGCCGGGCGGGATCGATCTTCATCTCATGAAAGAGGAGGGCGACGAGGATCTCGACGGCCGAGAGGCTGCTGCCCGGGTGGCCGCTGCCGGCCGCGAAGGTCATCCGGACGATCTCGGCCCGGATCTCCCGGGCCGTCGACTCGAGCGAGGCGACGAGTTCGGCCTGGATCTCCTCCCCCATGGCCCGCGCGCCGAGGAGGGGCGTTCTATTTGACGGTTGAGGAGCGCGGCTTCGACTTCCGAGCACTCTCGGCGGTCGGTCGGGCCCGAGTCGGCCTCGCGTCGATCAACGAGCGCAGAGTGCCAAGGTCCTCCACGTATCGCGAATAGTCCCGGTCATCGAGGGGAGTTTCGAGATAGCCCGGCACGTCCTGCCAGCGCGGATCGGTCAGGATGTTTCGAAATCCCTCGAGCCCGATCTCACCTTTCCCGATGTTCTCGTGCCGGTCCCGGCGCGAGCCGAGCGGGGCCTGGGCATCGTTGAGGTGGAACGCGCGAACGTTCGAGCGCCCGACGGTCCGTTCGAGATCATCGACCATCCGGCCGTATCCGTCCTCGGTGCGGAAGTCGACTCCTGACGCGAAAAGATGACAGGTGTCGAGGGCGACCCCGAGGCGGCCCGGTGCGTCCACCGCCGAAAGCACCCGTGCGAGCTGCTCGAACGTCGAACCGAGCGTCGTTCCTTGTCCGGCCGCGTTCTCGAGGACCAGCCGGACCTTGCCCTCCGGGACCTCCTGGATCGTCTGCTCGAGACCCTCCGCGATCAGCGCGAGGCCTGCATCAATCCCCGATCCGAGGTGCGCTCCCGGATGGAAGATGAGCGAGTCGACCTCGAGGAGTTCGGCCCGACGGACCTCCTCGAGGAACGCGCGGCGGGAGCGGCGCAGCATGGGCCGCTTGGGCGTGGCGAGGTTCAGGAGGTAGCCGTGATGGACGGACGTCGCCCGGATCTGTTCGGCCACCACCGCCTCTCGAAATGCCGCCGCGGCCTCGGGCGCGATGGGAGGACCCTCCCACATCTGAGGGCTCTTCGAGAAGATCTGAATCGCGTCGCATCCGATCCGGCGTCCATCGTGCGCGGCCTGCGCAAGTCCCTCGGAGATCCCGACGTGCGCCCCGAGAAGCATGAGTCGGACGAACGACCGACCCGGCGTCATTACCCTATCGCTTGAGGATTTCGACGCCCGGAAGGCTGACAGCTTTCCGCGTTTCCCGTAGGCTCGCGCACTTCAGTACCGCGCGGAACGCCAGTGGGCTTAACTTCCGGGTTCGGGATGGGACCGGGTGTTTCCCCACCGCTATGGCCGTCAGCCAGCGGCCGGGACATTGGGGCGGTATTTAAGCGTGGTTGACCCGTCGAGCCCGCCCTCGACCCTGCATCGGCGCCGAAGCTCTTTCAGGGAGGCTCGCGTGGGGTCGGACCGGCGGTGGGGCGGGACGGGCTCCCCGTTTCGAGGGTGGTGGGGTGCGCGAAGAGGTCCATCCGCTCATCCCCGAGTATCGATTGCACCTCGATATCGACTTCGACGCCCTAGAGTGGAGCGGGTCCGTCGAGTTCGACCTCGGGCCCGGCCTGGAGAACGCCGAACTCGATTCGGAGGACCTCAGTGTCCAGTGCGTCTGGCGGAACGGTGAGCGGGCCCCGTTTCACGTCGATGAGCCCCGCCACCGGCTCGTGATCCCTCTCGGTCGGACGGGCGCGTCGACCCTGCGGGTGGAGTTTCGAGGTCGGGTCGACCCTCATCGGCTGGTCGGGCTCTATCGCTGCCCGCATGGGAAGGGGTACGTCCTCACGACCCAGTGCGAGCCGGTGGGGGCCCGGCGGGTCTTTCCCTGCGTCGACCGTCCGGATGCGAAGGCCCGGATCCTCCTGACGGTCCGGGCGCCGGCGGAACTTGAGGTGGTCTCGAACGGCCCTGCAGAGCGGATTCAACCGCTGGAGCGGAGCCGCGAGTGGACGTTCGCCCCGACCCCTCCGATGGCCACGTACCTGTTCTACCTCGCTGTGGGCGAGTTCGACCAGGTCGAGGACACCTCCGGACGGGTTCCGGTGCGGGTGCTGACACCGCCGGGGCGGGGGCGCTCGGGCCGCTTCGCGGCGGAGTCCGGGAGCCGAATCCTCCGCGCGCACGAGTCGTACTACGACATCCCCTACCCGCTCCCGAAGCTCGACATCATTGCGGTCTCCGAGCACGCATTCGGTGCGATGGAGAACTGGGGGGCGATGAGCTTCCGCGACATGCGCCTTCTTCTCGAGGACTCCTCGGCCTCGTTTGCCCGATCCGACGTGTTCGAGACGATCTGCCACGAGATCGCCCACCAGTGGTTCGGGAACCTCGTCACGATGGCGTGGTGGAGCGATATCTGGCTGAACGAGAGCTTCGCCACGTTCCTCGAGGCAAAGATTACCGACCGGATCGCCCCGGAGCTGGATGCGTCCTCGGATTTTGTCCTCCACTCCTGGGGAATGGGCGCAGCCCTCGAGACCGACTCGCTCGACGTGACCCACCCCGTGCGTTGTCCGGTGACGTCGCCCGAGGAGATCGGGCAGATCACCGACGAGATCACGTACGGCAAGGGGGCGAGCGTCCTTCGGATGCTCGACTCCTACCTCGGCGAGACGACGTTTCGCGCCGGGGTCAAGGAGTACCTGAACCGGTTCCGGTTTCGCAACGCGCGCACCGAGGACCTGTGGGACGCGCTCGGCCAGAGCGCGAACTCGAATGTGGCGGCGATCGTCGGGCCGTGGATCGAACGGCCGGGCTTCCCGGTCCTTCGGGCGGAGCTCACCCCCTCGGGGCTTCAGCTGACCCAACGTCGATTCTCCTCCCATGAAAACCGGGACGAGCCTCCCTGGCCGATCCCGCTCATCCTCGACGTCGATGGCCACCGCGAGCGGCTCCTCTTCGATACCCGCGAGCGGGTGGTCCCGGTCCCGGGCCACGCCACGGTCCACCTGAACCCGGGAGCGGTCGGATTCTATCGCGTCCACTACGACCGCGAGCTGCTGGAGCGGCTACGGACCGCGCTTCCGAGCCGGCCGGTGGCGGATCGGTGGATCGTGCTCAGCGACCTGGCGGCGTTCGTCGTCGCGGGGATCGAGGAGTGGTCGACGTACGAACGGTTCGTCCAAGCGCTGGGTCTCACGAGAGATCGACTGGTCGTCCAGGAGGTCACCGATGCCCTGTCCTCCCTTGCCCTCGCGCTGCCGCGGGGGGGTGAGCCATCGGATTTTGCACGAGGGTACCTCTCCGACCTCACGGGCCTCATCGGGCTCGACCGCCGTCCCGGCGAGCCCGATACGCTCCGGATCGTTCGCGAATGGATCACCCAGGCTCGCGTCCGGGTTGACGGAGGGTTCGCCCGCGCGCTCGCCGAGAGGTTCGTCGAGTGGGATCGGCTCGATCCGGACCTCCGGCGTGCGGTCGCGATCGCCCGCGCGCGGACCGACGGCGACGCCGGGTATCGGGAGCTCCGGCGAGCCCTCGCGCGCCCGATCGCCGAGGGCGAGGCACTCCGGCTCGAGGTCGCCCTCGCGTGGACCTCCGAGCCGTCTCTCGTCACATCGACCCTCGATCTCGCCACCGCGGGTGGAATCAATCGGGGGCATGTCCCGCTCGTCGTCGCCCAGGCCGCGTCGAATCCGGTCGGGCGTCCGCTCGTCGGGCCGTGGCTGGAGCGGAACCTTCCCGAGCTCTCCCGCACGTTCCGCGGCTCCGGCCTCCTCTCCTTGCTCCTCGAACTGACGCTGCCGTATTCCGGCCTCGGCCGGGCCGAGGAAACGAAGTCGTTCTTCCGGGAACATTCGTTTTCGGATGCGACGCGCGGGATCGCGAAGGGCCTCGAACGCCTCGAGCTCGCCGAGCGCCTAATCTCCCGGCTCTCCCGCTAACGTCGGGCTCGACGGGACGGCACGGACCCGGCCCCGTTTCCACTCGCCGACCAGATGTACCAGGTCCCCCGGGCCTGGCTCAGCCGCCGGCCCTCGTCATCGAACAGGTTTCCCTCGGCGAACGCGATGTGCCGGCCCCGGCGGAGCACTTCCCCGCGGGCGGTCAGACGATCGCCGCGGCGGGCCGCCCGGAGAAACTCGACGTAGAGGGACGTCGTTGCGGCCGTCTCTCCGTCCTTCAGGAGCGAGACGACCGCAGCGCCCATGGCTGTGTCGAGAGCGGTCGCGTACACCCCTCCGTGGACGACGGCATTGATGTTCAGGTGCCGGGTCTCGACGCGGCCGGTGACGGTGCAAACGCCGTGTCCGCTCTGTTCCCGGTCGATCCGAAAGCCGATCTCATGGTGGAACCCGCGACGGCTGGCCCGAAGGAGGTCCGGTCGGGGCCGCTCGGGACGCGGCTCGGCATCGGACGAACGACGGGACACGACCTCCCGAGCGGCCGTCGCGGATAAGTACTGTGCACGACCGTCCCGCACTTGCTCGCATGGCGCCCCGGACGACACTCGCGGCGACCTGTGAGGCGCCTCCCAACATCGCGCTCGTCAAGTACTGGGGGGTTCGCGACGCCGAGCGCGCCCTCCCCTACAACCCGTCGTTTTCCGTCAGTCTCGACCAACTGCGTTCCCGGACGACGGTCCGATTTTTCCCGGGACCGGCGAAGGACCGGGTCGTCCTGAACGGGCGGGAAGAGCTCGGAGAGACCCGGGAGTCCGTCGTCCAGTTCCTGAATCGGGTACGGGAGATGGCCGGGTCCGCCTACGGAGCGGAAGTCGTATCGGCCAACAATTTCCCCACCGCGACCGGTCTTGCATCGAGCGCGAGCGGCTTCGCCGCGCTCGCTGGGGCAGCCACCGCCGCACTCGGACTTCGGCTCTCCGACCGGGCCCTTTCCCGGCTCGCCCGCTACGGATCGGGGAGTGCCTCTCGGTCGGTCTTCGGAGGGTTCGTCGAATGGAGGGCCGGCGAGCGACCCGATGGGAGTGACTGCTATGCGCGCCCGGTGTACCCGCCCGACCACTGGCCGGCGCTGGTTGACCTCGTGGTGCTGGTCCGCGGTGCACCCGTCAAGGAGGTGCGGAGCGCAGAAGCGATGCAGCGGACGGTCGCGACGAGTCCGGCGTTCCCCACCCGGATCGCCGAGGTTCCGGGACGCATCGTCCGGATCCGTCGCGCTGTCGGCGCGCGCGACCCGGAGCGACTCTTCCCCCTCGTCATGGAGGAGTGCGACAGCTTCCGCGAGGTCTGCGAAACGACCCGGCCGACCCTGGACTACCTCACCACCACCTCCCGCGCGGTGCTGGGGGAGGTGCGAACGATGAACCGGGACGCCGGACGGCCGATCGCCGCCTACACCCACGACGCCGGGGCTCACGTTCACGTGTTCACTCTCGATCGATATCTCTCTCGGGTCCGCCAGCGGATCCGCCGAGTGCCGGGCATCGACCGTACCCAAGTGCTTTCCCCGGGGCCCGGGATACGTCGGGCCCGGGTCCGCTGACCGAGCGCGCCGGACGGTCGGTGCCGAATCCGGCTACATCACGTGGCGGTCGAACTCCGGGGCCGGGAGCTCGAGGCCGTACGGGGTGAGGAGGCGATGGACCTCCTCGATGAACCGGGCTCGGGCCTCTTCGTTCGTCCACCGCTTGAGCCCGTACTCGATCGCCCGTCGGCTCGTTTCGGAGTTCGAGTGGCCGAACATGTCGAGCGCGCGGGGGTACCACTTGCGGATGGCCTCCTGCGCCTCCTCCTTCGAGCCGTAGTACTTCGGACCGTCCTGGACCATCCGCCGGAGCACGCTCGCACCGAACGTGAGATGAAGCTGCTCCTCACTGAGCATGAGGGGCATCGCGCGCGCCAGCGGCCCGTACGAGCATTCCTGGAACGCGCGGAGCTGGTAGACCCCGACCCGGTCGACCAGGCAGGTGAACGCCCCCACATCGCTCCATCGGTCGAACTTCATGTTGAACGCGTCGAGCTTGTGCTCGCCCTCGCGCTTGGCGAGGAGTTCGTCGATGAACCGTTGGCCTTCCTCTCCGAAGTCGCGGAGGATGCGGCAGGCCTGCAGACCGTGCCGGGCCTCGTCGGCCACGATCCGCGATTCGATCCACCGGTCCTCGAGCGTCGGCGCCCGGTCGAGCCACGGCCGGTGCTGCTGGATCGAGGCGAACTCCGTGTCTGCCTGGACGACCATGAGCTTCACGACGAGCTTGCGCATGTCCTCGGGTAGCTCCTGCGCGGTCTCGTACTTGCGGGCCCCCGCGGAGGTTCCCCACAGGATCTCGCGCACGGGCTCGACCGTTCCGCCTTCCTTGAGGCTCTTCGGCGCTTCGGACATGGCGTCCTCCGCTAGGAACTCACTAGGTAATGAATCTCAGCGGCCCTTAAAGGACGGCTTTCGCTTCTCCGAAAACGCCGTCAGCCCCTCTTTGGCGTCCTCGGTGATGAACAGGCGGTTCTGGAGCTCACGCTCGAGGGCGAGGCCGGCGGTCAGTGGCATCTCGATCCCTTCGAAGACCGAACGCTTGATCAGACTCACCGCCCGGGCGGGTCCGTGCGCGAGCGCGCTCGCGTAGGCCTGGACATCCTTTGCGAATGTGTCGGCCAGGTACACGTGGTTCACCAGACCGATCGCAAGAGCCTCGTCCGGGCTCAGGAGCTTTCCGGTGATCATCATGTCGAGGGCCCTCGATGCGCCCACGAGGCGGGGAAGCCGCTGGGTCCCGCCGGTGCCGGGAAGGACGCCGAGGGTGACCTCGGGGAGGCCGATCTTTCCCGAGTCTTTCGCCATCATCCGTAGGTCGCACGCGAGCGCGATCTCGAGCCCTCCTCCCACGCAATGGCCGTTGATCGCGGCGATGACGACCTTGGGGGTCTTCGCGAACTTGTCGAGGGTCTCCTGGCAGTGGAGACAAAACATCGCCTTGTAGTCCGGCTGACTTTTCTTCAGCATCTCGATGTCCGCGCCGGCGCTGAAGAACCCTGCGACCCCGCTCTCGAGGACGATGACCTGGACCGAGTCGTCGAACCGGAACTCCTCGACGGCCTGGTCGATCTCCCGCATCATGTCGAGGTCGTAGGTATTCGCCTTCGGCTTGGCAATCTCGATGTGGCCGACGCGATCGTCGATCCGGGTATGGATGTACTTGCCCTGCATGGAGACGCTCCGTCTTCGCTATAGACGTCCCCACCGCACCGATGGGGGCGTTTAACGGCTCCGACGGCCCGGTCGGGCGGGTCTCACCGGGCCCCGGAGCGAGGGTGTGTCCTTTCCTCCACGGTGCCATCGGGGTGGCCGATAACGACTCGATCGGCCATGCCGACGAAGATCCCGATCTCAACGATCCCGACCAGCCGCCGGAGCGACGCCTCCGCGATCCCCGGCGCCTGCAGCGGTTCGTGCGGGAAGAGGTCGAGGATCTCGTTGCCGTTGTCCGTCCGGAACGGGCCCGCCCCAGGGACCTTCCGGCGCTCGACGCGATAGCCCAGCGCGGCCGCCTCCCGTTCGACCACCGGAACCGTGAACGGGACGACCTCGACCGGAATGGGGGAGCGCTCCCCGAGCGCAGAGACCAGCTTCCTCGGATCAATCAGAATCACGACCTCGTTGGAAAGACGGGCGAGAATCTTTTCCCGGAGGAGCGCGCCACCGCCCCCCTTCGTGAGGTCGAGCGACGGACTGACCTCATCCGCCCCGTCCAGCATGAGGTCGAAGCGGTCGTCGCCCCGGAGCTCACGGACGGGGATCCCGAGGGAACGGGCGAGCTCCTCGGTCGCGCGGGAGCTCGCCACGCAGTCGAATCGAGCCTCGGGATACCGCTCGGTCAGCGATCGAACCGCCCACGCCGCCGTCGAGCCGGTCCCCAACGCAAGGCGCATCCCGGGCCGAACGAAACGGTCGACAGCGTGCCGGGCCGCGGACGACTTCGCCCGGTCGAGATCGCTCCTCTCGCCGCTCACGCCTCCCCGGGAGGAGCCCCAGCTATTGAATCTGGCGAGCGACAGGGAGAATACGGTCCCGTTCTTCCCCCCCGCCGAATGCCGAAGGCGTCCAGGTCGTCTCCCGCGCCGGTCGTCCTCTCGATCGGTGGTTCGGTACTCTGGACCGGAGAGGACGACCGGCGGTACTGGGGCGATCTGGCCGATCTCCTCCGTCGGCTGGGCACGGAGTTCCCTCTCCTCGTCACCACGGGCGGGGGTCGCACCGCACGCGAGTACATCCAGCTCGGTCGAGCCCTCGGACTCACCGAGGTCGAGCTGGACGAGATCGGGATCGAGGTCACCCGGCTCCATGCTCGGCTGCTGGCGGCCCGCGTGGGACCCCCGAGCCCGGCCCGTCCGCCCACGACGGTGGCCGAGGCGATCCAGGAGCTGCGACACTCTTCCCCGGTCATCCTCGGGGGCACCGAACCCGGTCATACCACGGACGGGGTGGCGGCTCTGCTGGCGGTCCGCGCCCGCGCCTCTCGACTCGTGAATGCGACCAATGTCACCGGGATCTACGAGCGGGATCCACGTGCCGATCCGAGCGCCCGACGTCGGGACCGTCTCCGGTGGCCGGAATTCCGTGCGATGGTCGAGGCCGGGACCACCACCGACGCAGGACAGAACTTCCTCTTCGACCGGCTCGGGGCCGAACTCCTCGCGAGGGCAAAGATCCCGTTGCGCGTCGTACACGGCCGCGACCTCGCGAACCTCGAGGCCGCCGCGCGCGGGTCCCCATTCGTGGGAAGCCAGGTCGATCCGTGACAGGGTCTCCGGGCTCCGAACCCGTTATACCGAGCTCCCCGTGACGCGGCCATGTACCGGCTCGTGTTTCTCGGTCCGCCCGGGGTGGGGAAAGGTACTCAAGCGGCGCGTCTCGCCCGAGAACTTCGGCTGGCGCACCTATCGACCGGGGATCTCCTCCGGGCGGCCGTGGCGGCCCGGACCCCGCTCGGACTCGAGGCGGACGGGCACATGCGGGCCGGTCGGCTCGTCCCGGACGATCTCGTTCTGAAGATCTTGAAGGAACGGCTCGCACAGCCCGATGCCTCCGCCGGATTCATCCTCGACGGATACCCGCGCAATCTTGCCCAAGCGGAGACCCTCGATCGGATCACGCGGATCGAACGGGTGATCTCGTTCGAGCTACCGTCCGAGGTCCTCGTGCGCCGACTCTCGGCGCGGAGGATCTGTCCCCAATGTCAATCGGTGTACAACGTGGATAGCCAACCCCCCCGCGTTCCGGGGCGCTGCGACCGGGACGGTGCGGAGCTCGTCCAGCGGCCGGACGATCGTCCGGAGGCGGTCGAGACTCGGCTCAAGGTGTACACCGAGCAAACCGCGCCGCTTCTCGCATTCTATCGGACGAGGAGGCTTCTCTCCCCGGTCGACGCGAGCGGAACGCCCGAGGATGTGGCCCGACGCCTCCGAACCACTCTTCGCGCATCAGGTTGAGCTCGCCGACCCGACCCGGACGGGGTTCCCGCCGACCCAGCGACCGCCGTCACGCACCAGGCGGACCCCCTCGAGGGGCCCGAGAACCTCTCCCCATGTCGCGGTGAGCTCCCCCAGCGCCGCGACCGCGCCGGACTCGATCATACCCCCGTGCGAGACCATGAGGAGGCGGCCGGCTTCGGGAAGGCGCTCGAGCTCCCGGACCCATATCTCCACCATGGCCCCTGCATAGGTGGCCATCGCCTCGCTCTTTCTGAAGAGCGAGTGATATTCAGCGAACGACGCAAGACGGCTCGGGTCCCCGGGAAATCCGGCGTCCTCGGGCATCGTGCCGAGCTCGGGGATTTCAGCATCCACCCGGAGCCCCAGTTCGACCGCGGTCTCGATGGCCCGCGGTTTGGGGGAGGTCACGACCCGATCGAACCGGTCGAGCGTGGGCCCGACGCGTCGGGCCAGCGCAACGCCCGCAGGGCTCAGGTGCGGGCTTGACGGATCCCGGCGGCTGTGGCGGCGGTGTTCGAGGATTCGCATCGGAGGTACCGCAGACTTCCCGAGGAAGAATTTATAGGTCATACGCCGCTCGGTCCATCGTCCCGGCTTAGCTCAGTGGTAGAGCGGGGGACTGTAGGCGAGACTGCCGGGCCTCCGGCGGCCCCCGTGGAGATCCTCAGGTCGCCTGTTCGAGTCAGGCAGCCGGGACTGAACCTCGGCTTGGTCGGCAGCGATCGACGTCGAACCATATTCCGTCCCGTCACCGGAAAGGCCAAACCTTTCCCCGCATTGCCGTGGACATGTCCGCTCGAGCCGTTTCTAAGACCCGAGAGAAAGCCGTCTTCCCCACCCGCAACGACCTACCCGAGGCGACCCGGAACTCGATGATCGAGCTCCTCGATGCACGGCTCGCCGACGCGACGGACCTCCAGACACAGATGAAGCAGGCCCATTGGAACGTGAAGGGCCCGAACTTCATCGCGCTCCACGAGCTGTTCGACAAGATCAACGAGGACGTCGAGGACTATGTCGACCTCATCGCGGAGCGCGTCGTCCAGCTCGGTGGCGTGGCCCACGGCACGGTGCGCCAGGTCGCGGCCGGCTCCACCCTCGTGGAGTATCCGGACCTCCGGGAGGGCCGGCAGCACGTGGAGGCGGTCTCGAACGCGCTCTCGTCGTTCGGAAAGCAGGTGCGGGCGGCGATCAGTCGGTCCGACGATGCGGGAGACCTCGATACCGCGGACATCTTCACTGAGGTCTCGCGCGGGGTCGACAAGTGGCTCTGGTTCGTGGAGGCCCACCTGCAAGCCGAACGATAGAGAGGACCGGAGCCGTCGCCCTGGAGGGGAGGATTTGGATTCGGCCCCCTCGGGGCGACCGTTAGGTACTCGCCCGACTTCACCGGTCGATCGTCCATGTCGATCAAAGCAGTCTCCGTCGCCGTGGCGGTAGCGGACCGCAAGAAAGCCGCGAAGTGGTACCGGGAGACCCTTGGCTTTCGGGTATTTTCGGACGATCCCGAGCACTGGACGACGGTCGGGGACCGCTCGGGGAAGTTCCTGCTCCACCTCTGTGAGGTCGGCGGTTCCCCGGGCAAAAGGCCCCCGAGGTCCGAGGTCGGGAACACCGGGATCCTTCTCGAGACCACGGAGCCGTTCCTGCGGGCATGCGCGCGCCTCAAACGACGAAAGGTCCGTTTCTCCCTGCCCCCGAAGAAGCTTCCGTGGGGGTGGGTCGCGAAGTTCCTGGACCCGGACGGCAACGAATTCTGGTTCCAACCGGCTTCGTGACCCCTTGGGGCCCGGTCGGCGATTCGAGGGAACGGGACCGCGCTGCCGGAGCCATGCGGTTGTCGGGATTCGAACCCGAGTAGGTAGCTTGGGAAGCTACCGTCCTAACCACTAGACCACAACCGCGCGGCCCACCCGGAGAACCGGCGGCTCTTACCCTTTGTTGGGAACGCGCGCTCTCAGAGCAGCAGGCCCACGGACTCGGAGGGGATCGATGGTGCGCTCGCTAGGAGCTCGTCGTTCGAGATGAGACGCTCGGCCGCCGAGCTCGCGAAGCCGGTCTTCTTCAGCACCGAGCGGGCGCGCACCGCGTCGCTGGTCGAGAGCGCGACCAGGGGCTGGTTCCCTTCTCGCGCCACGAGGATCACCACGCTCTGGATGTTGACCTTCGCTTTCGCGAGCGCGTCGAGCACCGCGAGGAAACTCCCCGAGCGGTCCTCGAGGCGGACCGCCAGGATCTCCCGCACTTCGGTCCGATAGCCGTGGCGGGAAAGGAGCTCGGTGGCGCGATCCGGATCGCTGACGATCAGGCGTACTCGACCGGACCGGGCCGACGAGTCGACGCTGATCGCCGCGACGTTGATGCGGTCCTCCGCCAGGATTCGGGCCACGCCGGCCAGCGCGCCGGGCCGATTTGGAAGCGTGAGCGAGATTTCCCGTAACGACATGCCGGGTCCTGCAAGATTCCCCAATGCTAAAAAATCGCGGGAGAATCGACCCCTAGGTTCCCGTACATATTTATACACCAATCAGGCCTAATTCTCGATGCGCGGGGTCTCCGACCCCGTGGGTTCATCGGATGGGGCGAGCGAGGGTTCTGCGGCCGGGCCGTCGCTATCGCCGGGCTCGGCGAATTCGGCAGTCACGTCGCGGCGTCGTGGCCGTGATCGGTACGCTGCTCGCGCTCCTCGTCTTTTTCGCACTGTTCGGGATCTTTCTCACACAGTACGTGCCGCTCTGGATGACGGACAACGAGGCGCAGTTCACCGCGCAGGCGGGGACGTCGTTTGCGCAGCTCAAGTCGTTCGTCGATTCACAGTACCTCCTCGGAGGACCCTCGGTGTACGGGACGTCGTTCACCTTGAGTTCCCAGGGCGTTCCGCTGATCGCTCAACCGACCCAGGGGAGCCTCGTGTTCACCCCGACCGCCTGCCCGGGGGGGTTCTACGCCCACGGAATCAAGGGCGCCAAGGTCTCGAACTACGGTCAACCGGTGAACTCCACCTTCTGCGACTTCGAGAACATCACGCTTTCCTCCGGACCGGGGGGATCCGGTTATTTCTCGGACCACGCCGCGACCGGGATCCTCCAGATGACCCTCCCCAACCGCTACTACAGCGGACAGACGTACTACTTCGAGGATGACGCCGTGATCCAGAGCCAGGGGGGTGCCTACGAGCTCGTGGCGATCGCGCCGCCCTTCAACGTGACCACCGTCGCCGGGAACACTTCCCTCACGACGAGCTTCCTTCAGGTGACCGGCAACGCATCGACGATCGTCGCCCAGGGCACCCAGCAGGTGTTCAGCCATCTCAAGTTCTCCCAAACTCTCCAGTCGGTCGGGAGGATCGTGAACGGCGCGGTCGCGCCACACTCCCTGAACGCCACCTTCGAAATCGGCACCCCGAACCCCTGCGCGTGGCAGAATTTCCTCGAGTCGATGATGAACACGAGCGGCCTCGGTCGACCGAACCTCCATCCGACCTATGGAACACCGAGCTACAACTGGACGATTCCCGGTACCGCGAACGTGTCCGTTCCCGCACCGAGTCCCATCTGCTCCAGCGCGGCGGGGTTCACGACCATCATCGCCCTGAACCTGAACTCCGTCAACTTTGCAACGGTCTTCTACGCCGGGGTCCAGCTGACCCTGGGGCTTGGGGGGACGTGACGGGGCATGTCGAGCACGTTCCGAGTGAAGATCCCCCGGACCCCGGCCCCGGGGGCCGAGCCGAGTCCGACCGCCCCGATCCGCCCGTTTGACGAAACCGCGCCGACCGATCTCCCCGGGACGTTCATCACCGCGATGCCCCCGCTCCCCGAGCCTACCATGAAGGAGCTCGAGGTGCGTGCGATCAACCCTCCCTACTCGTACTCCCGCATCAGTTACAACGACCGGAACAAGGAGTACCTCTACGAGGTCATCGAGCCGCAGCTCTCGGCGCACGAAAAGCAGCTTGTCGAGCACGTCAAGGCGACCCTCACCCGGATCCTGGGGAGCGAATCCGGGGGCCTCACCGCGGCGGACAAGCGGACGTACCTCCGGGGGGAGGTCGAGGAGTACCTGCGGAGCCGGGGAATCACCTTGAGCCCGCTCTCCCACGAACGGATCATCTACTACGTCCTTCGCGACTTCGTGGGCTACGGCCCGGTCGACGCGCTGATCTTCGACTCCGAGGTCGAGGACATCTCGTGCGACGGGGTCGAGGTTCCGCTGTTCATCTTCCACGCGAAGTTCGAGTCGGTGAAGACCAGCGTCACGTTCGCGGACGAGGAGTCGCTCAACTCGTTCATCGTCATGCTGGGTCAGCGGTGCGGCAAGGCGGTCAGCGTCTCCGCCCCCATCCTCGACGGCACGACGCCCGAGGGACACCGCGTCCAGGCGACGTACGCCCGCGAGGTCACGACCCGGGGAGCGAGCTTCACGATCCGGCGCTTCAAGGAGCGCCCGTTCACCCCGGTCGACCTGATCCTCAACGGAACGTCGAGCGAGGAGATGGTCGCGTACTTCTGGCTCGCCGCGGAACAAGGCGAGTCGGTGATCGTCTGCGGGGGCCCCGCCGCGGGAAAGACGAGCACGCTCAACGCGATCGCGCTCTTCATTCCCCCCACGGCGAAGGTCGTCTCGATCGAGGACACCCGGGAGGTGAACCTCCCGCACGAGAACTGGATCCCGGGCGCGACGCGCAGCGGGACCGGCGACCGCGGCCCGGACGGGAAGGCCGCTGGGGAGGTCGACATGTTCGACCTCGTTCGCGCCTCCCTGCGCCAGCGGCCGAACTACATCATCGTCGGGGAGGTCCGCGGGCGCGAGACGTACACGATGTTCCAGGCGATGGCGACGGGCCACACCACGTACTCGACGATGCACGCCGACAGCGTGAAGTCGATGGTCAACCGGCTCGAGAACCCGCCGATCAACACCCCGCGGATCCTGCTCTCGGCGCTCAACAACGTCGTCATCCAGATCCAGACCCGGACCGAGAAGGGGGTCGTGCGTCGCCTGCGGCAGGTCCTCGAGATCGTCGGGTTCGAGCCGGAGACCAACGAATTGATCACCAACACCGTCTACGAATGGGACCCCGCGACCGACAAGTTCGTGTTCAAGGGCCACTCGTTCCTCTTTGACAAGATCATGGACCTCAAGAACTACACGACGGACGAGATGGATGCCGAGTTCAACCGGCGGGTCCAGGTGATCCGCTACCTCGTCGAGCACGAGATCACGGACTACCGCCAGCTGTGGCGGACGATCGCGGAGTACTACAAGGATCCGATCGATGTCATGGCCCGCATCCAGCCGCCGACGGAGACGCCGGCGGCGGGAGGTTGAGAGCGATGCCGGCGACCGCGAGCGCCACCGTGGGCGAGGCCCCGGCGATCGCCCCCACCCGCACGGTCCGACTGAAGCGCGGGCAGCAGCCCACGCATTCGACGCTCACCGGGTTCCAGCGGTGGTGCTGGAAGAGGTTCCAGCGACGGGTCCTCGAGCGGCCGCCGGATCCGATTCTCGAGGAGAACCTCCTGAAGGCCCACATGCGGATCCGCGCCGACGAGTACATGGCGACCGTCTGGGGGACGACCCTGGTCGTCGGCATCGCGACGCTGGTCGCCGGGATCGCGGTCGGGCTCGTCTTCGTCCTCTCCGGGGTCGTCCTGATTGGCCTCGCGGCCGGCATCCTGCTCCCTATTCTCGGAACGATTGGCACGTTCTTCGTGCTGCAGAGCACCCCCGGTTCGAAGGCGAAGGACCGGGGCCGCAAGATCGACCGGAAGATCAGCCCGGCGATGAGCTTCGTCTCCGCGATGGCGTCGGCCGACGTGAACGTCGACCAGATCTTCAAGGAGCTCGGACGGCAGAAGATCTACGGCGAGGTCGCGGAGGAAGCCGCCTGGATCACGCGCGACACGGAGCTCCTCGGCGTCGACATCCTCACGGCGCTCCGCAACGGCGCGCAGCGGAGCCCCTCGAAGCGGTTCCAGGACTTCCTGCAGGGCGTCGTGACGACCGCGACGAGCGGTGGGCTCCTGAAGCCGTACTTCCTCCTGAAGGCCGAGCAGTACGAGCGCGAGAACAAGCTCGAGATGCTCCAGCGCGTCGAAACGATGGGCCTGCTCGCGGAGACGTTCGTCACGGTCGTGGTCGCGTTCCCGCTCTTCCTCGTGATCATCATCGCCATTTTCGCGGTGATCGGGGGCGGCGGGGCGTTCATGATCGACGTCCTGTGGGGGATCGTCGGCGCGATGATCCCGCTCTCCCAGTTCGGGTTCATTTTCTTCATGTACAACCTTACGCAGGAGATGGTCTAGATGGCGACGGCCACGCCGCCTGCATCGGTCCGGAAGGTCCGGGCGCTCTCGACCACCCTGACGGCGAAGGAGGAAGGGCTCACCCGCGAAACGCTCCTCCTGATCGTGGGGGGAGTGGTCGCGGCCGTGCTCTGGGTCATCGCGGGACTCAACTACCTCGGCACGATGACGATCGAGCTCCGGCCCGGGGAGGGGACCGGCGCGAACCCCGCCCTCGACTTCCTCGTCCTCGGGATCATCTGCCTCATTGCGCCGTACGGCTTCTCGATGACCGCGAAGCTCCGCCGGATCGCGAGGATCGAGGAGCGGCTTCCGGACTTCCTCCGGGACGTCGCCGAGGCCGGCCGGTTCGGGATGACGCTCCCGGACGCGATCGTCGTCGCGAGCTCGGGCCGGTACGGCCTCCTCACGGACGAGATCAAGAAGATGGCGAGCCAGCTCGAGTGGGGCGTCCCGGTCTCGACCGCGCTCCGCCTGTTCGAGGAGCGCGTCCCGACCCCGCTCGTGCAGCGGGTCGTGTCGATCGTCACCCGCGCGAACGAGGCGGGCGGGAACGTCGCGGACGTCCTCACGATGGTCGCCCACGACACCCGCGAGGCCCAGCTGGCCCAGCAGAGCCGACAGATCTCGATGCTCACGTACGTGACGGTGATCTACATCGCGTTCTTCGTGTTCCTTGTCACGATCTACATCATGGCGGCGATCTTCCTGCCGCAGATGATCACCGCGGGCGAAAGCGTCTCCTCCTCGAGCCTCGCCGGCGCGGGCGCGGTGACGCTGGCCTTCCAGTACGTCCCGGTCCTCTTCCTGGCGTTCATGGTCGCGGTCATCGTCCACGCCGTGGGGGACGGAATCATGGCCGGGGTCCTCTTCAACGGTCGGATCGCCGAGGGGCTCCAGCACGCGACGATCATGCTCATCACGGGATGGCTCATCATGCGGTTCGTGGTCCCGATCCTGAACGTGTAGGAGGCACACGGAGACTCTACGTACCATGGCAGGCGACGCGCTCGGGGAGCCCGCTCCCCCGGAGGAGGAGGGCGGGGCGATCCCGACCCAGGCGGAGAGGAAGCAGCGCGGGTTCGCCCCGTGGCTCCGCATGGGCGCGGCGCTCCGACGCAGCTCGGCCGAGCCGCGGCCGGTGAAGCTCGCCCGCCTCGGCGTCTCGGGCCAGGGAACCGTGGGCGACGTCACACCGGTCCCCGCGCTCGCAGACCCCCAGTTCGAGGAGCTCGATCTCGCCCCGATCCGTCCCGGCCTCTCGTACATCCGGATCACCTACCACAACACCCGCAACGAGTACCTCTACGAGGTGATCGAGCCCCCGCTCTCGAAGATCGAGCGGGACCTCGCGGAGCGGCTGCGCGTCTACCTGATCGACGCGTTCGAGCCCCTCCCCGAGAACGATCCCGAGACGAAGCGGCGGGAGCTCCGCCGGATGGTCGACGACCAGCTCCTGGCCTGGGAGCTCGCCCCCGGGCCGACCACGAAGGGCCGGATCCTCTACTACCTCGAACGCGACTTCATCGGATACGGGATCGTCGACTGTCCGATGACCGACACCGAGGTCGAGGACATCTCGTGCGACGGGGTCGGCATCCCGCTCTACATCTACCACCGCAAGTACGGCTCGATCCGCTCGAACCTGAGGTTCGGGAGCGCGAAGGAGCTCGACGACTACGTCGTCTGGATCGCCCAGCGCTCCGGTAAGCACATCTCGGTCGCGAGCCCGATCCTCGACGCGACGGTCCCGGACGGTTCGCGTCTCCAGGCGACCCTCGGGACGCACGTCACGAAGCGCGGGAGCTCGTTCACGATCCGGCGGTTCCGGGACAACCCGTTCACGCCGGTCGACCTGATCAAATTCAAGACGATGAGCCCCGAGATGATGGCGTACCTCTGGATCGCCATCGAGCGGGGGCAGTCGATGATGGTCTGCGGGGGGACCGCGAGCGGGAAGACCACGACCCTCAACGCGACGCTCCTCTTCATCCCGCCCCAGATGAAGATCGTCTCGATCGAAGACACCCGCGAGCTGAACCTTCCCCACGAGAACTGGGTCCCATCGCTCACGCGCGCCGGCTTCGGCGCGAAGAACCTCATCACCGGGAAGGCCCCCGGGGAGATCGACATGTTCGACCTCCTCGCCGCCGCGCTCCGCCAGCGCCCGCAGTACCTGATGGTCGGGGAGGTCCGCGGCGCCGAGGCGTTCATCGTCTTCCAGGCGATGGCGACGGGCAAGACGTGCTACACCACGTTCCACGCGGAGAGCGTGAGCGCGATGGTCCACCGGATGGAGAACCCGCCGATCTCGCTCCCCCGCTCGCTCGTCTCGGCGCTGAACCTCGTCCTCCTCCAGCGGCAGGTGAAGGTCGGGTCGAAGATGACCCGCCGCGTCCAGTCGCTCACCGAGATCGTCGGGCTCGATCCCGAGACGAACGAGCTGATCACGAACTCCGTCTACTCCTGGAACCCGGCGGACGACACGTTCCTCTACTCGGGCCACTCGTACATCTACGAGCGGGTCGCGCTGATGACGAACCTCACGATGAAGGAGATGGAGCGCGAGGTTCGCAACCGGGTCGAAATGCTCGAGTTCATGGTCGCGAAGGACGCCCGCGCCACCCGAACCCACCCGTTCACCCATCGGGACGTCGGCCAGCTCGTCGCCTACTACTACAAGGACCCGAAGCGGGCGCTCGAGGATGCGCGGAGCGAGTCGGCGAAGTTGAAGGCGGTACCGCCCCCCTCCCCCGGAGCTCCGGCCCCCGCGCGCTAGACCTATGCGCCGGCGGCGTTCCGGCGCTCGATGGCCTCCCCCTCGCCCGCTCCGTTCGCCGTGATCCCGCTGTCGGGGCGACGCTCGATCGTCCTCTGGAACGAGGACTCCGTCCGGGGACTCTCTCGACACCTCCCGCACGGCAGCGTCGACGTCGTCGTGACGAGTCCCCCCTACAACCTCGGCGTTCCGTACCGGAGCTACGTCGACCGCCGCCCCCGCTCGGAGTACCTCGCCTGGATGGGGAACGTCCGGGACGCGGTGGACCGGGTCCTCGCTCCTCGGGGGTCGTTCTTCCTCAACGTCGGTGGGACGCCGAGGGACCCGTGGATGCCGTTCGACCTCGCACGGGAGGTCGGGCGGACGTTCGTCCTCCAGAACGTGATCCACTGGGTCAAGTCGATCGCGATCGACCGGGACGCGGCCGGTCGATCCGCGGGAGTGGCCCACGACCTCGCGCTCGGCCACTATAAGCCGGTCGTCTCGGAGAGGTACCTCCACGGGGCCCACGAATACGTCTTCCATTTCTCCCGGAGAGGAGAGGTCCGGCTCGACCGACTCGCGATCGGAGTGCCGTACCAGGACAAATCGAACGTCGCGCGGTGGCAGCGGGCGGGCCGGGATCTCCGGTGTCGGGGGAACACATGGTTCCTGCCGTACCCGACGATCCGCGAACGGGCCCGCGATCGGCCCCACCCCGCGACGTTTCCACCCGAGTTACCCGAGTGGTGCCTCCGGCTTCATGGGGTCGGCCGGATCCGTCGCGTCGTCGACCCGTTCGTCGGGATCGGTTCCAGCGCGGTCGCGGCCGCTCGGCTCGGCCTCAGTTTCGTGGGATTCGACGTCGACCCGACGTACCTCGAGGTCGCCCGGGACCGGGTGACCCGCGAGCTCGCCCGCCCGACGCGGTCCTAGTTCGCGCCCGCACGGGCCCTATCGGCCGAGCCTACCGCTGGTCCTCGCCCGAGGAGGACTCCTGGGTGGTCGGCGCGGACCACTCTCGCATCGGAGTCCGGCGGACACCGGCCGCGGCCGCGAACGCGTTCTTCGTCCCTGCCTTCGCCTTTCGGCCGGCGGAGACCATCGCATCGCGGGTGGCACCCCCGGCCCGCGCGGCCCCGGAGCCGATGGCGACCCCGGCGCTCGCGATGCGCTGCGGAAACTTCCGCATCTCCTCGTCCATCGCCTTGCCGAGGTTCGAGAAATCCTCCTGGATGTCCTGGCCGAGATACTTCGCTTGTTTCGCGGTCGACTGTCCGAACCGTTCGATCTTGTCGTCCAGGTCCGAGAACTCGGAGGCGAAATCGCGCCCGAGCCCTCCGGCGGCCTGTCGCATCTCGGCTAGGTGGCGCCGGAACTGCGCCTGCTCGCGGCTCTCCGACATGGTGTCGCTCGAAGCGAACGACCGGGAATTGGGAGATAAACCTTCACACCGACGCGCAAGCGACCTACCCGCCCATGCGTCGATCCGCCCGTCGGCGGCGACGGCCGGGGGCCGCGGGAACCAACGGCTTCGGCGGCGGAGCCGCCCCCGCAAACCGGCGTTCGGTCTCGGTCCCCTGGGCCCATCGGACCAGAAGCTCGACCCCAAGGTGGGCGGGCTCCGTCACGACCATCTCCCCTCCGAGAGTGCGCGCGATCGTTCGGGCCGCGACCTCGTACTCGGGGTTGTCCGACTTGAGGAGGATCACGGTGGGGCGGAGCGGGACGACCGTCGCGAGCTCCCGGGCGCGCTCGAGCGCGTGCTCGAGGGCGACGTCGAGCTGACCGCTGCGGACCCGGCCGTCATCGTCCGTGTACGCCTCGGGGAGCCCATCCGTGATGAGGTAGAACTCCCGCCGCGACGCACGCGACGCTCGGAGAAGGAGGTGGGCCGCGCGAAGCGCTTCCGAGGTGTTGGTGAACGCCCCCGGTGTGCACTCCCACAGCTCCACGAGATCGAGCACCTGGACGTCGTTGTCGAACGCCAGGATGTCGACCGTCGCATCCAGGTATCGCCGTCGGACCGCGACGTAGAGTGCGAGGAGGGCCTTCTTCGCCGCGTCGAGCTTTCCGGACTCCGCCATGCTCCCCGAACGGTCGAAGGCGAGCACGATGTGGACCCGCTCGCTCGTCACCTCGCGATAGATGTAGCTCGTCGATTCGTCGATGTGGCGGGAACCGCTCAGCCGGGCCGCGAGGAGTGAGCCCGGCAGGTCGAGGTGCGCGACCTCCTCGGGCCGACGGAGGCGGGCCTTCTCGTAGACCCCGGTCGACCCCCCGCCCTTCAACGAGAGACGGATGTCCCCGGGGAGCTTGCGGCTCTCCTCTTCGAGCAAGATCCGGGCGAACCGCTCCACGAGTCCGTACGTGACCACGAGCGCCCCCGCGCGCTCGGCCACGAAGCCCCGTTCCTTGAGCTCGCGTTCGAGCCGGTGTTCCTCGCCGGCCCGGATGCGGGCCTCGGTCTCCGCCTCGGCCCGCCGTCGGGCCTCCTCCCGCTCCGCCTCGAGCCGACGCCGCTGGGCCTCGGCCTCCCGGCGCTTCGCCTCCGCCTCCCGCTCGAGCGTGCGCTCCCGGGACCGGAGAGCCCCGGCGACGCTCTCGGAGAGCTCGTTCCGCTCGGAGGGGGTGAGCTGGGCGAGCGTATCGCCGATCTCCGAGGGTCCGATCGCGCGGCCGGTCACGGATGGGATCGCGATCGGGACGGAGCGGCCTTTGGGCTTCGCCGGGGCCGAGCGCTTCCGGGACCGGGAGAAGAGTCGGCGGAGCCAAGCGAAGAATCGGGCGAACGCCGCCCGGATCCGGGCGAAAATGCCCGGGGGAGGGGGAGGCTGATTCCAGGAAGCGGTGGGCAACAGCAAGGCCGACTGAACTTCCTCGAGGAGATCGGCAGGAGGAAGTCGAGACCAATCGATCGCCCGGGCCGAGCGAAGCCGCTCCTCGAGCGCCGCGATCTCCCGGGCGACCTCCTCGTCCGACCTCCGGGTCACGTCGGCGAGCTCTTCGACCCGCTGGTCGTACTCCTCCACGAGGTGCGCAACGCGTCTCCGCGCCTGCCGGCGGAGATGGTCGCGGAGCCGCTCCAGCCTCTCCTGGAGCTCCCGATCTTCTGCGGCCCTCTTCCGAACGAGGGCACGAGCACCCTCGACGCCCTGCTCGGCCAATGCCCGGACCAACGCGGCGCGGTCGATCGCGTCGAGGAGGTCGTCCGAGACGACGTCGTCCGGAAAGGCCGTGCAGTCGGGGAGGGTGACCGCACCGTCAGAGGGGGGCGTCGTCGTCGTCCTCCTCGCGGCAGGAGAACAGCGAGAACTCCTCGAGGATGCGGAAGACGTTCACGGCGGCGTCGACTGCCGATACCCCCGGGCCGGGCTGCTCGCGCTGCGAGACGTACCCGGTGAGGCCACGGAACCGTGGGAACAACCCCCCGTCCCCCACCACCTGGCCCCGCAGCTCGGCATCGTCCTTGAGGCGACGCCCCTCGCCGACGAGCGCCTCGGCCTCGTTCTTGTTCTCCTTGAGCGCCTCCCGGTAGTACCGACACCAGTACACCCCGGCGCTCCGCTTGAGCGCGGACGTGAGGTATTGATCGATGAACTCGCCGACCCGTTGCTCGTTCTGGCGGAACGAATCTCCGCTCCGTGCCCGGATCCGGCCCCGCATGGCGTGGACGAGGCCCGCCTTGAGATCCGTACTCGTCGGGGGAATGTGCCCGGCCAGCGATGCGATCGCCGCGGTGCGTGCGGCGACGTCGATGAGCGTCCGGTTCGATCCCACCTCCCCGATGTCCGGGTTGTCCTCGCTCATCCGGAGTCGCCAGGATTCGATCACCCGGACCCCGGCATCCACGAGGATCTCCGGCACGTAGCCCCCGGGCATCTCGGTCCGGGCGATCTCGACGATATGTCGGTTGTCCGCGTGGCGCGAATTGTAGCTGACGTGAAGGCTCGTCAGGCGGTCGGACAGCGGGTCGTTAATGTTGTCGAGGTCGGAGAGGTTGGACGTGCTGACCGCGACGAACCACGCCGGGAACGTCTCCCGGGACTTCGACGGCGTGACCGTGCCCTCCTGAAGCGCTTGGAGCAACACGTTCTGCGTGCCCAGCGGAAGCTTCCCGATCTCGTCGACGAGGAGGAATCCCCGGTTCGCCTGCAACAGTTTCCCCGGTTCGAGGACCAGCGGGCTCATCGGGTCCCCCACCTCCTCGAGCTTCCGAAGATTGATGTTCCCGGTGAGGTGGTCGGGGAACACTTCCGAGCTCCCTTGGAGCCGGGCGAACCCGTACCCTTCCCGCAACGTCGAGTACTCGCCCACCACCTTGGCTGGGTCGACGCCCGACGGATCGAAGTTCGCGGGGTCCCCTTGCGGACCGAACCGACGTCGGCAGATCGGACACGGGGGGAACCGGTCGGACGCACTGGGGTCTACGAGGGACAGGGGGTGGTCCAGGACGGGGCATCCCTCGACGGTCCACGCACCTTTGGGAAAGAGGCCCCACAGGTCACGAGCAAGGCTGGTCTTGCCGGCGCCCGACGGACCGAACAAGAGGATGTGCGAACCCGACACCACGGCCGTGATCAGGTCGTCGTAGGTCGAGTCGGGGAGCACCGTACGGGGAAAGAGCGCGCGGAGGGCCTCGGCCCGATCGAGACCTGTACTGCGGAGACCGGAGAGGAGGCGCAGGACCTCGTCGCGGAACCGTTCCCCCGGGCTCTCGACGGTGATCCCCGATGCTTTCAGATCGGCGGCCGTCGCACGCGTCCCTGGCCGGACCGCCTCACGAGCTTTTCCCGCCACGGCGCGCGGAGCTAGGTTCGGGATATTTAGTTTGCCCGGACGGTGAGGGCGACCGGTCCGGGGTCCACCCCGCACAAGATTCGTTCCGGCCCGACCTGGTGCGCCGCGACGCCAGTTTTAAGTAGAGCGTCCGGGTCCGCGCGCCGCGAACGATGCCCGAGAAGGAAGCCGCGGCGAAGAAGCCGGCGCTCGCCCGGACGGTCAAGGACAAGTGGCGTTCCAAGCGCTGGTACAAGGTCCGGGCTCCGGGCCTCTTCCAGCACCTCGAGTTGGGAGAAACCGTCGCGAGCGAGCCCGAACAGGTCGTCGGCCGGACGCTCGAAACGACCCTTCCGGAGCTCTCGGGTGCGGCTGACGCGGCCAAGGCCCACGTCAAGCTTCGGTTCCGTGTCGAGCGGATCTCGGGGGACGGGGTGGCCGAGGCCCGGTTCATCGGCCATGACCTGACCTCGGACTACGTACGACGACTCGCTCGGCGCAAGCGCTCCAAAATCGACACCGCGCTCCTCGTTACGACCAAGGACGGGGTCCAGATCGTCCTCAAGCCCGTCGCGGTCAGCGAACAGCGGCTCCAAACCCGACTTCGCGCCGAGCTCCGTCACAAGATCGTTTCCACCCTGACCGAGGAGGCCCAGCAGCGGACCTCCCCCGAGTTCGTCCGGGAGATGCTCCAAGGAGAGCTCTCCAAAGTTCTCGCCCACGGGGTGAAGACCCTCTACCCCCTGAAGAAGATCGAAATCCGCCGCTCGGAGGTGCTCGGGACCATCTCCGACGAGATGCCCGCACCCGAACCCGCCGCGGCGATCGAGAGTCCACCCACACCCGAAGCCACCACTGTCGCCAGTCCGGGCGATGCCTCGGCCGCGTAGTTTCCCCGAGCGCGCAGGACCGCGCCCCATCCCTGTCGGAGTGGCTCAGCCCGGTAGAGCACGGGACTCATAGCGGGGCACGCAACCGTGCCCCGGGAGAGATCCTGGGGTCGGGGGTTCAAATCCCCCCTCCGACA
>DASPSQ010000023.1:0-45094 GCA_035623855.1 Thermoplasmata archaeon | reverse complement strand
CGGATTCGGGTCCCGGTTTACCCAGGCCACGACCGGTCAGAGTCCGCAGCCCGAGTATGCAGTGAAGTACGCTCCGGCAAGGGTCAGGATGAGGACCACGATCGCCATGGGTACCGCCACGGCGTACCCACCGAGTGCAGCCACGATCACTCCGACCAATGCGGCGGCGACCCCGAATAGGAAGAGAGAAATCCCTCCACCGCAGACGCCGAAGAATACCCCTCCCACGATTACGCACCCGACGGCGCCGAGCATGAATAGCAGGACAACGTTCCGCGTGAATTTCACAAATTGGAATTCGTCCGAGAGAATAAGGCGTCTATGTGAAGTCCTCTGAATCTCCAGAGATGCGCCGGTCAAAACTACTCAGGGTGCCGGTAATCCAAATCTGGCCGAGGGGGCATAATCTGCGCGCGTCAGGAGAGCTTGGGGACCCGACACGGCCGTCGCTCGGTCCCGGCACCCTTGACGTGTTCTCTCGCCCACGGGCCCTCCTCGTGGATCACCACGTGTCATGAGTGCGACCGAGATCCGTGGTACGTTTCCATCGGACGCGTCCCAGATCGCCCCCGTCCATCTGCCGGGCCGACAGGTTTCTTACCGGGGGATTGCACCTCAACAGTACCTACTCGAGCTCGAGAAGGGCCTCGGCGACCGAGAGACCTGATGGAAGACATCGCTCGCGCACGCCGCGACCGGGCCTGTCTTCGTCTCGATGAATCCTCCGGGAGAAATCGTGGGGTTTGTCCTCAGGCGTCGCTCGAGTGCCCCCCACTTTGGGTACGAATACGAGATTGCCGGTGTCCACGTGCTTCCATCGGCTTGGCGAAAAGGAATCGGACGATCGCTGGTTTGTCGGCTCTCTCAGTCGCACGTCGAAAGCGGCCACAGAGGGATGCTCGCCTGGGTCCTCTCGGAGAACGCCTCGGTACGGACCAGATCGAGTTCGTGGAGGCCCAGCCTACGGAAACCGCCTATGGCTGGACGGGTCTCCCGGGGCCACCTCGACGTTGACCCGTCCTCGGGAACTGGTCGCACGGTTGGCCAAACCCTTTTATTGGGAACGTTCCTCGTACTAGCGAATGCGTCGTCGTTCGACTGAGGGCTAGGCCCCCACGGGGTCGTCTCTGTCCCGCTGAAGCCGGTCGGTATTCATGGACCTTCACGACGCGATTCGCTCGTACCGGCCCTGCGCCCAGTACAATCCACGGCCGGTCCCGCCCGAAAAACTGAAGACGGTTCTTGCTGCCGCTCGCCTCGCGCCCAGCCAGCGCAACCTGCAGCCCTGGCGATTCGTGGTCGTGCAGGACGACGAGCGCAAGCGGCTTCTGGCTCAGGCATCCAACCGCGGGAAGCTCATCGCCGAGGCGCCGGCAGTGATCGTGGCGTTTGCCGTCGAAGAGGACATCCCGGTCACGATCGGAGGCTACATCTCGGCCTATCCGCTCGACGTAGCGGTGGCGGTGGATCACCTGCAGCTCGCCGCCACCGCCGAGGGCCTCGGAACGAACTGGATCATCGAGTTCCACGAGGAGAAGGTCCGTTCCGTTCTCCACGTCCCCGAGGGGATCCATCCGATCGCCGTGATCCCGATCGGATTCCCTGCCGAGAACAACGGGGGTTCGACCTCCGATCCCGAGGGTCGGAAGAGCCCCGACGAGATCATCGCGTACAACGAGTACCCCTGGTAGGGGCTCGTGACCGAGCTCACATTCCTAAGCACGAACGCGGGCAAAGCCCGCGAGGTCCGTGAGGTCCTCCGCCCCTATGGGGTCCGCGTTCGGTGGAGGCGTAAAGAGCTCCCCGAGCCCCAGGCGGAGACCCTTGCCGAGGTCGTGGAGGCCAAGCTCGACGCGGCGCGGGGACTCCGAGGGACCATTTTGGTGGAGGACTCCGGACTGTTCATCCCCGCTCTTGCAGGGTTTCCGGGGGTCTACTCCGCTCATTTCCTGCGGGTATGGAGATTCGACCCGATCTTCGAGCTCTTGCGTCACCGGAACCGCCAGGCGTTCTTCCGAACGGTCGCCGGCGTACGTCACGGCTCCCGGCGGACCACATTTGTGGGCGAGGTCTGGGGACGGATCGCGGATCGTCCGGCGGGATCGAACGGTTTCGGATACGATCCGATTTTCATCCCCCGAGGGTGGAGGCGCACGTTTGGCGAGGTTCCCGCCGAAACCAAGAACGCGGTTTCCCATCGGGCCCGGGCCCTGCGGAAAGTTGGCGAGGCGTTATCCGCCGGGCGCTTTCCCTGAGAGGAGCCGATGTCGGAACCTCCGATGGTCGTTCCCGCGACCTCGGGCGAGAGCCGGCCCGCCCCGGAGGCCGAACCACCGGGGCCCCTTCTGGTGGACGGAATCGGGGAGTCGCCGATCCTATCGTTGATCGACCGGATCTTCGAGCTTCGTCGCCGCGGGGAGAAGGTCCTCGGCCTTCACATCGGCGAACCGGACTTCGAGACCCCGGCCGGGATTCGAGACGCGGCGTATCGTGCGATGAACGAAGGGTTTACGCACTACGTGTCTGCGCAGGGATTGCCGGAGCTCCGGAGCGCGGTCGCAGAGCGGCTGACGAGCCGACACCGGATCCCGGCAACCGCCGGGGACGTCGTCGTCCTTCCTGCGAAATTCGCGATCTACGCGTCGCTCCTCGCTACGGTGGCCGCCGGTGACGAGGTGTTGCTCCCCGACCCGACCTACCTCTTCGAACAACCCGTACGGCTCGTAGGAGCGCGGCCGGTCTATTTCCCGTTGGGACGGGAGTTCTCGTTCGATCCGGCCAAGCTCGTCGACGCCCTGAGCCCGCGCAGCCGCGTCCTGATCTTGGTCTCTCCCGCCAACCCGACCGGTCGGTTGCTACGGCGGGCCGAAGTGAGGGCCGCCATCGAGATCGCACGGGACCACGGCCTGACGATCGTGAGCGACGAGACGTACGAGTCGTTGATCTACGAGGGGACTCACGTCGCCCCGGCAAGTCTCGCCGAGGGGGGTCCTCCGGTGATCACGATCGGGAGCTTTTCCAAGACCTACGCGATGACCGGTTGGAGAGCAGGCTTCGCTGTCGCGCCCCCTGAGATCCGACAGCGACTCGTCAAGATCATGGAGCACACCCTCACGTGCCTTCCGCCGTTCATCCAGAAGGCGTGCCTCTGGGCGCTCCAGAACGCCGGAGCGGAGGAGAGCCGGTTCCGGGAACTGTTCCGGGAGCGGCGCGATGAGCTCCTCGGTCGCTTGGACGACCTCCCGGGAATCTCCTACACCCGGCCGGAAGGCGCGTTCTACGTCTTCCCGAAGTACGGCCTGCGATGGTCGTCCGTCGAGTTCGCAAACCGTCTTCTCGAGGAGGAGCGGCTCGCGCTCGTCCCCGGCATCGCGTTCGGGCCGGGCGGGGAGCGTCACGTTCGGATCTCGTACAGCACGCCGGTGGAATACCTGGACGAAGGGATGACCCGGCTCGGGCGGTTCCTCGAGCGTCACGGTGCCCAGCGGGGCGAGGGATAGACGCGACCTCCACTCTTTGTATCCTCGACGGCTAGCCGTGCCGATGTCCGCGGCTCCCCGGGTGCACGATCTGACGGCTCTGCTCGAGACCCACATGCCGGTCTGGCCCACCTCGCCCCTCCCGGTCTTCGAACCGGTCGGTCTGGTATCGCGCGATGGCTACTCGATCGAACGGGTCACGTGCATGACGCACACCGGCACTCACATGGACGCCCCGTACCACTTTCTCGAGGACGGACTCACGGTCGATCGCATTCCGCCCGACCGATTGGTGGGCCGGGCCGCGGTCCTGGACCTCCGACGTGACCTCCACGGTCCGATCGTCGATCTGGACTCCATTCAGCGCCACTGGCCCGCAGCGCTCCATCCAGAGATTGCGCTTCTCGAAACCGGCTGGAGCCACGATCGCGCTGCAACCCGAAAGTACCTCTACGAATTTCCCGGTATCTCTCCGGAGACCGCGGAGTGGATCGCGGCGCAGGGGATCCGGGGGATCGGCACAGATACGCTCGGGATCGACCCGTTCTCGAACACGAAGTTCGAAGCGCACAAGGTCCTCCTCCGCCGGGGGATCTGGATTCTGGAAGCGCTCGATCACCTCGACGAACTGGAGGAGGGTCGGGCGTACACGTTGGTCGCCGGCCCCCTCAAGATCGCCGGAGGCAGCGGCGCGATGGCAAGGGTCTTCGCTCTCGAGACCTAGCCGGGTACCGAGGATGGCCAGCGAGATGAGTCTCCGCGGTTCGAGGGTCCTCGTCACCGCGGCGAGCCAGGGGATCGGGTACGGCGCGGCCCGCGCATTTCTCGCCGAGGGGGCGAGGGTCGTTGTGAACTCTTCCCACGAGGGCCGGTTGCGCCATGCGATCGAGACCCTCGCGCCGGTCGGGCCCGTCCACGGAATCGTCGCCGACCTGCGGGAGAAGGCGGAGCTCGACCGCCTCCTCGCCGAGACCGTCGCGCATCTCGGGGGGCTCGATACTCTGGTGTACGTCACGGGATCCCCCCGCCCCGGAATCTTCATGGAGCAGGGGTTCGAGGAGTGGGACGCGGCGGCCCGGCTTCTGGTCGTCAGCCCGGCGTACCTCGCCCGGCGTTCGGCGGAGGCGATGCTGGCTCAGGGGCGCGGCGGTCGGATGGTCTTCCTCACCTCGATCGCGATCCGAGAGCCCATCCCCACCATCGCCACGTCGAGCGTATGCCGCATCGCGGTCGCAGGTCTCGTCCGAACGCTCGCCCGTGAGCTCGGGCCGAAGGGAATACGGGTCAACGGAATCCTCCCGGGGTACATCGCGACCGATCGCCTCGGGGAGGTCCTGGCCGACACGGCTCGACGCCGTGGAACGACGGTCGAGACCGAACGGGCCGGCCTGGAACGCGAGATCCCTCTTGGCCGGGTCGGGACCCCGGAGGAGCTCGCCCGCGTTGTCGTCTTTCTTGGCAGCGAGGCCTCGAGCTACGTGAGCGGTGCGCTTCTCCCGGTCGACGGCGGCCTCCTGCGCTCGGTCGGCTGACCGCCGCCGTCAGCGTCGATCCGCCGGCAGCGCCTCGCTCTTGAAGTCTTCACGGTCCGGCACGAACACGTCCAGGACGACGGTCGGAGCGTCCCCTGTCACCAGCTCGTGAGGGACTCCGCCCGCGATCGAATATCCCGAACCCTTCTTCACTGCGTAGACGTCCGGACCGACTTGGAACCGGCCGCCGCCTTCGAGAAACGTCCCGGCCTGGACGTGCGGGTGCGAGTGTTTCGGGAACGTCGTGTTCGGAGCGATGCGGTAGAGGACCAGCATGACGCCCTGTCCATGGGCGAGGATTCGGCGCTGAACTCCCGGCATGATTTCGTGCCACGCCTCGGGTCGGTCATCCCACAGCGGCATGCGTGGACGACGGCGCCGGCGTATTTGTGGACGCGGGAGCGTTCCCGGGAACGTTAGGCGAGTGCCTGCCGCAGGTCCGCGACCAGATCGTTCGGGTCCTCCACGCCGATCGAGAAGCGGAGGAACCCTCCGGTGATTCCCTGGGCCTCCCGTATCTCCGGAGGGACCGACCGGTGCGTCATGAGTGCCGGGTGGTTCACGAGTGACTCGACTCCTCCGAGGCTCTCGGCGAGAGTGAATACGCGAAGCCTCCGGACAAGTCGCCGTGCGGCGGGGAGTCCTCCCTCGAATTCGGCCGACACCATCCCGCCGAAGTCGTCCATCTGCCGTCGGGCGATATCGTACCCCGGGTGGCTCGGGAGTCCCGGATACAAGGTCCGGCGCACCTTGGGATGGCGCGAGAGGAACCTCGCGACCCGTCGTGCGTTCGCGCAATGGGCTCGAACGCGAAGGCCAAGCGTGTGGATCCCCCGAAGCACAAGGAAGCAGTCGAGCGGGCCCGGGACACCGCCCTGAGTGTTCTGGTACCACCTGTACTTCTCGAGCAGCGCGCGAGAGCGGAACGCGAGGGCGCCACCGATTAGGTCGCTGTGGCCTCCCAGATACTTCGTGGAGGAGTGCAATACAACGTCCGCTCCGAGCTCGAGGGGGCGTTGAAGGACCGGCGAAGCGAAGGTGTTGTCGACCGCGACCCGGGAGCGCCCCTGCCGGGCGAGCGCGATCGCTCCACGCAGGTCCGTGACCTTGAGGAGGGGATTCGTCGGAGTCTCCAGATACAGCAGGTCAACCTTGGGCCCATCGGCGAACGCCTGACGAATGTTGTCGAGATTCGTGGTGTCGATGAAATCCACACGCACGCCATGGCTCCGGGCGACCTCAAGGAGTCGCCGGGTCCCTGCGTACAGGTCATCGCCCGCGACAATCCGGGACCTCGAGGGGTACGCCATGAAGAGGGCGGAGGCAGCGGCGAGCCCGGAGGCGAAGGCCAGAGCCCCGATCCCTCCTTCGAGCGAGCCGATCACTCGCTCGAGAGCCGCCCGGGTAGGATTCCCGGTCCGAGAGTAGACGTAGCCCTTGGCCCGGCCCGGGGCCAGTTGGGCAAACGTCGAGGTGAGGTAGACCGGCGGATTCACGGACCCGGTGAGGGGGTCTGGTTTTTGCGCCTCATGGATGAGTCGAGTATCCCACTTCATCGTGCGGAAGAGTAGGCCCCGGTCCATTTGAGCCATTCTCCGCCGAGCGGAAACGTGGCGTCGAATCGAAGTTCCGCCCTACTGCTCGGCGCCTGCCTGGGACGGCTTCGAGCCAAATCGGTTGGTTTTAATACCGGATTTTGTTCGGCATGTTAGACTGTAGCTCGGGACCGAATGGGGCTCGGGCACCGGGGGAACCACGGGATGCCAGCAGCGTTGGGCACGGAGACGCCGGGAAGCGTTGTGAACCTGCCGAAGGAAGTCACGGTCCGCCAGGACGTCTACGTCCGGCAGGCCTCGGGACTCGTCCGGACGGTGAGCGCTCGGACCGCGCTCTTCGCAAACCTCGTCGGGATGGGGATCATCGTCAACTTCTTCTGGATCACCGAAGCCTCGGCGTTCTACCCAAACGCGAACCTGATCACGACCGTCGGGATCGGGGTCCTGATCAACGTCGCGGTCGGCTACGTCTACTGGATGCTGGCGAGCGCGATGCCGAGATCGGGCGGGGATTACATCTTCGTCGGGCGGATCTTCCATCCGTCGGTGGGTCTCGGAGTCAATCTCCTCTTCTCCGTCGTGTTCGTCACATGGGCCGGGCTCTTCGCCTACTTCACTGCGTACTACGCGATTCCAACGATGCTTGCGGCCTACACCCTCGCCGGCGGCGGGGGCGGCGCTCTGTCAGCGGCGACGACTCTGATCTCGAGTACGACCGACATCTTCGCCGTCGCGCTCGTCGTGCTCCTCGCGGTGATCCTCATTAGCTTCCTCCCGACGAAATGGATCTTCCGGGTCTCGGTCGGCATCTTCGTCGGCTGCGCCGTGATCTTCGTCATCATGATTGGGATCCTCCTCGCCACGCCCCAGTCGACATTCGCGAGCGACTTCAATTCGAACCCGGTCTACGGAACAAGCTACGCGGCCTTGGTGAATGCCGTGCCGATCACGACCGCCGGGACGTTCTACGGCATCGTCTACACCATGCTGAGCTTCATCGGCTACGCGAACAGCTCGTACTACGGGGGCGAGATCCGAGGGAGCCCGACCCGGACGCAGGGTCTCGCGATCTTCGGAGCGCCTCTGATCTTTGCCGCGCTCATCGCCGGCCTCTATGCGGCGAGCTACTACACGTTCGGCCGCGGATTCCTGATCGGAATCAGCTCGGCGTACTTCACGACCCCCGGAACGGCTTGGCCCGGTCCCTTGTACCTCGTCGCGTACATCGTCCACGTTCCGATCTTGGCCGCCTTCCTTTCGCTCGGCCTCGTTCTGACGTTCTTCGGTTTTTCCCTCATCTACTTCATCCTGCCGACTCGAAACCTCTTCGCGTGGTCGTTTGACCGGGTCTTTCCCTCGTTCCTTACCCGCGTCACCCGCAATGGGGTGCCGTGGGTCGCCGTGTTGGTCCTCGGAGTCTCGGCGGGGATCGCCCTGTGGATCCAGACGTACACGACGTACTTCGACTACGCCACGCTCGGCTACTCGAACTTCGGATTCTGGTTCGCCGTCGGAATCGTGTGCCTCGCGGGTGCGATCTTCCCCTTCCTGAAGAGGTCGCTCTTCCAGCAAGCCCCGCGGATCGTACGTGCAAAGGTGGGTCCCGTGCCGGTCCTGACCCTTGTCGGCGTCGCAGCGTTCGGCGCCTCGTGGTTTGTCAGCTACGCCTCCTCCACCGCGACGTACCTCGGGATCACGAGTGGCTACAGCATCGGAGACCTTCTGTTCCTCCCGATCGTCTTCGTGCTGGGGATCATCATCTACTGGATCTCCTACGGAATCCAGAAGTCCCGGGGCGTGCCGATTGACCTCATCTCGAAGGAGCTTCCCCCGGACTGACCCGGGCGGAGCCCTTTAGGGCCAGGGGAGTTGCGGTCGCCTCGTGGAGCGGCGTGTCGAGCTCGTCATCGATCCCCTCCGTCAGGAGAAGGTCGGTCTCTCCCTGCCACTCTCCTTCCGACGACCGGTGGAGGAGACCGCCCGGGAGCTCGGGTTCCCCCCCACCATCGATCTCGGGGACTCCATTGTGGCGAAGGCCGTCGTGCTCGCCGATGCCGCGCGTCGTGCGAGCCCCCCCGTCCAGTTCGCCGTCTTCGGTGGGACCGCCTTCCGGCTCACGTGCCCGTCGAGCAACGAACGGACCCTCGGTCTCCGTCACGAGATCCACGATATGGACCTCGCGATCCTCCTCAAGGAGGCCCGGGAGTTCCGTCGGTTCCTCTCCACGGTGCGGGACGTGGCCGGAAGCGGCCTCACGTTCTTCGAGACCTCCGGGGATCGGATTTACAACTCTCTGAGCGGTGGACTGCGCCTCCGCTGGCACATGGTGATCTCCCAGCAAGGCTCGGAGATCGCGCTCGGCACGCTCGACATCATCGCAGATGAGTTCCGGTTCTGCCATCGGATTGACATCCGCTCCGACGTGGAACATTCCCCGGTTGCCGGCTGGTCACTCTCTCCGCTGCACCTCCTCTTGACCAAGGGCCAGTTCATCCAGCGCATCCCGAAGGACGAAGCCTCCGCTGTGAACCACCGGGTTCTCGAACCGTTCGGAAAGCGTCAGGTCGTGATCGGCCCGGAAGCAAAAGACGTCCGGGACATGCTCGCGCTCCTCCTCGACCATCCGATCGGAAATGGTGCGGCCGAGGTCTCGCTCGAGGGGCTCGCCCGCGAGCTCGACTCCGACTGGGGGCTCTGGAAAACGTTCGGACTCAACCTCCAGATGATGAGTCGATCGTCGATCCTCCGGGACCTTCCGCCCGGACCTCGGGCGACCGTCACCGAGCGGCTCGAGAGAATGCGCGACCTCGTCCGGAGCCTCTCCCCGAAGCGACCCTTTGCCCTCTTCGGGGGTCCGTGGTGGCAGGAGGTCGACACGACCCCGTCGGTCGACTCGTCCGTCTCGGTGGGCTAGCGGGCGCTAGCCCGACGTCAACATCGTCGCGCGGATCCGGTCGGGGCCGAGATCGACGACCGCCCCGAGCAATGTGCCTTCCGTGTAGGCGCTGCCGGGATTGAGTGCCAGCGTTCCCCCCAGTGTCACGCTGCCTTTCGATTCGTGGATGTGCCCGTGAAGGCCCAGAAGGGGCTGGTACCTCTCGAGCGCGCCGCGGACCGCCGTCGAGCCCACATGGGTGAGCTCCGGGTCCCCTCCGGGCGCCATGACCTTGACGAACCCGGGACCGAGCCGAGGGGCCAGATCTAGGGGGGTGTTGTGCGGCGGGACATGCAGATTGAAGACCGCGCTGGCGACTCGCTCTAGCTTTCCTGCGTCGGCTTCGATCCGGTGGGCGATGTCTTCCTCGGCGAGCTCCCGGTTCGTGTGCCAGGGGGTCGGATTCGAGTACGGCAACGTGAGGAGCTCATGGCGGTCGTCCAACCGAACGATCCGGCCGTCCGTGAGCTCGGCAAACCCGTCCGAGGCGATCACGTCCTCCATCGGGGTGAAGTCGTCGTTTCCGAGGCCGAGAAGGAGCCGCGCCCCCGTTCCGGCGAGACGACCCTTCGCCCAGGTGAGCCAGCGCCGCAGCTCCTCGAGCTCGAGCTCGAGGAAGGTCCGATCGGCTCTCGGCCGATCCGCGATGAGCTCGCGCCAAGCGCGCGTGCTGGTACGGAACGGCACGGTCGCGGAGTCCCGGATCCATCCTTCCAGGCGCTCGACCTCTTCGAGGGAATGCGCGGTCCGGGTCTCCCCTTCGACCGTGACGGACCAGTTGCCTCCCTCCTCGATCACGGGGGTCATCGTCTTGGCCGCGATGTCCCCCCCGACGATGAGAACCTGCGCCCCGTAGACCTTCGCGGCGTTCACGAACTTCCGAAAGCAGACCGCCGAGCCGTGGAGATCGGCGACGAAGAAGATCCGGGTCGGTTTCGCCATTGGGCCCTTGACCGCGTCCGGGCGAGCGGGACGCGCTACCTAAGCGTTTGCGAAATGAACGAGCCTTCGGGTTCGATCCCGGGGGTTGTGGAAAGGGTTCTTCGGAACCGGCTTCGCTCGAAGCCTCGAGGGGGACGATACTAGTCCTCGCCGAAATCGCCGCCGCCCATTCCGCCCATGCCGCCCATCCCGCCCATGCCTCCGCCGGGGCCGCCCGGCCCGCCGGAGGGGGGTGGGCTGGACTTCGACGCGATGACGTCGTCGATCCGGAGGATCATGACGGCCGCGTCTGTTGCGCTCTCGATCGCCTGACGCCCGACACGGATCGGCTCGATGACATGGAGTTCGCCCATGTCACCGATCTTGCCGGCCTGGACGTTGACTCCCGCGCGCTTCTGCCCGCCCTTGTGGGCCTTGCGGAGCTCGATCAGAATGTCGATCGGGTCCATTCCCGCGTTCTCCGCGAGCGTGCGGGGGATCGTCTCGAGAGCATCGGCAAAGCTCTCGAACGCGATCTGCTCCCGGCCGCCGACCTTCGCCGCCTCGTCGCGCAGGTGAATCGCGAGCTCCTCCGCCGTCGCGCCCCCGCCCATGACGAACCGCCCGTCCTCGACGGCGACCGCGACCACGTTGAGGGCATCGTCGAGCGACCGCTCGATCTCATCGATCACGTGCTCGGTTCCGCCACGGATCAGGATGGAAACAGCGCGGGCCTTCTTTGCCCCGGTCACGAACGTCAGTGCGTCCTCCCCGATCTTCCGTTCCTCGACGAGGCCCGCGTGCCCGACGTCTTCGGGGGTGAGCTCGCTGACCTTCGAGACGATGTTCGCGCCCGTCGCCTTCGCAAGCTTCTCCATGTCGGACTTCTTCACGCGTCGGACGGCGTAGATTCCCTCCTTCGCGAGGAAGTGCTGCGCGAGGTCGTCGATTCCCTTCTGGCAGAGGACGACGTTCGCCCCGGATTTCTTCACCTGGTCGACCATCTTCCGCAGCATGTTCTCCTCCTCTTGGAGGAAGGCGTTCAGCTGCGTCGGGTCGTTGATCTCGATCTTCGCGTCGATCTCGGTCTTCTTGATCTCGAGCGCGGCATCCAGGAGGGCGATCTTCGGGTTCTCGACCCGGGAGGGCATTCCCGAGTGGACCTTCTCCTTGTCCACGATGACCCCCTCGATGAGCTGCGTGTCGGTCATCGAGCCGCCCTGCTTCTTGATCAGCTGGACGTTGTCGAGATCGACCGAGTAACCCTCCCCTTTCTTGTCAGCGACGGCGGAGATCGCCTTCACCGCGATCTCTCCCATCATCTCGCGGTTGAACGAGACCGACTTCGAGGCCATCGAAGTGACCGCGATTCGTTGTAGGGTGTCGTGGTCGGTGATCGTCACCGGCTGGCTCACGTTCTGCAGGAGCTCGAGCGACTTCGATGACGCCAGGCGGTATCCCTGCGAGATGATTGTGGGGTGAATGTTCTGCTCGATCAGACCCTCCGCGCGCTTTAGAAGCTCGCCCGCGAGGATCACCGCGGTGGTGGTTCCATCCCCGGCCTCCTGATCCTGAGTCTTCGCGACCTCGACCATCATCTTGGCCGCCGGGTGCTCGACGTCCATCTCCTTCAGGATCGTGACGCCGTCGTTCGTGACGACCACGTCGCCCATCGAATCGACCAGCATCTTGTCGAGGCCCCGCGGGCCGAGGGTCGAGCGCACTGCGTCCGCGATCGCCTTCGCGGCCTGGATATTGTTCGAGAGCGCTCCACGGCCCTTCTCACGCTTCGTTCCTTCCTTCAGCACTAGGATCGGCGTCTGTCCTGTCAACATCGTCATTCCCTCCGAGAGTCCTCTCGGCAGTCGAGTTCGGTAGAAAAGCGGTTGTATTTAATGATAGCTCATATCAAGGCTTTGGGATTTTCGCCAAGTGTTAACCCCGTCCGGGAGGGGTCTATTCCCGAATCCACGAGAAGGTGAGACATCGAACCACACGTCGCGAGCCAATTCGCGGTCGTGTTTTTTCGTGTTCCACCGAAGGCTTCTCTGGGAGCGAGATCGTCCCCAATTGGCCGGGACGTCCGGGAGTACGTCGTATCCTCGATGGGGGGACCTGTGCTTCCGGTTGATTACAGCCGTCAGGGGATCGTCCTCTGTCTTCTCGCAAGTCGTCGGGCCCTCGGCAGCAGTCGAAGCCGGGTGGTGAGCCGCGACGGTCGAGGGTCGGAAGAAGCGCGTCGAACGCGCGCCATCCCGCGGATCTGCCGAATGTGATTTCGAGATTGGACCAAAAACTCTGAGCGCTAGACCCCTATACACCCTACAATGTCGACGTTCAGCTGGCCCTCCGCTAAGGGCTGGTCGGTCCTCGCGGCGATTGCGATCGGCGCTCTCATGATCGTACCGGCAGGTACGTTGCTGTCGGGAGGCGTGGGATCCCACTCCTTGGAAACTCCTGCGAGTGGTCCGGCTGCTGACGTGGCGCAGACCGCTCGTGCCGGCTCTCAAGTCCCGAGCGACTCACGCCTTGCGTCGCTGACGCCCCAGTCGACTCCGGTGTCTACAATGCTCTCTGGGCTTCCCCCGACGCTGCGCAACGTCCCCTGGATCGAATCCCTGGCCCGTGAGGGCCCCGCGCTTTCGCCCTTGACCTCTCTACCGAATCTCGCATTGCTCATGCATCCCGCGACTGCCACGACAGGCTCGGTCAATCCGTTCTATGTTGCCGAGCCCGCGCCGTTGGGCCTCACGGACTTCGGCCTCGGCGTGAAGACGTACTCCTACAACACCTCGCACATCCTGGGTGAGGTGACCTTCTACACCCCGCCCAACGTCACCGACCCGGCCTCCACCCACGTGACCGAGGTATCGGGTCAACACCTTGGGGAGGTCGGGAGCCTCAACGAGTTCGGGATCCAGCTCAACACGGTCGCGACGAACATCTCGATCCCCGGCTCCGACAAGGGATTCTTCTGGACCCAGAACGTTCTGAACTACAACGACACCGGCATCCACTTCGTCTCCGACACGTTCAACCTGACCTCGGCGACCCACAACCCGTTCTACATCGCGCCGGGGACGATCTACTCCGCGTGCAACAATGGATCCGCCGGGGTGCAGGAAATCCTGGACGTCTATGGTGGCGTCCTCCAGTGCGTCGGCGGGACGATCCCGGTGAGCCCCACCTCGTACCCCGTGACTGTCCAATTGTACAACAACGCCACGACGAACGCACAGAAGCGCTCGGTCGTGTCGTACGGGTACCGGATCATCGAAGCCGGGACCGGCCAGGTCTTTACGGGCATCTCCGACCAGGTGGTGTTTAACGCTTCGCGGGCGCACCCCCGTCCTCCGGGGTTCTCGATCGATGGGTTCGCTCTCACCCCGACGGGACTCTTCCGGGACGCCGAGATCGTCCTGGTCGGGAACATCGGAGGGGACAACTCGGTCTTCCGCTCCATCAGCGGCACGATGCAGCTCGAGTACTCCAACGCGACCCATGGGGGCTTCCGATCCGTTCCCTCGGCGTACAACTGGGGGGGCGACACCGGCGAGACTGCGGCAGGGATCGCGGATTACTGGACGCCGAGCCACACGCTGGTGTTTCACCAGGGCCCCACGATGCTCTACGGCCTGTGGGGGGCGGAGCCGTACGTCTCGGTGAAATCCGGCTTCATCCACTTCGCCGGCTCGATTACCCCGTCGTACGGATTCGTCTTTGTGAGCAACACCCCACCGGTCCTTGACCCGTGGAACACAACCCTCAACGAGCGGGACAACATGAGCTGGCTGCCCACGACCGATGCCGGTAAGTTTGACACGTACCTCCCTCCGCTCGGCGCGCCGTGGACGACCAGTTACTATGTCCAAGCCTTCGCCGCCGGGTTCCAGGAACTGAACGGCACGACCGTGACCGGGACGGATACGTCCTACCACCTCAGCTTGACCCCGGCGCCGGGTTCGCTCCGCGCTCCCCTGTACGCGTTCTCGAACTCGCAGTTCGTCAGCCTCACCCAGAATGTGACCGGGGTGAAGGCCCCGTTCTTCTTCTTCGACGACTTGGTCGTCAACATGAACTTCACGTTCGAGCACGTGAACGACTACGGATACGCGACGTTCGAGGTGTTCATGACCGTAGGAGTCACCGTTCCGTTCACCGTAGCCGAGGTGTACCAGGGACTCGATTCGTCCGGGGGGAACTTCGTCTTCGCTGATTACGCAAGTCCTCCCGAGCAGGGGCTTCTCGCTCCGGCGCCGACGTTCTACACACTCTTCTACTGGACATCGGGGATTAACATCTTCGACGGTGCGCACGCTGAAGTCGCGAACCAAGTCACGGACGAGCTTGATTCCAATATCCAGATCGTGCTCTGGCACGACAAGGACGTTATAGTCGATGACGTGACCTCCGAGCTCAGCAGTGCTGGCGTGTGGGTCGGCGATTCGGTCAAGACGCAGGTCGAGAACGTACTCGCCGAATACGCCTCGACGGGCGTAACCGACATGGGGTCGTCCCATACGTCGGTCTCGGACGTCGAGGCCGTCGGGTCCTTCTCCACCGGGGTGGTATCCCTGAGCAGCTCGGATGGGACGTACTCCACGATCACCGCGGAGGAAGGGGCGTACGGCGTCGCCAGTGGGGCCGATTACGGGTTCGGGGTCGGGTTCGACCCATACTACTACCTTCCGGGTTCGACCGGGACCACGGTGGACGTGGTCGTCGCGACCCAGGGCTCCGTCGGGGTGAACGCCACTCTATCGTACGATACGACCATCGTCGGAGTCACGGCGATCTCCGTGTCCGTCGGCGTCGAGGTCGACGGTTCCCTTGCGACCCAGATCTACGGGGTCGAGGGGGAGGTCACGTCGTCCATTGCGGTCTACCTCCACAACGTGTCGAAGGCTTATGTCGAAGAGATTACCGCGTTCAACGACTCGATCGGCGTCCAGGTGGTCGCCTCCAACAACGTAACGATCCAATCGGTGCTCGCGGACAACTACTCCATCGGGGTCTACCTCGAGGCGTCGACCCACGTGATCATCCACGACGTGAAGGCCCGCGATCACTCCATCCGGATCAAAGTGGTCCCTTGACGCAGCGGTGACAGGACCCTCTGCGACCAACCCTTTCCGTGGGGGCGGGAGGGTTCAACCCCTTCCATTCTCTTCTTTTTCCTGCTACGGAATGAATCCGGATCCTCGTTCCAGCCGCCCGAGGGTGTCGAGTTGGGCCATCGGTTCCTCGCCCGGCAACCGACTGATAAGCGCGTAGAGAGGTTAGGCGCCCTACCGGTTGGCACCGCAGACGATTCGCCCGCAGATCAATCCGTTACCGGACTCGTCCCGCCCTCGTTCGATCGTGCCGATCAATGAGGTAGGGGAAATGATACGTTTTCTCCTCGGACGGGCGCTATTCTCGGAGATTGGTCGATACGGTCCGCTCGAATCCTGCGGGCTTGGGCGGCCACCCCTCGGTCATGTAGGTCAGGAACGCCTCGCGGGTCGTTTGAAGGAGTGCCTCGTTCGTTCGGCGCTCGAACCCGATCGTCGACGAGTAGTGTTCCGGGGGAGGGAGTCCGTGGAGGTGACCATAGTGGGCCGGGAACACCTCCGTCTCGTCCGGCAAGGGTAGGAGCTTCGTCGTAAGGCTCTGCCAAAGTAGCTCGGGGTCTCCCGTCCCAAGGTCGGTCCGGCCGCAGGAACCTGGGAGGAGCGTGTCCCCCGTAAACACCATGCCGTCGGCCCGGAGGGAGACGTGGTCGAGCGTGTGACCCGGAGTTTCCAAGACGACGAGTTCCGAGTCCCCAAAATCGACCCCTTGGCCGTCGGCGAGGGTGCGATGAGGGTACTGCGCCGGAGACCGGTGGCTGAGCCAGATCGGGGCACCCGTTCCCGCGTGAAGGGCGCCGTGCCCCGACAGGTGGTCGGCGTGGGTGTGCGTCTCGACGATCGCCCGAAGGCGAAGTCGCTGGTCGGAGAGGGCCTTGAGGTAGGGGGCGATCTCCCGACCCGGGTCGATGATCACCGCGTCGTCGCTGGAGCGGTCGTGGAGCAGATAGGCAAGGCACCCGGTCCCGAGGTTGGGAAACTGCTGGAAGACCAAGCGCTCGGAAGGCTCATCGCGATAGCGCGGGATCGTCGGGTCGACGAGGCGGGAATACTCGTCGATTCCACCTTCCAGCATCGCGACGTTGGTGTGACCAGATTGCTGCAAGACGTCAGCCGCCCGGCGTGCGTTGCCGCCATGATGGCAGTATACGACGACCAGCTTGTCGCGGGGCAGCTCCTCGGTTCGGTTCACAAGCTGTTCCAGGGGGATCCACTGGTCCCCCGACAAGCGGGCAATCGTCCGCTGATCCCGAGACCGCACGTCGAGAAGCACCGGCGGCTCGGCGCTCGAGAGCAGGCTCCCGAGCGCCCTGGGAGCGATCCGCGGGGGGGAGGAAGTTCGGTCGGAGCGGAATGCTGGGTGCGGCGGCGAGGCGGTGAGGGAGGCCGCCGACCGGCGATCGTCCGACGGCTCCGACGAGTGGCGAATAGGGCCCGGCGCACCGTTCACGAGCCTCCCCCTCTGGTCATGACACGATGACCTCCACGGAATGCACGGCGTTCATGCCATACTGGAATTCGTTCAGGAACGGCTCTTCCGGCTGAGTCTCGCCTTCCGCGTCGGTCGCCCGCACCCGAAGCAGCACGGGCCCGCGCCGCTCGGGGGACCAGGCGAACTCCCAGCTGCACCAGTCGTAGGGCCCATCTCCGGATCTCACGCTCGCGGGCATCCACCCCGAGCCAGCGTCGACCTCGACCCGAGTCACTGGGCCAGATCCGGACCACGCCTTCCCGGAAATGATGTGTGACCTGCCCCACGCGAGGCGATCTCCGGGAAGAGGGGAGATGATCAGCGACTTGACCCGGATCCGCGTCACCGGCTTCGTAAGTCGCTCCCCGTTCTGCTGGTACGCGTAGACGTACCTGGTAGCCTGATAGTACCCCCGGAACGCCTCTTTCCGAAGGTGAATCCTGGAGAGCCATTTGACCCAAGCCATTCCGTACCAGCCGGGGACGATGAGACGGGCGGGCCACCCATGATCCGGCGAGAGCGGCTCTCCGTTCATCTCCGTCGCGATGAGGATGTCGGCGACCCGGTCCATCGTGTCGATGGAGAGTCCGCGAGAAAACCGTCGAGCCGGGTCGTTCGAACTTCCCTTTTCCGCGCCAGTGAAGACGATTTGATGGGCGTCCTGGCGAGGTCGGGATTCCTCCAGCAACACCGAAAGAGGGACACCTTCCCACACCGCCGCGCCGATCGCGCGGTCCCCCCACCGAAGTTCGCCTTCGGCGATGTTCGGTAACCGACTCCGGCTATTCCCCGCGCATTCGAGCGTCGCGACCACTCGGGTCGTCGGAAGGTCCCGAAGCTCGGCCAACGTCCACTTCCGAGGCTTCTCCACCTCCCCTCCCACACCGAGTCGCCATGTGGACGCGTCGAGAGAGGGAGTGGGAAAATGCGAACGGATGAAGAATCCGCGAGTGGGGGTGACGGCGGGTTGCAGTGCCGCAAGCGAAGTCTCGGCGTTCAGCGGGTTGAGCCGTACCGGGGCCTCCAGCTCCGGCGAACTCAGTACCGCTCGTGGGGACGTCGGAGGAATCAGTGGCGGCCAAGGGACCGACGGATCCCGCCCATGCCCGATGGATTGTTCGGCCAAGCGTTGACCCTTCATCCACGAGCCACTGCGCAGTTCCCGTAACGCGGCGCCTTCGTCCCCAGTCACTTTTCGATCGGACTGCGAACGAGGTTCCCCCACTCCGTCCAGGATCCGTCGTAGTTCCGGACGTCCGGGAACCCGAGAAGGTAGCGCAGGACGAACCAGGTGTGGCTGGACCGCTCGCCGATGCGGCAGTAGGTGATCACCGGCTGCGTCGGACCGATCCCTTGCGCTCCGTAGAGGGCTTCTAGCTCGTCTCGAGACTTGAATGTCCCATCGTCCCGAACGGCCTGCGCCCACGGCACGTTCTTCGCGCCTGGGATGTGTCCTCCGCGTTGTGCATGTTCGGTGGGGTACTCGGGGGGCGCTGTGATCTCTCCCGAGAACTCCTTGGGCCCCCGGACGTCGACGAGCGTGAACTTGCCGGCCTTGACGTCAGGGAGCACCTTGCGGACCTCGTCCAGGTACGCACGGAGCTTCGGGTCGGGTCCGCTGGCCCGAGACGTGCCCTTGGCAGGGTGGGGGGCCTCCTTTGAAAGGGGACGGTCCTCGGCGATCCACTTCTTTCGACCGCCGTTCATGAGCCGAACGTTCGGAACTCCGTAATAGGTGAGGACCCAGAAGGCGAAGGCAGCGAACCAGTTGTTGAAATCGCCGTACAGAACGACGATGGTCGAGGGGGAGACGCCGGACTTCTGCAGCAGACCGGTGAGTGCCTCGGCCGAGAGGATGTCGCGGCTCACCGGGTCATTGATGTCCCTTCTCCAATCGAAGAGAACGGCGCCAGGGATGTGCCCCACGTCATAATTCGCTACCGGATCGTAGTCGACTTCCACGATCCGAATCTCAGGGTTGTTCGTCCTTGCGGCAACCCAATCCGTCTCCACCAGAACTTCGGGGTGGGCGTACGAAGCCATGCCTCGAGGTGGAAGAGTCCAAATAATAATCCTTTCGAAATGTCCCAGAAATATGGGTGCTTAATCCCCGCACCTGCGGGGGGTCTCGGTCGGTCGAAATTCGATTTTTCCTATCGGAATGCGAGTCCGGACAAATCGTCGAACGCTTCTGAAACATTCAGTAGTATACTTCTGGGTCGACCATGCCCTGATCCGGGGGCGCACCGAGCTTCGTGTGGGCGGATCGCCGCAGGAAGGATCCCGATCGCTGCGAGGTGCCGAAGGAAAAACTCGAAGTCGCCCGACCCGTTCGGGAGGACCATAGGTCGCAGGTCCACGTGCCGGTGGCCCAGCGGTTCGCTCTTCGCCGGGGCCCGGAACGAATCGAAGATCGGGGCGATTTCTGCGACTTCCCCAGCTACTCACCGTAGCGACGCTGACGAAGCTGGTAGGATCGGATCGCCCGAAGGAATTCGAGCCGGGTAAGCCCCGGCCACAGGACGTCGGAAAAGTAGAGCTCGCTGTACGCCGACTGCCAGAGGAGGAAATTCGAGATTCGCTCCTCTCCACTTGTGCGGAACACAAGGTCCGGATCGGGCAGATCCGCGGTGTAGAGGTGGCGGCTCACCGCTTCGGAATCGATTGCCTCGGGTTCGAGACGCCCGTCGCGGACCTCGCGCGCCAACTCCCGGATCGCCTCGACGATCTCGTCGCGTCCGCCGTAGCCGAGCGCCACGTTGTACCGGTATGCCGAGTAGTTCGCCGTCGCTCGCTCGGCGAGATCGATCGCTTCGCGGATTCGCGGCGGCAGGACCTCGCGGTTGCCGATCACTCGCACCCGGATCTGGTGGCGGTGAACGCGCTCGTCCACGGCGATCTGCCGAAGCGATCGGTCGAAAAGGTCCATCAGCGCATCGATTTCGTCCTTCGATCGGCTGAGGTTCTCCGTGGAGAGAGCGTACACGGTCAGGATCGGGATGTTCAGCTCAAGACACCAGTCGAGGAGTTCCTCGAGGGTGTCCCGACCCTTCTCGTGCCCGTCCTTCACGGTGATGCCCATCGACCGGGCGAACCGGCGGTTGCCGTCCATGATGATCGCAAGATGGTGGGGAATCGGACCCTTGCGAACGAGCTCGAAGAGGCGCTTCTCCGCGATCCCGCGAAGGGCATCGCCCACCGCGTGGGAGAGGTAGGTGGGTCCAGCCTCGTCCTTCCCCTTCGCTTCCTCGGGCATTCGTGGTGAGTACTCCTCCTGAGAATATGGGCTCTCGGTGGCGTGGCCACCGGCGGCTCGTCCCGGAGGGGGAGGCGCCCTGGTCGGGAGTTTCGGGACGGAGGGGGAGATCCCCCCCGCACCTTCGAACCCGAGTCGCAGGCTCGACAGACCTACATCCTAGACCACTAGACTACCAGGGCAACCTCGCTGGCCTATTCGTTCGTGGCTATGAGGCTTGCCGGCGGCCGAGGCGTCTCCCTTCGGGTCCGCGCGCCCACGCTCGCGAGCGCACGCGCGCGTCCGGCCGGTCGCGTCGGAACGACCGGTTCGACCACGACTGCCAGTCGAACCGGCGGTTTATGTAGCGAATCGGACCCACCGCTCTCCCGCAGGAGGGAGACCGACGATGAAGACGATGACGACGTGGTTCGTGGCCGTGATGATGCTGCTCGGGCTCGTCCTGCTTCTCCATCAGCTCGGAGTCGACGTGGCGGCCAGCATTAGCTCCGGGCTACGGAGCATCGAACATTTCCTGAACCAGCCGCTCCTCTAGGGCGCTCGCCCTGGCCGGATCTCGCTCGACTCTAGTCTTCGGATTGCCGGGCTTTCGAGAGCGCACGCGCGAGATCCCGAGGGCGTACGACGCCCCCCGGCGTCACGAAGGCCGTGACAAACTTCGCGGGCGTCACATCGAACGCAGGGTTGCGGGCGCGACTCGCTCGGGGCGCGAGACGCTTCCCGCCGACCTCGAGCACCTCTTCCGGATCCCGTTCCTCGACCGGAATCGCGTGCCCATCCGGTCGGTCAACGTCGAACGTGCTCCACGGGGCCGCCACGTAGAACGGGACCCCGTTCTCCCGGGCGACGACCGCCTTTTCGTACGTGCCGATCTTGTTCGCGAAGTCTCCGTTGCGCGCGATCCGGTCCGCCCCCACCAACACCGCGTCCACCTTGCCCGTGGCGAGGTAGTAGCCGGCGGCATTGTCGGCGATCACCGCATGGGGGATTCGTTCCCGGGCGAGCTCCCACGCGGTGAGCCGGGATCCCTGGAGCAGCGGACGGGTTTCGTCGACCCAGACGAACAGATGTGCCCCACGCTCGCGGGCGACCCGGATCGGAGCGAGCGCGGTCCCCCACTCGACGGTCGCGAGGGCCCCCGCGTTGCAGTGCGTCAGGACGGTCGACGCATTCCGAAGGAGGGGGGCCCCCGCGATGCCGATTCGGTGGCACTCCTCGACAATCTTACGACGGTACGAATCCGCCGCCGCGTGGACGTCTCTCCCCGCAGCCCACGCCGCGCGTACGGTTTCGATTCCGACGGAGAGGTCGTACGCGGTGGGCCGCGTCGCTCGGAGGATGCGCGCCGCTCGATCCGGGCGGTACCGGCCGTCCTGGTGAGCGAGGACCATTCCGTAGGCGGCGGCCACGCCGATCGCGGGCGCCCCCCGGACCGTCAACGTCCGGATTGCATCGGCGACCTGCTCGACACGGGTCAGCCGAAGGATGGTGGTCCGCCCGGGGAGTGCCCGCTGGTCCAGGACGAAGAGCGCAGCGTCGTGAAACCAAAGCGCGCGGACCGCCATCGTCCGTCCCTATGCGTCGAACGTGTGCAAGAGGTCGAGCCACTCCCGGCTCACGATTTTCGGGGTCCCGATGGCCTCGTCGAGGGGAATCCCGGTGATTTCGGGACCGCGGAGGACCGCCACCTCGCCGAATCGGCCCGCTCGGGCGAGGTCGACGGCGTACGACCCCAACCGAGTGGCGAGGATCCGGTCGAACAGCTCCGGAGCGCCCCCACGTTGAATGTGGCCGATCTGCGCGCTGCGGGTCTCGACCCCGGTCGTCTCTTGGATCCGGCGGGCGAGCTCCGAGCCGACCTCCCGCTCTCGAAGGAGCTCGTGGCCGAACTCGTCGCGAGCTCCCGCGCTCCCCCGGCGGGCGCCGAGGTCAATCCCTTCGCTCACGACGATCAGCGCGTAGCTGCGTGCCTCGACCGCGGCGCGGACGTGTCGCATCACGGCACCCTCGTCGTACGGCTCCTCGGGGACAAGCGTCACGTCGGCGCCACCGGCAAGGCCGGTCGCGAGCGCCACCCACCCAGCGTGGCGTCCCATCACCTCGAGGACGATCGCCCGGTGATGGCTCGCCGCGGTGTCGCGAAGGCGTTCGAGAGCGTCCACCGAGACCGCCGTGGCGGAATGAAACCCGAACGTCCAGTCCGTGCCCGCGACGTCGTTGTCCATCGTCTTCGGAACTCCGACCACGGGGCGCCCGCGACGATGGAGTTCCCGCGCAGCGGTCAGCGTGTCGTCGCCTCCGATCGCTACGAGCGCATCGATCCGAAGCTCGGCGAGATGGTCGAGGACCCGGGTCGTATCTTCCGGTTTCGCGAACGGATTCGTCCTCGAACTGCCGAGGATCGTCCCTCCCCGATTGAGGATCTCCTGGACGTCCGCGACCCCGAGGGGCCGCACGGACCCGTCGCGCACCCCCTTCCATCCGTCCCGGAACCCGACCGTCGCGTCCCCGAACTTCGCGGCGCGACGGACGATCGCCCGGATCGCTGCGTTGAGCCCGGGGCAGTCTCCACCCCCCGTCAGGACGCCGAACTTCACGCCGAGACCTCGAGGTACGACCGCGGCGCGGTCGTCAGAAACTCATACCCGCTCTTCGTGACCACGATATCGTCCTCGATGCGGACCCCGCCTTTGCCTGGGAGGTAGATCCCCGGCTCGACGGTGATCGCCATTCCCTGCTCCAGGAGATCCTCCGCACTCGGTCCGTATCCCCATCCATCGTGGACCGCGAGGCCGATGGAATGACCGACCCCGTGGGTCAGCCGACCCTTCCACGGGGAGTCGTCGATGACCCGCTGCGCCGCGAGATGGACCTCCTTCGCGGGTGCCCCCGGGCGAACCGCGGCGAGCGCCGCCTCCTGCGCACGCTCGACGGTCTCGTGGACGCGCATCATCTCGTCGTCCCGACGCCCGAAATGGAACGAGCGGGTGATGTCACAGACGTACCGGTCGTAGATCGCCCCGAAGTCGCAGACGATCGAGTCGCCGGACTTCAGGCGCGAAGTCCCCGGCTGGTAGTGGGGTTCGGCGCTGTGCGCGCCGAACGCGACGATCGTCGCGAACGAACGGCCGTTCGCTCCATGGCGACCCATGCGGTACTCCATCTCCGAAGCGAGCTCCCTCTCGGATATTCCGCCTTTCAGGATCGAGGGGATCTCCCGACCGACCGCCGATCCGATCGCGGCGGCCCGCTTCAGCCGCTCGAGCTCGTCGCCGTCCTTGGTGACCCGGCACCGGCGGATCGCGTCGGATGCATCGAGCCACTTCGCCTGGGGAAAGATCTTCTCCAGACGCACGAACCAGTCGTGCGTCATCTCCCGGTAGTGGAGCGCGATCGTTTTCGCAGAACCGACGAGCTGTGGGACGAGCTGGTCAGTCTTCTCCCGGTCCACGACGTGGACCTTCACGTGCGGGTCCCGCTTCGCGGCCTGCTCCGCCGATTCCGCCTCGAGCGGAGAGGTCAGGACGTCCAGCGAGCCGTCGGGGTGGGCCACCGCAACGGAGCCCTCGAAGAGACCACTCGGTACCTCGAAAAGATAGAAGAAGCTCTGATCGAGGTGGGGGTCGACCGAGTTCGCAAGCACGAGGGCGTCCGGCTTCGGGTCCATCCGAGCGAAGAGCTTCTCGACGCGGGATTTCATTGCGACTCCCCAGCCGTCACGGAGTTTCAGCTTTTGCGCCGGCGCGCAGGTCCTTCCAGGAAAGAGTCGGCTCTCGGGCGGCCCGCACCTCGTCGACCCTTCGGACCGAGGTGAAGTGGGGCGCGGCGTGCAGGTTCTCCGTCGAGTCGTTGATCGCGCGTTCGAACGCGGCGATGTAGTGATCGAGCTCCCGCTTGCTCTCCGTCTCCGGGAGTTCGACCATGAGCGCTTCGTCGACCAGCGACGGGAAGTAGATCGTGGGCGCGTGAACCCCTTCGTCGAGGAGGCGCTTGGCGAGGTCCAGCGTTCGGAGTCCCCGTTCCTTAAGGGGAGTGCCGGCCAGGACGAACTCATGCTTGACGAGCGGCCGGAACGGCCGGGGCAAGAACTTCCCGAGACGCGAGGCGACGTAGTTCGAGTTCAGGACGGAACGGCGCGCAACATGCTTGAGGCCTTCCTCGCCATGGGTGAGCGCGAAGGCGTACGCACGCAGGTCCAGACCAAAGTTCCCGTACGCCGTCTTGATCTTTCCGATCGATTTCGGGCGATCGTACTCGAGGTGGAACTTCCGGCCCTGCTTCACGATCCGGGGCACGGGAAGGTACGGGGCGAGCGTTGCGCCCGCCGCGAGCACCCCGGCTCCGGGCCCGCCTCCGCCATGCGGCGTGGCGAACGTCTTGTGCAGGTTCAAGTGAGCGACGTCGAATCCCATCCGACCGGGGTTCGTGATGCCGAGGATCGCGTTCAGGTTCGCGCCGTCGTAGTAGAGCATCCCGCCGACGTCGTGAACCGACTTCGCGATCTCGAGAATCTCGCTCTCGAAGAGCCCCGCGGTGTTCGGGTTCGTCAGCATGAAGCACGCGGTCTTCTCCGACGCCGCCTCCTTGAGGGCTGCAAGGTTGACGCAGCCTTCCTTCGAGGGAATCTCTCGAGTTGTGTACCCCGCCATCGCGGCGGAGGCAGGGTTCGTACCGTGCGCAGTGTCGGGGAGAAGGACCTCGGTCCGCTTTCCGTCCTCGCCCCGGTCGCGGAAGTAGGCGCGCACCATGAGAAGCGATGCGTACTCCCCATGGGCCCCGGCCGCCGGCTGGAGTGAGACCTCGGGCATGCCGGTGACCTTCGTGAGGACCTGCTCGAGCCGCCAGATCAGCTCGAGGGCGCCTTGGACCGTCGATTCGGGTTGGTAGGGGTGAAGCTCGACAGCGTGCTTGCGCCGGGCGAGGAGCTCCGAGACCTTTGGATTGTACTTCATCGTGCACGAGCCGAGGGGGTACGACCCGCTGTCGACGCCGAAGTTCATCTGGGATAGGCGGGTGTAATGGCGCATGACCTCCTGTTCGGAGAGCTCGGGCCAGCGCACGAACTCCTTCCGACGGAATCGCTCGGGGACTCCCGAAATCGTCCCAGGCGCGTCACCGGTCCGGAGGGGGGCGAGGTCCCAGATGTCGGGCTCCTCCCACCGCGCCTGACGGTACGTCATGGCGCACCTCCGGATGGTCCGAACGCCGAACGGGCCGCATGGGCGTACTTCTGGATCTCGGGCGCCCCGATCCAGTCCGTCGCGGCGACGAGCACGCGTTCCGGTTGGGATCCGGCCGAGGGCCGGGGATCGGCGAGGGGGTGGCCCCCCAGAATACGGTGCTGCTCGAGGTGATCGAGGAACCCACGCGCCGTTCCCTTGGTAATCTCGACCGTGAACTCCCCGAGGAATGGGGACTCGAACCGGGGGGCTCGGAGGCCGTCGATCCCACCGAGCGCACTGGCCAGGGCGTGCGCCTTCTCGGCGAGCGCCGTCTGGAGTTGGGCGAGGCCTCGCGGTCCCACGACGCTCGCGTAGACTACGAATGCGAGCGCCATCAGCCCTTCGTTCGTGCAGATGTTGGAGGTAGCCCGGGACCTGCGGATGTGCTGCTCGCGCGTGGTCAATGTCAACGTGTACGCTCGTTGACCCACCGCGTCGAGCGTCGCCCCGACGATGCGCCCCGGAGCGGCGCGCATGTGTTCGCGTCGGCACGCGAAGAGGCCAAGGAGAGGACCCCCGAAGGACGGAGCGGCCCCGAACCCTTGACCCTCCCCGACGACGACGTCCGCGCCGTAGCTGCCGGGCGGGGCGAGAGTGGACAGCGAGAGAGGATCGGCGGAAACGACGAACGGCACGTCCCCGATGGTCGATTTCAGGTCAAGAACACCCTCGTCGACGTGACCGAAGCCGTTGGGCACGTCGGCGAGGACACCGAACACGTTCCCAGTCGCAACTTCGCGGCGGACGAACTCAAGGTCGAGGCATCCCGTCCGAGGATCGTACGGGATTTCCTCGACGAGCAGGTTCGGGCCGGTCGCGTAGTTCTTGAGCACGCTCTTCTCCTCCCATGGCAGGCTCGCGGGAACGAGGAAGCGGTGACCCTCGTGGAGTCGCCGACAGAACAGGAGCGCCTCACCGGCAGCGGTTGCCCCATCGTAGAGCGAAGCGTTCGCGACATCGAGCCCGGTCATCTCGACCCAAAGACTCTGGAATTCGAAGAGAGACCGAAGGATCCCCTGACTGGTCTCGGACTCATACGGGGTGTACGCGGTGTAGAACTCGCTCCGGGAGAGGATCGCGTCCACGGCGGCGGGAACATAACGGGGCGTGACACGCCCCCCAAGGAAGCACGCGAAGTGGGTCAGAGTCCGGTTCCGCTCCAGGATCCGATCGATCGTCTCCACGACCTCGAATTCCTCGTGGCCGGGTCCGATCCCGAGTCGACCGAGACGGGCCTTCTTCGGCACGTCCGCGAACAGTTCTTCGGTCGATGAGAGTCCGAGCGCGCTGAGCATCGAGGCCTCTTCCCCCGGGTCGTCGGAAATCCAATGCGGCACAGGCTTCCCCCCCGTCGCATCGAAAGCGGAGGCGGCCATAAGAGCGTGCCGGAAACCGGACGGTTTTTCCCTGCGCAGTACCGCTCGAAGGACCAGGGGTCGTCGCACGTGGTATCGTGTCTCACGGCATGACCGTCCGGGCCGTCTCACCCATACGGCGCGCCAAGGGAGTTAGGAACCGGTGGACCGGCGACTGGAACTCAACGTACGCAAAGGTATTCGCGCGAATCGGATGCGCGGGAAGGCTCCACGATGCGCACCATGGGCTCCCGTCGCTCGCGAGGAAAGAAATCCGCGGTACCCCCGCTCGTTCCCTCCGCGGAGATTTTGGATACCGCGTTCCACCGCGCGTCGCTGGTCACACCCCGTGGGCCAACGAAAGCCGGCCGCGACCGGCTCCGGGCAGAGCTCAAGGTCGTGCGGAGCTCCTCGACCGTCGTACGCCATCTGCGCCTTGAGTCTCGTCCGCTCCTCCACCCACCGCTGAGCGAATTCGAGCAGGCGCTCGTCCGTGCCTCCTTCGGGGAGGGAACGCTCGAGCGCGCGCTGAGTCGAGTGCGGCGGGCCGAAGAGCGGATCCGGGGGCTTGCCCGAGACGAAGAGCGAGCCACTCACCGGGCCTCAGGTACGGAAGAGCTGGGGGGTCGAGTCCGCGCCTTCTACGGGAGGCTCGCGAGCTTCGTCCGCGAGGTCGATCCGGACCTACTCCGGTTACGGGAGATCATCCGGTTCCTGAAGGATCGTCCCCGCCTCGACCCCTCGGCCCCGACGCTCGTCGTGGCAGGGTTCCCGAACGTGGGGAAATCATCGCTCGTCGCGCGTCTCTCCACGGCGCATCCCAAGATCGCGGACTACCCATTCACGACCACGTCGATTGCCGTGGGCCACGCGGACCTGGGCTTCGATCGCCTTCAGGTCGTCGACACCCCCGGGGTCCTGGGTCGAAGTAACCGTGCAAACCCTGCCGAAGTCGAGGCCACGACCACGGTCCGAGGCGCCGCCACATTGGTCCTGTTCGTGATCGACCCGACGGAGAGCTCCGAGCATTCGATCGCCGAGCAGGAAGCGCTCCTCGCGCGGTGGCGAGAGGAATTCCCCCAACTTCCAATGGTGGTGGTCGACACGAAGTGCGATCTCTCACGACGCCCGACCGACCATCTCCGGGTCTCGGCCGTCACGGGAGAGGGGATCGACGCGCTGTGGAAGGCCATCCGCGAACTCGTGCGGCCGAGGGGCGAGATGCCTCCCATCGAGGAAACGGTGACGGAAGAGGAGACGCCTCCACCGCCCGACCTGGCGGAGACCGAGACTCCGACCTCGTCCACGCGATCCCGCCGACGATCTGCACATTCGGCTCGAGGCACCCCCCTGAGCTGAAGAGCCCCAGCCACGCCTCCGGGGAGGGCGCATCGAGCTGGCCCACCGAGTCCGGGTTCCGTTCGAACCGGTTACGGAACGACGATCGAAGTGACCGTGACCCCCTTTCCGGACGAATACATGTTCAGGCTCGCGGACGCGCTTTCGTGCGCCGATACATCGGTGTCCACGTCGGCGGACACCCCGAGCTCTACGATGTACTCGTGTCCCGCGACGAACTGGAACGAGGAGGTCGTGAGCGTCTCCTTGAGGGAATAGCTGTGGGTAGTTGGAGAGCTCGAGTTGGTGTAATCGTTGTAGGTCTCTCCAAGGTACGCCCCGGTGGAGTTCGTCTCGTCGTCCAGGAACACGTCCGCTCCCACCTCCCCGGATGAGAATGCGTAGTGGCCCGGCCCTCCGGCCCCGGCGGCGAGTGAAAGCGAAAACTTCAGGGTGAGATGCACGGTCAAGGTGTAGGTGCCGGTGCTCGTCTCAAAAGTCGTATTGCTGATCAAGTATCCCTCCTCTTCGAGGTAAGCGCACGACGACGGCGCGGAGCACGCCTTGTCGTCCTGGAGGTGCGGCCGCGCTGCGCCGAGAACTGCCCGCTTCGCCACCCGCTCAGAGATCGAACGACTTCCCGTTCTCGGGTAGCACAACGCGGGTGAAACCCTGCAGGGCGTCGCGCAATGCTTCGCGGTGGTCGCCGTGCATCAGAACGACGGCCTCGGCTCGGCTCTCCTTCGCGAACCGCACGAGGTCGGAGTGACCGGCGTGCGCCGAGAAATCGAACTTCTGGATCTCACACTCGGGACGAACGATGGTTCCGTCGACCTCAAGAACCCCCTCGTCCAAGAGCCGACGCCCGTTTGACCCCTCGACCTGGAAACCCGTGAGGTAGATCGAGCTCTTCGGGTCGCGGTAGAGCTCTCCAATGTAGTACAGGACCGGACCACCGTCGAGCATCCCACCGGTCGTCACCACGACCTCCGCCTCGCGGAGGGCCCGGGCCCTGTCCCCCGGGTGCTCGACGACTCGGACGCCCTCCATCGCCCGTCGGAATCTCCGTGCGTCGGCAAGGTACTCCGGCGCCGCCTCATAGATCTCGTTCACGGACCGGGCCATCCCGTCAAGGTACGTTTCGAATCCGGCCCCGGAAAGGGCCATGAGAACCTCCTGGGCCCTCCCGACCGCGAATGCGGGGACGATCGCCGTTCCACCCCGCTCGATGGTCTCGGAAATCTTGTCCCGGAATTTCCGCTCGGTCTCCCGTCGGTCCGGATGTTCCCGCCCCGCGTACGTGGACTCCATGACGAGGATGTCGCACTCGAGAGGATCGGCACCGCCCACGAGGTGGGTCGGGAGGGTCTGGAGATCGCCGGTGAAGACCACGTCCTGCTCGCCCCGGTAGAGGACCATCGATGCTCCCGGAATGTGCCCGGCCGGGGAAAACTCGACCTCGATTCCGTGATGGCGAAACGTCGCGTGGCGATCGACTGCGGTAAACCGGGAATGCAGGGCCCGGATGTCCTCGTGCGTGTAGGGGGCGAGATACCCCTCGAGCCGGGCGACCTTTAGGGCGTCCTTCGTGAGGAGGTCCGCGATCGCGATTGTCACTGGGGTCGAGATGAGCCGCGCCCCCGGGATGCGGCTCAGTAGCGGCGTCATTCCCGAGTGATCGAGGTGTGCATGGGATAGGAAGGCGAGGTCCACATTCGTCGGCGCCGGGCGCGGATAGGTCGGGGGGTCCGACGGGGTCATCCCGTAATCGAAGAGGAGGGTACGCCCGTGGTCTCGCAGGACGAGCCCGAGGGAACCGACCTCGTTGGCGCCTCCCAGGAACTGGAGGTTCATCGGCTCGGCGAACGGTCCTCCCAGATAAGCTCGCGCCGAGGTTCGAAGCGGCGAACGCGTCGCGAACCATCAAATCTGTCGCTCGGTTCCCGCCGGTCGATGGCGGGGCCGAGCCGATCCGAACTCGAGGTCATGTTCCGCGCGAGCCTCGCGGTCCAGCGCGTGGTGCGCGATGCGGCGACCTCGCCGCACCGCGGGGACGTGGTGGCGATGGGAGCCGACGGAACCCCGACCGAGGAGCTGGACCGGCTCGCAGAGAACGAGATCCTCCGGGTCTTGGACGCGGAAGGGGTGCGCTGGGACCTCGTCTCGGAGGAGGCCGGCCGCGTCGCCCGGGGAGGCGATCGGACGTTGGTCGTCGATCCGATCGATGGCACGCTCAACGCGCTCCGGGACTTCCCGTTCGCCGCGGTCTCGTTCGCGCTGGGTCAGGATAGTCTTGCGGGGATTGAGCTCGGGCTGGTTCGGGATCTTTTCCGCGGCACGACGTACTGGGCGGAGCGTGGCGGCGGGGCGTTCTGCGACGGACGGCCGATCCGGACCCGGACGTGGAACCCGAAGGGGGATGTCTACGTTGTCAATCTCGGTCACCGCGCGACCGAGCGATCGGTCCGGCTCGCCGGTCGTGGTCGGCGGATCCGTTCGATGGGCTGCGCGTCGCTGGAGATGATGATGGTCGCGCAGGGAAGCGCCGACCTCTACCTGTTCGAGAACTCGGACGAGAACCGGAACCTTCGGGCGACGGACATCGCCGGAGCATATCGCATCCTGCTCGAGGCCGGAGGCGGCGTGATCGACGCGAACCTGCACTCGATCGACGCGTTCCCCCTCGTCGTCGACCGGCGGACGAGCGTCTTTGCCTGGGGCGATCCGCGACTTCCGCCCGGGCTCGCCGAATCCGGGGCGCTATGAAGCTCGGTCTGACCGCGAACCCGAAGAAACCGGCCGCGATGGACCTCGCGCGTCGCGTCATTCAGCGGATCGGGGATCGGGCCGAACTCGAGCTCTCCGAGGAGATCCGGGATCTCTCTCCGGAACGAGCCCATGGACCGATCGAGCGGCTGAGACCCGACGTCCTGATCGCGATCGGGGGGGATGGGACGTTCCTCTACGCGATGCGGCGGACCGATGTTCCGCTGCTCCCGATCAACGCCGGAACGGTCGGGGTCCTCGCGGAGATCACAGCGAACCCGGATGACGATCTCGCTTCGGCGATCGACCGGCTCGTCGACGGTCACTATCACATCGAGGAGCGCATGAAGCTCGCCGCCCAGCTCGGCACCTCCGCTCTCCCAGATGCCGTCAACGAGTACGTCGCCCACGCGGCCCGGGTCGGCAAGATGGGGCTGTTCGAGGTCGCGTTCGATGACGAGGTCGTGGGACGGATCCAGGCCGATGGTATCATCCTCTCGACCCCCACGGGGTCGACGGGCTACTCGTTGAGCTCCCTCGGACCGATCGTCGACCCGGACCTCGACGCGATCGTCGTGACGACCATCGCGCCGTTTCGGATCGAGGCGCGAGCTCTCGTCGTCGACCCACTGCGGACCGTTCGCCTCCGCGCGATCGACATCGGTCGAGGAGCGGTGGTGATCCCCGACGGCCAGGAAGAGTACCCGATCGCACCGGAGGGATCCGTCACCGTCTACCGATCGCCGCGGCGTGCGCGGCTCGTGCGGTTCGGGGCCCGGTACTTCCACCGGCTGCGGGGGAAGCGGATCCTTCCGTGGTCCGAGGAGTTCGCCGATCGAGGAGGCGCAGGTGCCAATCTTCCGCCCCAGCCGTAAGCGTCCGGCCGGTTCCCCTGCCCTCGGCTCGACGCCCCGCGCGATCACCCGACGGCTGCTCGAGAGCGCCCTCGCGAGCGCCCGGTCCTCGTACCCGAACGAGTTTGGCGGCGTGCTCAGGGCCGACCCGCCGGGCGTAATCGGGGAACTCCTGCTCTTGCCCGGGACGACGGCCGGTCGACGGCACGCGAATTTCCAGCTCTACATGTTACCCGCGGACCTTACGGTCGTGGGAACGGTCCATTCCCATCCATCGGGCGCGCTCCACCCTTCGGACGCGGACCTACGACTCTTTCGCAACTGGGGCCGTCGACATCTGATCCTCGGAGCTCCGTTCGGGCCCGGCTCCTGGCGGGCGTACGACGGCAACGGAGCTGAAACGATGCTCGAAGTGGTCGAGAGCCGGTCGTCGGGCGGGCCGCTGGTCACCGAGTACCGACCGCGTGCCGTTCACCGACCGGCCGGTCCGCCGTCGCCCGAGGCGTTCCCCGAAGGGGAAGCGTGAGAAAGACTACTCGCGGACCGGGATCGTGGGTACGGGTAGGTGCTCCGGGGTCCGGTTCGGGTCGACGATCGCGCGACCCGGGTGCTTCGCCGGGCTCCAGAGGCCGTGCATCTTCGAGATCACCTCGAGGAAACCGATGAATCCGCGGAAGGCGCCCCGGTAGATCTCCGTGTGCCGACCCTCCCAGTCGAAGAAGTCGTTCAGCATCACCTTGGATTGGCGTAGCCCGTGCGTGAGCGCACGCTTCAGGAGCTCCTCCTGGAGCGGGCTCAACCGGTCCCGCCGGAACCAGTCGCGGGACTTGAGATGGCCGAGCGGGACGAAGAACATCGGCACGAGGAGTGCCTTGAAGTCCCAGAGGTCGTCGATGAGGTCGATTGTCCGCTGGACGTCGTCCTCGGTCTCCTGTGGGAGCCCGACGATGAACGTGCACGCGGGATAGACGTGGTTGTCGTTCATCAGGCCCGCCGACTGAACCACGAGCTCCGGCCACTGCGACGCCTTGAACGGCGCGACCTTCCCCGGCATCGCCGCGGTGATCATGTGCGGGGACCCGGTTTCGACCCCGACCTCCACACCCCACCACGACTGCTTCTCGTCGATGAGGACTTCCGCGCACTTCGAAAGGAGCTTCGGCTTGGTCATCAGGGAGGCGACCGCCACGTGGCTCCAGCCGACCTGCTCATAGTGTCGCTTCGCGAGCTTGAGGAGAGGGATCAGCTTCTCCTCGTGGGGCATCACGTTCGGGCTGCCGTAGAAGTAGACGTCGTCGGAGTGGAGGATCCCCTTCCGGACCCCGATCTTCGCGTTGACTCGGAGCTCCTCCTCGATCTTGTCGAGGGGGTACCATCGTGTGGGCCGAGTCGTCACGGAGCAGAACGAGCAGCCCCGGCAGCATCCCCGCCCGATCTCGACGAGGCCGTTGATGCTCGGATACTTGATCGTGGAGATTTGCTCGACCTTCGGCGCCTCTTTGGCCGCGAGAACGACGTGGGGCGGAAGGAACTCGTCGCGCAGCGCCTTTCCGACGATTTCGCGGACGAAGACGTCGCTTTCTCCCTCCACGACCGTGTCGACTCCCCCGAACGAATCCAGGAATTCCTGGATCCACGGGAGCTTGACACGAGTCGCCGGCGCGAGCTGCCAGGCGCAGGGTCCGCCGGCGATGATCTTGAGCCCTCGCTTCCGTGCCTCGACCACCGCGGGCTGGGTGAGCATCCGCTTGAAGTTGACGCAGTTCAACGGTTCGCGGCGCATGACCCCGCCGAACGTCGAGCTCGGCGGATTCAGCCCGAAGTAGTCGTGACCCGAGATCAGGAGGACCTTCGCCTCCCCGGGCATGTAACGGTCGAGGAAGGCCGGGTGAACGATCCGCGCATCGAACCCGCCGTCGATCAGCGCCGCCTCGATCTTCCGCATCCCGTAGGGGGCCTGCTGCGGGTAGCCGTGCTCGTCGGTCGGCATCGTGGGGTAGAAGAGTCGCCGATAGACGCCCTCCGGGAAGATGTAGGCCGGGGTCGTGGTTCCGAATCCCAGGAACTCCTTCCCATGATGATTGCTCATCATGGTCCAGTCGCACGTAATGACCACTTCCGGCACCGAACGCCTCACCTCGAGCTCGAGAACGGTTCAGCCACGAAACTCGGGTTTTTATTACTTATGACGCCCAGGGAGCGACACGGTATCACGCGACGGACTACGTCGAAGAGCCTTCGCGTCCCCTGCGCCGTCACTCAAAATCGATCTCGTCGTCGTCCCGGGGCAGGACCCCGTCCATCGAATCGGCCGACTCGTCCGCGGGCTCCTCAGCGTCCCCGGCCTCCCGAAAGGCAGGATCGCGCTGCATCAGACGGATCCGCACGCAGTCCCGGTGGGCGGGGTTGCCGTTCCAGGAGCTCGTCTCGGCGGGATCTCCGAGAGGTTCCTTGCAGAGGCAGCAAATCTCCGGTGGGGGGCTAATCCAGGAGATCCGACGAGCGCGGGAGTCCATCGCGGTTCCCCCTCCCGTCGCGTCATGGCTCTCCCGGACCATTACCTTTCGGACCGGACCGTATCGGGCGGCTTCTGCTTTGACCCTCAATTTCCTTATCCCCTCGAGGAAGTTCCCGCGGCCGTGGACACACTCACGGAGGTCCGCCGGCGTCGCCTCGCTCTCGGGGTATCCCTGCGCGACTTGGCCCATGCCGTCGGCCGGAGCGACGCGACGCTTTCCCGCATCGAGCGCGGCCAGATCAAGCCGTCCTACGAGCTGGTTCAGCGAATCCTTGCCTACCTCGAAACTCAGGAAGGACTGAGGACCCCCAAGCTGACCTTGGGCGACCTTCGGAGCCGCACGCTCATTTCGATCGGGTCAAGCGCGTATCTCACGGAAGCAGCCCGTCGGATGGAGGCCGGGGGGTTCTCGCAGCTTCCCGTAGTCGACGATGGCCGTGTCGTCGGCTCCCTCTCCGAATCAGCGCTTCTGCGCGCACTCGGCGAACCGACCGCTCGGCGAGCGCGCGTGCGGGACGTACTGGAGACGGCGTATCCGGTAGTCGACGAGTCGTTCCCCGCCGAACTCTTGCCCCCGATTCTGGGCCGGTACGCCGCCGTCCTCGTGACGCACCGGGGGGATTTGACCGGGATCGTCACCAAAGCGGACCTCATCCGGGGTCTCCGCGGTACCCCACTTCACCGGCGATCCTCCGGTTAGTCCCGACCGTGTGCAGGGCGGACCGCGTCGATCACGGCCGTCACCGCGAGCTCCGCGGCGCGGTGTCCGAGTTGATCGGCGAGCTCCCCGGGCCGAAGGTCGCGACGCCCAGGGTCGATCTGCTCCGTCGTCGCAACGAAGAGGACGTCCCCGTCCGTTGAGCTGTGGTACGGAGTGATTGCCGAGGCGATTCCGGCGTGGGTGATCGCGGCGATCCGGGCGAGCTCGGGTCGATAGAGGGCAAGGTCGGTCACGACGAGCCCGAGCGTGGTGCCGCGGGTCCAGGCGGCCGATGCCCGGACCGACCCGGGGGGAAAGATTCGTCCCGTCGGTCCCTTAGCGCCCGCGATCCACTCGCCCGAGGTCGGGTCTCGCACCGCGCCCACGGAGTTCACGACGACGAGAAATGCGAGCCGCCCCCGCGAGCCGACCCGGCCGGAAGCGAAGCCGACTCCTCCCGCCATCGACCGGTGCCGCCCGAGGTATTTTCCGACCGTTGCACCCGCGCCGGCCCCCACGCGCCCCACCGTGACCCGTCCGCGAGTCGCCGTCCGGGCCGCTTCGTATCCGAGAGGTAGGTAATCCGGGATCGCGGCCTTCTGCCTCGGAAGGTCGAAGAGCGCGGCGCCCGAAATCGGGACCACTACGTTGGGATTCGAAAACGCGCGGTGCCCCCCACCCGTCTCGAGGATCCGTGTGCGGATCCCCCGTGCTGCGTCGAGCCCGTAGAGGCTCCCTCCGGAGAAGAAGATCGCCCACCTCCGCCCAAACGTCGCTTCCAGAGAGAGCGAAGCGGTATCGTAGGTCGCCGATGCACCCCCCCGCACGTCGACCACCATCGGCGCAGGTGCGTCGAACAGTACGGCCGTGACTCCGCTCGAATGGTCCGGGGTCTCGGCGTGTCCGATCGACATGCCCGAGATCGTTCCGGGTCGGGCGACGCGATGGGCCACGCCGGGTCGAAGTCCGCCCCCGAGATAACGGCGCGCGAGCGCACGGCGTCGCCCTCTTTATCTCCCGGAGCGCGTGCGGCGAGCCAATGAATCGGGCGTCGGAGTCGTTTCGCGCCACCGACTTCTCGCCCGAAGGTTTTCAGGTCTCCCGCGACCTATCTCTCGGCCGCCATCCGCTCTTGGACGCGTTCCCCCGGCTCGACGCGCTCCCTCTGGCGCGGCAGCTCGTCCGGGACCGGACCGCGCGCGAGCGACTGTTCGCCGAGACGTTCATCGAGCTCGTCGATCAGGACCTGTGGATGTACGTCGCGCCGAAGGAGATGCCGAAGGTGTTCCGCCGCCGGTGGAAGCCGGTCGTTTCGCCGGCGACGGACTGCATCGTGATCGGAGCGGGCCATCTGCGGGAGAGTCCGCCGCTCACGCTCTTCATGGACATCTACCACGAGCTCTGCCACGTTCTCCAGCGCCAGGGAGGGGCGGATCTCTGGCCGCCCGGAGTGAGCTACGTGGAGCGCTGGACCGAGATCGAGGCCTACCGGTTCGTCGTGGACGAGGCGCGCAAACTCGGCGTGCCCGACTCGTTCTTGAGGGACTATCTGAGAGTTGAATGGATTAGCGACGAGGAGTTCCGCACCCTGCTCGAAGCGTTGCACGTCGCAGCCGACGGCTAGGTCAGTCGAGCTCGCGGCCCATCGTACACCGCGTGCGCGTTGCGTGACGAACCGATTCTTTATCCCCCAGCCTCCGAATTTCGACGGTTCGCTGAGGTGCGGCGCGCGTGGCGATAGACATCAAAGCCCGCACCGTGCTCCGGCCATCGACCAGCGATCTCTGGTTTCTGTCCTACCTCCCGCTCGCGATCTCCGACGGGATCGCCATGCCCCTCATCCCCCTCCTCGCGCTCCAGCACTTCGGTGCGAGCGCATTCGCCGTCACGATCATCATCGCCGCGAGCGCGATGAGTCAGGTCCCGTTCACGATCCTTTGGGGGAACCTCTCCGACCGGGTGGCCCACCGCAAGTACTTCCTCGTGGGGTCGTTCCTCGCGACCGGTGTCAGCATCATTCTGATTGCGCTCGCGACGAACCTCCTCACGTACTTCTGGCTCAACGTTGTCGAGGGGCTCGCGTCGGCCGCGAGCGCCCCAATCGGCACGATGCTCCTCCTCGAGACCCGCCACAAGCGTTGGTGGCCGACCGACATCGGCCTGTTCGGGCTCATTTCGGGCCTCGGGACCACCATCGGGCTCGCAGTGGGATTCGTCTGGCTGTTCGTCCTCGGATTCAACAAGCCCGAGATCCAAGCGATGACGGCGCTTCTCCTCGTCTCGGGGGCCCTCGCGCTGGTCTCGGCGGGCATCGCGTGGGCGTGGATCGAGGAGCCATCGAGCCGTGTGGACCGGCGCAGCGTCTCGGACCTCGTCCACCTTCACCGCGGCGTGGTGGAACGGATCCGAATGTTCCGGATGCGCGTCCTCGGACTGATCGACCTCACTCGCTCGAAGGCCGAACGACTTCCCGGTCGGGAGTACCTGTTCCTCGGCGCGCTGGGCCTGATGAGTGTCGGGTTCGACATCTTCTACGGCCCGTTCCCGGTCTTCCTCTGGCAGGACGCCCGATTCACGGATGCGGGAGTTTTCATCGTGTACCTCGGTGCAGCCGGTGCGTCGACCGCGCTCTTCTTCCACTCGGGAAAGGCGGCCGAGAACCATTCGGTGAAGAACGTCTTCCTGAGCTCGCTCGGCGGGCGCGTGCTCCTGATGCTCCTCTTCCTCTGGGGACCCCTCTACGTCCTCTTCGGGCGTGGGAGTCCCGCTCTCCTCGGCTGGATTACCCTCTTGAACGCGCTGATGGGAGTGAGCTGGGCGTTCATCAGCACGGCGAGCACGCTCTTTCTCGTCCGCCTCGTGGGGCGATCCGCCCGGGGACGGGCGCTCGGTCTCTACAACGCGTTCGCGGGGGCGGGGGGCCTTCTCGGCACGCTCCTCGGAGGGTGGCTCTTCGCGACGTTCGGGGTCAACTTCGCCTACTCGATCGCGTCGGTGACTGTCCTCGCCGGCGCCGCGCTTCTCCTTCCGATCCCCTACCACATGTTCCAACTGTCTCATCACGCCCCGCGCCACCATCGGCTGGCGCGGAGCACTCGGGCGACGTCTCCCGCCGCAACGGGGGCCGCCCGTGAACGGCGCCCCTAGCGCCCTCCCCAGCCAAAGATCTCCCAGGTCAGGGTTCGGATCACGTAGCCGAGCGCGAGGTTCGCGAAGAAGATCTCGAGGTCCGGCGGGTAGTCGCGGATCACGCACGACCGGAACCCCAGCTGGCCGAGCCCGACCGGTTCACTTCCGCGGAGGATCGCGAACCTCCCCGTCAATCGCTCATTGATCGTGAAGTGTACTCCGCCGTAGTCGATCGTCATCGGCCCGACCGTGGTGGACTGAGTACGCCAATGTTCCTCTCCGATTTGGATCCGGATCTCATCGCTCTTCGGGTGATAGGAGATGGTCGAGTGGGCCTCGGTCGGTCCGTTCGGCCGGTAGGTCACGTACTCCGTGGAGAACAGGGCCACGATTCGACGCGCGAAGCCGGCCTGGCCCGACTCGACGGGCCGGGCGACCCAGGTCTCGTCGCCGACCTGGACCTCAATGACGTTTTTCAGCACGCGGGCGGTCGCCTGGATCATCCAGCGCCCTCGGCAGCAAGCGACCGTGAGCTAAAAATCTGAAGGTCGCTCGCCCGGTCGTGCCCGCCGCCTCTTTTACCCCTCCGGCCCTCGACCGGGCGCTCGGTCTCGAGTTTTACGTCACCGATACGCCCGGGGTCGACGCGGCGATGAAAGGGACCCCCGAAGAGTTTCGGGTCAATGAGATCTCGAGCTATCCTGTGCCCGATCCCTCGGGGCCGTACACGGTCCTGCGCATCGTCAGCCGGGAATGGGAACAGCACGAACTGAGCGCCGCGCTTGCGCGTCGGATCGGACTCCCGCCGCACGCCATCGCGTGGTCGGGCACGAAGGATCGGCGGGCGGTCGCCGAGCGTCTCGCGTCGTACCGTGGCGACCCCCCGGACCGCGAGCTTGGCCTACCAGGGGTCGAGCTGGTGGAGGCGTACCGGGCCCGAGACGGTCTGGTTCTCGGGCATCATTACGGGAACTCGTTTCAGATTCATGTGGGGCCGCTCGAGGCCCTGCGGGCGACTGCCCAACCGGCATACGACGCCACCGAGGCCGCACTGCGTGCTCTCGGAGGCTTCCCGAATTTCTTCGGGCCCCAGAGGTTCGGAGAGGTGCGCCCGGTCACTCACGAGGTTGGCCGAGCGTTGGTGCGAGGCGATCCTCAGGCCGCCGTCGACATCTACCTTACCGGAATACCGCCCGGGACTCTCGGAGGCCGGGGCGACGCGGCCCGAAGAGCATACGCGGAGCACCGCGACCCGGTCCGCGCGCTCCGAGAGATGCCTCCGGACTATCGGTTCGAGCGGGCTCTCCTCGAGCGGCTGGCCCGCGGTCAGGACGCCCGGCAGGCCCTTCACGGGCTTTCTCGGGACCTACGCCTACTGTTCGTTCACGCCTTCCAGTCGTTCGTCTTCAACCGCTGGCTGAGCGCCCGTCGGCGCGCGGGGATTTCCCTCGTCTCTCCGGTGGTAGGGGACCGGGTGCTGCGCGTGGGCCGCGATGGCACCGTCCGCGGAACGGAGCCGGTCCCGGTGGGGACGGACAACGAACGGGAATGTGCCGAGCTGGTCGCCCGCGGAGGCGCCTGGGTCGCAGGGCCCCTCGTAGGATCCGACACCCCGCGCACGGAGGGTCCGATCGGAGCGCTCCTCGATGACCTCCTCGAGCACGAAGGCGTCGATCGTTTGGGATTCCGGATTCCGTTCGCGCCAGAGATTTCCAGCCGGGGGGCCTGGCGCCCCGTCGTCCTCCCCGTTCCCCCCATCTCCCGCACGACGGACGAGACCGGCATCTGGTTCCGGTTCGCGCTCCCGAAGGGGGCGTACGCCACAGTGCTCTTGCGAGAATTTCTCAAGAGCGGGGCCGTGCCCGCGTAGCCCGCCGCTGGAAACAAGCCTACTAATACCCGGCGCCGGAGTCCCGTCGTCTGACCAACGTCCGACATGGCAATCGCAAGCCCTCCGAGGCCGTACCTTTACCCGACAATCCCGGCGAGTTCGCGCCCGGTCCCGACGCCGCCCGGTGGTCCACCGCGAGTTCCGACCGGGGTGCCGGATTTCGACTATCTCACCGGTGGCTTGCCGGCGGGGTCGGTCATCCTTCTCCTCGGAGAGGCCGGGGCCGGTCACCAGGAGTTCGCGCTGACCTCCGCGGTGCACCTGATGTTGCACTACGATGACCCCCGGCTCCACCAGCTGTACCTCGGCAACGCGAAGGGGCCATTCCTCTACCCCGAGGGGGTCGTCTACCTGAGCACGAGCCGCTCGGAGGACCAGGTCCTCTCCGAGATTCGCGCAGCCTTCGAGGGTACCTACCCGAACGTCCTCTCCCACCACCTGAAATTTCACGACCTCTCGCCGAGCTACTTCGCGGACACGGTCGTCCCGGCCGATTGGGCGTCGATCGCCCGTCCCCTACTCTCGGAGACTCCCGCGGCGTCGTTGCCGGCGGATGGTCCGGTTCGGGCCGTCGCGGGTGCGGTCGATCTCGACGGGGGACGGAACCTCGTCATCCTGGACTCCCTCACCGACCTTCTGGTCCGGCCCGGGGCCCAGGCGGCGGATCTCCTTACTCTCCTCAAGGGGCTGCGCCGTCGCGCGAAGGCTTGGAATGGGCTTGTGTACCTTCTCCTCTCCCAGGGAGTCGCACCACCCGCGGTCGAGCAAGCCGTGATCGATTCGGTCGACGGGGTGCTTGAATTCACCTGGGTCACGAGCCCCGCGCGCTCGCATCGGCAGCGAGCAATGGTGATCGTGAAGTCGATGCCCGTTCTCGCGCACCTGCCCGCGGAGTACCACGGGCGGTTCGTCATCCGCGTGAACACCGGCTCGGGGTTGGTGACCACCCAGTATGAGCGTGTCTGAGCTAGCGAGTACCCGCGTATCGAGCGGAGTCCCCGGTCTCGACGAGATGCTGGGCGGTGGGTTCCCGACGGGGCATGTTGTTCTCGTGACCGGTCTCCCTGGGACCGGAAAGACGTGCCTTGGCCTCCAGTTTCTGCTCACCGGGGCGGTAAACGGCGAGAAGGGGGTCTTCCTCTCCCTCGAGGAGGACGTCCCTCGGCTCCTCGAGAACGCCCGGCAGTTCCGCTGGCCGGTCGACGCGGCGGTCGAGAAGGGGGCGCTCAAGGTCCTTCGACTGGATCCAAGGGAGACCCGCCAGAGCCTCGCGAAGGTCCAGGGGGATCTCGGCAAGGAGCTCAAGACGATGGGGGCGCAGCGGATCGTCGTCGACTCGGTCTCGCTGCTCAACATGCTCAGCGACGACGAGCCCGGACGCCGCAGCACCCTCTTCGCCCTCGCCGGAGCCTGCCGTCAATCCGCCGCGACGACGCTTCTGACGGCCGAAGCCGATCCGATCCATCCCGAGGTGAGCCGGGACGGTTTGACGGAATACGTGGCGGACGGCGTGATCCTCCTCGGGTATCGGACCGGAAACGACGGCCACCGGGTCGGCCTCGCCTTGCGAATCCTCAAGATGCGCCGGACGGCGCACGTCCGGACGGTTCAACCGTACACGATCGGCCCGAACGGGATCGCCGTCGACGCGAAGGCGGTAGATTTCGGCGGGCCGTAAGGGCGAATCGGCCTCTCCAACGAGGAAACTCGTCGGTGCTAGGGGCGCGTTTTCTACCATATCGTCCTCACCATGTTCGATCCGGTCGATGCCGTCCTCCCCCCCGAGCCGAAGTCCCTCCGAGGGAGGGGTGCTACCGGGAGTTCCTCCGCCCGCCGCGCCCCCGTCGGGGTGGATTGTCTACGTCGATCTCGATGCGTTCTACGTTTCGTGCGAGCTCCGCGATCGGCCCGAACTCCGCGGCCGTGCGGTGATCGTTGGTCCTCCCCCCTCGGAGGGACCGTCGCGTGGGGTGGTTCTCTCCGCAAGCTACGAGGCCCGGGGGTTCGGGGTCCATAGCGCCCTTCCGGTCGCGATCGCAGCTCGGATCTGCCCCGAGGCGACGTGGATCCCGCCGGACTTCCGAAAGTACGAGGAGGTCAGCGACGCGGTGAGAGCGCTCCTCGGCCACTATTCCGACGACGTCTTGCCGTTCAGCATCGACGAAGCGGCCGTCGTGATGGATCCGTCCGGCCCGGCGGCCGCGCGCGACGTGGCGGAGCGGATCCAGCGAGACCTCCGGTCGTCCCTGGACCTCCCCGCATCGATCGGAGTCGCGACGACGCGGATCGTCGCGAAGATCGCGACCGACCGTGCGAAGCCGGGAGGGATTCTCGTTGTTCCACCCGAGGAAGTCGCCCGGTTCGTCGGACCTCTCCCCGTCCGGTCGGTTCCGGGAGTCGGCCCCAAGACCGACGAGATCCTGCGGCTCCACGGGGTGCTCACCATTGGGGACCTCGCCTCGCACCGGCCCTCGGAGGTGGCGGAATGGATCGGAGGGTTCGGGCGAGAACTCGTCGCGCTCGCGAAGGGAACGCCGATCGAGGCACCCGAAGTGTCGAACGGTCCCCGATCTAGATCGACCGACCACACATACGCGGTCGACGTCGGGGCCTGGGGAGATCTCGAGCCGGTCGTCCGACAGCTCGCACGAGACCTCTCCCGAACGCTCGAGTCGGAAGGCCTACGCTACGGTACGGTGGGGATCGCGTTTCGCTGGGCCGACTTCACCCGGTCCCATCGTTCCCGGACTCTCGCCGCAGCCCACGAAGGGCCGGTCCCGCTCGAAGAAGTCTCCCTCCGGTTGGCCCGCGAGCTGTGGGATGCCGAGCGATCGGGTCGGCAGCGTCCCGTGCGGACGGTCTCGGTCCGCGTAGAACGCCTCAGCGAGCGGACCCAGCGTCAGGTCTCTCTCGATGAGTTTCCTCCAGCACCCTATGGCGGCCGGAGGTAAGTATGCGACCGGTGGTGGGGGGACGAGCCCGCTCGGGCCCGAGGTAGGTCCCACGGAGAGCGAACGGTCCCGTCGGGAAGCGGCCTCCCTTGTGGCGCCTCATCCAGTCCTCGGAGTGCCCATTCCGTCCTACCGGGGTCGTTCCCTGCCGAACGTCACGAGCTCGGTGATCCGCGCGTTGGGGTCTGAGATCCCGGGAGAACCGGAGATCCTCCCTCCGCTGGCCCCAGAGGTCGACCCGTTCGGGGGCCGGAGGGCCGAAGGCCCCGTGGTCCTCCTTCTGGTCGACGGGCTCGGCTGGAGCGACCCGGAGCGCTCGACGGAGCGAGCGGACTCTGGGTACCCCGCCCCGTGGAATGAGCGGGCCCGTCCGATCACGACCGTCTTCCCGACCACCACGACGGTGGCACTCACCAGCCTCTCCACCGCCGGGTCCCCGGCCCGCCACGGGGTCGTCGGCCACCGACTGTATCTTCCCGCGTTCGGGGTCGTCGCCGAAATCCTCCGGATGTCTCCGAGCGGGGTCGCCACGGGCGACGCGCTCGCGGGCCCGGGTTGGGAACCGTCGATGATCTCGGGGATGCCGAGTGTCTTCCGACGGGGCGTCGCGGCGATCGCCTTGACTCGGGATCGGTTCGGTCCCACCGCATTCACACGGATGATCTACGACGGCGCCGAGTTCGTCGGGTTCGGCACCGCCTCCGATTTTGCCCACCGCTTGGGAAGGCTCCTCGGACGCGAGCATCCACCGTCCCTCATCCTCGCCTACTGGGACGACCTCGACACCGTCCAACACGTCCACGGACCGAGCGGTGAGTTCGACGCCTTTGAGGCGATGCAGGTCCGCCAGATCCTCGCCGCGGCGCGCCGCCCGCTACCCTCAAGAGTCTCCCAGCGAACGACGGTCGTTCTCACCGGTGACCATGGCCAGGTCCCCGCGGCCCCTGATCAGGAGATCGCGATCGACCGATGGCCCGCGATCGTGGCCCACCTCGCCCGTCCACCAACCGGTGACCGACGGGCCGCGTTCCTCGCGGCCCGGCCGGGTCACCTCCCGTCGCTGAGGGACGAGCTCGCGCGCGTGCTCCCGCCGGGGCACCACATCCTTCCGATTCCGGCCGCGCTCGACTCTGGCCTGTTCGGAGGCCCTCCCTTCCACCCGGAGCTTTCGGAACGCCTGGGGGACCTCCTGGTCCTGGTTCCGAGCCCGGCGGCGATCACCTACCGCCTACCGGGAAGCCCGCCGCGGACCCGATTCCTGCCCGGAGCTCATGGGGGTCTCGACCCTGCCGAGCTTCTCGTTCCGCTGGTCGCGGGATCCCTGGCTGAGATCTGAGGCGACGGGCGACGGATGATATGTCCGGGCGCCGTGGCCCTGTGCGGTGTCCGAGTTCCGCCAGGACCCGATCACCGGCCATTGGACGATCATCGCCGAGGGCCGTGGAGTGCGGCCGAACGAGTACGGGACGCCGTCACCGCCTCCCCCGTCGGAAGGCTGTCCCTTCTGTTCCGGAAACGAAACCGGCACCCCTCCCGAGATTGCCGCGTACCGGACGAAAGGCTCTCGTCCCAACACCCCGGGATGGTCGGTCCGGACGATCCCCAACAAGTTCCCGACCGTCTTCGCCGACGCGCCAACCGGCCCCACGACCCGTGCGCCCGGGGAGGTCCGTCGTCCCGGGATCGGTCGACACGAGGTCGTGATCGAGAGTCCGGCCCACGCGGGGTCCTTGTCCAATCTTCCCATGGGCCAAGCTCGAGAAGTGTTCCGCATGCTCCGGGAACGCATGCGCGCGCTCGCATCGGAACCGGGGATCCGGGGCATCGTCGCGTTCGAGAACGCCGGCCCGGAGTCGGGGGGCTCGCTCTTCCATCCGCACGCCCAGATCGTCGCGGTGCCCGAGGTCCCCCCGCTCCTCGCCGACGAGGCGGCGGGAGCCGCCCGATATTCCCGGACCCATGGCGGGGTCTGCGCCTTCGAGACCGAGATTGCTCGGGAACGGGAGTCCGCCGTCCGGGTGGTGATCGATACCCCCGAGATGCTGGTGTACGCGCCATTCGCCTCTCCGTTTCCCTTCGAGGTGCGCCTCCTCCCGTTTCGTCATGCCG
>DASPSQ010000003.1:0-157145 GCA_035623855.1 Thermoplasmata archaeon | reverse complement strand
TATGAGCGGTAGCGTTGGAGAGACGACCGGAATGACCGGGAGCCGCATGGGACGGCGAGGGATGTCGCCGACCGTAGCGGTGGTGATCCTGGTTGTGGTGGTCGTGGTGGCCGGAGTGGGAGGATTCTTCGGGCTGCAGGCCGTGAAACCAAGTTCGACGACGAGCACGACCTGTACACCGCCGAGCGCCTGCGCGGTGGTTGCGAACGATGTCTCGGTGTTCGCGCCACAGCAGCCATCGTTTGGCCAACGATATGGCGGAGTTTTGGCGGGGGCGGCTCTTTCAGGAACGGTTATTCCTTCAGGATCAGAAACGGTAAAGACTTACGGTATCGCGTGGGGCGACGGGACCACGACAACGTCATCGGGCCCGATCATCACCCACACTTACGCGAATCCCGGTCTGTACGTGATGGCAGGGTCCGCCACGGACACCTCCGGTGGTTTGCACTCGGGGACAGCCGGGCTGTTCCCTCTCAATGTCAGCCTCTCGTTCTCCGACGCTGCGTTGGGGACGTATCCCTCGATCACGACCTCGTTCAGCAACGGCACCGCGGGCGGGTATGAGCCGTGGGTGGCCGTGGGGACGACGGTGTCGGTGAGTGCGAGCTACGTCTCGACCGCGCCGACGCCCGGATGGACGAACGGTGCGATGAACATCTCAGTTGGCACGGGCGTGACGAAGGTGAGCTACACGCCGGGAGCGACCTCGGCGAGCGGCTCGTACACGTTGAACACGGTAGGGATCGACAACATCACGCTGCACGGGAGCTCGGTGAACGGAGGGACGATACTGCCGCTCACGTACACGTGGGGGGTGTATGTGGCGCCGAGCGCGTCGGGGATCGGATGCAAGTACTGCGCCCCGCCGACGACGGCGAAGAGCCCCCACCCGAACTCGATCGTGGCGTATGAGGTCGCGCCGGGCGGAGCGGTGACGCTCGACCCAGCAGGTGACTACTACACGGTCGGCGATGAGGTCTCGCTGAATATCTTCCAGGACCTGGTCGCCTACAACGGAACGGATGTCGGTCCGACCTATCCGAACTACTACCCGCAGATCGCGACGTGCGTGCCGGGGAGCTCGCAGTGCGCGTTGCTCTACAGCGGCAACGACCTGGTGAAGGGCGACTTCTACACGTTCGTCATCGCGAAGACGGCGAAGTTCTACGACCACTCCACCGGGGTCTCGTGGAACGTCTACCCGTCGGACGTGTTCTTCTCGATCGCTCGGCAGCTGGCGTTTTCGAACCTTCCGGCCGTAGCGGTGTACCCCGGCTGGATCATGGCTCAGTCTCTGCTCCCGGCCGGGAATCCGGCATGGGATGGCGGAATCCACGCGCCGTACAACAACACGCCGCAAAATATCCTCGGCTCGATGCTGGTCAACGACTCGGCGTTCTGTCCGGCTGCAGCGTACACGAGCGGGAACGGATGCATCACGTTCAACGTGAACGGTGCTGGGCAGTCGTGGCCGGCGTTCCTGTCGTACGTGGCCCACGGGACCGCGGGGAACGTCGTGCCGGCGGGCTGGTACATCCAGCAGGGAGCCACCGTACCCGGATTCACGTCCACGGGCGGGGACTTCCCGGTGTTGCTGCCCGGGGGCGTCAGCAGTACGAGCGACTCCGCCTTCCAGGCGTACAACGCATCTCAGACCGCGACGTCGTGGGACGCGTACGAGGCTCTCGCGGTGACGGACTATCCGACCTTGGAGTCGGCCGTGGCGTTCAACGAGGTCGGCAGCGGGCCGTACTTCCTTAACGGCTCGGCCAACCCGGCGATCGGCTATGTGCTGTCCGCGAACCCGGCGTTCCTGGCTCCCGCGGGCTGCGCGGGACAGCCGTGGTGTGAGCCGTCGTACGGAACCTACGCGAAGAGCGTGACGGTCTACTGGGGCGACACGGACACTGCGGGTCTCGAAGCGGCCCAAGCCGGTCAGGCGGACCTCATCGACTTCGAGGACGCGGACATCGCGACAGTGTTGGCCCTCGTCCAGAAGGGCGACATCAAGCTGGCCCAGACGCCGTCGACGAGCGAGTTCAACTTCGGGTACAACACGAACATCGACCTGACCGCGCTCAAGACGTACGACCCGTACCCCATCAACATCCAGTCGGACTCGTTCAGCTACCTCGGTCTGCGTGGATTCCTCGACGCAGCGTATCCGTACGCTTCCGTCCAGGCGCAGTTCAACCAGATCCAGGGTGTGCAGTTCGGGTTCAACTTTGGTGGGTTCATCCCCGTGGGGATGGGCGCATACTACCCGACCAACATCAGCTGGCCGAACTACAACGTGACCACCGGCACCTACAGCGACCCGTCGACCAACGCGGCGCAGGTCGGTTCGGCGGCCTGGTGGTGGTCCCAGCTGACGACGTCCGGCTCGCCGTTCTACGACCCGGAATTCGGATCGAGCGGCTACAGCTCGTCACACCCGCTGCACGTTCCGGCGCTCTACTTCCTGGGCGACCCAACGCACCAGTCGGTGCTGAACCTGTGGAGCACGGAGGTTAGTTCGCTGTCGGGCGGAGCGATCGTGTTCGACGTATTCCCGGTCGCGCCGTCGATCGTGTACGCGAACCTATTGCCGGACGGGCAGTGTCCGTGGGCGCTCTGGTTCCTCGGCTGGGCGGCCGACTATGAGCAGCCCTACGACTACTTCGCGGCCTATGGTGCCGGCTCCGGTACCTGGTCGGCGCCGGACACGCTGTTCCCGACGTTCAGCCAGTCGGAGTACAACGCCCCGAGCTGCGGACACAGTGGAGTGGCCGGATTCGCCAACCTCAGCTACTGGGCGAACGTGCCGTACATCGACAACGACTGTCAAGGAGTCGCCTACTCGGTGATGGTCGCCTGGGCTACGGTCGCGAACACGGCCCCCATCGCGTCGGGAATCGTGGAGTGGAACCTGATCTCGCACATCTACAACCTGCTCAACCTCTATGCGAACACGCAGCAGGTGTACACGTTCCAGACCGTCGGTCCGTGGATCAACACGGGCACCATCAACGCGAGCCCCCTGAACGGGTACCCCGGTGGAGAAGAGGTGTGGTTCTCCTTCACGGGGAACGGGGTGACCTAGGTCGACGATCGGGTTCCCCCGTAACGGCCCCGCCCCTCGACCAGGGGCGGGGAACCCCTTCTTCTTCTATTCATCTCGAATCCCGGGAGAACCCAGATCGATGGCGGGGCCCAGAACAGGGGAAGCCGAGGGCCCTGGGCCGGACGTTCTCGCCGAGACGGGACCGAAGGGATGAATCAATCCCTCAGAGGAACTCTCGCGGGTCCGGGCTCCGTTCGTCGAGCGGCCCCTGCCCCGAACGCAGTCGGAACCCCTCGGGGGTCCAGCGCCCGACTTCGAAGGGTGGCCAGCGGAACCTCCGGGGTGCGGGGGGTCGCATGGCGTCCGGACGGTGCCAGAGGTAGCCATACAGTAGGTACTCGAGGTAGAGAGCGGCCACCGTCGACGCGGCGAGCGGGATCCAACTTCGCGCGACCAGGAAGATCGTCACGATCCAGCTGTCCACGATGAGGAAGGCGATCGCCATCCACCACTTGAACGCGGTGAAGTAGAGCCACTCCTTCCACGACGCACCGGGGTCCTCGAGGGCCCGACGCCGTGCCAGCTCGACCTCCGACGGCTCGAGCGAGGAGCTGTCGATCGGACCTCCCGTCTCGTCCGGAAAACCTGCCCCCGCCATCCCGGACGGAGAAGGCCGGCACCTCCCAAGAACTTTCGCTGCCGGCACGGCCAAGGGTCGCGGGCGTGCCCGTCATTGGTACCCCGCGAACTGCGATACCGGGGCGCTCAGGATTGCCGCCGGACCCGCCGGGCCCGGACCCCCCGTCCCTAGCGATAGGCCGAGGACGTACGCCGGTCAATCCCGTCACACACGAGCGCGATTCCGAAGGCAAGACCCATGATCGCGATGAGCGGGAACAGGAACATCCACCAGTAGACGGTCCCCTGCACGAGACCCGATGAGATCGGCAGGCCCTCGCAGACCCCGACCGCGAGGAGGTTTCCCCATTCCGGGAAATTGACCGACGGTAGGGGGGAGAACGGCGGAAGCCCGGGCAGCAGGTAGCCCACGAGTCCCCCCTCGTGGGACTTCGCACCATCGCTCGCACAGTCCCAGAACCACGGGAAGACGATGAGGACGAAGAAGATCGGCGCCACGTCGAGGGGCAGCTGGGTCAGCATCGAGGTGGCGGACCCGGGGAGGACGTGACGGAGAAGAATTCGACGACGGCTCCCTCCGCACGCGCGAGTCGCCTCGACGTACGGTTGTCGAGCCACGAGCCGCGCCCGGTCCCGTGTGAGGCGGGCCGTCGACGGCCAGATGATCACCCCGAAGAGGAGGATGAACAGGGGGATGCTGATTCCCTGGGGGGCCACCGCACTGAGGCCGGCGAAGATCCCGACGACGAGGAAAAAGGAGGGGATCGCTCCAACGGTGTCGCCGACCCAGCTGATGAGGGTGTCCAGGGTGCCGCCCTCGTTGAGCCCGGCGATGGCGCCGAGGAACCAGCCGAGAAGGGCGTCGAAGGCGAGGATCCCGCCGACGATGGCGAGGTCCCAGGGAGTGGCCTGCCAGAGGGCCTGCACGAGGTCGACCCCGAGGCCCGGGAGGACGCCGAACGGATGCGCCGGGGACGGACCGATCGCCGGGGCAAATGGCGCGGAGGGGATCCACGCCGAGTTGACCACGAGGACGGTGAGCGACTGGCGGAAGACGAAGAGGGCGCTCAGCGCGGCGACGAGGTAGCCGAGCAGGATGGCGACGCCGACCCAGAAGCTCAGTCCAAACGGGCGACGCGCGAGTCTCTGGCGCAGAGTCGGTCGGGCGGCCCGGGGCAGGACCGTGGGCGCCGTTGCGACGGGTGCTGTGGGGCGCCAAGCGGGCACGGTCACTTTCCGGACACCGGACGAGGATCGAGTCGTCGGGCGACGAGGTCGACCGCCACGAGCCAGACCAGCACAGCGATGGCGAGAAGGAACATCATCACCTGCCAGGATTCCAAGATCGGGGCCAACGTCTGCCGGGCCGGGATCTGGCCCGTCAAGGTCAGCAGGACGAGCGTTCCAAGTCCGTAATCCTGGAAGACCGCCTCAATGACGAATTGCGTCCCGAGGTACGCCGGGAGGGTCAGGGCGAACAAGAGAAGGAACGTCGGCCGGACCCGATGCGCGGTGTGTCTCCAGAGAAGGGTGCGATCTGCGACCCCCCGCGACCGGGCCGCCGTCACATGGAGCTCCTGGCTCGCGTCCCGCACGACCGTGAACGAGTGGCGGAGGAAGATCGAGACATAGACGACCGCGATGATCCCACCCTGAATGAGCGTCTTGAGCAGCACGATCTGCTCGAAGCCCCAGGCTCCGTGGAGGGCTCCATCGATGAGCGGAAAGCCGGTCGGCTGAGTGTACGCCTGCGTGAAGAGGATCCACGACGGTGGCAGGGTGTAGCCTTGGTCGAGCCACCAGAACGAGTTCGGCAGCAGGCCCGTCGGGATGTCGTGGTACGTCGCGAGGAACCAGTAGAACAGTGCCCCGGTCGCGGCTCCGCCGACAATGATGACGGGAAAGAACGTCCCGAGGAGAGAGGTGGCACGGACGGCGACGTCGACCGACGTTCGTCGAGTCCATCCGGCGAGAAGACTTGCCGGGTAGGCGATCGCCGCCGCGATCCCCAGCGAAAAGATCGCGAGCTGGATCGACTGAGGGATCGCCCACGCGTAGAGCTGGGCCACGGGGACCCCGCCGTTCTGGACCGAGACGCCCCAGTTCCCGGTAAAGTCGTTCCCGATCATCTGGGCGAGGCCGGTCCAGAATCCGGTGAGGCCGAGGTTCTGCCCTGAGGCGGCGGCCCCCGGCACGAACAGCGCCACATAGAGGATCAACAGGACCAGCAGCAATTGCGCAGGGAACAGGATCAGCCGCTGGATCGCGTACCGGGCGTACGGGGATAGGCCGTACCGGCGCGGGCCGCGGGCTCGATCCCCACGGGGACCCGTCACGGGGGTATGGATGGGCATGCGGCCTATAGACCTTCTCCGGTCGAGCCGTGGCCCAGCGAGACCGTCGGGCGGGCTCGCGATTGTGTCGCCATTCCACGTGGCCGCCGCGTGCCGACTCGACTAGGAGGAGATCCCGGGAGTCGGAGCCGACTCGGGGATCGTCTCGGATTCCATCGGCGGGCCCACGGGGGCGGAAACCGTAGTACCGGACGAAGGCGCCGAGTAGAGATGGCAGGCGACCCAGTGCCCCGGCCGGATTTCGAGAAGCGGGGGGTCGACCGTGGAGCAGACCGGCATCACCGCCGGGCAGCGGGTGTGGAACCGGCATCCCGATGGAGGGGCGGAGGGGCTCGGGACGTCCCCGGAAAGAACGAGCCGTTCTCGGTGCAAGGTGGGGTCCGGGATCGGGATGGCAGAGAGGAGTGCCTGGGTGTACGGGTGGAGGGGTCGGCTGAACAGCTCGTCCGTGGGGGCCTCCTCCGTGATCCGGCCGAGATACATGACGACGACCCGGTCGCTGATTGCCCGCACCACCGACAGATGGTGCGAGATGAACAGGTAGGAGAGGTTGAATTCCGACTTCAACCGCTGCAGGATCGATAGGACCTGCGCCTGGACCGAAACGTCGAGTGCGCTGGTCGGCTCGTCCAGCACGATGAACTCCGGCCGGAGAGCGAGCGCACGGGCGATGCAGATCCGCTGCCGCTGACCTCCCGAGAACTCGTGCGGGTATCTCCAGATGTGCTCGGGGTTGAGTCCGACCTCGTTCAGGAGCTCGAGCACGCGCTGGTCTCGCTCCGCCCTCGACCCCACGTGATGGACCTCCAGGGGCTCTGCCACGATATCCCGAACGAGCTGTCGCGGACTGAGGGAGCTGAACGGGTCCTGGAACACCATCTGGAACCGCGAGCGGATGTCGGCCATCTCGCGGCGCGATTTCCGGTAGATCGAGTATTCATCCGCGAGCTTGTTGAGCTCCGCGAGAGCCTGCTTCGCGCTCGCCGGAGCAGAATCGAACCCGTCGTGACCGATCGACCAGGGACGGAGCTCGCCATAGAGTTCCGTGAGCTTCGAGAAGACCTCGGGCGGCGGCCGGTAGAACGCGTGGCCCGAGGACGGCTCGATCAGCCGGAGCAGGAGTCGCCCGACCGTCGTCTTCCCGCACCCGGACTCTCCGACGAGGCCGACGGTCTCCCCTTGCCGGATCGTGAACGAGATTCCGTCGACGGCCTGCACGTCGCCGACGTGCGACGAGAACAGACCCCCTCGGATCGGGAAGTACTTCCGGAGATGGAACGAGCTCAGGACGATATCGGACCCGTTCTCCTGCGTCGTGGCCTCGGGAGACATGAGGTCACTCCACAACCTTCGGACCGGTATAGAGGAAGCACGCCACGTGATGCGAATTCCCCTCGTCGGTGAGCGGGGGGCGGGTCTCCCGGCACACGGGCATGGCGTACGGGCACCGAGGGTGGAACCGGCAACCCGAGGGTGGATGGATCAGGTTCGGAACGGACCCGTAGATGGATGTGAGCTTCTTCGACGGCTGGTCGAACCGCGGGATCGAGGCGAGGAGACCTTGAGCGTACGGATGGAGAGGTCGAGTGAACAGGTCCTCCACCCCGGCGGTCTCGACGATCTGACCTGCGTACATCACCGAGACGCGATCGGCGACCTCCGCGATCACGGCGAGGTCATGGGTGATGAGCAGGATCGCGGTCCCCACCCGGTGACGCAGATCGCGCATCAGCTCCAGGATCTGGGCCTGGATCGTGACGTCGAGCGCCGTCGTGGGCTCGTCGGCGAGGAGAATGTCCGGGTTCCCGATGAGCGCCATCGCGATCATCACGCGCTGCAGCATTCCACCGGAGAGCTCGTGGGGGAAGCCGCGAGCGACCTGGACGGGGTTGGCGATCCGGACGCCCTCGAGACCCTGGACCACCCTCCAGAACGTCTCTTCGCGCACCGGCTTGCTCGCTCGGCGCTTGATTCCCGGGAGTGAGAAGCGGAACCCGCTGATTCGAAGGCGTGTCCGGGACCGCTGGACACGACGCCGGTCCCCGGCCTGGGGCTCGCCCTTCCGCATCTCGTCCATGTAGACCCCCCGCAGCCGCTGGTCGTTTTCCGCGATGGTGCGTTGCAGCCGGAGGTACGCCCGTTGCGTCCCACTGAGTCGGAGGCGCTCCAACCGCTTCTGGAGGTCGGAGGTGAGCCGATCCCACGACTCCGGGTTCGCGTCTTTCGCGAGGTAGTTCGCTTCCACACCGAATGACGAGAGGTTGACGATGCGACCGAGCTCCGTGGCGGCGGTGGCGATCACGGTGGCGTCGCCGTCCCGCGCCGCGGCGACGAGCCGCTCGATCGCCGCCGGGACCTCGGGAGCGTCGGGGGTCGCTGCGAGGAGGCCATCGACGAGCTCGACTCCCCGATGGAGGAGGATTACCTCTCCGACCTGATCGGCGATGGAGAAGACCGGGTTCATCGCCTGACCGGGCTCCTGGAAGATCATCGCGATCCCTCCCCCCCGGATCGATGCCAATCGGTTGTGCGCGGCCTTGATCCGGCGGAAGTTCCGGTGTACCTTCACTCGGTCGCTGCCTTTCACGGGCTTGAACGTCGCCTCGCGATCGACTCCCCAGAGGAGGTTGGCACCCCGGAAGAGGACCTTGCCCCCAACGATGCGGCCGGGGGGCTCCTGGACGAGTCGCGTGATGGAGAACGCCGTGACCGACTTGCCGCAGCCCGTCTCTCCGACGAGTCCGAGCGTCTCCCCTCGACGCAACTTCAGCGAGACGCCCTCGAGGGCCTGGACGACTCCATCGTAGGTGTAGAAGTAGGTCGTGAGGTTCCGGACGTCGAGGACCACGCGCGCGCGGGTCTCACCGACGGGGGTCGCCTCGGGAGGGGCCATCGCCGGCGTCTCCGCCATCAGTTCTGTCGGAGCGGATACAACCTGGGAAGGTACGGCCGACGCGGGCAATCTACCTCCGAAGGCGGGGATCGAGAGCGTCCCGCAACCCGTCGGCCAAGAGGTTGACGCTGATCGCGAACAGGAAGAGCGCGATGCCCGGGAAGAGGATCTGCCACCAGGGGATTACGCAGGCTCCCGAGACGGTCGAGCAGTACTGGAACAAGCTCGGGATGACGTCGGTCGAGGCCGCCGCCACCGATCCCCATTCGGGGATCAGCTGGGACGGGAAGATGATGAATCCGAGGTAGGCGATCGCGGCGAGCACGAGGGGGACCGTCCCCACATCCAAGGACATCTGGATGAAGACCGGGAATACGCTGTTCGGGATCACGTGCTTACGGAGAATCCGGCCGTTCCCAGCCCCGCTCGCCCGGGCCGCCTCCACGTACTTCTGCTCGCGGACCACGAGCGACTGACTTCGCACGATACGAGTGTACGTGGGCCACCACGTGACGATGAAGGCCAGAGTCACGAGAATGACGTCGTCGGTGAATCCACCGATCCCGACCTCCCGACCCGCGATAACGATGACGATGATCAAGAGAATTCCGGGAATCGAGAGGAAGATGTCCGTCAGCCGCATCAAGACTTCGTCGATCAAACCCCCGTAGTACCCCGCCATCGCGCCGAGGACGAGCCCGATGACGGCCCCGGTGACGACGATCGAGACCGAGATCGTGATCGACCAATCGGTCCCCTTAACAAGGAGGTCGTAAAGATTGAAGAAATGCCCCTGATCGACGGCCGTCCCTCCCGCATCAGGAGCGACCAGCGATCCAAAGGGAAGAGGACCTAATGCGAGAGGGCTGAGAGAGAAAGTCGGTGGGATGAAGTTATTGAAATTGGCCGGGGTCTGGTAACATCCCGGGCCGGGGGACGCCGAGCCCTGGGGATACGTGCAGACGATCGGAGCGGTCGGGGAACACAGGCCGGGCGGCGGGCCATCGGTCGCGCAGTAGTTCACCGCCGACGTGGAAGGAGCAGGATACACATACCCATAGATGAACACGGCCGCGAAGAAGAGCAGAATGGCGAGGCCCACCATCGCGAGAGTGTTGCGTCGGAAGAAGTACCAGGTTCGCTTGAGATCGTCCAACCGGGCGCGCCATCGTCCGCGCCCGGTGGGGACCTGGGCGATCATCGGCCGTTCCTCAGTGGACGGCGCGGATTCCGAGGGACCGGGTGGTTCAGTCGACATGGACGTCTCGGATCACCCCAGCCGCACGCGCGGATCGAGATAGGCGTAGAGGATGTCGACGATGATGTTCGCGGCCACGACGAGGTAGGTGAACAGGATGGTCGTCCCGAAGATGAGGCCGAAGTCGAACGTCCCCCCGGACTGGACGAGGGAGAAGGCGAAGATTCGGCCAACGCCGTAGAGGTTGAAGACCGATTCGATGACGGGGAAGCCGCTAAGGAAAAAGGCGAAGGTGAGGCCGAGGACGGTGATGGTGACGTTGAGGGAGTTGCGTCCGGCGTGTTTCTTGATGACTCGGGATTCAGGGAGACCCTTCGCGCGGGCGGTGCGGACGTAATCGAGGTTCATGACCTCGAGCATGGAGTTTCGGACGAATCGGAGGAGGAGGGCGATCGTCCCATAGGCGATGACGAGGGCGGGGAGGACGATGCGGACGAGGGTGTCGAGGGCGAGCCATCCATCCCCGTGGATCAGCGCGTCGATGGTGGGGAACCCGGTGGGGGTCGACTGGTAGGTGTTGATCAACCACGTAGGGTAGCCGTAGGAGGTGAGACCGGGCCCCCACATCCAGCAGTTGGGGGAGGGCCAGGAGCCGTAGAACTCGAGGAAGGCGGTGCTGTTGGTGCAGATGGGGGAGGTGGCTTTTCCCCCGGCGAGCCAGAGGGCGGCGGCCATGAGGACGAGACTTCCTAAGATGAACCCCGGGAGAGCGTAGCCGGAGAACGACATCACGCGGGCGCCCTGGTCGATTGGTCGGTTGCGGTTGACGGCGGCGAGGTTGCCGAGAGGGATGGAGATGATGAGGACGAAGAAGAGGGAGAGGAGGGCGAGCTCGAGGGTGTAGGGAAGGAAGGCGGCGAGAACGGAGGTAACGGCGTCGCCCTTCAAGGCGGGCAATCCACCGTATCCTTTACCGACCGTGCTGGTCTGGCTGACGAAGCCCCAGTGGAAGGTCAGGGCGTTGTAGATGTAGTAGCCCCACTGCACCGGGATCGGCTGGTCCAGCTTCAGAGCATGGACGGCTACCTTGTACGCTGGATTTGGGCATTGCAGCGACGGGTTGCTCGGACAGGCGATCGTTGGGGAGCTTGGGTTGCTGCGTGGGTTGGCCGGATAGTACGACGCGATCCGCTCCGAAGTTGGGATCGCAGAGACCAGAGCAAAAGTGATGGTCATCACTCCGACGAGAACCGGGATCAGCAGGGCGATTCTCCGGACCACATAGATCCACATCCTCATCGGATGCTGCAGACCTCCAGGCCGGGAGCCGAAGCTCCTCCCGGCCGGACATGCTCCGGGTATATATGGATATAAGATTCGCCAGCGAATCCGATAGCGCCAATGGGCAGAACGTCGCCGTTTCGAGCGTGCGACCCGCCGAGCCCGGCCATCGAACCGCGAGGATCGTTCAGGGGGGACTTAGAGTATCCTCGTCCGTGGGTTCATCGAGAACCTCCGGAGCATTCGGATCGACCGGGACCACGTCCGGTTCCTCGACGATGGGTCCTCTTCGGTCTTGGTAGACTCCGCCGGGCAAGAACAGTCCGAGAAAGACGCCGATTGCCCCCGAGCCGAGCAGGAGGACGCTCCCGACGGTGACCAAGATGAGATTTGTCGTCCCGAGTCCGAACGGGCTCCCGGAATAGGACTCGGAGAGCGTGGCGTTGAGGCTGGCGACCGAGACTGCCTGCGTAGTGACGGTGACGATGTAGTACCATGTCACCGACCCCGTACTCTTCCATTGGCCCGAGACGTCGGTTACCCAGCTCGCGATCGGGGGCCCGACGGGGCAAATACCGGGGAAATTCGAGCATCCAGTACCCTTCCAGAGCGAGACGCTGACTCGTCCGGAGGAAGTCCAAGAAAACGACAGCACGCCGTTCGCGCTCGAGACGGTGTCGAGCGACCAGGTCTGGGATTGATTTGGGGCCATCTGCGACGCAGTGATCGTCCGGCTGAGGTAGCCGGGAGGACCGCCCGTAGAGAAGGCAAAGAACGAAACGACCAATCCACCTCCGACCACCGCGAATACGAGACCGATGACGACGAGACCGAGACGCACCGTCGGGAAACAGTGAGCGTCGGACAAATAGCCTTCCGTCGGGCCGCTGAGTTCCCCGATGGCGAGGGCCGGGGTTTTCGTCCGAGTTCTCGGGAAGTCTTGACCGGTGTCCACTCACACCGGCGCTGTCCGCCGGGTGGCAGGCCCGGCCCCGCCACGACGGTCTCGACCCGACTAAAGGAGGGGCAGCTCGCCGGTGATCGGGTCGATGTCCGCCGCGAGGGCGGGGCCGAGACCCAGGCAGGTTACGGTGCCGGGAGGGACCTCGGTCAGTCCCGCATCTTTCACCCAGACGATGGGGATCCCTCGGGTCCGCGCGGAGCGTTCGATGCGCTCGAGATCATCGAGGGCTGGTAGGACGAGAGCGATCTTTTTCTGGCCCTGGGCGCGCCAGGCGTCGAGCGGGGCACGCTGACGGGCTGTCGCCTGGTCCACGAGCATCACCGCAGCGTGCGCCACCTGCACAGCGGCCTTCCCCGCGGTGAGGCGAAGTTCTCCCCGGAGGATGAGGACCATCTTGTACTCGCCCGGCGAGGGCCGGGCACGTCGGTCACTCGGCGTACTCAGCCTCCCGGCGTCGCGCGAGCTCAAGGCTCTCTGCCCGGATCGCCTCGAGCCGTTCGTAGAGCCGCTCGCGCTCCTGAGCGTTCTCAACCCCAGCCCTCAGAAGGTGACGGATGCGCCGTTCTTCCCGACTCAACTCGTCGAGCTGGAACGTGAGTTCCAGGGCGCCTTCCTCCCCGCCGGCTTCCGTGCGCGGGGCTCGCGATGGGGCTTCGCGCCGAAAGGATCCTCGGGCCCACGCAATCACGAGGGCGACACCGGCAATTGCGGCGAGCGCGACCTCCAGGGCGGGATCGGACCACGACGCCTGGAATCCCGACGGCGTGAGAGAGAGAAGGCCGTCGCCCACGAGCACCGTGAGAACAACGCTCAGCACCAAGGATAGCGTGAGCTCTTCGACGACCCGACGCATCGCATCACGACCGCGGATCCGCCACTCGGGGAAGACCGCACGGGTCACGGAGTAGCCCGGTACGAAGAAGACCAAGAGGAACCCTGCTACAATTTCGGGCGCACTCGCTCCCGCCATGAGAACGGTCGGGATCAGTCGGCGGGAGCCTCTCCGAGGCCGAACTGCTTCTCCATCTGGCGGCGAAGGCGACGATTCGACACGAGGCCATGCGCAGCCTTCTTGGTCGTCTCGTACTGCTTGAGGAGGGCGCGGACCTCCGTCGGCCGCTGTCCGCTCCCCCGAGCGATTCGGTGGATTCGGTCGGCCTTCAAGATTTGGGGATTGTCGAGCTCTTCCGCCGTCATCGAATCCAGGATCGAGCGGTACCGGCGCAGGCGGGTCTGCGTGTCATCGAGCGCCTTGGCATCGATTTTCGGACCTCCGATCGTCGGGAACAGGGAGAGGATCTTCGAAACGGGGCCCATCTGTCCGAGGGAGTCGAGCTGCGTGCGCATGTCTCGAAGGGTGAAGTGGCCGGTCATCAGGTTCTTGGCGGCCTTCTCCGCCGCCTCCTTGTTCGAGAGTTCCTCGAATCGTTCGAGGAGCGTCTGGATGTCCCCCATTCCGAGCAAGCGGGAGACGAAGCGCGTCGGCTCGAACGACTCGAGTTCCTCGAGGTGCTCGCCGGTACCGATGAAGAGGATCGGCGCCCCGCTCGCGGCGACCGCGGAGAGGGCCCCGCCTCCCTTCGCCGAACCGTCGAGCTTCGTGAGGATGACGCCGGTCAGTCCGACCGCCTTGTGGAACGCTTCCGCGCTGCGTCCGGCGGCCTGCCCCATCGCCGCGTCGAGGACGAGGATCACCTCTTCGGGCTCGAGAGCCGCACGGACCCGCTTCAATTCCTCGACCAGGTCCGCGTCGATTCCGCTTCGGCCGGCCGTGTCGACGATCACCGCGAGATGCGGGGGGAATCGCGCACGCGCCTCCCGAACGATCACCTCCGCTTGCTTCTCGGAGCGGTTCGCGTAGAAGTCGCACCCGACCTTCTTCGAGAGCTGCTCCAACTGGTCGATCGCGGCCGGCCGATGGATGTCGGCGGCGACGAGGCCGACCCGAACCCCACGTTTTTGGAAGTACCGAGCGAGCTTCGCGGCGGTCGTCGTCTTTCCTTGTCCGAACAGCCCTGCGAGAAGGATTCGCTTGGCCTTGACCTCGAACGGTCGGTCCTTTCCCAGGATTCCCCGGACTTCCTCGTAGATGATCCGGATGAGGAAATCCCGGAGGCTCGCCCCGGCTGGCGGCTTCTCCTCCGTCGCCCGACGACGGACTCGCTGGGTGAGATCGAGTGCGAGCTGGACATTGACGTCGGCCTGGAGGAGGGCGCGCTGGATATCCCGGACGACCTCGGAAAGGAGCGCCTCGTCGACCGCGGAGCCCCGGGCGATCTTCTGGAGGACCCCCCGCAAGGACTTTCCTAGGGAATCGAGGACCATCGACGGCTCCGGGCCGGCCACCGGCCCGCCGGCCCCACTATCCAGCGGCTATATCTACGGGAGGCTCGCCGGGCGGGGTCTCGAGGTCGGGGCGATTCCACCGTCCGTTTATGAGGGTCGGCAGCCTCCAACGGTACGGAGACCATGTCCGCAGCGGCGACCGTCCCCGCACCGCCCACACCGCCGAAGCTCAATCCGGTCCGCGTTCCGATCCCCGAGGAATCGGTCGAAGATCGGACTTCGGATTTCCGGGAGGTTCTCCACGCCTACTCGAGGGAGGAGGCGATTCTCGAGGCGAAGCGATGCATCCAATGCCGACGGCCCTGGTGCGTCGAGGCCTGCCCCATTACCCAAGACTGCCGAGAGTACATGCGGGAGATCGCCGCGGGGGATTTCGACGGCGCGGCCAGGGTCACTCTCCGGGACAATCCTCTGGCGACGTGCTTGTGCAAGGTCTGCTACCACTACTGCGAGGACGCGTGTGTCGTGAAACGCAAAGGCGTACCGGTCGCGATCCGTCAATTGAAGCGCGCAGCGCTCGACTTTGGGGCGAGCGACCTCGCCTATGTCCCGTCGAAACCGAAGCACCAGCGAGTCGCGGTGGTCGGCGCGGGCCCGGCGGGACTCATGGCCGCCTGGGAACTCGGAGTGCGTGGTTATTCGGTCACGGTCTTCGAACAGGAACCGCGGGTCGGGGGCTTGATGCAGACGATCCCGGCTTACCGGATGACGAACGAGGACGTCGAGACGGATCGTCACCGCTTCCGCGATCTCGACGTGACGTTCCTGGACGGTCGGAAGGTGGGCCGGGACAGCCCTCTTGGCGACCTCCTGAACAAGGACGGCTACCAGGCCGTCTTCCTCGCGATCGGGACGCCGCGGCACCGGACCCTTGGGGTCCCCGGTGAGGATCTCCCGGGTGTCCTGCCCGCGCTCGATTTCCTGAAGGACCTGAACGCGGGCCGGCCCGCCAAGGTCGGCAAGGAGATCGTCGTGGTCGGAGGCGGGGACGTCGCGATGGACTCCGTTCGGAGCGCGGTGCGGCTGTCGAATCGGGGACGGGTCACGCTCCTGTACCGACGGAGTCGGAAGGAAATGCCGGCGGATCCGGAGGAGGTCCACGGTGCGGAGTCGGAGGGGATCCGATTCGAGTTCCAAAAGGTTCCGCTGCGCATCGTGGGGGAGCGTTCCGTCGAGGGAATCGAGATACAGTCCACGGAACTCGGGCCTCCGGATGCCGGGGGTCGTCGCAGCCCGGTCCCGGTTCCGGGATCGGAGACGATCCTTCCCTGCGATACCGTGATCGTTGCCGTCGGCCAGCAGGCGGACCTGGTCGGGTTCGGTCCCGATCTTGAGCTTAAGATCACGTCCCAGGGGTGGCCACAGGGAAAGGGCCAGGGGTTCGCTACGGGGGTCCCCGGGATCTTCGCCGCGGGGGGTCGCTCCGTCGTCTACGCGATGGGGGCGGCGATGGAGGTCGCGGATGCGATCGACGCGTATCTTTCGAAGAAGCGGAATGAGGCCTCGGCACCGCGGCCCGATTCGTTCGGGGGCGCGCAGCCGTTCCATCTTCCCCCTGGCTACAATACGCCGATCCGAGTCTGATCGAAGCCTCGTCCGACCACCGCGCCAACCTTTTTCCCCAGTGCCCGGCATCCACCGGCATGGGACCCCGCCTCGGCCGGGCGTTCGCCGTGGGAAGCTCACTTCTCGGCGTCCTCGTCGCTCTTGTGCTCGTCTCGGCATTCCCTTCCGTCGCCGCGGCCTCGACCAGCACGCACGACGGACTCTTCCCGGCGTCCCGCGGCAATGCGCTGTCCTCAATCGACCCGGCGGGCAGCGAGCTGTTTTCGGCCCCATTCGCGCAGCGAGCCGGCTACGCCGCCGGGGACCTCCACGAGGTCCACGGATCGGAACCGGCCGAGGGGTCCGTCCTGGTCGCTCTGACGTTCGAGCCTCGGAACGAATCTTCGTTTTTCGCGCCGCTCCTCCCCAACGCCCCTGCCTTGGAGATCTCCCAGATCGCCGATCGGTTCGGGCTCTCGCCCGCCCAGTACACTGCGATCGAGGGGTACTTCCTCTCCAAGGGATTGTCGGTCGTCCACGCCTGGCCGGATCGGCTGTCGCTCACGGTGGAGGGGTCGGCCGCCTCGATCGGCTCCGCGTTCGGCACGTCGTTACTCTCGGGCACGTACCGCGGAGCTTCCGTCATGTTTCCGGAGACGCCACCGGAGCTTCCTTCGAACTTCGAGCCGCTCGTGGGGAGCGTCCTCGGACTCTCCTCTGGGTTCGACTCGTTTTCGACGGCTCTGGGAACTTCTCCGTCGCCCGAACGTTCGGCGCCTGCCTTTCTCGAGTCCAACGAGGTCACTCCGACGATCGCTCGGCAGATCTACGACCTCTCGAGTCTCTACAACGTCTCGGGCTCGTTCCACAGCGCGGCGTCGGAAGGGATCGCCTTGCTCCTGTGGGGAGACGGCTACTCACCTACCGACCTCGATACCTTCTTCAGCCAGGACTACCCGTCGAGCTTTCCCGCCCCCACGGTGACCGCCGAACCGGTCGATGGGGCTCCGCCGCCGTCGGAAAACGCGGTGTCGGACCCGTGCAAGGACTCCCAGGAGTTGACCCTCGATCTCGAATGGGCCGGGTCGATGGCTCCCGGAGCGAACCTCTATGCGGTCTATGCTCCCGAGACGAACCCTCCCGGCTGTTCGCCGACGGACGCTGCGATGGCCGACGCCCTCAGCGAGGCGGTGAGTCTGCCGGTCGCCGCGATCTCGATGTCGTTCGGGACGCCGGACGCGACGAGCGGTGGACTGGCCGTCGCCTGGCAGACCGGGTTGTCGGTCGCCGTTCAGAGAGGGATCACCCTTCTCGCCGCGACCGGTGACTTGGGCGGGGATGCGGCGGCGAACTGTCAGGGTGGGCCCTCGCCCGAATATCCGTCGACGTCTCCCGATGTGCTGGCCGTCGGGGGGACCAGCGTCAGCCTGAACCGAGGGCTGACCGGCATGACGTTCAGCGAGACCGCGTGGGCCCAGAGCGGAGGCGGGTACTCCACTCAGTACGGGGCTCCGAGCTGGCAGAGCGGGTACCCGAGCCGGGGAGTGCCGGACGTCGCGGCCACCGCCGCCCTCAACTTCCTCTACTTCAACGGCCAGGACGAGACCGCTGCCGGAACCAGCTTCGCGACCCCCTTGTGGGCCGGTCTGATTGTCGAAATGGATGCGATCCGGGGCAGCGATTTCGGTCTGATCGCCCCAAGGCTCTATGCCGTCGGAGGCGCGGAGACTGCGGCCGGGAGTCGCACCCCGGCCGGTCTCGCCGGAATCACATCGGGAGCGAACTGCGTGGCCTCCGCGGGACCGGGATGGAACCCAGTGACCGGCTGGGGATCCCCACGGGCCCTCGCCCTCTTCGAGGACCTGACGTCGACGTTCGTCAATCTCTCGGTCGCAGCCTCTCCGGGGACCGTCGCCGAGGGGGCCTCGGTGACGATCGCGAGCCATCTCGCCAACGCCACCGACGGTTCGCCGATCGCCAACGTGCCGGTCGCGGTGTCGCTCGTCTCCACGGTGAGCGTCGGACCATGCACGGGGACGTTCGGCTCGTCGACCGCCACCACGGACGGCGGTGGGAACGTTTCCATCGTCCTGACGATTCCGTCCTGTTACCTGGGGTCCCATGCAGTGGCTCAGGTGGTGGTCTCGTCGGACGGTTACTACGGGACCAACTCGACGACGATCTCGGTGAACCTGCTAGGCCTTCTTCCCGCCCTCGGACCCCTCGCCGTGTACCCGACGAGCATCGTGACGTTCGTCGTCATCGCGGCGGCGGCCTCGCTGGCAGGTTACTTCCTGGGACGCCGGGGGCCCTCCGCGCCCACGGTCCGTTCCCACGCGCCCTCGCCCGAGGTTCCCACTGGAGCGGCCGGGGCCTCTCCTGCCGCCTCGTCCCCGGAGAATCCAGCGCCGGGGGAGTCGCCCGTCGGCGAGAGCCAAAAGAGATAATCCGGCCTTCTCTCGCCGCCCGCGTGCCCGGTGCATCGGGAGGAGCGCCGGACGCGGGGGCACCGGTGACGCTCTCCGGGCCCGAGCGTTCGGTTCTCGAGCAGTTGCGGACGGCGACCGACCTCCCCATCGAGGAAGAGGATCTCGCCCGCCGGGTCGGGCTCGGCCTCGACCAGGTCCGGGGCTCGCTCCAGCGCCTCCGATCCAAGCACCTCGCGGTGGTGGAGGAAGAGCACGAAACCACCCGAGTCCTCACTCCTCGCGGGCAGGAGTCACTCGCTCGGGGGCTTCCCGAACGGCGACTGCTGGACGCGCTGAACCGCCACGGAGGGTCGCTGACCTCCGAGGACGCGGCGGCCGAGGGGCTGGACGACGAGGAGCGCTCGGCAGCAATTGGGATTCTTCGCCGCCGTCGGGTCCTTGCCGATGGAGTACCGTTTCGGCTGCGGGAGCAAGGCGGACCGTACGACGGCCTGCTCCCCGAGGAAACCGTCCTGAAGCAGATCGCGAACGGGGAGGAGGAGATCGACCCGGCGATCTTCGCCGTGCTCGAGCGTCGGGGCCTCGTGCGAGAAGCGCACCGGTCCATCAAGCGGTGGGCCCCTTCGGACGAGGGGCGGCGCCTTCCCCTCGCAGCCCCGGGCGAGGCGACTCTGGGCGCGCTCACCCCGTCGCTTCTCGCATCCGGCGAGTGGAGGAGCCACTCGTTCCGGCCGTACGATGTCCGGGCCACGGTCCCCTTCGTCACCGGCGCCCGACCGAATGCGTACGTCGCGTGGCTCGAGGAGTTCGAGGAAGTCCTCATCGGACTCGGATTCGAGCAGGCCGAGGGGCCCCTCCTCGAGTCGGAGTTCTGGAACAACGACGTCTTGTTCATGCCCCAGGACCACCCGGCTCGTTCGATCCACGACGCCCTGGCGGTCGAGGGAGTGACCGGCCGGGGGCCGCCGGCGGACCTCTTGGCACGCGTCGCCGCAGCGCACGAGGGTCGTCCACTCCCGGGGGAAACTGCGCCGATCGGGCCTGGCTGGCCGAGCCCGTACAGCCCGAGCGTTGCCGCCCGGCCCGTGCTGAGATCCCAAACGACCGCGGTGTCCGCCCGGTTCCTCGCTCGGCGACCGACCCCTCCCTTCCGGATGTTCTCGCTCGACCGCAACTTCCGACGGGAGTCGGTCGACGCTCGGCATCACCTCGAGTTCGCCCAGTGCGAGGGGATCGTCGGCGAGGAGGGAACGACGATCCGGCACCTGATTGGCATCTTCCGTGCCGCCGCGGAGGCGATCGGGATCCGGGAGATCCGGATCCGGCCGAGTTATTTTCCGTTCACGGAGCCATCGATCGAGGGATACGTCCGCCATCCGAGCCTAGGTTGGATCGAGGTCTTCCCGGGCGGCGTTTTCCGGCCCGAAGTCCTCCGACCGCTCGGGATCGACGTGCCGGTCATCGCATGGGGGATCGGCATCGCGCGCCTCGCGCTCGTGGCGCTGGGCATCAACGACCTCCGGGAGTTTTTCACGGACGATCTCGCGAAACTCCAAGGTGGTGGACTCTAGCGATGCCGCAGAGCGTTCTCTCCCTCCAGCGCGTCCTGTCTCTCCTCCCGTCGCGCCCAACCCCCGAGGCGTTCGAGGACCTGCTCTTCGTGTCCAAGGCCGAGGCCGGTTCCCGCGACGGGGACTCGCTCCCGCTGTCCGTCACGCCCGACCGACTCGACCTCCTCTCGGAAGGGGGGCTTGCGCTCTATCTACAGGGAGCGATCGGGTTCGCCCACGGCGTACCCCACGTCGAGCCGACCTCGACGACCGTGCCGTCCCCGGGGTTTGCGGTCGACCCCTCGGTGGACGGGATCCGGCCCTGGATCTCGGGCGCGCTCGTCCGCGCTCCGGACGATTCGGGGATTGACGAGGGGTTGCTCGCGGAAGCCATCCGGTTTCAGGAAGTCCTCCATGCGTCGTACGGCCGGGACCGGCGGGCCGCTAGCCTCGGGATCTATCCGTGGGAACGAGTCGTCCCTCCCGTCCGGTATTCCCTGGAGCCGGTGTCGGGGGTACGATTCGTTCCGCTCGACGGTCTCGAGGAGGTCTCGGGAGAACGGTTCTTCGCGGAGCACCCGCTCGCGGAACGGTTCGGTGCCTACGGACGCGTCGGGGATCGATGCCTGGTACTCCGCGATCACGCCGGCGTCATTCTGAGCCTTCCCCCGATCCTGAACGGACGCGAGGCCGGGGAGGCCCGACCGGGAGACCGGATGCTCCTTCTGGAGTCCACGGGGACTCTCGAACGCGTGGTCCTCGAGACCCTCGGCCTCCTCCTCGTGGTCTTCGCCGCGCGCGGTTGGACGATCGAACCGGTCGCGATCCGTCGGCCCGACCGCCCCATCAATTCGGGCCGCTCGGCGACTTCGCTCCGGATGATTGATCTGCCGTCCGCGACCGTGCGGGCCATTTCGGGGGAGTCCCTCTCCGCGTCCGAGGTCGAGCATCGGCTCAGCCAGACCCGTCTTTCGCCACGCTCGAGCGGAGGAGGCTGGCAGGTCGGCGTCCCCCCCTGGAGGCCCGACCTTCAGACTGCGACCGACCTCGCCGAGGAGGTCGTCCTCGCGAGCCCCCTCCTCCCGGAGCAGGGGATCGTTCCTCCGAGCCGAACGTGGGGGCGGCGCCTCCCGGAAGTCCGGTTCCGACGGGCGATCGCGGCGTACCTCCTCGGGCTTGGGTTCGCTGCGCCGCACACGCTGCTCCTCGTCTCCGAGTCCAGCGTGCTCCGACTCCCGGGAACCGGGTCGATCCGACTGGCGAATCCGGTGTCGAACGAGTATGCGTACCTACGGGATCGCCTTCTCCCCACCTATCTCGACGTCCTTGCGCACAATACCCGGCATGCCTACCCCCAGCGGTTCGGCGAGGTGGGACCCGTTGTCCTTCGGGACCCGGACTCGGAGACCGGCGGACGAACCGCTTACCATGCGGGATTGATGATCGCATCGGAGTCGGCCGGTTTTGCCGACGCCGCTTCGTTCGTCGAGTACCTCCTCCGCCGCTTGGACGTCGGCGCCGTGCGCGAGCCGGCCGACCTTCCGGGAATGATCCCGGGGCGATCGGCTCGGTGCCGGGTCGCCGGAGAGCCGGTGGCAGAGCTTGGCGAGATCCACCCCGCGCTCCTGACCGAGCTCGGGGTGCCGGTTCCCGCAGCGTGGGCCGAGCTTGACCTCTCGACGCTCTGGCCGTTCGTGGCGCGTCGCGCTACCCCTTAATAGCCGGCGCCGGTCGTACCGCCATGTCCCGGCCCCGTCGACCCCATCCGTCGGACGATGGGCGGCGTCGGTGGGAAGCGAAGGCGGGGAAGGTCCTCGGCGCGCGCACGGAGGGTGGGCGCGTCCCGCTCCTCGTGGGACCCCCGGAGGATCCCGACGCCGCGTTCCTCGAGAGGATCGGGTTCCCCGGCGAGCCGCCGTTCACGCGGGGAATCCAGCCGACGATGTACCGCGGCCGGTTCTGGACGTTCCGACAGTATTCCGGCTTCGGGAGCGCGGCGGCGACGAACCAGCGATTCCAGTTTCTCCTCCAGGGAGGTCAGACCGGCCTCTCGGTGGCGTTCGACCTTCCGACGCAGAATGGCTACGACTCCGACCACGAGCGCGCGCGGGGCGAGGTCGGACGATGTGGTGTGCCGATCGCGACGCTCGGTGACATGCGCACACTGTTCCGCCACATTCCCCTCGATCGTGCCACCATCTCCATGACGATCAACGCCACCGCGCCGATCCTCCTCGGGCTCCTGGTCGCGGTCGCGGAGGAGAACGGGGTCCCGCGCTCTCGCCTGGGGGGGACGGTCCAGAACGACATCCTCAAGGAGTACGTCGCGCGGGGGACGTACATCTACCCCCCTCGGCCGTCGCTCCGGCTGGCCACGGACCTGATCGCGTTTGCTACGGCCGAAATGTCCCGGTGGAACTACATCTCGGTCTCGGGCTACCACATGCGGGAAGCGGGAGCGACCGCGGTCCAGGAGGTCGCCTTCACACTCGCCAACGCGATCGCGTACGTGCAGGCCGTGCGCGAGCGCGACCTCGACTTGGACGAGTTCCTTCCCCGCCTCTCGTTCTTCTTCTCGGCGGACCGGAACTTCCTCGAGGAGGTCGCGAAGTTCCGCGCGGCCCGGAGGCTCTGGGCCAAGATCGTCACCGAGACGTTCGGGGCGAAATCGGCTCGGTCGAAGCAGCTCCGATTCCACACGCAGACCGCGGGCTCGAGCCTCACCGCCCAGCAACCGGAGCTCAACGTCGTCCGCACCACGCTCGAAGCTCTCTCGGCCGTACTGGGAGGTACCCAGTCTCTGCACACGAACGCGCTCGACGAGGCGCTCGGCCTTCCCACGGAGTCGTCGGCTCGCCTCGCCCTTCGAACCCAGCAGATCCTCGCGGAGGAGTCCGGTGTGACGAACACGATCGATCCCCTCGGAGGGGCCTACGAGGTGGAATTCCTGACCGACCGGATCCAATCCGAGGCGGAGGAGTATCTCGCCCGGATCGAGGGAATGGGCGGTGCTCTCGCCGCGATCGAACGCGGATTCTTCGCCGCGGAGATCGCGCGAGAGGCGTACCGGGTCGCGCGCGACCGGGAGCGAAAAGACGAGATCGTCGTCGGCGTCAATGCGTTTGTCGAGGGAAACCCGAAGTTCACCTTCTTCCCCCGGGCTCGGGGCAAGGGTTCGGCATTCCAACGGATCAATCGGTCCGAGGAAGCTCGCCAGGCCGCGCGAGTGCGAGCGTGGCGGGAGCGACGGTCGGCGGGAAGGGCGCGCGCCGCGCTCGAGCACCTCTCCGCGGCGACCCGAACCGGTGAGAACGTGATGCCGTACGTTCTGCGCGCGGTGACGTCGGGCTGCACTCTCGGAGAGATCTCGGACGAATGGCGGACGCTCTTCGGCGAGCAGCCCGCCTCGCGAGCGTTCTAGTCGGAGGAGGGAGGCCGTGGACCTCGATCACGTCGGGATTGCGGTGTCGAACCTCACGACGGCGACCCTCCGATGGCGTGCTCTCCTTGGGGGTTCCCCATCGACCCCGGAGGAGGTCCGGTCGGCGGGAGTGCGGGTCGTCTTCCTCGACGCCGGCGCGACGCACGTCGAGCTCCTCGAACCGCTGGGGCCCGAGTCCCCGGTCGCGAAGTTCCTCGAACGGCGAGGGGAAGGGCTTCACCATCTCGCGTTTCGCGTGCCGAGCGTCGACCACGTTCTGGCCGAGCTCGCCGCCCGTGGGGAACGGGTCATCGACCGACTCGGCCGACCCGGCGCCCGCGGCCGACGGGTCGGGTTCGCGCATCCGGCCGCGTTCGGCAGCGTCCTGGTGGAGTTCGTGGAGGGGCCGTGAGCCAGATCGCCTCCGCCGATCTCGAACCGGCGTACGATAGCCGCGGGCGCCTCACGGTCGAGGCGACGATCGTCCTCGCCTCGGGCGCCCGAGGCCGGGCGGGGGCACCGAGCGGGGCGAGCACGGGGAGCCACGAGGTTCTCGCGTTTCCCCCTGGCGGCGTTCCCGAGGCACTTGCGACCTTCCGGAGCCACGTCGCTCCCACCCTCACGGGCCTCGAACTCGCCGGTGATGTCGCGCGTCTCGATGCGGCGCTTCACCAGGTCGACGGGACGCCGAACTTCTCGCGGATCGGGGGAAACTCGGCGACCGCGGTCTCGGTCGCCGGTGCCCTTGCGCTCGGGAAGGAGGCGGGCCACCCCCTCTGGAAGCTCCTCGCGAGGCCGGGGATCGACGGCTCGCGCTTTCCCGCGATCGTCGGCAACTGCCTGAACGGGGGTCGACACGCCATCGGAGGTCCCGAGATCCAAGAGTTCATCGCGTTCGCCGAAGAGCGTTCTCCCGCCGACTCGGTCCGTGCGGCGGTCCGCGTCCACGAGCTCCTCGGCGAGGCGCTTCATCGGAAGTACCCCAAGGCGGCGCTCGGGCGTGGGGACGAGGGAGGGTGGGTCGCGCCGATCGGAAACATCGAGGCGCTCGAACTCCTCACCGAGGCATGTGCGAGGGTGCGGGACGAGACGCATCTTGCCGTTCACCCCGGGCTGGACCTCGCGGCGAGCGAATTCTATGTCGACGGCAAGTACCGCTACCGGGAACAGACGCTCGACGCCGGCGGTCAGGAGACGTTCGTCGGACGCCTCGTCGACCGCTATGACCTACGATATGTCGAGGACCCGTTCGACCAGGAGGCGTTCGATTCGTTCACGGCTCTGACCCGCTCGGTGGGCACGAAGACCCTCGTGGTCGGGGACGACCTCTACTGCACGAACGTCGCCCGGCTCCGGACGGGCATCGAGCGCCGGGCGACGAACGCCGTCCTCATCAAGGTCAATCAGATCGGGACGCTGACCGACACCCTCGCGGCCGTCGACCTCGCCGGGTCGAACGGCCTCGCCACCGTGACGTCGCACCGGTCCGGCGAGGTTCCCGAGGGCTGGCTCGCCCACGTGGCGGTCGGCACGGGGGCCCGGGGATTGAAGTGCGGGGTGCTCGGAGGGGAGCGGGTGGCAAAGCTAAATGAACTCCTGCGGCTCGCCCGCGCCACCCCCCCACCGTAGACCATGCCGGACGAGGAGACGCTGACCGAGCCGCCCGCGATTCCCAGCGATGGCCAGGATATCCGGCCGGGCGAACTGCTGGTACCAGAGGACACGTACCTGACCTCGGGGGTCCACATCGGAACCCAGCAGAAGTCCGCTTCGATGCGGCGGTTCGTGTTCAAGGTCCGTTTCGATGGACTTCACGTCCTCGACGTGCGCGAGACGGACCGGCGGATTCGCCTCGCCGCGAAGTTCCTGGCCCGGTTCCCGTCGGGCCGGATCCTCGCGGTCTCCCAGCGGCAGTACGGCCAGAAACCGGTCCGGGTCTTCGCGAAGACGATCGGGGCGGTCTCGTTCTCGGAGCGGTTCGTGCCCGGGTGTCTCACGAACCCCAACCTCGAAGAGTACTTTGAGCCGAAGGTCCTGCTCGTGACGGATCCGGCCACCGACCAGCAGGCACTCAGTGAGGCCGTCTCGATCGGAATTCCGGTGGTCGGCCTCTGCGATGTCAACAACGAAACCCGGAACGTCGATCTCGTGATCCCGGCGAACAACAAGGGCCGGGTCGCCCTCGCGACGATCTACTGGCTCCTCGCCCGCGAGGTCCTTCGAGCCCGCGCCGGGGGCGCGGAGCTTGAGTTCCCGGCGACCGTCGAGGATTTCCAGGCCGCGCTGTGAGACGCCCAAGCGTCGTTCGGACCACTTTTAACGGGCGGACGCTCTAGGGGATTGTGGTTCGTCCGGGGTCCGGCCTCCTCGAGCTGCTCGCCGAACACGGCGTGCCCGAGAAGGCGGCCCGGGTCTACATCGCGGCGTGCCGGACGGGCCCCCAGACCGCGAGCGAGCTCGCGCGGCTCTCCTCGGTGAACCGGGTCGAGACGTACCGCTGCATCAAGCAGCTGACGAACGAGCGGCTGCTGAAGGCGACCGGGAGCCGGCCGCGGCGGTTCGCCGCCACCGCGCCGGACGAGCTCATCGACCGGTGGATCCACCGCGCCTCCGACCGGCTCCGGCGGCTGGAGGAGGATCGCGAGAAGGTCCTCGCGGACTGGGAGGAGAGCCGGACCGAGTTCGACGACGGCGACCCCCGGAAATTCGCGGTTCTCGAGGGTCGGGAAGCGATCCATCGTTTCCTGGTGAAGCGGATCGGCACGGCCGAACGCCAGATCTTGGTCTCGACGACCGGGCTCGCTCTACCGGGCCTGATCGACGACGGAGTCGACCGGGCGTTCAAGACCGCCGCAGCGCGCGGCGTCAAGGTGCGGCTCGTAACGGAGGTCTACCCGACGAACCTCGTGGAGGCGAAGCTCTTCCAGACATTCGCGGAGGTCCGCCATTCCAAAGGCACGGTCGCGAACCGGGCGGTCGTCTTCGACCGGCTGGGGGCGCTCGTCTACGTCTCGGGCGAGGACGGTCTGGGCCGCACGGGGGAGGAACAGGTCGCCCTCTGGTCGTCCGCGCCGATGTTCGTCCAGCTCGCTCGGGACTACCACCGGAGGCTCTGGACCCCGGGGGCCCGCGCCGAGGCCCGGATCGTCGAGCTCGAGAGCCCCCCCGCCGCGGTCCTCCCGGTGATCGCCGGAAGAGAATCGGTCCCGTTCCAGCGCCTCAAGGAGATCGCGAAACTTGGGATGCGCGCCTCCGGGGTCCGCGAGCTTCATCTCCATCTCCCCGAGCTCATCGAGACGATCGCCCGCCAGCTTGGCCGCGAGATCGCGGGAAAGATCGAGGGTCGCACCCCGGAGGAAGTCGCACAGTCGCTCTCGAAGTACTACGAGGCCCACACGATGGGCCGGCTTACCACCCTCAAGACTCAGCCGCTCACCCTACGGGTCACCGGGTGCTTCGCCTGCACTCGGGACTCCCCCGAGATCGGGCGGGTGCTCTGCCCGCAGCTCCTCAGCGCGGTCCTCGAGACCCGACTGGGCCAGCACTGGGAGGTGTCGAAGCCGGATCCCACGAAACACGCAACGCGCGGATGCGTGTTCGCCGCGACGCCGGCGTAACCGTTTGCGGCTTGGAATCCTTCGACTCGGCGCGGTCCGTCACGGCGTCCGGCCGTTCCCTCTCAGGGAGATCGAGTCTCTGCCGATCGGTGTGACCGCGGCGACCCCCTCCAGGGCGGAGTTCGAGTGCGCCAACGCATGAAGCACGCACTCCTTCGACCCGGGCTCCCACCACCAGCGTCCGCTCCGCGGATGAGCCCCGGGCGCGACCGCCCGGGCGCACAGAGCGCAGCCGATAGTCGGGAATCCCTTCGCGTGAAGGCGGTCGATTGGAAGGTGTGCTGTACGTAGTGGAGCATGTCGTGCCAGCTCCAGTCGGTGAGAGGGCCGACCTTCCAGATCCCCCCATGCATCTCCTCCCGGGAGAGTCGCTCGACGAATTCGGACTGGGCCCAGTCGATCCAGTCCTCCGCGTTCCGTCCGTCCATCGACCGCGCGAGGTCGCCGGCACTCATCGAAGACAGTCAGAGGTCCGCAGAATTTATACGAAGCATTAGGAGAAATCTTGGTAGGAAACACGAAGAATCGGGTATGGACCATCGCGCGGTATACGCAAGACCCTCACAAAGAGCCCGGGATCGAGAGGTTCGGACCGCCGGCACCTCGAGAGGGACGCCCGGCCCTTCGCCGGGTCGGCACGTCCGAAGTTCCCGGGCCGTTCGGTGCGATTTTGCGCCGAGACTTCGGGTTCGCCCCCGAGCACTTCGGGCCGTGCCACACTGGGTCATGGTGTAACAACTGTAACCAACAATCGTGACAGTAATCGGACCAACCTATAAATACGGGCTTGCAATTAGGCGACCGTAGAAGCTATGAATGCTCGTACCCCCGCCACTTCAATTCGTCGTCCGCGTTCCACCGCCGTAAAAACTCCGGGCCGAACGTTCTCGCTCGACACCCCGGCGGCCCCGACGCCTCCCCCCGCTTCCGATGTCTGTCCGAACTGCGGATCGACCCACCTCATCCGAGACGAGATTCGGGGCGAGGTCGTCTGCGCGGATTGCGGTCTCGTCGTGGACCAGAGCGCCCTCGTCAGCGACCGGGGCCAGCGCGGCTCGAAGGAGGACACGGGCCGAGAGGCTCGCGGGTGGGGACCGGTGATCTCCCCGTTGATGCCGGACAAGGGACTGTTCAGCGAGATCGGAGTGCCCACGCGCGACTTCCAGGGGAATTCGCTCTCGCGCAACACGTCCCTCAAGTTCTACCACCTCCGGAAGCTCAACCATCGCCTTCGCGCAGCCCGGACGCACCAGCGGAACCTCGTGGTGGCGCTGGGAGAGCTCAACCGCCTCGCCGGAGTTCTCGGTCTCTCGCGCGAGGTGAAGGAGTCGGCGACGTACATCTATCGCCGGGCCTTGGAACACAAGGCCACGCGCGGCAAGAAGATCGTCGCTCTGGTGGCGGCGAGCGTCTACGCAGCGTGCCGCCAGTGCCACGTCCCCCGCACGATGAAGGAGATCATCGCGCACTCCAAGGCGACCAAGATCGAGGTCGGTCGGGCGTACACGCTTCTTGCGCGCGAGCTCAAGCTCGGGCTCAAGCCCGTCGAGCCCCGCGATTACCTCGTGCGGTTCACCCAGGACCTCAATCTTTCGAAGGAGGTCCGTCAGAAGGTCCTCTCGCTTCTCGAACAGGTCGAGCAGGTCTACTCCACGAGCGGAGTGCTTCCGAACGGTATCCTCGCGACGATCATCTACATCGCATCGAACTTGATGGGCGAGCCCCGCAGCCAGGACCGCATCGCCGCGGTGGCGAACGTGACCCCGGTAACGATCCGCAATCACTACAAGGAGCTGCTCGACCTTCTCGGTCTCCCGAAGAACCTGACGAACCCTCAAGCCCGAGGGACGCTGCCCTCGGAGAGCGAGGAAAAGGTCCCCGCCGATACCGCGGCCGCGGGACATTAGCGTCGACTCCCGGCCATCGCCGGGCGTCGTCGAGGACGGAAAGGCCAAGAGCTCTCGCGCGGCTCGGTGGCTGTGCCGCCGGTCCCTCCGCTGAGCTACTCGTCGTATCGCACGTACCTCGAGTGCCCGCTCCGCTGGAAGTTCCTCTACGTCGATCGGCTCCCGGAGGAACCTCGCGGGTACTTCACCTTCGGACGCGTGATCCACTCGGTCCTCGAGGAACTGGTCCGGCCGCTCGTGGTCCCCTCCGCGCGCCGGATCAACGAAGCGGAGTCGCAACGGACGCTCGATGAGTGGCAGGGAGCGGAACGCCCCGTGCACGCGGGATGGATGGCACGGGACGAGCTGCTCGACTTCTACGACCGCTCCTGGTCGAGCGACGGGTACGTCTCGAAAGAGGAAGAGGCGCGGTATCGGGCGATCGGAAAGGACCTCCTTCTGAGGTACTACGATCTGCTCGTCCAAGAGCACCCCCAACCTGTGGCGGTTGAGGAGCACCTCGAGGCCCGGTGGGACGGGATTCCGATCCACGGGTACATCGATCGGATCGACCGAACTCCCACGGGGGGCCTCGAGATCGTCGACTACAAGACGTCCCGCGAGCTTTCCCACGACGACGCGCGCGACTCCGACCAGCTAACGATCTATCAGGTCCTGGTCCAACAGAACTACACCGAGCCGGTCGAGGGGCTCACTCTCTACCATCTCCGCACCCTGAAGCCGCTCCGCGCACCTCCCCGACAGGCGACCGCGCTCTCGGATCTCCATGATCGGTTGGGAATGGTCAGCGACGGGATCCGGTCCGAAGGGTTCGACCCCACCCCCGGACGCCACTGCGCGAGATGCGACTTCCGATCACGCTGCCCGGAGTTTCGGACCGTGCCGCCGTCCGACGAGGTCCGGTTGCGGGCCCTCGTGGACCGGTTCGAATCCCTCCGCCTCGAGGAAGGACGGCTGTCCGCCGAGCTGAAATCGACCGCGGAGGAGCTCCATCGAGCCGCGGAGGAGCTCGGAGTCCACCGGGTGCCCGGAACTCGGTCCGTCGCAGTACGTCGAAAGGAGGAGGCGTGGCAGTACTCCCTCGATACGATTCGCCCGCTCCTCGAGAAATCCGGGCTGCCGCGTGCTCTCGGCACGGGGACTCCCGAGGAAATCCGCCAGCTCCTCCGGGACCCGCGGCTCGACCCGGAGACCCGGCGCCGACTCGCCGAAGCTGGGGCGCGGCGAGTGAAGTGGTACTGGCAGCTCGACGAATCCAACGGCAAGAGTTAGGATCGATCCGATCGCCCCCGGTGGATCGGGATTCGACTTCCCCGTCCGATCGCATACTGGAGTCGAAACCGCTGGACGGCGTCCAGGGTCCCACGTCCGAACGAAGAGAGACGGTGCGATGCGGCCTCGGTCCGGGCAAACGCTATGACGGACTCTCGGTACCGGCCCGTATGGGGGTTTCTCTCGCTTCGGAGAGCCGCCTCGCGTCGATTCAGGGACGCCATCCCGTCTTAGCGACCCTGTGCTCGCATTCGTCACTCCAGATCTTCCACGGGGCCCGTATGGAGGGCTTCACGACGCTCGGTCTCTGCGTCGGCTCTCCGCCTCGGTTCTACGACGCGTTTCCCCTCGCCCGACCGGACCGGTTCCTCTCGGCACGGTCCGTCAAGGAGCTTCCCGACCTCGCGGAACGATTGAGGGCCGAGGGGGCGATCGTCGTCCCCCACGGTTCGTTTGTCGAGTACGTCGGAGCTGAATCGTTCGCCCGAATGGATGTCCCTGTCTTCGGGAACCGGGAGGTCCTCGGCTGGGAATCCGACCGCCGCAAGGAGCGGGAGTGGCTCGAGCAAGCCGGGGTTTCGATGCCGAAGCGCTACGAGGACGCCTCCGAGGTCGATGGCCCGGTGATCGTGAAGTACTATGGCGCGAAAGGGGGGAAGGGGTTCTTCCTCGCGAAGAATCGGGAGGCCCTCGACGAGTTCCGGCCCACCGGGCCGTACGTGATTCAGGAGTACGTCCTCGGTACCCGGTACTACATGCATTTCTTCTATTCACCGCTCTCCGACCGGGGGTACCGAGTGGGCCACGGTTCGCTCGAGCTCCTCGGCATGGATCGGAGAGACGAGGCGAACATCGACGAGCTCTACAAGCTCGGGGCCCAGGAGGAGCTCGTGAGGGCCGGGATCCGCCCGACGTTCGTCGTCACGGGGAATGTCCCCGTCGTCCTGCGCGAATCGCTGCTTCCCCAAGCGTTCGAGGTCGCGAGCCGAATCGTCGAGCGGTCGATTGACCTGTTCGGCGGGATGGTCGGACCGTTCTGCGTCGAGGGGATCATGACCGAGGAGCTCGACTTCAAGGTCTTCGAAATCTCGACGCGGATCGTGGCCGGGACCAATCTCTTCATCTCGGGGAGCCCGTACTCGGACCTGGTCGCCCCGGGGCTCTCCACGGGACGCAGGATCGCCCAGGAGATTCGCCGCGGCGAGAGGGAAGGTCGGCTCGCCGAGATCCTGAGCTGAGGCCCTCCGGGCATCCGCCGTCGAGAGGCGAGACCGAACGATCCAGGGCCCCGGGATCCGCGGGCGTCCGCGACGTCCTCCGTCTCCTCATCTCGGGCGAACTTCGCATCCGTGGCGGGAGATCCGCCGTTGGGGGACGGTCGGATCCTCCCGGACGCAGAGTTATCTTTCTCGTCGGTCCTCGGGCGCCTTTCATGTCGGTGGCGATCCGGGCCCAGCATCTTCGGAAAGTCTATCCGAAATCTCCTGTCGGGCCCGCCGCGATCGATGATCTTTCCCTCGAAATCCCCACGGGGCGCGTGTACGGCCTGATCGGCCGGAACGGCGCCGGGAAGACCACCTTCGTGCGAATCGCCGCGACGCAGCTCGAGCCGACCTCAGGCACGGTGACCGTCCTGGGCTTCAACGTTCAGGGCGAGGAGCGGGAGATTCGCCCACGGATCGCCTGCGTCCCGCAGGAGTCGCGCCCACTGTACTTCCTGAACGTGGAGGAGGTCGTCTACCTCTACCTGAAGCTCCGCGGGCTCGACTCGACGGACGCGCACCGGAGGACCCGGGACGTCCTCGAGGAACTTTCCCTGACCGAGTACCGGCGTCGGTCGGTCGCCCGCCTCTCGGGCGGCCTACGACGTCGGGCGATGTGCGCGATGGTCCTCGCGTCCGACGCGGACGTCCTGTTTCTCGATGAACCGACGACCGGTCTCGATCCCATCGCCCGCCGGGAGGTCTGGGAAGCGATCCGCCGGGCGAGCCGGGAACAGCGGACGATCCTCCTCACCACTCACTACCTCGACGAGGCGGAAGCGCTCTCCACCCGGCTCGCCCTCGTGGAACGGGGCCGCGTGATGCTCGAGGGGACCCCGGCGGACCTCCGGGCCCGGGTTCGGTACCCCTACCGGGTCGTGATTCAGGGGTCGTACCCCCGCGAGGAACTCGAGCCCCTGGGTCGGGTCTCCGCGATTGAGGGTGGGTATCTCGTGTTCGCCCGGGAGGCGGAGGCCCGGGAGATTGCCCGTCGGGCCCTCGAACGGGGCGTCCGGCTCTCGATGGGACCGGTGAGTCTCGAAGACATCTTTCTGGACGTCGTGGGACGGTCGATCGAGTCGGACGGGTCGTCCGAGGAAGAGGAGGCCGAGACGGAGGCATGAGCCAACGCAACCGCCTCCGGTCGATCCTCACGCTCGTATGGTTGAACGGCATCGTCCCGATCCGCGACCAGCCACTCTACATCCTGAACCTGCTCGCGTCCCCGCTCTCGTTCCTGTTCTTCATCGGCATCGTCTCTCGGGGGGCGCTCATCGCCTACGGGATCACGGGGGGGATGGTCCTCACGATGCTCTCCGTCGGCACCGGCCTCCAGTCCGACCTCACGCACTACCGGGTCGACCTCAAGTTCCAGGATACCGTCGTCGCCTCGCCGGTCGAGGCGCCGGTGTATGTCGGGGGAATGGCGCTGAGCGAGTTCGTCTATTCCTTACCGGGCCTCGCGGTCTTCGTCCTTCTCTTCGTCCTCGCGCGCTTCGCGACCCTGGAGAGCATCGTGGTTCTCGCCGGAGTCTTGGTTCTCGTCTGGGCGTTCGCGTGCGCCCTCGCGTTCACGCTCGCGACGTACTTTCGTGACGTCCGCGAGACGTTCCTGTTTAGCCCACTGATCTCGCTCGCCCTCACGGTCCTCCCACCGGTCTACTACCCGATCTCGTCCCTACCGGCGTGGGCTCAGGTTGCGGCACGGTTTTCCCCGACGACGTACGCGGCCGCGCTGGTCCAGGGATCGGTGGGCCTCGCACCCCTCTCCGCCGCCAACGCGGGCATCGATTGGGGCGTCCTCATCGCCTTCACGGTCGCCCTGTTCCTCATCGCGGCCCTCAAGGCTCGGTGGAAGGAGCCATAGTCCCCTCCGGTCGGATGTCGGTCGCTCGAACCCGAAGCGTCGCGCGAGGTTTTTAGTACCGGGCGCGGCGTGGCACTCGCCCGATGCTTTCTTTCGCAGACATCCGCACCTTCGGCCACTCGGACGAGCGGTTCTCCCGATGCCTCGTGTGCGGCCGGACCCTCATTCTCCTTCCGGACGACCGGCGGGAGGGATGCTGCTTCGACTGCCTCACGCTCTCCATCGCCGCACCGATGCCGTGTCCCGAATGTGGCACGATGATCCCGGGCGAGGAGCGAGGCGTCGGATGCTCGAACTGCCGGTGGTATCCGCCCCAAGATTGACGCCGGTCGCGCCCCCGTCCCGCTAAGCTTATCGAGCCCGCCTTCTCGTACGGGCTAGGGCGTGCCGAGGTGGCTCAGTCCGGTACGGCGCGAGTCTGGAAAGCTCGTGGCGGAATACGCCTCGGGAGTTCAAACGCCGCGGACGGCCGTTCCATCCGCGCGGAGATTCTCCCCCTCGGCGCCTCCCTTCGCACGTCCTCCCACGGGTCGGTGGAGGGTTTTCGATGAATCTCGCTTCGCTCGATGCGTCCGCGGCGCTCGCCCGCGTCGATGCGGTGGTCCACCGGCCCGCGGACGGGGATTCGGTGGGGGAGGTCTGCCGGTTCCTGCGTCGGACGTTCCCCCGCTACCGATGGGTCGGCGTCTATGCGCTGCGGGGGAACGTGCTGGAGCTCGTGGCCTGGGACGGCCCGGCCGCGACGGAACATACCCGGATTCCGCTCGGCAGCGGAGTGTGTGGGCGCGCGGCTCGAGAAGGACGAACGGTCGTCGTCGACGATGTGCGGGCGGTTCCGGAGTATCTTGCATGCTTCCGAGAGACCCGGTCGGAAATCGTGGTTCCAATCCACGAAGGTCCCTCCGTTCTCGGCGAGATCGACATCGATGGCAACGAAGTCGGTGCGTTCGACGGATCCGACCAGGCGTTCCTCGAGAGGGTTGCGGAGAAGCTCAGTGCCGTGCTCGCCCGTAGGGCCGATGCACCCCGGCCTCGAGACTGAGCCGCCGCACCATCGCCCGGATCGCGGCAGCTCGCGCCGCTCCCGCGTCAAACCGTGGAGGGGGTCGTCGTTCCTCTCGTCGGGCCAGGTCCCCGAGGTCGTCGGCGATGTGTCGGAGCGCCCGCACCAGTTCGTCCACCACCGGGAGATCGGCGGTCTGGCTCGTCCGGGAGAGCGGGTTGAGATCGATCGAGATTACCTTCTGACCTCGGGCCCGCAGTGCTGCGGTCCGGTCCCCGTCCTCGAGAGGGACGAGACAGACGTCGGCACGGTAGATCCCGGCCCGATCGACCCAGGCGCGGTCCGACGGGAGGCCCGGAATGCGAGCCGTGGGTCGAATCCCAAGGACCCGGTCGACCCCGGCGCCCTGGAGAGCGCGGGCGAGCTGAAGGGCGCGGGCCGGGGTCCGGTGGAACAGGTTCACTTCGACCCCCATTCGAGGCAGGATTCGGGACAGCCTCGCGATCTCGGGTGCGGCGAGAGCCGCTACGTTCCCATTCACGCTGACCACGGGGCGTTTCGCCGCCCAGAGCCATCGGGCCGCCGTCCGCTCGGCACTCCGCGCGCTCCGGGTCGTCCGTTCTCCCAGAAAGTAGTCGAACGCCTCGCCGCGCCCGTGAGCGATGAGGCCCTCCGGCGCGACCAGTCCAGATCGCATCGAATCGGCGAGGGCGGCACGGACGAGGAGGCTACGATACCTCGGGTGACGAGGGGACAGGCGCATCAGCGGCCCGGATTCAGCTGCCGGGGGGCGAGGGCGCGGACGGATCGGAGGTCGCGGTCTCCTCGGTCGAGTTGAGGCGGCTCTCCAGTGCCGCGATCCGATCCTCGAGGGGTTGGAGCCCCTCCTCCAGCACTTTCGAGAGGGCGAGCTTCAGGCTCTCCTCGAGAGCCACGATGTCTCGGCCGAGGTCGATGATCCGTCGTGCGTTCTCGTTCAGGAGCAAACGGCTCTGGGTCGAGACGCGGTACGTGTCCGAGAGATCCTTTGTCAGCTGGTGAGAGGACTGCGCGAACGTTTCGACCGATTCCCCGATCGGTTTCCATTTCGCATCGAGGTTTTCTCCGAGAGACGTGGTAATCCGCTGGGCGGCCGCGTCGATCCCGGAGGCGATCTCGTGGGTCACCCGGTCGGAGACGGAGGTCTCGATCGCTCCCAACCGGTGTCTCACGTCCTCGGCCAGGCCCTGGTCGAGAGCTTCGAGACGCTGCAGTCGATCCTCGACCGACTGGAGTCGGGCCTGGAGGTTCGAGTACGCCGTGTTGACGAGGGCGTCGAAATGGGTCTGGGTCGACTCCTGGGCCCGAAGCAGAAGGTGAAGGACCCAGTGTTCCCGCCCTTTCGTCTCGCCGATCGGGCTCCGCTCGAGTCGGTCCCGGACCTCACGGTCGTCGATGAGCGCCTGGAGCTCCTTCAGGACCTCCAGCCGGAGGGAGGGCGTCGTGGCGGCCGGTGCAGCGGGTCGACCTGCCATCGAGGAGCGATGGGTCGTGTAATGCTATATACGTTGGCCGGAGGAGCCCTCCCTGCCTCCAGGTCTCCCCGGTCCGCTTCCGACGGGTTTTGGACCACCGGAGGGAGCAGTTTCGGGAGTTCCTGGACGGTTCCGAGCGATACCCCGACGGGACACACCGTTTCCCATGCCTCGCCGTCGGACGAGGTAAAATCCGCTTGACCCACTTTATTTGCGCCCTCGTACAATACTCGAGGGTCGGGCTCAGTCTGCCCGGTTTCAAAGGGAAACTGGGTGGTATCTCCGACCCGGAAGGTAACAATATCATGCCGCGACCTCCAAAAAGCAAGGCAAAGCGACGCGTGGGACTGGCCGTCTATCTCGAGCCGGCCGTCCTGCGGAGGCTCAAGGTGGAGGCGGAACGGGACCGCCGCTCGACATCCACCCAAGCCGCGTTGTACATCGAGGACGGTCTCGGACTGCGCAAGAACAATCACCGCTAGTTCCTCCCCCAGCTCCCCGTGCCCCGGGGGAAACATCAGTCCGCGAATTCGGGGCCCAAGAGCTCCTGGGCGATGATGAGGCGTCGGATCTCGGAGGTGCCGGCGCCGATTTCGAGAAGTTTTGCATCTCGCGCCAGCCGCTCGAGCGGCAGGTCCCGCATGTAGCCGTACCCGCCATGGATCTGGATCGCCTCGAGGGCGCATCGAGTCGAGGCTTCAGAGGCGAACGTGAGGGCGGCTGCCGCAGCACGTCGGCTGCGGTCGTCGGTCCCGACCGCGTCGAGCGCACGGTAGACCAGGAGGCGCGAGGCCTCGAGATCGGTGTACATGTTCGCGATCTTCTCCTGGATGAGTTGAAAGCGCCCGATCTTCTGCCCGAACTGCTCGCGCTGGCGAGCGTACTCGAGCGACCGGTCGAGGCATTCGGCGATGATCCCGACGGGGATCGCCGCGAGGACGGCGCGCTCGACGTTCAGCCCGCTCATCATGATTCGAGCCCCGTCGTTCTCTTCGCCCAAGAGGTAGGCGGCCGGGACGCGCACCCCCTGGAAGGCCAGCTCCCCCGTGGGAGACCCCCGCATCCCCATCTTGTCCAGGCTCTTCGCGACCGCGAACCCGGCCATCTCCCGCCGGGCGACGAACGCGCTGATTCCCCGCGACCCCCGCTCGGGGGCGGTCTTCGCGTAGACGAGAAATAGGTCGGCGATCGGCCCGTTCGTGATGAACTGCTTCGTACCATCGAGGATGTACGCGTCGCCGTCGCGGACGGCGCGCGTTCGGATCGACACGGCGTCGGAACCCGCGTTCGGCTCGGTGAGGGCGAGGGCTCCGATCGCCTCGCCCCGAACCGCCGCGGGGAGGAATTCCTCTCGCTGTCGGTCCGACCCATTTCGGGCAAGGTTGTTCGTGAAGAGATTGGAGTGCGCCCCCACGCTGAGGGCGAGCGCCGGGCTGGCGCGTGCGATCTCCTCGAGGATCACCGCTTGGGCCCGGTAGGAGAGCCCGAGGCCCCCGTACTCGGGAGGGATCGTGACGCCGAGGAATCCCTGCTCGCCGAGGCGGCGAAAGACGTCCCGCGGGAAGTAGTCCTCCCGGTCCATCCGCTCGGCGATCGGTTGAATCTCCTTCCGAGTGAAGCTCCGGGACGCGTCCGCGAGCTGGCGCTCCTCCTCGGTCAGGGCGAGGTCCATGGTGCCCGGGACCTTCCTCGGTCCATAACGGCTTTGGGGCGACGGGCTACTTTCCCCGAGAGGGACGGCTCGAGAAGCGAAGGCCGATGTGACGGACCCACTCCCGTCGGTGGCGCGGGTAGTCGATGCGGTAGTGCGCCCCGCGGCTCTCGGTCCGAGTCAACGCGGCCCGCGCGATCAGGGTCGCCGTCAGTACGGCGTTGGCGAGAGGCCCCGGGAGCTCCTCGGACTGGCCGGGCTCGGCCGTGCCCCGGAGCTCCTCGAGGGAGGCGAGAGCGGATCCCAAGCCATCGGCAGAACGGACGATTCCCACATCGTTCCAGAGGAGATCGCGGACCTCCTCGAACACCGATGGCTCCCGCCCCCGTCCCGCGCCCGGGCTCCAGGGGATCTCGACGAGCGGACCGGTATGTCTCGGACCACCGTCGCGGGGGTGGGAGAGCTGCCGCGCGACCCGCTCGCCAAAGACGAGCCCCTCGAGAAGGGAGTTGCTGGCGAGCCGATTTGCCCCGTGCACCCCGGTGGACGCGACCTCACCGCAGGCGTACAGGCGTCGCACCGAGGTGCGTCCCTCGAGATCGGTGGTGACTCCACCGATCATGAAATGCGCCGCGGGGGTGACCGGAATTGGGTCGCGGGATGGGTCGATGCCGTGCGTCGCGAGGAACCGGCAGATCGAGGGAAAGCGGGTGAGGAGTCGGTCGCGGGGGATCGCGGTGGCGTCGAGGTAGACGCACGGATGTCCCGTTCGCAGGATCTCGCGATCGATCGCGCGAGCGACCACGTCGCGTGGTGCGAGTTCGGCGTCCGGATGGAGGGCCGGCATGAACCGGTCCCCCGCGTGGTTCCGCAGGACCGCGCCTTCCCCTCGAAGCGCCTCGGTGATGAGAAAGCGGGGTGCCCCCTCCCGCCAGAAGACCGTGGGGTGAAACTGGATGAACTCCATGTCCGTGAGGAGGGCGCCCGCGCGGAAGGCAATCGCAACGCCCTCTCCGGTCGCGATCGATGGGTTCGAGCTCTGCCGATAGAGGCTTCCCGCACCGCCGGTCGCGAGAACGACGGGCTGCGAGGTCAGGACCTCGGTGTGGCGCCCCTCCGAATCCGATAGGACGGCCGTCGGTCCGTTGCGCCCCCCCGGGCGCAGGGCGCGCAGCGCCGTCCGCTCGCGCACCTCAATCCCGGCGTCGATGACCCGGCCCCTGAGCGCCTCCTCGATCGAGAGGCCCGTCGCGTCCCCGCCCGCGTGGAGGATGCGACGCCGGGAATGCGCCGCCTCTTGGCCGAGGGCGATCTGACCTTCCACGGTGTCGAACGGCACCCCGTACCGGACGAGGTCCGCGATCCGCGCGGGGGCCTCCGACGTGAGTACCCGAGCGGCCTCCCGGTCGACAAGCCCCGCACCCGCCCTCAGAGTGTCCCGCAAGTGCGCGGCGGGGGAATCGTCCGGCCCGATCGCCGCGGCTATGCCTCCCTGGGCGTAGCGGGTGTTCGATTCCTCGAGTCGGGACTTCGTGATCACCGTGGGCCGGAGTCCCAATTCGTGGGAGCGCAACGCCACGTAGAGACCGGCGATCCCGCTTCCGACGATCAATGGGCGGCGAGAGGGGTCCGTGGTCACAGACGGGACATCGGATTCGCCCGTAAATCGGCTTCCCGGGGTCCGCGCGTCTCGTATACCCCGTCGGCGTTTCGCCCGTCCGTGTCCGAGACGACCGGGGCCCTAGACCCGACGAGGTGGGCGTCCTCGGTCGTCGTTCGGGACGATCCGATCCTCGCCGCCGAACTGTCGGCGAGGTGGGAGTCGGCGAGCGCCGAGAAGGGGATCGCGGTCACCGATCTTCTCGGGCTCCGCCGAGCCTTTTGGCGACGGACGACGCCGCCAATCCCCCTTTCCGCGGAACGCAGATCGCGACTTGAGACCGGACGTCGGGTCCACCGAGCTCTCGAGGCGCTCCTCGCCCGAGAGGGGTCGATCGAGGTTCGGGTCCGCCGCCAGGGGATCGTGGGGCGCATCGACGCACTCACCGATCGGCCGATCGAGGTCAAGAGCACGACCTTCGCCCCCGATCCCGCGGACTTGATCGAGGACCGTCCGGAATACGTCGAACAACTCGGTTGGTACTGCGCTCTGACCGGCTGTTCTGCCGGTCGGCTGATCACGGTCCTGCCCGGATCAAAGTCCGGTCCGGAGCTTCGTACTGCCGACGTCTCCTTCTCGGACCTCGGAGCCTGGTCTCGGGAGATGGAACGTAGGGCTGCACAGCTCCGGGCCTCCATCGCCCTCGGAGACCCCTCCGCGCTCCCGAGATGCCGCTGGTACGAGCGTGGGTGCGAGTACCGCAGCGGCTCGGTGTGCGGCTGCGTCGGGACGGAGCCGGGCGACGAGTCGTACTCTGGGCGCGACGTCGCCCGGGTCACACCGCGGCCGGAGGTGGACCGTGCCTTGGGCCCCCTTCTCCAGGAGTCGTTGAAGAGCGCCCGGCCGAGCTCCGTTGGTCGGTTCCGAGATCTCCTGTACCCTCGGCGTGCCTTCTACGAGCGGAAGCGGGCGGAAGGGGCCGAGGAGGCAGCACAGGAATCGGCCGTTTCCTTGGGCAGCACTCCGGCCGCCTATTATCGTCTCGTCCAGGCGATCGAGGGCGGTCCCGCCGGAGAGGTGGCTCGGCTCGTCACGCGAACGGACGAACCCGAGGAGGAAGTCACGGCGTTCCGGGGAGTTCCCTACCTGGCTCGAACCTCAAGGACCCAAACGATTCCGCGGGCGGATGAGATTCTCACCCGTACGCCGCAGTACGCGCTCGAGCTCGGCTTCCGCTGTGCGGTGACCGGGTCGTCGATCGGGAGAGCCATCGTCGCGTACGAGCGGTCGGTGGACATTCACACCGCTGTCCGGGTGTTCGAGTACCGGTTCCATCCGATGAGCACCTTCTCGCGGATCTGGCGGAACCGCCTCGCCTTGCTCGAGCAGGGGACCGCCCTCGGCGACGCCACAAGCCTCCCGGCCTGTCCGAAGTGGATGCACGCCGACTGTCCTCATCGATCGGAGTGCGGCTGCGCGGCCGACCTCGAGCGATCCCAGCGGTAGATCGACGCGAGTACGGTAACCCGGAGCCCTTCGGACTCGTAGAGTTGGCGCGCCGGGGTATTGGACGACGTCACCCAGAGTCGAACCGAGGAGTAGCCGAGGGCACGGAGCGCCCGGAGGCCCCAGCGGAAGAGGAATCGGCCGTATCCGCGCCGACGATCCGCCGGGTCGACGATGAAATCGAGGAAAATCGCCCGTCGGGGCGACTCTTCGCCCGTGAGGAGTGCCCCGACCAGCCGCGGAGGCTCCGGAGCGAGAAGGGCCGTGGACGCCTCGTCGACGAACCGTCCGAGGCGGCCGTCGAGGAGCGCGTGGAGCACCTCCTGGTAATTGGAGGCGTCCGGTCCGACGAGGAGCTCGTCCACTGTCCCCGAGAACGCGCGGCGATCGAGGTCGGCGATGGCCTCGACCGTCACGTCGCGGACCGGGATCAACTGGAGTCCCTGGGGGACCTCGGGCGGTTCCCGCGCGTCGTCGGCGACGAGATCTCGCTCCATCTTGAACCGCTCGATGATCCGGGACCCGGGGCGTGCCGCCAGGCGTGACGTGAGGTTCCGTTCCTCCTCGGTCGGCAAGCCCGTGAAGCCGACATCGATGGACTCGACCTGGGCGGGGAGCGCGTCGAGCATCGTCGTGGACAGCCGAGTGCCGCGTTCGACTGATTCCGGCCCGTGGACGACATGGACGTGGCCGAACGCCGCTCGACCCTCGGTCGAATAGAACGCGATCCCTCCGCCCTCTCGGAGAGAGTAGAACCAGCCGATCTTCGAACCCTGCCGGAGGGCGTTCGTCGTCTCCTCGACCCAGTTTCCGGTCACGGTCTCGTCTCGGCGTCGGAGGTCGTGCCGGAGCGACTGAATGATCTCGAGCAACTCGTCCTGAGGGGCGCTCGAGGCCAATCGAGGGGCGTCCACGCGCACCGCCTCGCCTAGCTCGGGGGAACTTGGCGGCGGAGAATCGCCGCGATATCGGGGGCGACGGAGGCTTTCTCCGCCGGATTCCCTAGCGTGTCGGTCGAATACACCTCGTCCGTCACCGCCTTGATCCGCTCGAAGGCGTCGCGGAGGAACAGCCCGTGGGTACACGCCGCGCTGATCGCTGCCGCGCCCTGGGACTTCAGGAGCTTCGCGGCCTCGACGATCGTTCCTCCGGTCGTGATGACATCGTCGACGAGGACCACCTGCTTCCCTTCGACCGTCACCGGTAGTTCGGCGGGAAGTGAGAGCTCGACGTGCTCGGAATCGATCCGCCGCTTGTCAAGGGCGAACCACGGTTTCTCGAGCAGTTGGGACATGCGGCGAACGCGCTCGATCCCCCCTTTGTCCGGAGAGACGAGGATGTCGGTCGGCCGCTCGCGAAGGAGACGGGCGATCGCCGGGATCCCGCTCGCCTCGAACGCTGGTTTCGTGAAATGGGTGAGGGTCTGGGTCGAGTGAAGGTCGACCGTGATCACCGCGTCGGCGTCCAGCTCGACGTGATGGCACAACGTTCGAGCGCTCACCGGTTCGCCTGGGAAAAACAGCCGATCCTGCCGTGCGTAGCCGAAGTACGGCACGACCACGAGAACGCGTCGTGCGCCGGCCTCCCGTACCGCATCTTCGAGGAGGAGGAGCTCGAGGAGGTCCGAGTCGGTCCGGGTCGATTGGACGATGACCACCTCGTCGCCTTCCATCCGGCCCCCCACGCGAAGGTACATCTCCCCGTCCGGGAATCGCTTGAGGAACGGGATCGCGAAGGGTGCGTTTCCGAGTTCGCGAGAGACTCGCTCCGCGAGCGCGGTCGAGGCGGTTCCGCCGATGACGTGCATCGCGCGCGTTCCCGGCACGAGGGACTCGGCAGGTCACAAAAGCGTTGCTGACGGCGTCAACTCTCTCCCGGCCCTTGAGAACCGAGATTGGCTCCCGGCCCGACCGCACTAGAGCTCGTCCTCGTCGTCCTCCGCCCGCCGCTTCTTCTCCGTTCGCTTCACGTCCGGCCGAGGCCGGCCCCGCCGTCCTCGAGTGGAGGAGGATTTCGCGGTTCTCTTGTTCGACGAGCGGTCGTCTTCGTCCTCATCCCCCTCCTCGCTCTCGGACCGACCCCAGGGCCGGAGAGAGCGTAGCCAACGACGCGCCCGGCTCTCCTCGGGCGCGCCCTCGGCCTCCCCTTCCGCGCTCGCGGCGCGTTCCTCGTCTTCCCTCATCCGTAGGGGGGTCTCGATCCCTTCGCGGCGGAACGCGTAATGGATTCCGAACGCGAGGAGGATGACTCCGGCGACCGTGAGGCCGAGGAACTGCCACGACTGCGGCGGAACCATACTGGCCTGTCCCGAGAGAAGCAGCTTCAACGCACCGAACCACGGGAGCATCCCTCGAGCGACGCCGACCACCCAGGCGGGCTCCACGAGGGAACTGATGACCGCGACGGCCGACCCCGATTGGTCAGGTTCTCCGATGCAGTGGCCGGGCGAGGAACATAGGTAGTTGTTGTCCCCCATCGTGAGATACCCCGAGTGGTCCCCCAGCGCTGCAGCGCTGAGGTCGATCGAGACCGTGACCGACATCCATCCAACCCGGTACAGGTCGAGAGTTCCGGTGAGGTGGGTCGTCCCGCACCCGTTGGGCGTGCTCGTGGAATAGACCGCGTCGGAGGCATTGCCACACGGGAGACCGTTGAGATCCGGGGCGCTGTACGACCGGCTCACCGGGTCCCAGGAAAGATAGAGAATCGCTCGATGGATGACCGGCGTCCCTGCCGCGCCGTTCGGCTGATAGAGAAGGACGTCCCCGTACTCTCCGTACGTGGAGTAGCCGGTTTCCATTCCGATGACGTACGGGGTGATGCTCGAGTTCGAGATCTTCTGGGCGAGCACGAGATCGCCCGTGTTGATGAGGCCGAGGTGGTCCTCCGAGCCGTGCTGCATGCTGTCGGACTCGACCACGTAGATCGGCGGCCAGTTTTGCGTGTAGGCGAACAAGCCCACGAGCAGGACCACAATGATCGCAAGGGCCACCAGGGGCTCGAACCAGATGGAGTCCCGGGCGCGCCAGTAGACTGGCGTACGGCCCGGCGGGGCTTCGGACAGCTCCTCCTCGACCTTCTCTTCCTCCGACGTCCCCGAATCCCAGTGTCGCACCGGGGGTTGGCTACCCCGGCGCTTCTTCTTCGGTCGAGGCCGGTGCGTCGACCGCCGGGGTTTCTGCGCTCCCTCTTCCTCCTCTTGGTCTTCGACGTCGGGCTCGTCATCGGAGTTGGAACGTGAGCCCCTGCGACCCGCCATCGGCCGCGCTTCGGCTCGACCACCCTTAACCCTTCGTCTCGAAGGGTATCTCGAACCGCTGTCCGCGCGGGGCCTCCCGCGCGAGAAAGTCAACCATTAAGCTCTGGGTCAGAGAGTCGAGACGCGGTTCCGGCTCGAGGTGACGGATGAGATCGATCGACATCTCCATGCTCCTTTTCGAAAGGATGCCGGCGTTCCCGGGCGATCCCGCGTTCGTCTCCGAACGCGCCCATTCCATTGACCGTGGAGACCCATACAATCTCTCGACGTTGAGGTTCGGGTCCCACGTCGGCACGCACGTCGACCCGCCAAGCCAGTTCCTTCCATCGGGCCTCCCGATCGACCGAGTTGATCGATCCGCCCTCCACGGGCCGTGCCGGGCCGTAGAGGTCTCGCCCGGGAGAGCCCGGGTGGGTCCCCGAGAGCTCCGTGAGGTTCTCCCAGGGACCGAACGGCTGCTCGAGCGGGCGACGAATTCCCTGCGGTGGCGGCGACGCCTCGAGTATCTTCCCGACTACGTTGCGTTCGCGCCGGAAGGCGCCGAAGCACGGATCGGGCAGGGGACGCACCTTGCGGGGATCGACTCACTCTCGATCGAACGGGATCCATTGGGTCGATCCCCCGTCCATCACCGGCTCCTCGGGTCCGGCGTCTCGATCCTCGAGGGTCGTATTCTCTCGGGCCTGCCGGCCGGTGCCGACGATCTCCGGTGCCTCGCGCTTCGTCTCTGGGAGGGCGACGGCGGGCCGACCCGCGCGCTGCTCCCGGCGCTGTAATCGATCCCCATGAATCTCGTCCCCCCCGGACCGGGGCCGATTCCGCTTTCGCTGAACACGACACCGTTCTACATTCTCCTCGCGAGCCTTGGACTCTTCATCGTGATGCTCCTCGTCCTTCACGCCTACTACCCCAATCGTAAGCGCGGGTTCGAAGGGTATGTGCAGGCGGCCGGGGTCAGCCTCGCCTTCCTGGTTTTCGCGGTCGTGTTGGTCGTGACGATCTCGACCCGTGACCCGGAGGGGAATCGTACGTCGTACGCCTTCTATGAGACGATCCTCACCGGTTACTGGCTCGCGTTCTCAATCCCGGTCGTGACCGTGGGCAGCTCGGTCCAGGCCCGAACTCGGGGCGCCATCCGCTGGCTCGTGCCGTCGATCGCGGTCGCCTTCGCGATGTTCTTCATAGTCTTCGCGTACTACTACGCGGGCCACTGAGGGAAGGCGCACCGTTCACGCGTCGCGCTCGTCCGGGGGGAGAAGATCGGGGATCCCGTCTTCGATCGGATACTCGACCCGACATTGGGTACAACGCAGGGTCCCCGTGACGATGTCCGTGCCTTCGCGCTCCTTGGCCGTGAGCGTCAACTCGCCATGGCATACGGGGCATCGTAAGATCTCGAGAAGATCCGGTCTCATCTCCCGCCTGCTTCCACGATGCCGAAGCCGATGAGCCTCCAGGCGTTGAGACGGCGGGAGATCGCCACCCGGCTCCCCGGAAAGACCGTGACCGCGCGGTTGAGGGCGAGTTCCACCTCGTCGCCTCGCGCGCTCGTCACTTTCCCGCTTGCAACCGTTGTGCCGACGGTGATCGCAAGGAGCTCACTCGTTCGGATCCGCTCGACCTTGATCTCCCGTTGAGCTCCGAGGACCCGGTCGAGGAGAGTGGCGCGCAGCCGGATCTTCTGGCTGACGGGAGGGAGGGTGCCCGCCGTTCCGATCAGGCGGCCGGTCAACCCGTCGCCTTTCGCAAGCGAGGGATCGAGGCCGGTCCCGAGCGCTGCGAGGCCTCCGGGATGCAGTTCCTTCCACTCTTGTCCGCCGGAGACGATCGAGGTGACCTTGGTCGTGAGCGATTCCGTCGCCGTCGACCCGTCCCCCAAACGACCCGGCCGGATCTCGATCTCCTCCCCTACGGTGATCCGCCCTTGAAGGAGCGATCCCCCGAGCACGCCGCCGTGTAGGTCGCGAGGTCGCGTTCCCGGGCGGTTGACGTCGAACGACCGCGCCACGTACATCAGCGGGGGCTTGGAGGCATCGCGCGGAGGGGTCGGGATGATTGCCTCGATCGCTCCGATGAGCGCATCGATCCCGACCTTGTGGTTCGCGCTCACCGGGATCACCGGGGCCCCGGAGATCGGAGAGCCCTTGAGGAACTCGACGATCTCTTGATAATTCGCGGCCGAGGCCTCCGTGGTCAAGAGATCGATCTTGTTCTGGACGACCACAACCTTCCGCACGCCGATGATGTCGAGCGCGTAGAGATGTTCCCGGGTCTGGGGCTGCGGGCAATGCTCGTTCGCCGCGACGAGGAGGAGCGCGCCGTCCATGATCGCGGCCCCCGAGAGCATCGTCTCCATCAGGGTCTCGTGCCCGGGAGCGTCGACGAACGAGACGGCGCGCAGGAACTTCGCCTCCCCTCCGCAGGCGGGGCAGACGGGCTGGACGGAGTAGCCGGATGGTTCCGGGCAGTTCGGACACTTGTAGAACGCCGCGTCCGCGTACCCGAGCTTGATGGAGATACCGCGCTTGAGTTCCTCCGAATGTCGGTCGGTCCACTCGCCGGTGAGCGCTTGGGTCAGGGTGGTCTTGCCGTGATCGACATGGCCCACGAGGCCGATGTTGACCTCGGGCTGTCGAGGGACCTTCATGAAGCGCCGAAGAGCTCCGCGAGCGGCTTCGTGCCCTTCTGTTCTACGACCAGGTTGATCTGCACCGTATCCTCGCTGATCGTGTTCCCGCGGAATGTCCGGCGTTTGCGCATGCCCGCACGGGGGGCCTTGAACCCGAAGCCGGTGCCGACATAGAGCCGGGTCTGTCGGGCCCCGGGCAGGTCCGGACGGAGTGGAAATCCGCTCTTGTCGGTACCGCCCGTGATACGGAAGGTGTAGCCGGTCGCGCCGATCAGCTCTCCGCCGATCGTCTCCCCGATGCGCTTGCCCAAGAAGCCCGCGGCCTGGGGGTCTCCCACGGTGCGGGCAACCGACTTCGACTGCTCGGCGATGACGACCTTGTACTCGACCATGCGGGAGAGGTCCTGCGGCGGCGCGCCACCGGCGAGGCCTTTAAGAGCTTATCCAAAAACCCCTTGACATCGGTCTCCCCGCTGCACGGAATCCGGGGGCCGAGCGGGTGCGACATTCGCACTCGGGTCCAGCTGCGCGGTCCACGGCGCGCGGCTTTATCGGGACGACCCGCGTCGCCCGTCCCGAGGCGGGTCCCGGTTGGTCGACCTCGGTTCGGTGCTTCTCGCGGCGGAGATCGTCGTGGTCCTTGCGGGATTCGGATACTCCGCGGTTGCGGACTGGCGCGCACGCGAGGTCTCGGACCGGCTCTGGCAGATCATGGGAACGGTGGGGCTCGTCCTGGGCGCCCTGATCGCCGAACCGGGGGGGTGGGTTCCCCTCGGGGCGTGGATTCTCGTCGGGGCGTTTACGTTGCAGCACATGTTCGCCTGGACCCTCGGCCCCCGGCTCGAGCGGTACGAGGATCTCGTCGACCTCGCCCTCTACGTCCTCGTGGTCCTCGCCGTGGCCGCGGCCGCCATTCGGTTCGGTGTTGGACCGAGCGGCGTACCCTACCCCACGATCGCGCTCCTCTTCACCGTCCTCGTGGCACGAGGGCTGTTCGAGGCCGGTCTGCTGTTTGGTGGCGCCGACGCGAAAGCGGTGATGATCGCCGGAATCCTGATCCCGATCTTTGCCCATCCCTACTTGGTTTCCTCATCGGCTGTCCTTCCAGCCACCGCCGTTCTCCCCTTCGCGCTGAACCTCCTCATGGATGCGGCCCTCCTGTCGGTCGTAATCCCGTTAGGTCTGGCCGTCCGCAACGCATCGCGGGGCGAGCTCCGGGGCTGGGCGACGTTCACAGGGTACACGATCCCGGTGCGCGAGCTTCCCGTCCGGTTCGTATGGGTCCGGAACCCGATGTCGAGCGAGGGGCGCGCCGAGGAGGACGAGATCGAGACCTCCGAGCAGGATCGCCAGCGGCGCGTGCGCATTGCGAAGGAACTCACGGGCCAAGGGGTCGACCGTGTTTGGGTCACCCCCCAGATCCCGTATCTGGTGCTGCTCGCGGTCGGAGCTCTGGCGGCCTTGCTCGCCGGCAACCTCGTAATCGACCTGATCTCGCTCTTCTGAGCGGCTTCTCAGAAAGCTTTTCTCCACAATGCTCGTCGCTAGGAATCAGTGACGAAAACCACCGCCGGATCGAAGGCGGTCCCGATCCGGGTGCTGATCGCGAAGCCCGGACTCGACGGGCATGACCGAGGAGCCAAGGTCGTCGCCCGGGCACTTCGCGACGCCGGCATGGAGGTCATCTACGCCGGTCTTCGGCAGACCCCGGAGGAGATCGTGCGCGCAGCGCTGGAGGAAGATGTGGATCTCATTGGCCTTTCGATTCTGTCCGGAGCGCACATGGCGCTCATCCCCCGCGTTCTCACCCTTCTGAAGAAAAACAAGGCGGCATCGATTCCGGTCTTCGCCGGGGGGATCATCCCGGACGAAGACGCGCGGCGGCTCCGGACGGCGGGGGTCCGCGCGATCTTTGGCCCGGGCGCCACGCTCGAGGAGATCGTGTCGACCGCCCAGAAGCTGGCCCGTTCCGCCGCATGACGGGAGCGCGACAGCTCCCGTCGGTGGCCCGAGCGATCGTGGCCGGCGATCGCCGGGCGCTCGCGCGGGCGATCACGCTGATCGAGAACGGCGATGCATCCGCCGCTCCGATCCTGAAGGCGCTTTTCCCCCGGACCCGCCAGGTCCCGATCGTCGGGGTTGCGGGACCCCTCGGGGTCGGAAAGTCGAGCCTACTCAATCTTCTCGTGGGCCACCTTCGGACGCGGGGGCGTACCGTCGCGGTCGTTGCCGTGGACCCGTCAAGCCCGTTCTCGGGCGGGTCGGTGCTCGGCGATCGGATCCGATTCGAAGGGCGCGCGGACGACCCCGGCGTCTTCTTCCGCTCCATGGCGAGCCGAGGAGCGGCCGGCGGGGTTGCGGCGGCCACCCTCGAGGCCGCGCGGCTCCTCGATGCCGCCGGGTTCGACGTGGTCTTCGTCGAGACCGTAGGAAGTGGCCAGGTGGATGTGGCCATCCGAGAGATTGCGAGCACTCGGGTGGTCGTGCTCGTCCCCCATCTCGGGGACGAAGTGCAGACCCTCAAGGCCGGGCTGTTCGAAATCGCGGACGTCTTCTGTGTGAACAAGACCGACCTTCCCGGGGCCGAGCACGCCCAGCGGGACCTCGCGGATCTGGTCGCGATGGGGCCCGAGTCGTCGGGGTGGAAGCCGAGAATCGTGGGGACCTCGACCACCGCGCCGAGCGGGATCTCGGAGCTCTGGGACGCAATCGATGCCCATGAGGCGTTCTTGGACACGTCCGGGACGCGCCGGGCCGGAGAACGTCACCGCCTCGCGATGGAGATCGTCGGTCTGGTCCGGGATCGGGTCGGACGGGAGCTCACCGACCAGCTCGAGCACGACCCGGATCTGCGTCGACTCCTAGACCAGGTGGTCGCCCGGGACCTCGACCCCCGCACGGCCGCAGAGCGGTTGCGGCCAGGTCCTCATCGCTCCTCGTAGATCCATGATGAGCCTCTTCGTCGACCTCGCGATCGCGATGATCGTTCTCGCTCTGATCGCGGCCTACTTTGTCTTCGCGACGTTCGCCTTCGGTGCCGGCTACCAGCCGACCCCCCGCCGGTCGGTCGAAACCATGCTCCGATACGCGGAGGTTGGCCCCCAGGACACGGTGTACGACCTCGGCGCGGGAACGGGGGCGATCGTGTTCCGCGCCGCTCGAATCTATCGGGCGCGAGTGGTGGGGACCGAGGTCGAGCCGATCCGGGTCTTGGTGCTCCATGCGCGGCGCCGATTTGGGCCCGCCGGGGACCGGGTCACGATCCGATGGGGGAATCTCTTCGGCCTCAACTTCCGACCCGCCACCGTAGTGACGGCGTTCCTCTGGCCGGGGGCGATGGCACGGCTGCGACCCAAATTCGAGTCCGAGCTTACCCCCGGCGCTCGGGTCGTGAGCTACTACCACGAGGTACCGGGCTGGACGCCTGAAAAGTACGACCCCGAGACCCAGGTGTACCTGTACCGCTGGCCCGTCGCCCGAAAATCGGCCGACCGGTCGTCCCGATCTATGGATGGTACATGAACCAGAACGCTGCCCCCGCGACGAAGACCGCGAGGATCACGAGTCCGCCCACGAACCAGCCCGTGTACAGCCCCCGCCGGTCGTCCGGCATCGTTCTGACGGCTTCCGACACACCCCGAGCAGGTTCGACGCGGTTTATCAAGGTGTGATACGAACCTCAGGGGCCGAAATCAAGGAATTCCCGCACCGAGAGCGCCGGTGAACCCGAGGTACGCGACGATCGCCCCGACCGCGATGGCCGCTCCGAACACGACGATGAGGAACGTCCGCGGGACCGGAGGAGACTCGTCGGCGGCCATGTCGTGAGCTCCACGCCCGCCCAGTTCAAGTAGCCGCGGTACGGATTGACCGATCTCTTTCGTCCGATCCACGGACCGGCGTTAGTCCGCTTTCGCGGCTGCCTTCGATGACCCGGTCGCTTTCTTCGAGGGCTTCGAGGGGCTCTCCGTCACGGTGGGCTTCGAGGGCACACTCTCGGTCGGGGGGGCTGCCGTTTCGGCCGGTTTCTGCTCGGGGACCGACGGCTTCGGCGCCGCGGCCTCGGGTTTCTTCTCCGGGGCCGGGGTCACGTATTCCTCCACGACCCGGATCGTTTCCGGGTGCAGGTAGGTCCGAAGTCGGTCAATCACCCGTGGTTTCGCCGCCATCCACGCGATGTCGAATTTCGATCGTTCGGGAACCCGAAGGGAGATCGTTTTCTCCCGGTGCTCGACGTGGAACTCTGCCGACCGGCCGTACTGGAGCTCGAGAATCGCTCGGATCTGGGCGACCGGGTCGGCGATCCTCTCGGTCACCCTGAACGTCCCTTTGATGCGGCGGCCGGCGAACGGCGGATTGAAGTCGACCCGGACCCGAGCCGCGGTCATCGAGATCACTCGTCCCCGGCGCCCTTCGATCGTCAGGACCGTGCCGATGTCGAGATGAGCGTTCTCCCGACGCATCTCGGGGAGACGCTCCACTTCGTGCATCGAGAACAGTTCGATCAGCTTCGGGTCCCGCTCGCCGAACGCCTCCGCCGGCGCGAACTCGCGGGCCACCTCCTCCCCCACCGGGATGCCGACCAATGAATTTTCAACGCCGGTCGGGAAGTATTCTCCCCCAATCTGATGGGGTCGGGGACCCCAGACCTGACCCTCCGCCGGAGGAACCTTGGCGTTTTGGGCCACCTCCTCATGGGTGGTGTCGAGGAGCTCGGTCTTTCCACCCATCTCGGACCAGAGGTCGAAATCGAGTCGAACGAGGTCCCCCGCCTGGGTAACGGAGGGAGAGGAGGGACCTGAGGGGGTCTCGGCGGTCATGGCCCCGCCGAACCGGACGGTCGAATAACGTTTGTCGGTGAGGACTTCCGAGGCCCGGGAGCGATACGGCGGGGTCCCAGCGCTCGAAATCGGCCCCGAGTCTACGCAGCAGGACGAAGTCCCGGCGCCCGGTCCCGACGGCGCCTCTCCCGGATCAGGGCAGAGACGAGGGCTGGGGGCTTCAGAAGCGCGTCCAGATAGCGTAGTGGATGCCGGACCGGTCGTCGACGCTCCCGAAGACGTCCGGACAACTCGCCATTCTTCAACAGCGACATTGCCATGGGCACGTGGTAGAGACGGTACCGACGGGACGCCCACCGGAAGAGATCCGTCTCATCGCTCTTGTCATGATAGACCCAGGCGTCCGGCACGAACTCGCCCCGATGCCCGGCGTGGACCGCGCGAACCTCGAGATCGTAATCCTCGGCCCCGGGGATCGAGGGGTCAAAGTGTAAAGTCTGCAGAAGGGCCGTCCGCCACGCAGTGTTCTGAAGCGGGAGGTAGGTGACGCTCCGTCCGACCAAGTCCTCGTAGATCGACCTCTCGAGAAGGGCGACGTACTCCTCGATCGCGCCCACGGGAGGGCGCAACGGCCGCGTCGGGCCTCCGGAGAAGTCCGCGCGGCCCGCCTCGAGCGGTGCGACCAAGCGGGCCAGCCATTCGGGCGGAGCGACCTCGTCCGAATCGAGGAAGACCGTCGTATCGGACGGGATCGTCGAGAGGGATCCTTCCCGTGCATCGACGGCCCGGCCGGGAAACCGCTCGAGACGGATCGGGAGGCCCGGGAACCGTCTCTGCGCCTCGGCGAAGAGCTCCTGAGGACTCGCTGGCGACCCGGCGACGAGCACGAGATCCGGCCGTCGGGACTGGCGGTCGAGGGAGGCCAGGGCGTTCAGGAGTCGCGGGTCGTCGAAGACCGCCAGCTCTACACAGATCGTGCCCACCGTCGCGCCGCGCCTACCGGTTCTCGGGGTCTGTCCGGCGACCCTTGGCACGCCCCATAGCCCTTTATCGACTGGGGGGTGGACCCCTCGTGCGGATTCTCCTCATCGGAGGGGGGGTCCAGCCGATCCCTCCGACGGGGTACGGAGCGGTCGAGCGGATCCTCGCAGACCTCGCGGTCGCGCTCCGCGCGGCGGGAGAGGACGTAGAGATCGTGAATCAGGTCCGGCACGGCCGGACTCGCGACGAGATTCCCTTTGCTCTTTCGCTCCCCCGGCTCCTGCGGGGCGAGCGGTACGATGTCCTGCATGCCCATACCCCCGTGGTGGCAAACCGTCTCGCGTTCGCCGGGCGACCATTCGTGTACACTTCGCATTCGCGGCACTGGTACTACCGGACGAAGTGGACGCATCGTTGGGGGTACTGGCTCGAGAGACGTTCGGTACGGCGTGCCGGCGCTGTGATCGCCCTGACCGCCCCACTCGCTCGCACGATGCGCTCCGTCGTGCGCCCTCCGCTGCCTCCGATCTCGGTGGTTCCGTTCGGGGTCGACGCCGAGCGCTTCCGGCCGACGTGGGACCGACGGACCGGGCGCAACGCCCTTGGCGTCGGGGTAGTCGCGCCGTTCAAGCGATGGCATCTCGCCGCGCGTGCAATCGAGGGAACCGGTGCCACTCTGTCGATCGCGGGACCGATCGTCTCGCCGGCGTACGCGGACGTCCTCCGGCGGGAGGGGCCCCACGTTCGCCTCTTGGGCGAGGTCCCGAACGAAGAGATGCGCACGCTCTTCGCGGAGAGCGACTTCCTTCTCCACCCGAGCGAGGTCGAAATCCTTTCTGCGACGGTCCTGGAAGCCCTCGCTGCGGCGCTCCCCGTGGTGGGGGGAGCGGGGGTCGAAGGGGTTGTCGAGACCGGCCGCACCGGCTGGAGGCTGGACGACCGCGACCCGGAGACGTTTGTCCTCGGGCTGCGGGGCCGGATCCAGGCCCTCGTCGGCGACGACTCGCTCCGACGGACAGTGGGGGAAGAGGCGCGTGCCGAAGCGTTGCGGACGTACGGATGGGCCGCAATCGCGGCCCGGCATCTCGACGTCTATCGACAGCTGGCGGCAAGGACCTCCGAGGCGCGGTAAGCGCGGCCTAGTGCCGGATCCCTTGGTCGGTCGCCATCTCCGAAATCGTGCGGTCGATCGCCTGAGCGCTGGTCCAGCGGGGCCGCCAGCCCAACTTCTCGATCCGGTCGATCGCGAGGAACTGCTCAGGGACGTCCCCTTTCCACCCGCGGGTGCCGCCGGTGCATTCAATGCGTGCCTGTCCCCCATGCGCGGCGACCACCTTCTCCGCGATTTCTCGCGCCGAAATCCGGTCGCGTGAACCGAGGTTGTAGGTGTTCACCAGTTCCGTGGCGCGTTCGCCCGCGAGCAGCATTCCGTCGACACAGTCCTCGGTCCGGAGGTAGCTCTTCGATTGGCGCCCATCCCCGAGCACTTCGAGGCGCGTCGGATCACGCTTCAGTTTCTCGAAAAAGTCGTAGAGGATCCCGCGGGTCATGGCAGGACCCACGATATTCGCGAACCGGAACACGTACATCCGAATCCCATACAGATGCGCATACGCGGCACAGAGACCCTCGCCCGCGAGCTTTGCCGCCGCATAGAGAGATTCCGGCTCGAGCGGCCCGTAGTCCTCGGGAGTCGGGAGGACCTTCGGCCAGCCGTAGACGACGCTCGAAGAGGAGAACAGGAAGCGAGGAACGTCGTGTTGCCGGGCGGCTTCGAGGACGTGAAACGTCGCGAGGGTTCCCTGCTCAAGGTCGACCCGGGGGTCGGTGACCCCCCGACGGATATCGGCGCTGGCGGCCAGGTGCCAAACCTCTCGAGCTCCCTGAAACTCGGAGGCGTACGACGAGGGTGCGTTGACGTCAGCCACGGTGAGCGATAGGCGACCGGGCTCCGGCGGCGGCAAATGTTCCCGACGACCGCTCGACAGGTTGTCGATCACTCGTACGGTCGCTCCTCGCCCGAGAAGCGCCCGGACGAGCACCGAGCCGACCGCTCCCGCGCCTCCGGTGACGATCACCGGACCGTCGGTGCCCTTCGCGTCCATACGATTCGCACCCGTCGGAGAAGCATATATAAATGCAGGGTCGCCTAAACTCATCGCGCCGTATCGCCGGTGAGGGGCGTCGATGCGTACCTACGTCCGGATGACGTTTCACTCCGAGGGTGCGAGCCCTCTCAAGGTCCTGGAGGCGATGCGGACCCTCGGCTTCGAAGAGTCGATGGGGATGCACGATTTCGTCTATCGATGGAAGGAGAAGGCCGAGATCGCTGACGTTCTCCGTTTGATGACGGAGATGCACGATCGGCTCAAAGGGTTGGATGTCAACTACGAAATCACCACCATCTCCTGAGCCGGCTGCCGGCGCGACCATGCCCGAGCCGGAGAACGAACGGCTCGAGCGGCTGCTCTTGCTCCATCTCCTGGAGCACCGGGGCCAGCAGATCCGGTTCGAGGCGTCCCAGTGGACCACCGAGTTCGGCATCACGCGGAAGTTTTCGACCGAGGACCCGGGACTCCTGAAACAGGCCCTCCGGACTCTCGAGATGAGCCGGATGATCTACCTACGGACCCAATACGTCGTCGGATACTCCGAGCCGAAGCACGTCTATTCGTTGACCCCGAGCGGTCACCGAAAGGCGCTGGAGTTCCAGCGGGAGGAGAACGGGCCGGGCGTGGACGAGGACGAGCCGTCCGAGGCCGAGGACGCGGACGCCGAATCCGCGGGTTCGACCGGGGCCTCCGATACCCCTCTGCGTCGTTCGTCGAGCAGCTCCTGACGGGGGATGACGGTACTCGAGGGGACCGGCGTCCGACTCCGACCTGTCGCTCCGTCGGACTATCCGGCGATCTACGGTTGGTACGAGGATCCCGAGCTGGTCTCCCCGTTCGATCGGTACGCACCCGAGACGTACGACGAGTTCGTACGGTCCGTAGAGGGCGCGGGCGACGACCCTGCGTCCCTCGCACCGCGATTCTCGGTGGACGAGGCAAGGTCCGGACGTCTCGTCGGCACCGTGGGCCACTATGTCGCCCATCCGGTGCTCGAGTACCTCGATGTGTGGTACCTTCTCGGGGACCCGGCAGCCCGCGGTCGCGGGTATGGCCGCGAGGCGGTCTTTCTGCTCGTCGATCACCTGTTCCGGACCCGATCGATCGAGCGGGTCGGGGCGACCGTGGACGTCGGCAACGTGCCGTCGAACCGCCTGATGGAAGGCCTCGGGTTCCGCGTGGAGGGAACCCTCCGGTCGTCCCTCTTCCACCACGGACAGTGGCACGACGTCCGGATCTACGGGATTACGCGGCCGGAGTGGGCGACCCGGCGTCCTCCAAAGTGAAGGCCAGCTGGCTCGCACCGTCCGGGAGAGGCCGGAGGGGCTCAAGCACGGTCCGTCCGATTTCGCCGGTCGTACGAAGGTGGGTGCCCCCACAGGGGCAGACGTCCCAACCGGTGATCTCGACGACTCGCACCGGATCGACCTGGGGAGGCAGGGGGACGAGCCCGGAGCGCTCGGAGTCGGGGTTCCGATCCCAATTCGACCGCGGGACGAATCGAACCGTGACGGCACGTGGACGATCTACGGCATCCTGGAGGGACTGAACGAGGTCGGGGAGGGCGCCGTCGGGGAGCGGACCCTCCAGGTCAATCGTTGCGCGCGTGCCCCCGAGCACTGCCTTGCGAGTGCGGAGACGGGTCATTGCGAATACCCGGGCGCTGAGGAAGTGCTGCGCGGTGTGGAGGCGCATGTGCCGATGACGCCGGGGCCAGTCGATCGCCCCCTCGACCTCGGCCCCCGTCGCCAGATACGGGGAGGCCGGAACGGACTTCAGCCGGTGGACCACCGAGGGACCGGATTTCACGACGTCGACCACGCGGACTTCGGACCCGTCCCCCAGGCGCAGAAGACCGCGGTCGGCCGGCTGGCCTCCCCCGGCCGGATAGAAGTACGTTCGGTCCAGCACCACGGCCCCCGGAGGGCGCGCCACGAGGTGCGCCCGGAACGTGCGGACGTATGCACTCTCGATGTCCGGTAAGTAAGCGAGCTCGGTCATCGTCCGGCGTAGCTCTTCGGTAAGAAACGGCTTCCGCCGGGGGGAAGTTCGCGCAATCCTTTTAACAGGGGGTCGGCGTGTCGCGCCCCGGGACGGTCGATGTTCAAGCTCCGCATCAAGATGGAGAATCTCCGCGAGGTCGTCGAGGTCGTCTCCACCCTGGTCAGCGAAGTCAAGTTCGCGATTTCCAAGGACGGGCTCGAGGCCAAGGCCGTCGACCCGTCGCACGTGGCGATGCTGGTCCTCAAGCTCCAGAAGGGGATCTTCGAGGAGTTCACCGGAGAACCCACCGAGATCGGGGTCGACGTGGAGAAACTGAAGGAGGTCCTCCGGCTCTCGAAACCCGGGGACATCATCGACCTCCAGTTTGATGGAAAGAACCGCCTCGTGGCGAGCGTGGGCCGCCTCACGCGCCAGATGGCGGTCGTCGATCCGGCCGGGATCACCGATCCGAAGGTCCCGAACGTGAGCCCTCCCGCGAGCGTGACGGTCAAGACGGAGGAAATGCGCCAGGGAATCCGAGGGAGCGAGAGCTTCACGGACCACGTGACGCTCTCCCTCGAACCCGAGGCATTCACGATGCACTCGGAGGGCGACACTGACCGGCTCGACCTGCGCCTTCCCAAGGAGAGTCTCTCCCGGCTCGACGTGAAGGAACCGGTCAAGAGCATGTACCCTCTCGACTTCTTCTCGGCGATGGTCAAATCCATCGGCGCCGACGAGGCGACGCTCTTCGTCGGCAACGAGTATCCCCTCAAGATTGAGTTCGCGATGGGGGCTGGACGCGGCGAAGGCCGCTATCTCTTGGCACCCCGGGTCGAAGAGGACTGAAGGGTCGAGCGCCTCCCGACCCGTTCGAGGAGGGTCCGTGACGACAACCAACGAGAACAGCGTGGCGATACTTTCGGCAGTGCGCACCCCGTTCGGCAAGTATGGCGGATCCTTGCGCGGGTTCCGGGCCCCGGAGCTCGGCGCGGTTGCAGCGCGTGCGGCCATCGAACGAGCCGGCCGGAGCCCACCGGACATCCAGGAGGTACTGGTCGGACATGGGATCCAGGCCGGCGTCGGCCAGAACCCGGCCCGCCAGGTCCTGCGCGGGGCCGGCGTCCCGGACTCCGTCGGGGCCGCGACGATCAACATGGTTTGCGGGTCCGGCATGAAGGCGGTCCACTGCGGGTTCCAAGCGATCCGGGCCGGCGAGTTCGACCGCGTGCTCGTCGCGGGGATCGAGAGCATGTCGAACGCCCCCTACCTCCTCCCGGGTTCCCTCCGGTGGGGAAGCCGACCCGGCTCCCACACGATGGACGATGCGATGCAGCTCGACTCCCTCATCGATGCATACGACGAGCACGAGCTGATGGGGTTCACCGGCGAACGGATCGCCAAGAAGTTCGGGATCACCCGAGCCGAGGCGGACCGGTTCGCGCTCCGCAGCAACCAGCGCGCGGTGAAGGCGACCGCCGACGGCACCTTCGCCGCCGAGATCGCCGCGGTTCCCCCTGGGGGAACTCCCGAGCGAGCGGGGCTCGATCACGACGAGGTCCCGCGGGCCGACACGACGCTCGAGGCGCTGGCCCGGCTCCCGCTGGCGTTCGCGCCGGATGGGGTCTTGACGGCGGGGAACTCCTCCCGCCTCTCCGACGGCGCGGCCGCGCTCGTCCTCGCCAGCGCCCGTGAGGTCGAGCGTACCGGGGCGATCCCGATCGCATGGATCCGCTCCACGGGAGAGGGCGGGGTGCATCCCCGGGATGTGATGGAGGCGCCGATCCCCACCGTTCGCGAACATCTGCGCCGTACGGGCTTCTCGCCGGCCGATTTCGACCGGGTCGAGCACAACGAGGCGTACTCCACGGCGTCCATCGCAGTCCAACGGACGTTCGGTTTCACGGAGGAGCAGTTCAACGTCCACGGGGGCGCGGTGGCCCTCGGTCACCCGATCGGGGCGAGCGGGGCGCGGATCGTGGTCACGCTTGCGCACGAGCTGGCCCGCGCTCGGGGCCACCGCGGGCTGGCCACTCTCTGCATGGGAGGCGGGAACGGGCTCAGCCTGATCCTCGAGCGGATGGACGCCTAGCCGAGCGGGATCCCGAGCCGCTCCTCGATCGACAGGAGCGCGGCGCGCGCCACCGGTCGCTCCCCTCGAGGGATGCCACCGGCGGGATCTGCCTCGATCTGGTCCACGAACGCCCGGATGCGAGCGATGGCGCGATCCGTGCCGAGATTGTCGAGGAGATCGGCGCGGACCCCCCGGGCGAGCGCGCGGGCGGCCGCCGATCCGACCCGTCCACCCGAGCCCCCCACGAGCCACTCGCCGATCGAGCGGCAAACGCGCAGATGCTCCGCGATCGCGCGGGCGAACAGACCCTCGTTCCATTCGAGTCGCTGCGAGTAGGGGGGGCGGAGGACGTACCAGCGCAACCCGCCCGGGCCTCCCTCGGTGAGCGCCTCGCGCAGGAGAACGAGGTTCCCGACGGATTTCGACATCTTCGCCCCGTTTTGGAGGACGAACGCGGTGTGCAGGAACGCCCGCGAGAACGGCCGACGATCGAGCGCGAGGGCGATCTCGTTCTCGGCATGGTGGTGGGGAAAGAGCAGGTCGAGACCGCCTCCGTGAAGGTCGACGGGAACTCCCAGATATCGGTCGGCCATCGCATAGCACTCGAGGTGCCAGCCCGGCATGCCCCGCCCCCACGGGCCCTGCCAGGACGGGAGCGGGGGCTCCTGGCGCTGCCAAACCATGAACGCGGCGGCCATCGACTCTCGCTCGGGGAAGGGATGACCGGGTTCGGGGACCGCATGTTCGGCGAGCTCTGCGCTGAGAGGGAAGTTCGCCTCCCGGGGCCGATCGGGCGGATAGTAGTAGTACGCGTCCCCCTGACGTTCGATCCGTCCGGTTTTGGCGAGGCGAGCTGCGACGCGGACCATCCGGGGGATGAAGTCGCTCGCCCGCGGGCGGTAGGTCGGGCGGAGAATCCCGAGCATGTCCATGTCCCGAAGGAAGGCGGCTTCCTCCCGTCGTGCGAGGGCCCTCCACGTCATCCCGAGCGAGGCCGCCCGTCGGTCGATCTTCTCCTCGAAATCGGTGATGTTCATCACGTGCCGCACGGGCACGCCTTCCGCGGCAAGGCAGCGTCGTAACACGTCGAAGTAGAGGTAGGTCCGTGCGTGCCCCACATGCGCCGGGGCGTACACCGTCGGGCCGCAGACGTACATGCTGAAGGGCCGGCCGGCCCGACGTCGCAGTGGAGTCAGCTGCCCGGAGAGAGTGTCCCGAATCCGAAGGGCCATGACCGGTGGAGCTGTCGTTCGCCCCCGCATAACGCTTGGGCACCCTCCAGGGGAGATCGCGCTCGGACCCCCGATATACGGCTTCCGTCCCTCGACCGGCCCTGGTCGCTAGGTTGATGTGCCGGGTCTACCGTAGGGGGCAAGAGCCCGATGGAGACCCTGTACCTCCTGGTGGAGACCGACGTCGGCCGCTTGGAAGAGGTTCTGAAGCGGATTCGGTCGGTGCCGAGCGTGACCGAAGTCCAGGCCGTCACGGGACCGTTCGACCTGATCGTCAAGGTCCAGGCCCAGCACATCAACGCGGCCCTCGACATCGTCGTTCATCGCATCCGCAAGATCCCGGGGATCAAATCCACCGAGACGCTCGTCACCGTCGCCACCGGGTGAGTCCCGGACGGGCCGCCTCGAATACTCAAATAGGCCGTTCGTTCTCCACGGCCGATGGTCGCCGTAGGTGAGACCGCCCCGGACTTCGAGGCGCCGAATCAGGATGGAACGCCAATCAAGCTCTCTTCGCTCCGCGGGGCACCGGTGGTGCTGTACTTCTATCCGAAGGCCGACACCCCCGGCTGTACGATCGAGGCGAAGGGGTTCCAGGAACACTTTGCCGAATTCCGTGCGAAGAACGTCCATGTGGTCGGGGTCAGTACCGACGACTGTCCGGACCAGAAGGCGTTCGCGAAGAAGTACGGCCTTGGATTCCCCCTCATCGCCGACCAGTCGAAGGAGGTCGCGGGAAAGTACGGGGTGCTCGGCCCCAGCGGTCACGCCCGTCGCGTCTCATTCTTCCTCGATGGCTCCGGGAAGGTCCTCGAAGTCGTGGACGGTTCTCCCGACACGCACGTGGCTCGCGCGCGGGCGAGATTCCTGAAGGGGTAAGCGTCGCCCCCTGGGATCGAAGGGCGGGATCGATTCGATTCCGTCGCCCCGACCGAGGGACACCACCGACGGGGGCCAGGAGCGGCGGCGTGTGAACAGACCTCGAACCTTCCGACTCCGCCAGGCGTCGGAGGAGGACGTGCCGCGGCTGCTTCGATGCCTTCAACGGGCGTTTGAGCCGTACCACGCGCAGTATTCGGCCGAGGCCTTCGCCGACACCACGCTGACACCGGAATTGGCCCGGCAAAGGCTCGGAACGATGTCGGTCCTCGTCGCGCACGACGACCGCGGGGAGGTTCGAGGCACGATCTCGTGGAAGGTGGAGTCGGCGACCTCCGCCCACTTGAGGGGGATGGCGGTGGACCCGGACTGGCAGGGGTCGGGCGTCGCGAAGGCGTTGTTGGACCTCGCTCACCAGCAAATCCGCGACGCGCACCTGTCTCGAGTCACACTCGATACCACTCTTCCGCTGCAGCGTGCGATCCGTTTCTACGAGAGGAACGGTTACCGGCCCACGGGTCGCGTCACGGACTATTTCGGCATGCCCCTTCGGGAGTACGCTCTCGACCTCGGTCGGGAGTGACGGTCGGCGAACTCGACCCACGGGTCAGCCGTTGTTCCTACTGGATCCGCCGGACGATCGTTCGTACCGTCTCCCGGGCGGCTTCGGTCCCGGCTCGTCCATGAGATCGGCCGAATGAAATCCCTCGAGTCTTCCTCCGACCACTGCAGATCGTCGGGGGCGGAAGGCCACTTCCCACAACCTACCCCGGGGGCTGAGTTTCCGTCGCCGAACGCGGCCGCCGCCCGAGCGCCGACCACGCCCGTTCTCCGAGCAACCGAAGGCTCGCCGGCACGAGGTACGTCCGCACGACCATCGCGTCCAGGATGACCGCGACGGCGACCGAGAATCCGATTGCGCGGATGAGCGTGAACGAGCCGACGAGCAGGGCGCCGAACGCGCACGCGAGGATGAGCGCGGCGGCGGTGATGATGCCGCCGGTCCGCGCGACCGCTTCGACCGCGGACTGTTCGGCGGTCCGTCCGCGCAGCCTTTCTTCCCGGACGCGTGTGAGCAGGAAGATGGTGTAGTCGATGCCGAGGCCGAGGACCAGCATGATGAGGAGCGTCCGAACGTAGAAGAAGAGAGGGAAGCCGAGAATCCCCTGGAAGACGAGGTACGTCAGCGCCCATGCCCAGGTGATCGAGAGGCCGATCGTCGCGACCGCAAGGACCGCAATGATCCACGAACGCAACACGGCGAGCAGCACGACGATGAGACCGACCGTAACGGCAACGATGAGGACCTGGGTCGCCGCGTTCGATTGCCCGGCGAGATCGCTGATCACCGGGGCACCTCCGCCAAAGGCGGTCGCTGTGACCTCGGGATGGCTCGATGCGAAGTGGCCGAACGAGGACTCCACGGAGTGGATGGCGTCGACCGCGTTCGCCGAGAGCCCGGTCGACGTCGTCACAAGGTCGAGAAGGACCGTCCGACCATCGGAACCGACGAACCCTTGGGCCGTGCCGAGAAGGTCGGCCCGGACCCCGACCGGTTGACTCGATAAGTTCAGCCAGACGCCGAGAGGAGCCCCGTACGGGCCGATCAAGGTCGCCACGGAGGCGATTCCCGACGTACCGTTCGCGAGCGAAGTGAGGGCCGCGAGGTCCGCGAACTCCATCGTGTTCGTCGAGTTGTTCACGAGGAGCGGGGAGCGGAAGGTCACGAGGGCGAAGGACGGAACGGCGTACCCGTCCCCAAAGTGGCTGTTGAGCTCCGACAGCCCATCGGTCGCCGTGTGACCGGTCGGAAGCTGTCCGTAGAAATCGTACGACAGCGGCGCCGTCAATGCGATCGCCACGAGCGGGATGCTGGCGAGGATGGCCACGCTGACGATCGCATAGGGGTGGCGCTCGGTCGCGCGACCGGCCCGGAAGAAGTACGTCGTCTCGGCCTTGAGCCGCTCTCGCGCCCGGATTGCGTGACGGCTGAACCGCTCCCCGCTCATCGGCCAGAAGATCCGAGGTCCGATCAACTTGAGGAACGCCGGGATCATCGTCAAGGAGAGAAGGACGGTGATCAGAATCGCGATCGACAGAACCCTTCCCCACTCGCTCAGGAGCGCGACGCCGCTCAGCGCGAGGGCGAGGGTCGCGATGATCGCCGTCGAGCCACTGGTCGCGACCGACTGTCCGGCCCACGACATCGAGTCGACGATCGCCTCGTCCGGGCTCTTCCCGTGGACGAGCTCCTCCCGGTACCGCGAGGCGAGAAAGATCGAGTAGTCGGTGCCGACCCCGAGGACGAAGACCTCCTCGAGCGTGATCGACGTGGTGTCGACGTGGCCGACCAGCGTCCCGATCAGGACCGTCCCTCCGAGGCCCAGGATGAGAGCGATGCCAAGTCCGGCGAAGGTGACGAGGGGCGTGATCGGCGACCGGAAGTAGAGCATCGCGATCGCGAGGAGGAGACCCACCGTGAGCGGGAGCACGAGCGCGATCGACTCGTTGACCGACGTGTTCGTCAGGAGGTCGAGGGGGGCGGTCCCGGTCTGCACGTACCGGATCGTGAGCGTGGTGTCGGTGGACCGGACGATCGGCGGGACGAGCGAATCGATCGTGGTCACGTCGGAATAGACCGGGGAGCCTCCGGTCGAGTTCGTGTAATCGTCGCTGACGGTGAAGGCGACGTCGATCACCGATGCCGTCCCGCCGGGCGCCACGTACAGGGAGGAGATCGAATACGGCACGGCCAGCGGTTCAGCGGCGAGCGTCGCGCGGGCGACGGCCGACGTGGCCCACAGCCCGGCGGCGGCGGAGTCGATTCGCGCGTTCGGGAATTCGTTCGAGATCTGCAGCACAAAAGGGGCGGGTAGGCCCGCAGTGGTCGCGGTGAGCTCCACCGCGACCGTCTGGACCGCCGGCCAGTCGGTCGAGTTCGCAACGCCAAGCCCGGCGAGCGTCGCGTTGGCAATCGGCTGACCGTCCGCGGGGAATAGGATTCGAATCAATGGTCCCTCACCGGCCCGGGCCGCACCCGTCGCGCACGCGACGACCTCCGGCGGATTCGCGGCACAGTTGCCGGTGGTGTTGAACACCTCGTAGAACGCCCCGAGGACGTACGACGCGGTCGCGTTGTGGAGGCTCGAGTTGGTCTGCTGGAAGGCGATCTCGTTCGCGGACGCGGGCGAAGTGTGGTTTGCGACGAGGCTGGACCAGATGCCGGTATAGAGCGCCGGGGGGCCCCAGAGGAGGTCGCTCGTTTCATTGACCGCACCGAGCGTCGGAAGAAGAATCCCGCCAGCGAGTTCGACCTGTCCGGCCAGATAGGCGGTGTAGGTGGTGTAGACGCTCGAGATCGACGCCACGTCGGTGAGCGCGCGGTCGTTCTCGAGCGCGGTCGTGACGTTCATCACAACCCGCTGACCGTTCGCGTCCGTGAGGTTCGGCCCGTAGAACAGGAGGACCGTCGACGAGCCCGAGGTCCCGTTCGGGAAGAGACGGGCGAGCTCGTCGCTCGCGACCGCGCTTGGGGCATTGGACGGCAGCGTCGTGATCGAGTTCGTCGTGACGCTGCCGAGGAGGGAAAGGAAGGGGATCGTGACGACGAGGAGGATCACCCAGAAGAGGATCGGATACCACGGGTGACGAACGATCCAGGCCCCCAGGCGGCCCAGGAGGCGGGCGCCTCCGCTGCCCCCCCGGCTGCGAAGCCAGGTGCTCATCAACCGGTCGAAGGAAGGTCCCAGATAACCCTAGCGTCGAGCGAGGTCGTCGCGAGGATCGTGAGCAGACGGCGCGGGCTTCCACCGGGGAGGGAATCGGGCCGGATCGACGAACACGCGGGTCTCCGCAACGACCCAGCCGTGTCCGATCTCCCCGAGCGAACGGGAATCGTGCTGCGCGACCCCGGTGGCGATGAGCTCACCGCCCCGAGTGACCAGGACGACGTGCGCGCCCCGAGCGAACGGCCGGGGAAGCGCCACGATCCCCCCTCGAGCCAGCCCCGCGCCGTGCGCGAGAGCGCTTGCGGCGGAGTCCTTGACGACCACGGTCGGGAACTCCCGCCAGACCTCCTCGATCGGGTGGAGAAGCGCGAGAAGCCGGGAGCTGTCGCCGTCCGTCCGCGCGGCGCGGGCGTCGGCGAGGGCCGTGAGCGGGATCGCGGAGGACTCCTCAAACGGACCGGTCTGGGTCCGGCGGAGCTCCTCGAGGTGCGCGCCGACTCCGAGCGCCTCGCCGATGTCGACCGCGAGAGTTCGGATGTACGTCCCCGAGTCGGTGATCGCGTCGAGCAGGAGGCGCGCGCCGTCCCGCTCGACGAGGGAGAGTCGATGCACGGTGCGGACGCGGCGCTCGCGTTTGACCGCCGAACGGACGGGCGGGGTCTGGTAGATGGGTCCGGTGAACTCCGCGATCACCCGTGCAAGCTCGCGATCGGGGACCTCGCCGTGAAGGACGACCGAGGCGACGTACCGCTTCGGGAACTCGAGGACCAGGGGGAGGAGTTTGAGCGCCGGCCCCACCCCGACCCACAGGAGACCCGAGACGTTCGGGTCGAGCGTCCCAGCGTGGCCGGCGACCTCGACGCCCAGAAGGTCCCGCGCCCACGCGGTCACCTGGTGGGAGGACGGGCCTCGCGGCTTGTCGATGAGGAGGAACGCCCCCGCACGGATCCGTTCCGCCACCGGGTCGGCCGGCGGTAGGCTCATGGATCGGGTCCCGGCGTGTGACTGCGCAGGAACGCGATGATCACCGCCGCGACCTCCTTCGGCGGGGGCATGGTGGAATCGACCGAAAGGTCCGGAATCTCTCGGTCGATGTCGATCCCATACAGACGGAGATACCGCCCGCGCTCGCTCGCCTCACGGGCACGGATCCGCTCCCGGGCCTCCTCGACCGTCTGGCCATCCCGCCGGGCGACCCGACGAGTGCGCTCCTCTTCGCTCGCCGTGACGATCACGGAGTGAACGGGGATCCCGTTCCTCCGGCAGAGCGGTCCGGCGAGGCGCGCCTCGATGAGCCGCCCGGGCGTCGCGAGCGCCTGCATCGCCCGGTCGAGCTCCCGGTCCACCTCGGGATGAGACTCGGCGTACCGACCGAACGCCTCGACATCCATCCCCCGTTCCCGTCCCTGACGACGGAATTCCTCGCCGGCTGATCGGAACTCCAAGCCGAGGGCCTCGGCGACGAGGTGGCCGGCGGTGGATTTGCCACTTCCCGGTGGACCACCGACCGCAACGACGCGTCGGATCACGCGGACCTACCGGACAGCGTCACGGCCGGGGAAGCGCCGCCGAGGACGAGCTTGTGCTCCTCCGCGTACTTCCGCAGCCACAGGTGCTTGAGGACCCGCCGGAAGATCAGGGAGAACGGGACGGTGTAGAGGCTGAAGATGATGAACCACCAGGGGATCGGGCCCCACAGCGTGTGATAGAGGTTGATCGACGTCCCCCCGAGGCTCACCGTCTGCTGGACCGGGTTCGCGCCGCCGATGATCAGACCGACCCAGGTGTAGATGAGGATGAGGAGGAAGTAGGTGACCGCCATCCCCTTGAACTGCGCGATCGTCACCTCGCTCGAGAGACGGGTCAGGCGCTCCTGGTGCGGTTTTAGCGCGGCGATCCGGTCCTTCTTTCCCGAGCGGATCGCTTCCATCTGGACCTTGCGGAACGCGGAGCTCCACTTCTGGACCTTCGCGGCCTTGATCCAGTCGGTCGTGTAGTTGTAGGCGAGCGCGGTCACGAACATCTCGATCCCCCCCGCAAAGAGCATCGTCGCGAGCAGGTAGTTCGAGTGGAAGCCGATCAGCCAGTAGAGGCCCCATGGGCCCGAGGTCGGGCACTGCGACGCATTGACCATGCCCATCCCGCATGCGATACTGTTCCGCAGCGGTTGGTCGATGAGCATCCACAGGCCCAGGAGCCCGAGGAAGACGTAGAGGAACGTGGTGACCTTGAACGTCGGGGGCGGCGGCCGGGGCCGCGCGGGGGGCGCTGTCTCCGCCGGGGTCTCCGGCCCGGTCCCCTCGGCTTCCTCCTCCTCGCCCTCCGTCTCCTCGTCCGCCCCCGAGGGGAGTGGCGCATCGGGGTCGCTCATCAGGCCTCCCCTCCGAGGAACCGGCGGAGGAGCGGGTTCATCTCCATCAGCTGCTCCCGACCCATCGCCTCGTAGAGGTTGATGATGATCCCGACCGTCAGCAGCACCCCGGTCCCACTCGCGTTCCCGAGCGTCCCGATGAGGTCTGCCCCCGCCGCAAGGGCGCCGACCGCGGCGCCCGAGATCACCGTGATGACCGGGATGTACCGTTCGAGAACGCGTCGCAGCACCCTAGGCTCTCTACGGAACCCCGGGATCTGCATCCCCGACGCCTCGATCTGGCGGGCGACCGCCTCGGGGCCCATGTTCGTCGTCTGGATCCAGAACTTCGCGAACAGGATCGACCCCCCGACCATCGCGCTGAAGTAGATCGCGACGTGGAGGAGGTCCTGCCAGATCGTGTGGCCGACAAGGAACCCGCCGTACGTCCCGTAGTTCAGGATCGGGAGGAGCCAGGATTCGAGGCCGTTGATGGTGGACAGATAGTACGCCCCTCCGCTTAATGGGGTCGTCTGGCTCACCCCCAGCGCCGACGCTTGGGCGGCGGTGGGGTACGCTCCGACCCACCATTGATGGCCGATGAGCGGGAAGTGGACGAGCGTCGGGTTCGTCCAGAGAAGGATCGTGACCATCGAGACGTTCGCGAGAAGCGCACTCATGAGGATGACCGGGATGTTCGACGCGTAGATCAGCCGCAACGGGTAGCGGCCCCGGGCTCCCCGCGCCTCGGCGTGGGAGAGCGGGAGCTCGATCCGCGTCGATTCGGTCCAGGCGACCAGGAAGAAGATCGCTGCGGTACCGACGAGGGCGACAATCGGGTTCGGCGAACGTAACAGGATCTCCTCCCACCCACCCCCGGCCATCTGCGACGCGGTGTAGTGGGAGAGGAACCAGAGGGACTTCGGAATCGTCCCGCTCGGGGGATTCAGGGCGGAGACCGCCGAGCCCGGCGTCTGGGGCACCCAGTTGAACGTTCCCTGGATGATCTGCTGGGAGACCCCCGCCGCGATGAAGAGGGAGATTCCGCTGCCGATGCCCCACTTCGAAACCACCTCGTCCATGAGGAAAACGAGGTAGCTGCCGAAGACGAGCTGCGCGACGATGATCGTGTTCGCGAGGAAGAGGCCGTTCCCTGGGGATGCCGCGCCGAGGGACGAGATCAGCGAGGACGAGGGCGTGATGTACCCGTAGACCTGGGGGACCGCCTCGATGAAGATCATCGCGATGACGACGACCTTCTGCGAGCCCTGGTACATCCCCTTGTCTTCGTCGTCGGTGAGGTCGAGATTGATGATCTTCGCCCCGGTGAACAGCTGCATGATGATCGAACCGGTGACGATCGGTCCGATCCCGAGGTCCATGAGGGTCCCCTCGGCCCCGGCGAGGATCGCGCGGTAGCTCGAGAAGAGGTCGATGACGGTCGACTGGTTGACCCCGAAGAGGTAGATGTTCGTGAGGAGGAAGTAGAGGAGAAGGATGCCGATCGTCCACAGCATCTTCGTCCGGAAATGGACGTGGCCCTTCGGCTGGGCAACGGCGGGGAGCCGGCTCGTGACCGGCTTCAGCCCGTAGAGCCGGGAGCGGGATCCGCTGTACGAGAGCCCGAGGTAGAGGAGCCCGAGGACGAGGAAGACGATGACCCCGATCACCGCGAACGCGATAAGGGTCGGGGCATCCCAGAACCAGACGACCGCGAGGACGAGGGCACCGATGATCGCGAGCGGGATCGCCCAGCGGCGGTCCCGGGGGATCTCCTCCTCCGCCATGAACTAGCCTTGCCGAGCCGGTACGGGCGTTATATAGTCTACGGAGACGGGGCGTCCGTGGCGCCGGTTCCCGGCGCGAGTACGGTCACCTTTTCGCGTGCATGACGGGACGCGTGCGCAACGTACACCTTCCACGGACGACCCGCGCTCCCGCCGCCCAAGAGGCGGTCGACCCCCGCTTTCGCAAGATCGGCGACGTACGTCTCTCCCTCGCGCGTCAGCGCCCCCGCCGACTCGAGGACCGGGACGAACGAGTCGAGCTCCCCGACGTTCAGAGAGGTCGGACGGGCGACGATCGCGCTCGGTCGCTTGAACCCGTGCCGCCCAAAGTGGTCCGGCGCGTAGATCAGCATCGACTTCGACTTGTACTTGTGGAGGCCGGCGTTCCCGCGTCCCCCCTGCTTGCCGGCGCCCCGGCCGGCCTTGATCCCGCGACCGTGCGTGCGGAGTCCCCGGAACTTCCTCGTTCGGCTTGGCATCGTTCCTCCTACACCATCCGGCGGACGAGGTCGTTGATCGACCGTCCCCGGTAGCCGAGTGCCCCGCCGATGGAGTACGGCTTCTTCGTCGACCTCCAGCCGCCTTTCGGCGCCCGGAGCCGGAAGCGCGGCTGAAGGCCCGAGATCGTGGTGAGTCCCCGTTCGGCGACCGAACGGACGACCTCGGGGACGTCCTTCGCGTTCAGGACCCCTGCGGCGGTTTCGTCGGTGACCCGGTGTCCGTCCACCGTCTCGCCCCGTTCCCGAAGGAGAAGATCGACGGTCGCCGGGTCGGCCTCGCCCCAGGTCACGTAGCCCTGGACCCGGGTGATCATTCCCCGGAACGATGGGGCCTCGGGAATGATCGTCGCGTGGTTCGGACGGGTGAGATGGAGGAATTGGAGCGTCTCGACGACGTCGTGGCGGGCATGAATCGTTCCTCGGACTCGTACGACCATCCAGGCCATTCCTTCACCTTCCTCCGGGCGGTGGACCTCGCCGCCCGCCGCCGGGAGGAGCCCCTCCCGGTCCCCGCCCCCCCGATGGTGGGCCGCGGCCCGGCGAGCGACCGCCGGGCCCCCGACCGCGGCCCCGGCCCCGGCCTCCCCCGCGCATCGGACGGGCTCCTTCCTCCTTCGGTGGAAGGATCGATACTCCGACCGGCCCGCGCACGATCTTCAACCGCTGGGCGTCCTCCGGAGGGACCTTGAGACCCGCGAGCGCGACCAGCGCCTCGAACACTGCTTGGGCGTAGTTGACGGTCGTCTTCGTGTGACCCTCCGTGAATCCCCACGCGTCCGTAATCCCGGCGAACCGCAAGATCGGTTTCGCGACGTCTCCGACCGCGAGACCGACCCCCTGTGGTGCCGGTTTCACGGTGACGACGACGGAGCCGGCGCGTCCCTGGATTTGGAACGGCAGCGTGTGGGCGCGCCCGCAGCCGCACTCCCAGCTGCCGCAGCCTCGGAAGACCTCGACGACCTCGAGCTTCGCCCGGTCGATCGCGCGGCGGATCGTCGGGCCTACCTCGCGCCCCTTCGCCCGGCCGAGCCCGACAAACCCGTCTCCGTTTCCGACCACGACGGTCACGGCGAACTTGAACCGACGACCGGAGTCGGTCATCCGCTGCACCATGTTCACGTCGAGGACCTCGTCGTGGAGATTCGGAAGGAGCTTGTCGACAATCTGGGGCTCTCGCAGGGGGAGCCCGCTTTCGAGGGCGGCGCTCATCGTGGGGATCTCATCCGAGGCGACGCGGCGGCCGAGCTCGGTCTTCGGGACCCACGGAGGCGGGGCCGCGGGGGAGGCCGCCGCGGTGGAGTCCGGGAGCGAGGGACCCGAGACCGCGGAGCTCATGGAGCACCTCCCTTCGGCGCCACCAGGCCCGGGAGCTTGAGCTTGTAGGCCTCGATCGGCTCGGGAAGAGGCTTCGAAAGGTGGGCTCCGTTCAGCCGATCGGCGGCGGGGAACTCCCCCTCGCCGTGCGGAATCTCGATTCCGGCGTCCAGGAGGCCTTTCAGCGCGGCGGAGAGTCTCCCTCCGACCGTCGGGTGGCGAAGGCCCGCGTCGAGGACCGCGGTCCCGGCGCCGGACGACTTCGCCCGCAGTCCGGCGAGGTACGCGGTCAGGTACGCCGCCGGAGTGGATGCGCAACTGGAGTCGGGAAACGCGATCCCGCGAAGCTCGCTCGACTCCGCCGCGGCGACCACGCGGTCCCCCACGGGGTCAAAGGTGACGATCGCGACGCGCACCCGGTGGTCGGAGAAGCGAACGACGGCGCGAGGCCGATTGGACTTCAAGAGGCGGAGCCGAACTCGGTAGTCGGTCTTCCCCTCCCGCCGTCGGCGGAAATGGACACGGAAACGCGGACCGGTGCTCATGGGGCCCCCGCGGGAAGGTGACCGGCGAGTCGGAGGTTGACAAGAAGGTGCGCGCGGCTGCGGAACATCCCGCCCTTCGCCCGACGATAGAAGTCGCGGTAGACCGAGGGGGGGATCTTCTTCGTGGCCCGCAGCTCGCGCAACAGCGAGCGCTGCGCACGGATCCGGCGCATCCACCGTTCCTTCTTCGACAGCCGGCTCGCCGGCGAGCCGCGCCGGGAGCCCGGGCCGGAGTGTCGGCCCTTCTTCACCTCGGCGGCGTGGCGGCGGGCCCGGGCGCGGGAGGTTCCGACCGCGGGCTCGCGCCGGATCACCCGCGCCTTGATCGCGGAGCGGATGTCCGCGCGCGTGACGGCGTCGGCGAGATCGTCCTGGCTCGCGGGATCGATCCACACACGTCCCTCGCCGCACTTGAGGAGCGACGCCGCGAGCCGCCGTTGGTTCGAGAGATCCGGCATCCCGTCTACTCCTCCGCCTCCGGCTTGACGATCGGGTTCAGAACCCGGATCCCAAGCTTCCGGGCCTCCTCCTCGAGAACGAGCCGCCGCCGGGTGCCCACCGTTCGTGCGATGATCGCGGCCTCCGTGCGCGCGTCGACGCTCTCGAGATCCTTGCTGGTCCGAACGAGGATCGGCCGGAATCCGCTCGGCACCAGACCCCGGACCCGGGCCGGAGTGCGGTACCCCACCCGGACAATCCGTGGCCGGTAACCATAATGGCGACGCTGCTTCGACTGGAGTCCCCTCGGACGTCGCCAGGTCCCGTCCCGCCCGATGCGGTAGTACCGGTGGGCCGCCTGACGCCCGAAGACCGGCCGACGGGCGTCGAGCTCCCGGCGCATCGTGAGCAGCGCCCGGGTGCGGCCGTCCACGGTCGCCCTCCGGGGAATCTTGGGCTCCTCGGGAGCCAAAGGCTCCTCGGAGGCCTTCGGTCCCTCGGACGGGGGCGCCTCGTCCTTGGCGGGGGCCGTCTCGGCGGTCGGCTCTTTCGGCCGACCGCGGGCGCGTCGCTTCTTCGGGGCGGCGGGGGCATCCGGCGTGGGGGTCGCCTCGGACGCCTCCGGCTCGTCGGGAACGTCCGGCATCGTCTCTAGCTCGCCTCCTTCAGGTGCGCGCGTTCGATGAGATAGATGCCGTCCTGGAAGACCCGGGGATCGTAATCTCGGATTCGCGTCGCCCGCTCGATGTTCGCGGCGCTCTGCCCGACCTGCTCCACGTCGTGTCCCGAAAGTCGCACGATGTCCCCTTCGACCTCGGCCTTCGTCCCGGGAACGAGGCGGGTCGAGCGCGGGTGCTTTTCACCGAGGAAGTTCTCGATCACGAGCTCCTCCCCCTTCACCTGGACCTTCATGGGAAAGTGCGCCGCGACGACCTTGAGCCGTGCCTCGACTCCGACCGTGAGCCCGCCCCCGATCACCCGAAGATGGGCCGCCCAGGTGCGAAGGAGCGCCTGGGATCGCTTGCGGTGCGCGGGCAGTCGGAGCGTCAGTGTCGCCGTCGTCCCCGCAACCGAGAGATCCAGGGCGTCGGAAGGGAACGGTCGCTCGACGGACCCGAGCGGGCCGCTGACGTGCAGACGACGTCCGGCCACCGAGACCTTGACGCCGCTCGGGAGCTCAACGACCTCGCGGCCGTCCGAATCCTCAGTAGACATAGGCGAGGAGCCGACCTCCGATCTTGAGATCGCGGGCCTGGGTGTGCGAGAGGACCCCGCGGTTGGTCGAGAGAACGAGGATTCCGAAGTCCTGGGCAGGGAGAAAGCGCGACTCGTACTGTTCCAGGAGCTCGTGAGGAACGGAGACGCGCGGCTTGATCACTCCGCAGGAGTTGATCCGGCGCGAGAGGCGAACGTCGTACCGACCCCCCCGTCCCGTCGGGACAAACGTGAACTCCTCGATATAGTGATGCTCGCGGAAGATCCGGAGGACCTCGGCGATCAGCTTGGACGTCGGCGCGATCGCGACCTGAGGTTTTCCGTCGCGGTCGGCGTGACGGAGGGAGACGAGCGCGTCGTTCAACAGATCCTGACCCATCGAATCCCCCCTCACTGATACTTGTGGAATCCGAGGTCGGCCGCGACCTCTCGGAAGCACTGCCGGCAGAGATGGAGGCCGTAGCGTCGGACGATCCCCCGCTTTCGGTCGCACCGAAGGCACCCGTCCTTCCGACCGAACTTCTTCTTCGGCTTCATCGGACCGGCCCCCTCACTCCAATAGCGTGACGCCGAGCGTGTGCGTCAGGTACGCGCGCGTCTCCTCGCGCGTCGAGCGCAGAGCCTTCGGGAGCGGACGGGACTGAACGCGGCGCTGGCGGATCCGGAACCCTGCCCGACCCATCTCGACCGAGACGTCCATCCCGTGGATTCCGATCTGCGGGTCGTACTTCATGCCCGTGAAGTCCGTGTAGTCAGCGATCCCGAACGAGAAATTCCCGTTCCGATCGATCGAATCGACGTCGAGCTGCTTGTCCCGCGCCTCGAACGCCCGGCCGAGGAACTCGCGCGCGACCGTCCCCCGGAGCGTCACTTTGGCTCCGATCTCTTGGCCCTTGCGAATCCCAAAGTCGCGGTTCGTCGAGTGCGATCGAGTCGCGACCGGCTTTTGGTGCGTCACCATCTCGAGGACACGGGCCGCTCTCGTCCGCGCTTCACCTGACTCGCCGACGCCCGTGTTCACCACAACCTTGATCACTCGGACGCCCCGGTGCACGTTCCCGGTCGGAGGGGCGGGCGGAGCGCCCGGCATCGCCGCCGGCGGGGCGCTCATCGCGCCACCCCCTCGGCGAGCGTGACCTCGGGAGCGGTTTGCCCGACGACGAAGACGTACTCCTTGATCGTGGCGAAGCCTTCCTTGAAGTGGACGAGGTTCGGCTGGGAGGAGTTCCGGATCTCGACGCGCTCGACCCGGGCGAGCTCCCCGACGTGCGTTCCGCCCGAGACATAGGCGAGCGACCCGGGGGCGAGCGGGAGGTGCCCGAGCACCTTCTGCGCCGGGAGTTCGATCTTGACCGAATCCCCGACGCGGTAGGTCGTGGACGGAGGGACGAGGAAGTTGCGGCCGTCGTGGAGAGTCACCTCGACGCGGCCGCCCCTCACGGTGTGCTTGAACCGAACGCGGCCGATCTTGACGGCCGCCTCGGACGCGGGGATCGGCACGAGGACGAGCTTTCCTCGCCGGTCCTTCACGACGCGGAAGTGGGCGTCCAGCGGCGCGGCGAACGAGAGCGTGTCCATCAACCCGAGCCCGCGGTCGAGGTCCCGCGCGATTTGCCCGTCGATCCGGACGACGCCGGACCGGAGGAGCCTTCGGGCCTCCCGCGCGCTCGTCACCATGCGGCGGAGGTCGCGAAGTACGAGGAGGAGCGGGATCGACTGATCCTGCGCGTGGGGCCCCGGGCTTGGACGCTTCAACCACTTCGTCCCCTTCCGAGGAATCGTCCACGCCCGCGGTGCGGCGCGACGCTTGAGACGGAACGTCATTCGGCCGCGTCCTCCCCTTCGGTCGATTGGGGGTTCTCACGGCCCCGGGACGCGGAGCGGGCGGCGGAGCCTGACGTGCCCGACGTACCGTCCGCGGTCGTCCCTTCCGGTGCGTCGGCCCGGTCCTCCGTCGCTTCCTCCGCCTCTGGGGTGGCCGAGGGGGTGGAGGAGCCGGTGGGCGTCTCTTCGGGAGGTTCCGTAGGGGCCTCCTCCTCTGGCGCCTCGCCCCGCTCTTCGGCGGTGACGTCCTCGTCCCGGATCCTGAGCGAGCGGCGGCGGATCGAGTCCGCGAGGTTGAGCTTCGTGATCACGAGATGGCTGGGCCGCAGGCCGAGAGGTTTCATCTTCTCGTCCGCCGCCTTCAGGGTCACGTTGTCGAGGGTGATCGTGTAGCCGCGTCGATCGACGCGCGCGACGCGCTCCTCGCGGCCCTTGTAGCTCCCGCCCAGCACGCGGACGGTGTCGCCCTTGTGGACCGGGACGGATCGGCGGTGGAAGCGCCTCCGCAGTTCCCGGGAGAGGAGGACGGTCATCCGACGGCGCCGCTCGAACCGGTCCGCGGTGAACCGCGCGCGGCGCTGCCGGCGCGGAGAATGCGGGGAAACGCTCATCGACGCTGCCGCCTCCCTTAGAGGATGATCGACGACGCGGCCGCGATGCGCGGCCAGCGTTCGGCGGCCTCCTTCGCCACGGGACCCTTGATCTGAGAGCCCTTGATTTCACCGATCTCGCTCGTGATGACCGCCGCGTTGTCCTCGAACTGTAGACGCGTGCCGTCGGGACGCCGGATGGGAGCGCGCGAACGGACGATGACGGCGTGCAGAACCTGGCGACGCATTTCGGGCGTCCCCTTCTTCACTGACACGATCACCAGATCGGCGATTCCCGCGCGGGGGTAGCGCCGGTGGGTCCCGTGCCAGTTGCGCACCGAGATGATCTCGACGACCTTCGCGCCGGTGTTGTCGACGCAGTCGAGCCGCGCTCCCTTGGGGAGTCCCCGGCCGCGCCGGCCCGCAAGGCCCTTCATGCGCCCTCCGGCGGAGTCGCCACCGTCGGGGCGGACTCCGCCTCCTCGCCCTGGACCCGCCGGGTCGCTTCCCCCAGGTCCTCGACCACGCAGAACGCCACGAGCTTCGACAAGGGACGGGACTCGGCGAACCGGACCCGATGGCCGACGGGGACATTGAGGCACGGGGGGGAGTGCGCGAGGTACCGTCGGCGACGCTTCTCGTACCGCTCGAACTTCGGCACGTAGTGCAGAAGGGTTCGCTCGACGACCGCGGTCCGCTGCATCGACGTCGAGACGACCGTTCCCTCGAGCACCTGACCCCGGATCGGCAGCCGACCGTGGAACGGGCAATGGCGGTCGTCGCACGTCGTCTTCGGGGCGCGGACGTCAAGGCCGATGTCCCGCGCGCGACGCGTGGGCGAGCGGGACGGTGTCATCGCAACCTCCGAGGACCACGGGCGAGCAGGCGCTTCGTGCGGTCCTCGGGACGCACGCGAAGGACCTCGCCTCTTAACGGTAACTCTCGGCCCCCGAGGACGATCGTCCCCTCGAGGCCGGCCTTCGGCACCCGCACCGGACGCGAGCGGCCCGGGACCCGGATGAGGAGTGTCGAGAGCGACTCGTCCACGAGCGTACCCCGAATCGGCCGAAGAAGGGCCCGTGACGCCGGGAGGACGACCGGTGCTCCCAGAATCTCGCCGGCCATCGCCTCCGTGTCGTCGCGGGAGAGCGGTGGGCCGGCACTGGATCCTTTCGACATCGGCTCACCTCCAGGCCCCCTACGGACGGCGGCCCTCCGCGGCGGCTCGGGACCGTTCCCCGAGCACAGTGAGAGCGCGAGCGACGTTCGTGCGCAGCGCCCGCATGCGACCCGGACTCGGAGGGGCGCCGCCCATCGCCGCGACCCCCCGTTCGCGCAAGAGATCGTTCTCTGCATCGGCGATGCGCCGCCCCAGTTCCTCGTCGGTGAGGGCCCGCAGATCCTTCATCCGGAGCAGTGTCACGGGGCCTCCGCGGTGTCGGGAACGGGTTCGCTCGGGGGAACGGGTTCGCTCGGCCCGGGGGGAGTCTCCTCCACCGGCGCAAGCTCGGCGGGGGACTTCGCCCGTTCCTCGACACCCTTCACGACGATCTCGTCGGGGAGCTTCGCGGTTGGGCGCATGATCCAGACGTTCACGCCGATGACCCCCGGTTTCAGCCGTGCCTGGTAGAACCCCTTGTCGATCCAGAGATGGACGGCCTCACCACAGTACTTGATCGTGCCGGCCTTGAACCGTTCGGTACGGTGCCTCTCCCCCGTGAGCTTTCCAGAAAGGATCACCTGGCAGCCCCGTGCCCCGGCTTCCATGATGCGCCGGACGGTCGAGTGGCCGGCTCGGCGGAAGTGCCACCCCCGCTCGAGGGTCGAGGCGAGCTTCTCGCTCATCAACTGGGCATTCAGGCTCGGCTGTCGCTCCTCCTGGACCTCGATCTGGGGGTTGTCGAGCTGGAATCGCTGGTGAATGTCCTCGGTCAATCGCTTGATCAGTTCACCGCGATGACCGATGAGGATCCCCGGACGTTCGCAGATCAGCGTGACCCGCGTACCCATGGGGGTCCGCGTGATGTCGAGTCCGCCGAACCCCGCACGGGCGCTCTCGCGCACGAGGTAGTCCTTGAGGAGGACCCGGCGCATCTGTTCTTGGATGACCTTGCGCTCGGCGCTCATCCGGCCTCCTTGCGTTCGGCGAGGATGATCTCGATGTTGGTGGTCTGCTCGTTCCACGCCGTGGCGCGGCCGTGCGCCCGGGGCATGTTCGCCTTGCGGATGCGACCCCGCGCGCTCGCAGCGACCTTCACGAAGAGGCGGTCGACGTCCATCGTCTCGTATTCCGCGTTCTCGACGGCGCTGTCGAGGATCTTGAGGATGTTCTCGGCGACCTTGACCGAGTAGCGGCCAGGCCCCGTGCCGGTATGGTGCGCGGTCTCCTGGTTGTAGCGCCGGTACGGGATCGCCCTTCGGAGGGCGATCGCGTCCGTGAGGACGACCCGGGCCCGTTCGACCGGAAGCCCCCGGATCACGTTCAACACCTCGTACGCCTTCTTCGGGGAGATCGGGAGCTCGACGCCTCGCGCCCGTGCGACGGTCACCCCGGATTCCTCCTGATAGGTGTAGCCGCGCATCGATCCCCGGTCCTCCTCACTTCAGGGGCATGAACTTCGACGACCGCGTCGCCCCGACCCCGGGCCCGGAGTGCTTCTCGAACCGTCGCGTCATCGCGAACTCGCCGTAGTAATGGCCGATCATCTCGGCCCGGACCTCGAATTCCTTGAACTCCTTGCCCGTGTGCACCGCCACGTGGCGGCCGACGTGCTGGGGAAGGACGATCGCATCGCGGCAATGCGTGCGGACCACCTTGTCCGCGGGGGACGAGGCGAGACGTTCGAGGAACTGGCTCGTCTCGTTGTTGAATCCGCGACGGATCGAACGGCGCGCCCGGGCCCCCAGAACCGCCGAGAGCTGCTCGAGGCTCATCTCGCGCAGCTCGGCGAGAGTCCGGCCCCGCAGAGTGAACTCGCGCTTGCGTCGCGCCTCGACCTTCTTCGCCTTCCGGGCTCGCGGCATCGTTAGGTCCCTCCGCGTCGCTGCTTCCGCCGGAGCCGGGCGATCCGAGATCGGGAACGGGAGAAGCGCCCGACCTTCGCCCCGGGCCAGGTCCCGCTCGACACCGTGCTCGGTCGGCCCACGTGCTGGTGGGCGCCCCCACCGAAGGGGTGGCTCACGGGGTTCATGGCCACGCCCCGGACCTTGAAGGGGGCACGCGCGAGCGAACGGGTCGCCCAGACCTTCTTGCCGGCCTTGATGAAGGGTCGTTCCTGCCGCCCCCCACCCCCCACGGCCCCGACCTGCGCTCGGCAGGTCGCGAGAAGCTGCTTGAAGACGCCCGAGGGGAGCTGGACCGTCACGTCCGAACCCGTGTGCGCGACGACGAGGGCGCTCGTCCCGGCGGCTCGGACGAGGCGCCCCCCGTCGAACGGTTTCACCTCGACGTTGGAGACGAGCGTCCCGTCGGGGATGTCACGAAGTGGGAGGATCGATCCTCGATCCACCTTGCCGATTTGGAAGGAGACCGTGTCACCGGTGCCGAGACCTGCAGGAGCGAGGATACGCACGCTCGCTCCACCCGGGCCGGCGACCTCGGCGACCGGTGCGGTGCGACCGGGGGCAGGGACAATGGAGACGATCCGTCCGTCCCCGACAAGGTCCGGTGGCGGGTGATAGATCGGGCCGTGGTGGCGATGGCTGGGGGATCGGTACCGGCCCGTTCCGGCCCCGCGACGGCGGGAGATGATCCGCTTTCCCATCAGAACACCCCCGCCCGGCTACCGATATCTTCCGCCGAGAACCCCGGTGCGAGCTTCACGGTCGCGATCTTTCCCGAGCGCACGATCTTGATCGTGATCTTCGAGATCTTGCATTGGTACGTCTTCTCGATCGCGGCCTTGACCTCTGCACGGGTCGCCCGCTGGTCGACGACGAACTCGAGCTTGTTCTGCCGCTCCATCTCGTCCATCGACTTCTCCGTGACGTAGGCGTGGCGAATGATCCGGTGACGAAGCTCGATCACGGGGTCGCCTCCCCGAGCCGCGCCCGGAGGGATTCGACCGCACCCCGGGAAAACACCGTGAGCCGACCCGCGACCCCACCGGGAGCAAGATCCTCGGTGGCGAGGCGTGCGGCGGGGACCACTTCGACCCCCGAGAGGTTCCGGAACCCAAGCGCCTTGCCCGGCGCGCTGGTCACGACAAGGATGCTCCGCGGGGTTCGCCGGACCCGGCCCCGACGTCGGGCGCGTCCGGACGCGCGTAGATGCGTTCCGGCCCGCGCGCGCTCAACGTCCTTCCACAGCTTGAGGCGGGAGAGAAGCTCCCGGGCGACCGCCGCGGAACGGATCTCTTCGACGGGGTCGTCGAGGACGACGGGCAGGTGGAGCCCGTGCGGGACTGCATGGCCGCGCGCCTTCGCGAGCGTTTCCTCCCGCGTGGCCGAGAGGGCCGAAGCGAACGCCCGGCGCCGCTCCTTGCGGTTGATCTTCTTCTCCCAGATCCGGTCGACCTTTGGCGGATGCGCCGGCCGGCCGCCGACCGTGTTCGGCGCCTGGGCCCCTCGCATCGAGTCCATGAGGCGCGGCGTTCGGGCGACCCCGCGTCCCTTCCCGGACCACTCGACCGAGTGTCGAAGCCCCGCGGTGGGCGAGGTGCCGTACGGCTGGCGCCGGTGCGATTGCGCCGCAACGACCGCGCGGCGGATCAAATCGAGGCGAACCGGCTGGGAGAAGGCGATCGGGAGCGTCACGGTCGCGCCCTGCTTCCCGTGAAGATCGAGCAGATGGACGCGATGATGGGGAGTCGTCGGCTCGACCGGGGGGAGTTCCCCGGGGGGTGGCACATCGGGCGTCATGCTCCCTGCTTCGAACGGGTGCTGAAGTAGCGCAGGTCGACCTTCTCGACGGTCGCGACGCGGCTGCGGATCGGAGCCCGGAACCTGAGGAGGCGTTTGGCAGGACCGGGAAGCGAGCCGTGCAGCACGAGGCAGGCCCCGCGAACCTCTCCGTAGTGGGGGAACCCCCCGGCGGGCGTGATCGGATCGGTCCGCGGGTCGCGGACGACCTTGAGGACCCGCATGTTGAACTGAGTCCGGCGATGATAGCCCTGCTGGCCGGCCTGAGGGATCCGGTACGAGACGAAACTCGGGTTGTGCGGTCCCAGCGTCCCAATCATCCGGCGGTGCTTCGAGTTCTTCCGGGGCTGGAGCTTCACTCCCCAGCGCTGGGTATGGCCTTGGAAGCCGAACCCCTTCGTGACTCCGAGAACGTCGACGAAGTCCCCTTCCTTCGTCCATTGGTCCGCAGGGACTTCCTGGCCGAGCTGTTTCAGGGCGAAGGCGCGGCGCTCCTCGAACTTCTCGCCCGAGACCCGGACCTCGAAGATCTGGGGGGTCTTCGACGCGATGCCGGTGATGAGGTGGGGCTGGGTATAGACGATCAATCGGACCTCATCCGCTGGAGTATGCTCGAATTTCGTGAGGGTCTCCGGAGGACTCGGAGGATGGGAAGGGATCCGGCGACCCAGCTCTTCGAGAGGGTCGGAGGCCCAGACTTCCGACACGACCCGGCTCCCGTACGGTTGGCGCGCGTAGAGGCGCGCGCCGCCGACCCTCAGGGGTGGAACCTCAACCACGGTCACGGGGACCGAGAGTTCCTGTCCCGCGGTCGTCGACCGCTTGCGGTAGTCGACGATGAATGCATGGGTCATCCCAACTTTGTAGCCGGCGAAGCCTTCGAGCGCGGGTTGCTTCCCGCCGGGGGCCCAGGAACGAATCCGGGGAACCGGGCGGGCGGAACGGGATCGGGGCGAATACGCGAGGGACCCTCGCCGGGGCCGATGCCGTCGTGCCATGAGTCGATAGGAGGTCCTACCTCCGGTGGGGACGGGGGAGAAAGGTGCCCTATATAAGCGCATTCGAACGACGAATGGATCGATCGCGCCGGACCGATTTTTCTCTCGAAGAAACGGTGAGCCGGTTCAATCGCGACTGAACGCGCGCGTAGAGGGCTCTGCGAGACTGCGCGCGGGAACGAAACCCACCAGAGAAGGGGTTCGGGCGAGTCGCAAGAAACGTCCCGGAGGTGTCACGGGTCTTCGATCGTGGGGGACCAACGTAGGTCCTGGGAATCCAGCTCCGGCTTTTCCTCTATCGATCGGACCGACGCGCGCGGTTCGAAGGGAGCGGTTCGGCCCCCGAGGGTCCCGCCTTCGCGAGAAATCGCCGAACGCGGGACGGCACGAACGATTCGATTCCTTCCAGGCGCCGCCCGTCCGGCGCGATCAGCATTGGGAGGAGGGAGTTGGGTCCCATCCATCGCTCGACGAGATCCCGGTCACCCTCGGGCCAATTCACGTCGATAACGGTGACGACCTGCCCCATCGACTTCGCGATGTCGGTGACGAGGCGAACACACGCACGCTGCTCGACGGGGAAGTGCCACAGAAGTTCCTCCGAAGGAGGGCCTGTGGAGGAACCGCTCGAGACGCGCGGGGAGTGGAGGATCGTGGGAACCGTCAGCTGGGACGCGATCGCACGCCCATCATCTCCCCGGTCGGGCTCACCGGCCGCGAACAGGAGGAACGATGTCGGCCGTAGCGTGGTCACGCTCGGTCGAGCTCCGCGCGCCTCATCACATTGGCCGTCGGCACCCTGAATCGATGGAGCCGGGAATCTCCCACGTTCGCCCGAACCGTTAAGCGCGCTGTTCCATCATCGAACGGGGCGTGACGACGTGAAGGCCTATGTCAAGACCACGCGGGGACCCGGCGGGGAGATTCGAGACGTTCCGGAACCGAAGCCCGGCGACGACGAAGTGCTCGTCGCGGTCCGCGCCTCCTCGGTGTGCGGTACGGATCTTCACATCTGGGTCTGGAACGAATGGGCGCAGTCGCATGTCAAGCGCATTCCGCTGATTCTCGGTCACGAACTGAGCGGGGAGGTCATCCAGGTCGGTCGGAGTGTGAAGTACCTCGCCGTCGGAGACCACGTCTCCGCGGAGACCCACATCGCGGACGGAACATGCTATTCTTGCCGCCGTGGGAAGATGCACATCTGCGAGAACGTCGAGGTCTTGGGGATCGCCCATGACGGCGTCTTCGCCGAGTACGCCGTCCTCCCCGAAGTCAACGCCTGGAAGAACGACCCGGCGCTCGACCCCAGGCTCGCGTCGATTCAGGAACCACTCGGCAACGCGGTCCACTCGCTCCTTCCCGAGGACAACGTCGAGGACCTGGCCGGGAAGGACGTCCTCGTGGCCGGCTGCGGTCCGATCGGGCTCCTCGCGATTGCGGTCGCGCGTCAGATCGGCGCACGGAAAATCTTCGCGACCGAGGTCAACAAGGTCCGGTTCGATCTCGCGAAGGAGATGGGGGCGGACCGGGTACTCAATCCCGTAGAGCTCGGACCCGAGGTCGCCAAGACGATCATTCAGGAGACCGACGGGAACGGCGTGGACGTCGCGGTCGAGATGTCCGGCAATCCGGCATCGCTGCGTCTCGTCTTCGACGCGCTGGTACCGGGCGGACGGGTCTCACTCCTCGGCCTCTTCGACCACGACGTGACGCTCAACGTCAACGACGCGATCGTTCTAAAGGCGGCCCGGGTCCACGGGATCTACGGACGCCGGATGTTCGAAACGTGGTACCAGGTGAAGAGCCTCCTCGCGAACCCGCTGCTCCGGGAGAAGATGGCCAAGATCATCACCCACCGGGTCCCGATGGCGGAGCTTCCCCGCGCCATGGAATTGATCGAGTCGACCCAAGCGGCGAAGGTCTCGCTCGAGGCGAGGTGGTGAGATGCGCGATCCGACCTCATTCCTCGCGAGCGAGTACCGAGAGCTCGTCGACTCCGCGACCGATTGGAGGCTCCGGGTTCTCGAGGGCCCCAGCACCCCGTGGTGCGACATCGATGGACGCAAGGTCCTCATGTTCTGTTCGAACAATTACCTCGGGCTCTCGAACCATCCGAAGCTGAAGGAGGCGGCGATCCGGGCCACTCAATCCCACGGCGTGGGATCCGGTTCGGTCCGTCCGATCGCCGGGACGATGGATCTTCACATGGAGCTCGAGCGCCGGCTCGCCCGGTTCAAGAACGCGGAGGCGTCGCTCGTCTACCAGAGCGGCTTCGCGACGAACGCCGGGTTGATCCCCCAACTGGTCGGGGAAGGGGACCTCATCGTGAGCGACGAGCTGAACCACGGTAGCATCATCGACGGGGTCCGCTTGTCGCGGGCGGAGCGCGCGGTCTATCACCACGCCGACGCGGCCGATCTCGACAAGGTCCTCGCGACCGCCGAGACGCATCAACCCACGTACCGCCGCATCCTGATCATCACGGATGGCGTCTTCTCGATGGACGGGGACATTGCCCCGCTCGACAAAATCGCCGCCCTGGGCCACGACCACGGCGCGATGGTGTACGTCGACGATGCGCACGGGGAAGGCGTCCTCGGTCCCCAGGGACGGGGGATCGTCGCGCACTTCGGTCTCGGCTACGACCGGGTTCACGTAGAGATGGGCACGTTTTCCAAGGCGTTCGGGGTCGTCGGCGGCCACATCTCGGGCTCGCGTGATCTCGTGAACTTCGCGTTCAACAAGTCCCGGACCTGGCTCCTCAGCGGCTCGCATCCACCGCCGGTCGCGGCGGCGTGCCTCGCGGCGATCGACGTCCTCGAGCAGGAGACCGAGCACGTTCGCCGCCTTTGGGACCACACCCGACGGTTCAAGAAGGCGCTCCAAGACCTCGGATTCGACACGGGGCGTAGTGTGACCCCGATCACCCCCGTCATCGTCGGGGACAGCCATCGGGCGAAACAGTTGAGCGAGCGGCTCTACGAGCTCGGGCTGTTCGCGCTCCCGATCGTCTTTCCGATGGTCGCGAAGGACAAGGCCCGGATCCGAACGATCATGAACGCCGCGCTGACGGAGGACGACGTCGGGTTCGCGATCTCCGCCTTCGAAAAGGCGGGCCGGGAGCTGCACCTCATCTGATCGGCCGGACGGGTTCCCGCGAGCATCGGATCGACCGCGCACGAGGTTACCCTGGGCCTATTACGCGCGTAAATACGGGTCCCGTCATTCTCCGAACGTGCCGGACCGGGCCGTGAAGCCGAGAAGCTCCGGGCGGGTCGACCCGCCCCGCATCTGGACTCCCCGCGAGGCGAACGCCCGCCTCGCCGAGCTCAACGAGCTCTTGCCGCGCCTCAAGGGATGGGTTGCCCGGCTCGGCGAGGTCCACGACGAGCAAGAACGGCTGAAGGGATTCTGGGGGCGGGACATCGATGCGGGCGACCACGCCGACCGGGAGCACAAGCAGCGCCTCGACGCCGAGTGGCAGAACCTCTCCCAACGGCTCGAGGAGGCGATCGGCGGGCTCCGGCGCGAGGGGATCGAGGTCAAGAACCTCGACGAGGGGCTCGTCGACTTCTACGGGGTCGTCAACGACGAGGTCGTATTTCTCTGCTGGCAGCAGGGGGAGACCGACGTCGCGTTCTTCCACCCGGTTGCCGGCGGATACCGGGACCGACGACCCATCCCGGACGTTGCGCGCACCGCGACTGCCCCGGGCCCTCAGGACGGGATCTAATTCGAGCCGGCGGCCGGGGCGGTCTGGCCAATCTCGATGGCGCGAAGCGCGAGCGTGAACGCTCCCACGGCCGCAAGGAGGGTCGTCAGGGCGACTGCGAGCGGGAACGGGATCGACAGCTCGAGAAGGTAGAGCGCGAACGGCGCCGCGAGGCCGGCACCGCCGCCCACGACGCCGAGAGCGGGCCGGTCCTCGCGGAGGGTCCGAATCGCCGCGAGCGATGCGACGATGGCGACGAGGCCGAGGAGGGCCACGCCGGTCCCGATCGAGGCCAGGAAGCTCTCGAGGTCGGGGAATGGAGTGAGCGTGGAGTTGGTGCTGTTGCCGCTTCCTTCGGGGACGAGGGCGATCGATATCCCGGTGGTCCCTGCATCGTAGACCGGCGAGACGAAGGTGCTGACCGTTGCGGGGGCGTAACCGGACAGCCGGACGTGGAGAGTGAGCCCCCCGGAGGGGATCGCGGCGAAGGCGAACGTCCCACCGGGTCCGCTCACGGTGATCTGGAACGCGCCGTTCTCCTCATCCAGCGTGACGGAAGCTCCCGAGATCGGTCGGCTCCCGCCGAGCGAGGTCTCCGTGTAGACCGTGCCAGTCACCGGATATGCACCCGGCGCGCTGGCCGCGACCGCATAGTAGGAAAAGAGGGCCGCGAACACGATCGCGAGCACGAAGATCGCGATCAGTCCGACCGCAGCGACGCGTCGGGCCCTCCAACGGGGGGTTCGGGGTCGGGGGAGCGCGGGATATAGCCCCGGGAGGACCTCCCAGGTATAGAGGGGCGGAGGTTCCCGGGGGCGCACGACCGGGACCGGGGATTGGCAGCGCGGGCACGGAAACCATTGCGTCGGCGGCGCGGGGGCGACCACCGCCTGAAGATCCTGCCCGCACGCCGGACACCGGATCGTGACGGTCGCCGTCGACATCGAGAGCGTCCTAGCGTGTCCGAGGTCTTATCGTTGCGTCGGTCGCTCGCGAAGGCGCATCCCCGCGTCGTGGGGGTGGACGATGGGGCGTTCGCGCGGTCCGATCGGTTCGCCCCGATCGCTGCAGTGGTGGTGTCCGCACCCGAGTACGTCGAATCGATCCGGACGAGCCGGGTCCGGGTGGATGGACGGGATGCGACCCGCCGGGTCGTCGCACTGGTCCGTTCGACCGGCCCGATCGACGGACTCCGCGCGGTCCTCCTCGACGGGGCGGTCCTTGGAGGGTTCAACGTCGTCGACCTCGACGCGGTTCACCGGGCGCTCGGCCGTCCGGTCGTCGCGGTGACCCGTCGTCCTCCGGATTTCGCCCGGATCCGGGTCGCGCTCGCGAAATGGTTCCCCCGGGACGCGCCCGAGCGGTGGAGAGTTCTCACTGCGCATCGACTTTTCGCGGTTCCCACCGTCGGGGGCCGCCCGATCCGTGCGGCGGCGGTCGGTTGTTCCCGGGCCGACGCCGCTCGCTTGGTGCGGCGAACGACGGTCCGCGGTCACTGGCCCGAGCCGCTTCGGCTCGCCCACCTCGTGGCGTCCGCCGGATCCCCCGCCTCACCTCGCGCCTCGTCCCGACACAAGCTTAAGGGCGGGGGCTCCCATTCCGCTCGCGGGCCTGTAGCTTAGCCTGGACAAAGTACTGGCCTTCTAAGCCAGCAGACTCGGGTTCAAAGGCCCCGCCCGCTTCGCGCGGGCCGGGCGGAGACTCCCGACAGGCCCGCTCCCGGGGCGTCCGTCACACGCCGCCGACCTTCGCAGCGCAGTCCGGGCAGAGGATGGTGTTGGGCCCCTCGGGCAGCGGGGCGCCGCACAAGGGGCACGTCGCCCGGGCGTCCGCGGCCGCGATGAGCTCCTGGACGCTCGTGCGGAGCGCCGGGTCCGATCCCGCCACGGCCAGGCTGAGGGGGACCGGCTCGGCTCGCGCGCCACGGGTCGGGAGGAATGCCTCGACCCGTGGGCGGTAGATGCCGGTCCGATGATCGAACGTGAGGAGACGGCGCGCGACCAACCCTTGCAGCGCGGAATCGACCAGCTCGCGGCCACCGCCGAAGATGTGCGCGAGCTCCACCGCAGTAAGACCCTGGGACTCGACCACGACCGCGAGCGCGCGAGCCGCGAGCAGCGAGAGGTCACCCCGCGCAACGGTCCGGTCGAGCCCCCAGCTGACCCTCGACGTGCGGCGGACCCGACGCGACGTGGCGAGACGTCCCGCGCGGGGATCCGCGAGGAGGGCGTTGCGGACCAGGTCGAACTCGTATGGTACCCGCTCGTCGGAAAGGTAGAGGAGAATCGCGACACAGAACGGAAGGAGACCTTGGTGGCGGCACGCAGCGAGGCCCTGGTCCATGGTCCCGAAGAGCCCGGCGAGCTCGACGCGCTGACCGCCCGTGGCCGCCCGGTCCATATCGGAGCGAGATCGAGGCAGGTAGTGCTCCCGGAGCAAAATCCGGGCGATCGCCCGGACCGGGGGTCCAGGGACGAGGGGGTGGAGATCGGCGGACCCGTCGGCGTGGAGAACAATCCGCTCGAACGGTCTCAGGAATTCCCACGCGAAGCCGTCCGCAGGAACCGGGTCGAGTCGGATCTCGAACGTCGAGATCGCCGTCTCGGGCTCTCCGAGCAGCGAGAAGAGGTTCGCGTACTCCTTGCCGTCCGCCGTGAGGACGAACGTTCCCAGGGCCGTCCGTCGCCGGCTCAGGAACTCTTCGTAGACTCGGGCGAGGGCCCGCTCGGAGAACGCATCGTGCCGCTCTCCTCCGAATCGTCGGGCGAGCGCGTCGAGATCAGATAGCGGAACGGGAGACGGGGCCTGCACGTTCGTCTTCGAGCAGGGAGTAGAGAGAGATAAAGCGGCGGGCCATCGTCTCGAGTGACGCGTGGTATCGGACGAATTCGGTGGCCCGCCGCCCGACCTCGCGTCGAATATCCGGGCGCTCGGCGAGTTCGAGGAGGGCTTGCGCGAGAGCGTCGGGTTCCCGCATCGACACCCGACGCCCGGTCACGCCGTCGTCGACGATCTCGGCCGGACCCCCCGAGTCGGGAGCGATCACCATCGACCCGCACGCCATCGCTTCGAGGAGCGCGATGCTCGACGTATCGCTGGTGGAGGGGAGGACGAAGAGATCGGTCTGGGAGAGAAGAGCGGCCTTTTCTTCCTCCGCGACCGGTCCGACGTACCGAACGCGGGGTCCGAGGCGGGGGTCGGACGCGATCCGTTCCCGGACGCTGGCTTCCTCCGGACCCGACCCGCCGATGATCGCGGTGAAATCGGTCCGCTCCGCGGTCGCCGCCACCGCATCGAGGAACCGATGCACGCCCTTATCGACCGTCAGGCGGCCGAGATACGTTGCGAGGGTCCCCTCCGGGAGACCGCAACGGGTCCTCCAATCCGGCACGCGCATGCCGGGGCGGAATCGGGAGGAGTCGATTCCGTTCGGGATCACCTCGACCGGGTGTCGAAAGGGCTTGCGGGACCCTTGGACGAGAGCATCGCGCGCCGCGACGGAAGGGGCCGTTGTGACGTCACACCGTAGGTATGTCCCAAGGTTGTACCACCACGCGACCCGGAAAAAGAACGGCACGAGGAACTTCCGCGGCACGCTGGTCTCCATCTCCTTGAGGTTGGTGTGGAACGTCCCGACCAAGGGCCGGTGGAAGTGGCGGGACATCAGGAACGCCATGCTGCCGAGCGGGCCCGGGGTGTGCAGGTGGATCACGTCCGAATCGCGCCCGCTCCAGTCGCCCCACGGAGCGCGGAACGGGAAGACCGGCCAACGGTACTGGCCATAGAGCGGGACCGGAATCGATCGGATCCGGCGGATCTGCACGCCATCCACGACCTCCTCCGTCGATGGAGCCCCGTTATGCGTGTTGGGCGCGATGACCCGCACCGAGTGGCCGAGCCGGACGAGCGTACGGGCCAACCCACTCGTCACCGCGGAGACGCCGTCCCGCATGGGGGGGTACGAGTCCGTGTAGAACAGGACGTCCATCGGCGCTCGACCGGAGGGGCGTCCGTGAATTGTAAATCTATGGGTGGATTGACTCCAGTCCCCCCATGGGTCTCGTGAAGCGGAATTGGGGTACGCTGCAGTTCGATCGCTCCGTCGGCCGCCTGATGCGCCGATCCCGGATTCCGGGGCTTTCGCTCGGCCTCGTTCGACGGGGTACGACGGTCCTCGCTCGCGGGTTCGGCTATCGCGACCGGGCGGATCGGCTCCCGGCCACCGAACGGACGCTCTACGGTATCGCCTCGATGACGAAGTCTTTCACCGCGATCGCCGTCCTCCGTCTCCAAGAAGAGGGTCTCCTCAAGGTCCAGGATCCCCTCCGGCGCTATCTACCGGAGTTCCAGACCTCCGAACCTCGACGGACCGGCCGGATCACCATCCATCATCTCCTCACCCACTCCTCTGGAATCCCCCCGCTGCCCTCGATCTACTACACGTCGGGCCGCAGCATCGCTCGGGACCCTCCGTACGACCCCCGCGTCGCACGGCGCGTCGGCATCGACCCAGACCACCCCTCGATCGATACCTACGCGGGCGTGATGGAGTACTTGAGGAAGGAACGGTACCGGCTCCTCGGGCCGCCCGGCCAATTCTTCAGCTACTCGAACGAAGGATTCGGCCTTCTCGGGGCGATCATCGAACGCGTGAGCGGCCGAACGTACGAGTCGTATCTCGAGGAAACGATCTTCCGTCCCGCCGGAATGGGTTCGACGACGTTCGACACCGGGATCATGCTCCGTTCCCCCGAGGTGACGACGCTCTATTCTCCGAACTGGAAGCGGGGGAAGGGTCCCTTGGTCGCCTCCGAGGACTGGTGGGAGGATACGTGCCTCCGCGCCGCCGGGGCGATCCGGACGAACATCGTCGACCTTCTCCGGTATGTCGAGATCTATCTCCGGGAAGGAAAGGTCGGAAACGAGCGGATCCTCGGACGGACAAGCCTCCACGAGATGCTCCGACCCCAGATCGAGATCCGTCCCGGGCTGTTCTACGGCTACGGAATCGCGGTTCGCCCGGACTACCACGGGCAGTACCTCGCATTCCACGACGGAGGTCTCAAGGGGGTCTCATCGGAGTTCGCGGTTTTCCCCCGGGCGGAGGTCGGCGGCGCCGTACTCGCGAACGCGGATCTCGTTCCATCGGGTCTGGCGCTTCAGGAAGGTCTCAATCGCCTACTGGGTCTCGAGCCCCGTCTGCCGTTCATCGATACTCCCCCAGCGGGCCCCCGTCCGGCCTCGCTTCGCGAATTCGGGGGCTGGTATTGCTCGGGGGAGGGGATCTGGGTCCATGTCACTCCGCACCGCGACCATCTCACGTTCGATTTTCGAGGGATCGAGCTCACCGAACGGGACCTCGTGTGGCGGCCGCACGGCGACGATGGATTCACGATGCGTCAGCGCGGGGTCACATCCTGGGTGAAGTTCCTTCGGGATCGAAGGGGCCGGATAGACGCCCTCCATCTCGGCTGGCGAGTCGTCCGCAAGCGAGATCCCCGGACGCTCGCTCGCGCGCGCCGGGGGCTCTTCGTCTGGTGACCGCGCCGCTCCGGCCCCCTAGAAGACGGTGGCAAACGCCCGTTCGAGGATGCTCATCTCCTTGAGATCGAGGGCGCGCCGGTCGAACGAGACGAGGAGCGCGGATCCCGTCGACTCCACCTGCATGACCAGCCAGTGGACGAACTTGAGGGTCGTGTCGAGCGAATACTCCGAGACCAGGAACTCCAGAGCGTCGACGTACACCAGCGCTCCCCCGGGAGACTCCGTCGGCTCGCGAAGGCGCCCTCCGATTTCGCCGGGCCCGAGCCGTCCCCCGGTCGCCGTTTCCGCCCCTCCTCCCGCCGCGACCACCAGCTCGAGGCGGCGCCCCGGCGGGATCTCCGGGACATCGGGAGGGCGCTGGGAGACCAGGACCACCCGCGAGAAGGTGTTCGCGTTCGCCCGAAGGATCTCGAGCGCGCGTGCCGGACGTTCCTCCCGGACGAGGAGCGTCCTCCCCGGGCCGAGGATCGGGATCGGGGGCGTGGGTCCCGTGAGGGGACCGGTCCAGGGACGCGTCGGCTGGGGAGGTCGGAGGAGGGAGTTCCACGCGGGACGACGCGGTGGAGCCAGCAGCCCCTTCCGCTTGACCTCGACCTCCTCGGCGAGCCGGGCGAGGCGGCTCTCGGCGAGCATCCGGAGCTCCTGGGCGGTGTGTCCGCGGGAGGCGTGCTGGAGGAGCTCGCGGAGCGCACTCCGAACGCCCTCCTCGTACCCCGCGGCGTACGTTCGGGCGAACTCCTCGTCCGCCGGAGGCTCGTCCGAAGGAGGCGGCGCTCGATCGCGCCGCTCCGGAGCGCTCACGCCGGCGCCCGGTCGCGCGCGGTCACGTCCTCCGTCCGGGCGGCGGCCGCCGGTCCGCGGGGCACCGGCGCGGTCTCGAGCTCCTCGGTGGGTGCGAACTTGTAGCCGTAGTGGATGACCCCGGCCCGGCCCTCCTCGCGCAGCTTGCGGAACGTCGCGTGGACCTTGAGCCCGATCCCGACCTCGTCGGTGGAGATGTCCACGACCTGGCCGGTGAGGACCGGACCCTCGCGCGTCTTCACGAGCGCAAGGACATACGGGACCTGCATCTCGAACCCTTCCGCCGGCTCGTGGACGACCGTGAACGAGAGGACCTCGCCGTCCCCGGACAGCTGGAACGGCACCATCTTGCCGATCGATTGGCGGTGGCTCGTGCACTCCGGGCAGACCGTCCGGGGCGGGAAGTAGACGGTCCCGCAGTTCGTGCACTTCGACCCGCCGAGGTTGTACCGCCGAGGCGTTTCTCGCCAGAACCGTGCGATCGACATCCGTTCACCTCCCTAGTTCGCCCTCTCCAGTAGGTGAACGACGCTCGTGGCTCCCGTCCCGCCCACATCATGGGTGAGGCCGAAATCCGCTCCGGCGACCTGCCGGTCCTTGGCCTCTCCGCGCAGCTGCCGCACGATCTCCACGACCTGCGCGACGCCGACGGCGCCGAACGGCCGTCCTTGCGCCTTGAGACCTCCCGAAGGGTTCACGGTGAGGCGCCCGCCACCGGAGAATTGACCCGTCGCGAACTCGGGTCCGGCGCGTCCCTTCTCGACAAATCCGAGGTCCTCGAGCGACACGAGCGCCGCGATCGTGTACGCGTCGTGGATCTCCGCGACCCGGACGTCCTGGGGGGTCCGGCGGGCGCGCTGGAAGGCACGCTGGGCGGCGACGACGGTCGCCTCGAGGGTGGTGAGCTCCCTGCGGTGCTGGAGGGCCATCGTGTCGCAGGCGACCTGGCTCGCGGCGATGCGAATGGGGGTGTCCGTGTGGCGATGGGCGGATTCGAGGGGGCCGAGGACGACCGCGGCGGCCCCATCGGAGAACGGGGCGCAGTCGAGCACGCTGAGCGGCTCGGCGATCGGTCCGGAGCCGAGCACCTGCTCGAGGGTGATCCGATTGCGGAAGTGGGCGTTCGGGTTCTTCGATCCCATGAGGTGATCGTGGACGGCCACCTGGGCGATCTGCTCCCGCGTCGTTCCGTAGAGGTGCATGTGGCGCCGGGCGACGAGCGCCCAGAGCGCCGGGAGCGTCGCGCCGAAGACCGCCTCCCACTCGTGGTCGGCGGTCGACCCCGTGATCCAGGTCGCCTCGGTGTCCGGAACGTCGGTGAGCTTTTCGGCCCCTCCGACGACGACGTAGTCGTAGAGCCCGCTCGCGACCGCGAGGTATCCTTGGTGCAGGGCGAGCGCGCCCGACGCCCCTCCGCCTTCGATGCGGACCGCCGGGAGATGACGGCGAACGAGGCCGGCGTAGTCGAGAATGAGCGGGGCGATATGCTCCTGGTTGATCAGCGAGCCGGACGCCATGTTCCCGAGGTAGAGGGCGTCGAGGTCGGTCGAGGAGAGCTTGGCATCGACAAGCGCCTGCAGGCCCGCCTCGATCCCGATCTCCCGGAAGGATCGGTCCCACAGCTCGCCGAACTTCGTCTGTCCGATCCCGAGGACGGCAACCTCTCGCATCGTCACGCCTCCCCCATGTGGATCTTGCCGCGGTACTTCGCATAGACCGCGTAGCTGAGCTCGACGCCGTGGTCCAGATACCACTGCACCGGCCGCCCGAACGAACGGTCGAAGTGCGCGATCTCCTCCGTCGTTTCGAGGTCGAACGCGTCCGACCCCGCGCCCGATCCATAGCCGACGACCAGGATCCGCTCGCCGGGTCCCGCGTGGTCCAGGACGTTCGCAAGCCCAAGGAGAGCGGCGCCGGAGTAGGTGTTCCCGATGTAGGGCGTGACCAGACCGTACGCCATCTGCGAATCGGTGAATCCGAGCTGCTTTCCGACGCGCTGCGGGAACTTCCCGTTCGGCTGGTGGAAGACGACGTGCCGGTAGTTCGCCGGGGTGGTTCCGCTGGCGTCCAAGATCCGACGGGCGCACTCGCTCACGTGACGGAAATACGCCGGCTCCCCGGTGAATCGACCCCCGTGGCTCGGATACTTCTGCCCCTCGCGACGCCAGAAATCCGGCGTGTCCGTGGTGTAGGACACGGTGCGGTGGACCTGGCAGATGACGTGGTCGCGCCCGACGACGAACGCTGCCCCGCCGGCGCTCGCCGAGTACTCCAGTGCGTCGCCCGGCGCCCCCTGGGAGGTATCGGTGCCGATCGCCACCCCGAACCGGATCATTCCGGAACCCACGAGGCCGAGGCACGTTTGGATGGCCGCGGTCCCGGCCTTGCATGCGAACTCGAAATCCGCCGCCGTGAGGTTCGGGGTCGCTCCAACGGCCTGGGCAACGACCGTCGCGGTCGGCTTGACCGCGTAGGGGTGCGACTCCGATCCGACGTAGATCGCGCCGATCTGTTGGGGGTCGATCGCGCCTCGCACGAGCGCGGTTCGGAGTGCCTCGGTGGAGATCGTGATCGTATCCTCGTCCGGCGAAGGCACGCTTTTCCGATGGACGTTCAGGCCCTGCCCCATCGCCTCCCCGTCCGATCCCCAGACCCGACCGATCTCGGCCGGTGTGATGCGGTAGCGGGGAACGTACGCTCCGTAACTCACGATGCCTGCTTCCATGATTCGGTTCCTTCCTTGCGTTAGAGCTCCTCCAGACGTTCGAGCACCGCCGGCGCGGCGAGCGCCGTCGTGAGGAGCGGGATGTTCTCGACCTCGGAGAGCCGAACGGCGAGCGCGTCGACCCGGCCCGGCGCCGCGAAGACGACGGCCGCCGGTTTGAGCGGATGGGCTCGGATCGCGACCATCGGAGACCGTCCGTACTTCACGTTCGAGAAGATCAGCGCGCGCTGGGTCGTCCAGCCGTAGACCTCGACGAAACGGGACGCGTCAATCGATAGGATCGCCCGGGGGGCGTCGAGGACGGTGAATCCATGGATATCGCGGTGGAGGTCGACCCGACTGACGGCCTTCGCCGAAATCTGATCGGCGAACGTGCGGAGGGGGATCGCGACAGCAAACTCGCGCATCCCCAGGATTCCGTCGGAGTGAGGGGAGACCCCCAGCCGCTGCCGAACGGGGCTCCCCTTCTGATTGTCCAGCTCCATGAGACCGTCGACGTACCGGCGGATGAAGCCGGCCCCCGGACTTGCCCGCCGTTCCGCCTCGTAGTCACTGATGACGGAGGGGACCGTCGACAGGTGCTTTGCGAGGTCGCGCTGCGAGATCCCGAAGTCCTCGCGCCACTTGCGCAACGTGCGCCCGGGATGCGGGGACAGGACGACTTCACCGGCGATCTTCTCGCGAATCTCGACTTCCACGGGCGACCGCGAGGAATCCTGCGGTATAAAGCGATGCTCTTCCTGTCGGTCATTGGGCTCGACAGATGACGTAGACCTGCTCCTCGGAGGGAGTGGACCGGGCGAGAATCTCCGACCGGGAGCGGCCCCGCCCCCAGCCCTTTGAACTCGCGACCTCTACCTTGCCAAGGTAGCGATCTTCCGCTGATCTACCGGCCCACGCCCGCCGTGCGAGGCTCGTCGCGGGATAATATCTTCTGCCGAAGCGCGGCTGGACCGAAGCATCCCGCCGTCGGTCGACACCCCGACGCGGTCGAGTTCGGGGTCGCGTGGGCCCCGGCGAACGCGGCAAACGCTTATGGTCCCCGGCCGGCATCGGCGCGCAATGGCGGAGAATGTTTCCTCCGGCGAGCCGATCGACGTGCTTCTCAAGAGCACTCAGGACCTGCTCCGGCCCGAAGAGCTCGTCCGGGAAGCGACCCGCGACCTTGTCAAGGACGAGATCCGACGCCACCTCGAAAAGACCCTCAAGGAGGATCCGAAGCTCCAGCAGGAGCTCAAGGACGCGGTCCGGGACCTCCTCGCCGCGCGGGCGACGGAGTACGCCGCGCTGCTCAAGGTCGGTGCGGCCACCGCCCGTCTGGGCCTTTCCGCTCTGCCGCCGGAGGTACGGCGCGCGCTGACGCAGGAGCTCGTGAACCTCGTTTCGAAGGAACTCGGGCAGATCGCGGAACGGTCCCTCTGATCATGACGCTTGCCGCGGACCAGGTACGGATCTACGAGATCAAGCGGGTGGACGTCGAGGGCGCGATCGTCATCGACGGATTTCCGTCGGTCGGCCTGGTGAGCTCCATCGTCGCGAACTACCTGATCGACACCCTCGAGATGGAGCAGATCGGGATCGTCGAGTCCCCCGCCTTCCCCACGGTCTCGCTGGTACGAAATGGCAATCCTCAGCATCCGGTCCGCATCTACGCCGGACACCCTCCGGCGGACCGAGCGGGTCGCGGTGCGGACAAGCTCGTCGCGTTCGTGTCCGAGTTCCATCCGGCCCCCACGATCATCCATCCGCTCGCCACGGCGATCCTCGACTGGACCCAGGAGCAGAGATGCTCGCTGCTCGTCTCCCCGGAAGGCCTTGTCGTCGAGGCGGCGCCTCATTCGTCCCGCGGGACACGGGCGCCACGGCTGAACGACGTGAAGGTCTACGGTGTCGCGAGCACGCGGAAGGCGCGAGAGCTCTACATCGAGCCGAACATGATCCCGTTCGCCGAGGGGGTCATCACGGGCATCGCGGGCGTGCTCCTCAACGAGGGCCGACGGAGAGGGTTTGACGTCCTCACCTTCCTCGCCGAGGCGCAGTCCGACTACCCCGATGCCCGGGCGGCGGCGAAGGTGATCGAGACGATCAACCGGATCCTGTTGCGGACCCCCCTCGACCCGGTCCCGCTCTACGCGGAGGCCGAGCGGATCGAGCAGCAGCTCCTCTCGATCCAGCGGCATGCGTCCGACCGGACGCGCGCGGAGCAACAGGCTCCTGCCTCGCAGCCGATGTACCGCTAGCCCCGCGCGACGGGATTCGCCGGAGAAGCTCTCGGACACCGCGGACGAACGTTTCGCCGTCGTGTCGGTCGTTGTAGAGATAGAACGAGGCGCGCACGTTCCCGGGGATCCCGCGTCGCGCGTAGTAGGAGTGGACGCAGTGCATTCCCGAGCGGACCAGGACGCGGTACCCGTCATCGAGAAACAGCGCGGCATCGTGCGCGTCGATCCCGTCCAGGGTGAACGCGAAGACGCTCGGGCGTCGCGACGGGTCCTTCGGCCCCAGGAGGTGGACCCGCTGTTCGTCCTGGAGCTCGGAGGACACCAGGTCGTTCACTCTCCGCTGTTGCGATTGAATTGCGTCGAAGCCGACCCGGTGAAGGTAGTCGAGCGCCGCGCGGGCTCCGATCGCCCCGGCATAGTTCTGGAGCCCGGATTCGAACCGGTACGGCGGGGGGCGGAGCTCGTGCCCGTCGAGCGTACTCCATTCCACCGTCTCGCCCCCCACCGTGAGGGGACGCAAGCCGGCGAGGGCCTCCGGGGTCGAGGCGAGCACTCCCACGCCGGTCGGTCCGAGCATCTTGTGCGCCGAGAGCGCGTAGAAGTCGACCCCGAGCCGAGCAAGATCGACCGGCTCGTGAGGGGCCGCCTGACAGCCGTCGATGAGGACGAGGGCCCCTCGAGCGTGCGCCCGCTCGGCGATCTCCCGGATCGGTAGCGACGTTCCATCCAGATTTGACGTGTGGAACAGACTGACGAGGCGCACCGGAAGCTCGAGGCGGCGCTCGAGCTCTTCCGGGTCGAGCCGTCCCTCGTCGTCGATCGAGAGGATCTCGATCCGAATCCCGCGCTCCGCCGCGAGGCGCTGCCAGACGATCAAGTTGGAGTTGTGCTCTCGGTCCGAGATGAGAACCCGGTCCCCGCGCTGCCACGGGAGCCCCTGGCCGACGAGATTGATCGCCTCGGTCGAGTTGCGCAGGAACACAATTCCCCGCGGATCGGTCCGTCCGAGGAAGCGTCCGAACGCCTCCCGGGCGGCCTCGTACCGACGACCGACCTCCTCCGCGAAACGGTGGATGCTGCGCCCGGCGCACCCCGGGAAGTCCCGGTAGTACTCCTCCATGGCGTCGAGCACCGACCGCGGGACGAGGGACATGCACGCCGAGTCGAGGTAGACGGGCGGAGGACGTCCTGCTCTCGGCCGGAGGGCGGGGAAGTCCCGCCGCCACGGCGCGTCCTTCACGCCACGCCTCGTTGGAGGCTCTCCGCCGCCGCGCCGAGGGTCGCGGCACCGATGACAAGCGCGCGCTCGTCGGGAGCGAACCTCGGGCTGTGGAGACTTGCCGGGCGACCCGGAATTCCGACCCCGAGTCGGAGGAACGTCCCGGGCACACGCTCGAGGTATCGGGAAAAGTCCTCGGCACCCATGAGAGGATGGTCGACCTCAACAACGTTCTTGCTCCCGAACTCGATCGCAAGCCCGGCCGCGACCGTGCGGGTCGCGCCGGGAGTGTTCACGAGCGGTGGATAGCCTCGGACGTAGTCGATGCGCACCCGCGCCCCGGCTCCCGAGGCGATCGCCCGCACGCGCCGCCGGAGCGTGCGTTCCATCAGGTCGCGAGTCTCGGGCCTCAGGGTCCGCACGGTCCCCTCGAGCACGACCTCCTCGGGGAGGATGTTGTCCCGCGTGCCCCCGTGGATTGAGCCCACGCTCACGACCACCGGATCGACCGGATCTCGGACCCGGCTCACCAGCGTCTGAAGGCCGGTGACGATCTCGCTCGCCACGACCACTGCATCGGGCCCCTGGTGCGGCGATGCCGCGTGGCCGCCCCGGCCCCGGACGACAATATGGAACCTGTCGGCGGCCGCCATGAACGACCCGGCCCGCCAACCGACGAGCCCGAGCGGCAGGCTCGGATCCACGTGCTGGCCCACGACGAAGTCCACCTTCGGTCGCTCGAGGCCGCCACGCTCGATGAGAGGAAGCGCCCCTCCACGTCGGCCCTCCTCTTCCGCCGGCTGGAACAGAAGACGGACCGGGCCGAAGTCCGGTCGAGGAGACTTTGCCATCACCGCTGCGATCCCGAGGAGGCACGACAGATGCACGTCGTGGCCGCAGGCGTGCATGCGTCCCGGGAACTTCGAGCGGAACGGTAGATCCGTCTCCTCGGTCACGGGGAGCGCGTCCATGTCCGCCCGGAGCGCGACGACGGGGCCAGAACGCCCTTCCCCGATCGTCCCGATGACTCCGGGAAAATCGGGGAACACCTGGTGCGGTATCCCGAGCTCTTCGAGCGCGCGAACGATCTTGTCCCGGGTGTGCTCCTCGTGGGTCGATAGCTCCGGTTCCTGGTGGAACGCCATGCGCCAGGCTCGCATCGCGGGAAGGACACGACGAACCGCCGGGATCCACGGCTCTCGCATCCCGGCCATCAGCCCGCGAACCTCAAGTAGGCTATATTAGCGAACCCCGGACGGCGCGCCCTTCACGGGGAGGGGTGAGTCGGTGAGGCTGCCAGCGCCCGCTCGACCCGCGCGGGATCTTCGAGAGTATCGATCTCCGCGACGACCCCGGGTTCGGGGTTCGGCTCGTGGAACCGATTGAACCAGACTGCGCGGACCCCGGCCGACCTCGCTCCAAGGATATCGCTCTCCCAGGAGTTTCCGAGCATGACCGCTTCCTCAGCGGTCGTGCCGGCCCGGTCGAGGGCGATCTGAAAGATCCGCGGGTCCGGCTTCGAGACCCCGACGTCTTCGGAGACGACGAGATGGTCCACCAAGTCGCGGAATCCGAGGAATGCGAGCTTCTCCTCCTGCTCATCGCTCTGACTGTTCGTCACGATCGCGATCACGGCTCTATTGTGGAGCCGTTCGAGGAGCCCCCGCGCCCCCGGAACCGCACGACGCTGGGCCCGGTAGAGGGCCCGATACCGGACGGAGAGCCTCTGCGCCTCGAGGGCGGAGATCGATTCACCGCAGAAACTCGCCAATCGGCGGAACCGCTCCTGACGTGCACGAGTGACCGAAATCTGACCGGCGAGGACGGTCGGATGGACGGAATCGAGCAGTCGGAGGTACTCGCGCCAGACGTCCGTCAGGGAGCGACGTTGGAGGGTAGGCGTGTGCGACCGAAGGCCACGGAGCGAGGCGCGGCACGTCAGCGAGTGATCGAAGATCGTGTCGTCCATGTCGATCAAGATCGCCCGGGGAAGGCCGCCGTTGGCAGGGGGGCGGTCGGGCGAGTAGGGTACTTCCCCACGATCGAGCTGTCGCCGAGGACCCGGTTCGTCCCATCGTCGGCCGAGCGCGGCTCCGCCTTGCCTCCCTCCTCCGAGAGAGCGCGCGGGGGGTCGCGCTCGACCGGTCGCCCGTCCCGTCACATCGCCGAGAGCCCTGTACCTCCTGATATGGACTACGAGACGACGTAGACCGAGTTCGTGGCAGGGGTGGTCACGTAGACCTTGTCGTTGTACTCGTCATACGTGTCGAAGAGCCCTGCTTCAGGGATGGAGATCTTCTTCACGATCGACAAGCCGCTCAGGACGTAGACCTTTCCAACCGAGCCGCTCGGAACGAACATGCCCAACTGCGCCTGGGACCAAGTAATCCCCTCCGGTTCGGTGAGCCCGCTGATCGTCGCGACCGGGCTCGTGTAGGAGATGACCGACACGTTGTTCGTGACCGAATTCGTCACATAGTCCAGGTCGTCGACGATGTCGAACGCCACCCCGAGTGGTCCTCCGCCGACCGGAACATCCCCGATGTGGCCGAAGGTAAACCCGTCGTAGACCGTCACGTTGTTGCTGTCGTAGTTCGCGACGTTGATCGTGCCGTAGTACGAGTCGAAGTCGATTCCGATCGGTCCGTTTCCGACGGGAATCGCGAACGCCACGGTATTGAGCGCGCTGATGACGCTGACCGTATCATTGAGGTAGTTTGTGACGCACATGGCCGGAGCCAAGGGATCGAAGACGATCCCCCGGGGCCCGTCGAAGCTCGGGTCCGTGATCGTCGTGACAATCTTCGTACCCGAAATGACGTAGACTTGGTTCAATGACATGTCCGTCACGTACACGTCGTTATTCATGGGGTCGAACGCCGCCGCACTGGGATTGCTCCCCGAAGGGAGAGTGATAGTCTTGGCCACTGTACAGGTTCCCTTGAGCACAGTCACGCTGCCGGTCACGTCGGCCGTTCCGAAATTCGGAACATACACTTCGTGGTCGACCGGGTCGTACGCCGGCGCCCACGGATTCGTTCCCACCGAACACTTGGGCGGCGTCGCCTTCACGACTTGGCCTGCCGCGCTCGCGATCGGAAGGAGCAACATTACGAGCGCCGCTCCGATCACGGCCGTCCCACCCAAGATCCCCCGCATTCGCACTCGTCGAACTCGCTTCAAGCCGTTCAATCCCTGCCCCTCCTGGAAAGCTCGCGCCTCGCGCGGGGGAGGAACTCCTACTAAATCAATCCCCATGTTATACGCCGATCCCAACCCTCCGATTCCACTGGGCGGGAAAGCAGAGGGCCGGCCTGAGACACGCGTTCCGGCCCACCGACGACAGCGGCTCGAAGGATCGGCCTACCGAGGGGCGTCGATTTCTTTTTATATGAGTGCTGACTTACTGATGTCGCAATACCGGCTGCGATACGTGATTCCAGACGGTTGAGACGAAGAAGGGTCGCTCATGGCGAAGATCATCGGAATCGACCTTGGGACAAGCAACTCGGCCGCGTCGGTCCTCGAGGCAGGACGACCGGTCATCATTCCGAGCGCGGAGGGGACGACCGTCGGCGGTGGGAAGGCGTTCCCGTCGTACGTGGCGTTCACCAAGGATGGTCAGCTCATCGTCGGGGAACCGGCACGTCGGCAGGCCGTCTCGAATCCCGAAGGCACCGTTACCGCATTCAAGCGGAAGATGGGGACCGACTTCCACTACACGTTGCACGGTAAGCAGTACACGCCCCAGCAGCTGTCCGCATTCCTCCTGCAGAAGATCAAGCGCGACTCCGAGGCGTTCCTCGGCGAGAAGATCGAGAAGGCCGTCATCACCGTCCCGGCGTACTTCAACGACAACCAGCGACAAGCCACGAAGGATGCAGGCGCCATCGCGGGGCTGGAGGTCGTCCGGATCATCAACGAGCCGACCGCGGCCTCGCTCGCCTATGGCCTCGACAAGGCCGGCAAGAACCAGAAGATCCTGGTCTTCGACCTGGGGGGCGGGACGCTCGACGTCACGATGATGGAGTTCGGCGACGGGGTCTTCGAGGTCCTGTCGACGAGCGGAGACACCCAGCTCGGTGGGACCGACATGGACAACTCGGTCACCGAGTGGATCGCGAGCGAGTTCCAGAAGGAATCCGGCGTCAACGTGCGCACCGACAAGATGGCGATGCAGCGCGTCCGCGACGCCGCCGAGAAGGCGAAGATCGAGCTCTCCTCCACCGTCGAGACCCAGATCAACCTCCCCTTCCTCAGCGCCACGAGCGAGGGACCGAAGCACCTCACCCTTCAGCTCACCCGGGCGAAGCTCGAGGAGCTCGTCCGGCCGATCGTCGACCGATGCCACGGCCCTGTCGACCAGGCGATCCGCGACGCGAAGATCGCGAAGGATCAGATCAGCCGTGTCGTCCTCGTCGGCGGACCGACGCGGATGCCGGTCGTTCAGAAGTTCCTCGAGCAGACGATTGGGAGGCCGATCGAGCACGGCGTCGATCCGATGGAGTGCGTCGCGATGGGCGCCTCGATCCAGGGCGGTGTCCTCGCCGGTGAGGTCAAGGATGTGGTCCTCCTCGATGTGACCCCCCTCTCCCTGGGAGTCGAGACGTTGGGTGGAGTCTTCACCCACCTGATCGAGCGGAACACGACGATCCCGACCCGCAAGAGTCAGATCTTCACGACCGCCGCCGACAACCAGTCGTCGGTGGAGATCCAGGTCTTCCAGGGCGAGCGACCAATCGCATCGGACAACGTCGCGCTCGGAAGCTTCCTCCTGACCGGAATCCCACCGGCGCCCCGAGGGGTGCCCCAGGTCGAGGTGGGGTTCGACATCGACGCAAACGGGATCCTCAACGTTTCGGCCAAGGACCTCGCGACGGGCCGCAAGCAGGGCATCACCATCACCGCGTCCAACAAGCTCTCGAAGGACGAGGTGGCCAAGATGGTCCGGCAGGCCGAGGAGTTTGCGGAGAAGGACCGGGAGAGGGCCGAGCTCATCACCGCCCGCAACCAGGCCGAGTCGCTTGCCTATGAGGCCGAGCGGGTGATCACCGACCAGAAGGACAAGATTGACGCGTCGGAGGCGGAGAACATCCGGGAGAAGGTGAAGGCAGTGCGTGAGGTCGTGGGCCGCAAGGACGCGACGAAATCCGAGATCCTCGCGAAGTCCGAGGACCTGACGCAGGCCCTGCACGCGGTCGCCCAGAAGCTCTATCAGGCCGGTGCAAAGCCGCCCGAGGGCGAGAGCCCAGAACCGCCGAGCGAGGCGCCGACATCTTCGGGGGAGTCGTCGGCGGGCGCCCCCGGAGCGGTGGACGCGGATTTCAAGGTCGTCGACCACGACGATGGCCACGAGAAGGGGCAGTCGTAGCTGACTCCTCCGCCGCAGGTTCCCCACGGCCGGCACGCTCGCTAGGTCCGTCGCCGGAAAGTGGACGGGGCCACTTCCGACCCCGAAGGGGGCCCACGTACCGCATCTCGGGCCGGATGAGCCGATTGTCCGATGCTTGCTCGAGTGCATGCGCGGCCCACCCGGCGGTCCGGGCGACCGCGAAGGCCGGGGTGAAGAGGGCCGGTCGGAGCCCGACCGCTTCGAGCACCACCGCAGAGTAGTACTCCACGTTCGTGTAGAGGCGAGCGGTCGGCTTCGCTCGGCGCAGCGCTTCGAGCGTCACACGCTCCACATGCTCCGCAAGCTCGAGCCGAGCGGGGTCCGCGACGTGACGTGCGATCTCGTGCAGGATGAGTGCCCGGGGGTCATCGGTCTTGTAGACCCGGTGGCCGAAACCGAAGATGACCTGACCTCGCTCGAGCCGATCCTTCACCCACCCGTCCGCATGCTCGGAGCGCCCGATCGCATCGAGCATCTCGGAGACCCGGCTCGGGGCGCCCCCGTGCACGGGGCCCTTGAGGGTTCCGAGGGCTGCCGTCTCCGCGCTGACCAGGTCCGACTGCGTCGAGATCGCGACGCGCAGTGCGAAGGTGGACGCGTTCATCCCATGATCTGCCAATAGGTCGAGATACCCTTCGAACGCCGCGACCCTCTCGGGCCCCGGAGTCGTACCGGTGAGCATCCATAGAAAGTTCGCCGCGTGGCTAAGGTCGTCGCGGGGCCGCACAGGGGATTGCCCGGCCGAGCGCCGCACGAAGCGGGCGAGGAGGACCGGGACCCGGGCGATGAGCCGGAGACCCTCCTCGGCCGTGGGGGGATACCCGTACGATCCGTCGCCGAGGGCGGAGAGGATCGTCCGCAAGGCCTCGAGCGGGGGGATCTCGCGCGGGAGACAGTCGATGACGTCCTCCATCCACGACGGAACCGCTCGTTCTCGCCGGAGGGTGTCGACGATCTCGGGAGAAGGATCGGCGCGCGGTGGCTCTCCGTAGAGGAGCAAATGGACCACCGACTCGTAGGGAAGGCCCGGCACGAGCTCGCGGATGTCAAACCCGCGGAGAACCAGATCGCCGGTCTCGCCACCGACCCACGAGATGTGCGTCTCGCCGACCGAGACGTCGTCGAGCCCCTTGGAGACGCGGACGGGAGATTCCATAGGGGAGGAAGGAGGGCGAGGGGGATAGCGTGAGCGCCGCTTCGGGCGCGAGCCGGAAAGGCTAAAGGTCGACCGTCGGTCGCGCGGGACGTGACGGACGGTCCGACGCACCTCCTCGACCGGCTCCTCCAGCAGCGGGTCACGCTGACGCTCAAGGATGCCCGGCGGCTGACGGGCAAGCTCGTGGCCGCCGATGAGCACATGAACCTCGTGCTCGACGACGCGGACGAGACGACGGCCGATCTGACGCGCCACCTCGGCAAGGTCGTCCTCCGAGGCTCGAACGTCGTCAGTCTCAACGCCCCCCAGGGTGGCGGTACGTCGTCGTGACCGCGTCCCCGGCGTCGGCGCCGACCGAGCCACGCCGCCCGCGTTCCCGTGGAGACACCCTCTCGGTCCTCAAGTTCCTCGCCCTCGCCGGCGCCGACCAAACCCCGGTCCTCCTGACGTCTCGAGAGCTCGGGGAGGGACTTGGAGTCAGCCAGCAGGCTGCGGATCGCTATCTCTTGGCCCTCGAAAAGGAGGGGTTCGTCACCCGGTCCCTCGCCCAGCGTCGCCAGCGCCTCCTGCTCACTCCGCTCGCGATGACGACGCTGCGCGCAGAGTACCACAGCTACCACCGGATTTTCGAGGGACCGGCGAAAATCTCCTTCTCCGGCACCGTCACCTCTGGGCTCGGGGAGGGACGCTACTACCTGAGCCAGCCGGGGTACGTGGTTCAGTTCACCGAGCGCCTGGGCTACACGCCGTATCCCGGAACCCTCAATGTCCGCGTCGGAGCCGAGGCGCTGCGCAAGACCGCCCTGGTACGAGAATGGGCCGGGATCCGCATCGATGGCTTCAGTGCGTCAGGTCGGTCGTTTGGGGGCGCCACGTGCTTCCGAGCCAAGCTGAACGGGCATTCGTGCCATCTCATCAACCCGGACCGCTCCCACTACAAGGATGTGGTCGAGTTCGTCGCCGCCGATTGCCTCCGCGAGACTCTTCCCGTGAAGGACCACGACTCGGTCGCCGTCGACATCGAGGAATCGTGACGACAGAATCGCTCGCCCGTGCGGTCGCACGAGATCGCCGCCCGCTCCCGGCCGCCCCGGACTCTGCCCGCCACATCGTCCGCGCCTGGGTGGAAGAGGAGGCACTCAACGGAGAGCGGGTGCGCGCTTTCGTCGTCGTTTTGAAAACGCGGGGCTGCTACTGGGCGGATGTCAAGGGATGCTCGATGTGCGGCTACTCGAAGGACACCCTCGGCCGCTCCGCGACTCCCGCGGAGCTCGGGCTCCAGCTCGCCGAAGCTCTGGATCGCTATCAGGGCGAGCCGTACGTGAAGTTCTACACGTCTGGGAGCTTCCTCGACGATCGCGAAGTCGATCCGGAGAGCCGACGCGCCATTGCCCGGGCGTTCTCGGGCCGTGCCCGGCGATTCCTCATCGAGACTCTTCCCGAATTCGCGGTGACCGAACGATTGACACCGATCGCCGAGGCGTTCTCCGGGGAGCTCGAGGTCGCTCTTGGCCTCGAGACGACGGACCCCATGGTCCTTTCGCGCTTCGTTCACAAGAGTACGGGGCCCCGGGAGTACTTCGCCGCTGCCGCGAGGATCCGCGCTCTCGGGCTGCGTCCGAAGGCCTACCTCCTCCTCAAGCCCCCGTACCTCGCGGAATCGGAAGCAATCGACGACGTTGTGCAGTCGATCGGCGAGGCGTCGCCGCACTTTGACACGCTGTCGGTGAACCCCGTGCACATCCAGAACGGGACGGTTGTCGAGTGGCTCTACCATCGCGGTCGGTACCGTCCGCCGTGGCTCTGGAGCGTCGTCGAGGTGCTCCGCCGGGGCGCGGAGCGGCGGGGTGCTGCGCGGCTCGTCTCGTTCCCCACGGCGGGCGGCCTCGTCCGCGGACCCCACAACTGCGGGGAGTGCGACCGTCGGGTCCTCGACCGGATCGAAGACGCGTCGCTCAGCCAGGACTTCGCGCCTCTTTCGACCGTGGAGTGCCGGTGTCGCTCCGAATGGGAGGCGACGCGATCCCTCGAACCGCTGGGAGTCGAAGCGTGAGTCGGCTCGAACCCCGGCTGCCGCCCTTCGCGCTGACCGCGATCCATCAGTTCCTGCGGTCCCACGCTCTCGCCGGGGGCCAGGACGGCGTGCTCGTCGCGCTCTCGGGAGGGATCGACAGCGCTCTCGTGGCCCGCCTCGCCCGGGACGCGCTCGGGCCCGAGCACGTGCTCGGCGTCCAGATGCCCGACGCGAATTTCCCCCGCGACCTCCTTCAAGAGACCGACGAGTACGGCCGATCGCTCGGCATCGAGATGCGCACCGTAAGGATCCCTACCGTAGAGGACGCGTTTCGCGCGCTCCTTCCCGAGCTGTCGGATCGCGTCGCGCTCGGGAACGTCAAGGCGCGGATTCGGATGGTCATCCTTTACACGATCGCCCGCGAGCGCCGTCGTCTCGTCGCGGGAACCGGCAACAAGTCGGAGATCCTCCTGGGGTACTTTACGAAGTACGGGGATGGCGGGTGCGATCTCCTCCCAATCGGGGACCTGTACAAGACCGAGGTCCGCGCGCTCGCCCGCGAGCTCGGCCTCCCCGAGAGCGTGCAGGCCCGCCCTCCCACGGCGGGGCTCTGGGAGGGCCAGACCGACGAGGGGGAGCTCGGAATCACGTACGACGAGGTAGATCGGATCCTCTTCGGGCTCGAGCAACTTCGGACCGAGTCCGAGATCGCCACCGCGACCGGCTTTCCCATCGAGAGGGTCCGAGACGTCCTCGCACGGGTCGAGCGACATCGCCACAAACGTCGTATGCCGCCGATCCCGAAGGTGGGCCTCCGGACGATCGGCCTCGACTGGCGGGACTGACCGCCCGGAAGGGCCCGGTCGCCGGATCCCTCGGCCGAGCGGTACCTTTTACGCCTCGGGCGCTCGCTCGGACCCATCGCCTCGGGAACTTCGCGCATGGACCGCCAGACCTACCAGCGTCTCTACGACGCGCTTGTGACGTATGACGACGTCCACCGGATCGCGCATGCGGAGCACCGGGACGAGGAGTTGTTGTTCGTCATCCACACGCACCGAGTCACCCGCGACGCGACGCGTCGATTCTACGTCGTGAAGCGACAGGTCCCCCATCTCGCTCACCAGTGGAAACGGGGCCGATCGATCCTCGACATCGCGCGGGAATGGAAGTTTCCGCCGGTCTTGATGGGCCAGCTCATGCTCGGTGAGCTCGGGATCCCGCGCAAGAAGGTCTGGCAGACATTCCTCCATCCCGAGACCGCGCCCGACGTTCGTCTCCGACGCGAGGTCCACGACCTCCTGGCCGCGGACATGATCTATTCTCCGCGAGGGATGGAGCTCCAGCGGGAGCGGGGTCGGCGTGGGGAGGACCGGCTCCAGCGCTGGCTCGAGAAGCACGGGATCGGGTACCGGACGGAGAAGGATCTCCGCGGGAAGTACGCCAAGACCCCTGACGCGCTCCTGGACGAGCCGATCGTCTTCTACGGTCAGAAGCTCAAGTGGATCGAGTCGAAGGCGAACTTCGGAGACGACGTCGAGCTTCGCAAGAACCTGAAGCGCCAGCTCGGGCCGTACACCCAGCTCTTTGGGGAGGGAGCAGTCGTGTACTGGTACGGGTACGTGGACGGCGCGGTCTCGCCGGACGGGATCCTCCTCTGGGACGGCGAGACGTTCGAGTCGATCACCCCGGTCGTACCGCCGCGTCCCGAGCGAGCTCACGTTGCGCACCCGTCGCGAGATCACGCTCGACCACCGCACCCGGGGTCGCCTCTTTCAGTCCCACGATCAGGGCACGACGGCAGCGGCGCCGCGCCGCCTCCTTGAGCTGGCGCGACATCGACCTCGCGAGGAGGTCGCAGTCCGCGCTCACTCCCGCGCGCCGGAGCTCCTGAACGATCCCCACGGCCTCCGGCGTCCAGCTGGGATCGACCACGACGACGTACGTGTCGACGCCGGGCTCGCCGTCCGGCCACCGCCCGGCGTCGCGCAAGAGGATCTCGAGCGTCTGGTCGCCGATGGCAAGGCCCGTCACGGGGGTCGGCGGCCCTCCGAAGAGCTCGACCAGGTGGTCGTACCGGCCTCCGCCGAAGACCGAACGGATTTCCCCGGTCCGCGCGAACGCTTCGAAGACCGTCGAGGTGTAATAGGCCAGTCCTCGGACGACGGTCGGATCGAACACGATCCGGTCCCGAAGCCCGGCCCGATCGAGAAGCCCGAGGAGGGCCTGGAGCCGCTCGACGCCCTTGCGCGCGGCGAGATCGAGGCCGCGGTCGACCCAGCGGCGGAGGAACTCGTCCGCCGGCTTCGGAGCGAGTCCCGCTCCCACCTCCGTGAATTGGGCGGCGAGCTCGCGGGCCCCCCGGGGTCCGACGCCCGCCGCCGCGAGGCCGGATTCGAAGTCGGCCGGAGAGGTCTTGCGGAAGCGGTCGACCGTCTGGAAGAATCGGCCAAGGTCGGCCGCGCCGTAGAGCCGGCCGATCCCCTCCGCGAGCGCACGGTCGTTGACCCGGATCGTGTAGAGCTCCTGGGCCCCGACCTCGTCGAGGACAAGGCAGGCCGCAGCGAGAAGGTCGGCGTCCGCCTCGACGCCGGGAACCCCGAAGATGTCGAGGTTGAACTGGAGGAACTCGCGGGTCCGACCGGCCCCCATCTGGGGCTCTTCGTACCGCCACGTCTTCGAGATCGTGAACCACTTGGCAGGAAGTGGCTCAGACTTGGCCCGGTCGACGTAGACGCGGACGACGGACGGGGTCGTCTCGGACGCCAGCGCGACCGGTCGACCGCCCTTGTCGGAGAACGTCCAGGTCTGCTTCGTGATCTCCTCGCCGCTCTTCACCTGGTAGAGGTCGAGGCTCTCGATGCTCGGGACCTCGAGCTCGGTGAAACCAGCCCGCCGGGCGGCGGCCCGCATCCTCCGACGTATCTCCGACCGGGCCCCGCCCTCCGGCGGAGGGTAGTCCCGAAACCCGCGTAATGAGGTGAACATCCCGACCGCGGCACTCAAGTCGAGTTCATTAGCTCAGAGGGAGGGAGGGCTTCGTTCGAGCACGACCGGCTCGACGGACCCCGACGCCTCCGGCACCCCGACCCGGTCCATAAACCGCTTCAGATTTCGGTAGGAGGCGACCGCACCCCCGAAGTTCCGCTCCCGGAGTTCGGCCGCGACTTCGCGGAACGACTTCAGAGCCGGGGCGACCTCTCCGCCGGAGGCCCGGACCTCGATCATCCGGTCCCGCAGACGTTTCAGGTCCTCGAGGAACCTCGGCTCGAGCAACGACCAGAGGGCGATCGCCGCGTGCGCGAGGAGTCGCTCGGCCTCCGGACGTCGCCCGACCTGGAAGCTGCGACGGCCCTCCTCGAGCGGCCCGAGGGCGGGGTTCGGGTCGCCCCCGAGCTCCCGGAGGGTCTCGGCGAGGAGGTCGCATTCGGTCACCAGAATCCGTCCGACCTCCCACTCTTCCTCCGCCCTCAGGAGCTCGTCCCGGATATGGACGAGACGACGCTGGGCGCCGGTGAGGTCGCCGACCGAGATCGCTCGGCGGATCGCGTCGAACTCGACATCCGCGCTCCGAGTCGGAACGAGCTGAGCGAGCTCGTTGCGACGTGCGAGCGCAGACTCGTACTCCTCTGCGAGAACGCTCGCGAGATGCACGAACATCTCGCGAGCGAGCGCGTCGAGCGATGCGAGGTCATCGCTGAGATTTGCCGCGCCAAACCGACGCTCGAAATCGGTGAAGTCGAGCCCCAGCCGTCGGCCGAGCAGGAAGTATTCGTCCAGCCGGCGACGCGTCTCCACGAACGGGGCGCCCGGCGGGAGCTGGGGAAGCTCACGGAACGGCGGGACGGGGGCCGGGGCGCGAAGCGGCGGGACCGGGGCGGAACCCCCGGATCCGAGGGGAGGAAACCGACTGGAGCGGCTGAGAAGACCGGACGCCGGCGGCTCCGCCGGTGCGGGCGGAGCCTCGCGCTCGATGGTGGCGAGGAGCTCCCCGATCGTCCGCAGGTACGTAGTGTCCTGGCCCGGGCTCGTGCCCGCCGCGTCGCGGACCGCCGAGAAAAGCGACTCGGGGAGGCGGCAACGAGGGCACTGGCGAACGTCGTCGCCGACCTCGGCCCCACACGCTGGACAGTTCACCATCGACCCGAGCGCTCACCCCCGGACCGGCCGTCGCCGGTGGGCTGTGGGAACGGAAGGACCGCGGATCGGGGGACGATAGGTGGTGCGAGCGCGCATCTCCTTGAGGCGTCGAATCCGCTCGGCGGTGGGGGGGTGCGTCGAGAACAGGGAGGCGAACGACGCGCCTCGAAACGGGTTGACGATGTAGAGGCTCGACTGCGCGGGGGACCCCACGTTCATCGGACGACGGACGTTCCCGGCCTCGATCTTTGACAGGGCGCTTGCCAGTGCATCCGGGTCGCCGATCGTGAACGCACCGACCTCATCTGCCCGGAACTCCCGCGAGCGGGAGATCGCGAGCTGGATCAACATCGCCGCGATGGGAGCAGTGATCAGTGCGACGATCAGGACGATCGGGTTGACGCCCCGGCTGTTCCCGCTCCCACCGAAGAGCATTCCGAAGAAGACGATCTGCGCCGCGTACCCGATCGCGCCGGCGAGCGTCGCCGCGAACGTCATGAGGAGCACATCCCGGTCGCGGACATGGGCCAGCTCGTGGGCGAGTACCCCCCGGAGCTCTCGGTCGTCAAGGAGGTGAAGGATCCCCTCGGTGGCCGCGACGACCGCTCGTCGCTCGTTGCGGCCGGTGGCGAAAGCGTTCGGCGTCTGCGTCGGGACGATGGCGAGACGGGGAGCGACCAGGCCGAACTGGGGCGCAAGGGAATCGACGATCTTGGCGAGCCGCGGGGCCTCCTCCCGAGAGACGATCTTCGCCTTGGTGGACCAGAGCACGAACCGGTCGCACCAAATGAACGTGACGAGATTGAGGACGAGCGAGATCGAGAGCGCGACCACGAGGCCGGCAATCCAGCTCTGGAAGAGGTACTCCCCCACGAGTCCCCCGACGAGCACGAACAGTGCGACGATGACCGCGAACAGGATCGCGATCTTGGTGCGGGGGCCGGCCATGGGGTGGACCTCTACCCTCTATTCACCCAGCGAGCCCTCAAAAGCTCTCGGGAAAGACGGGCCCGCTAGGGTTCCGGCGCCCGTGGGTGCAAGTGACGGCGGGCCGAGGGAGTGGGATGGTACTCTCGAGGCAATGGGGGAAGTTCCCGTCGCGCCCGGGCCGCGGCTTCGGGAGGCCATCGCCTCCGGCAGGTCGGACAGCGATACCCCCGCGTCCGGCCGAGCGATTTCGCATGACGGCCGCACTCCGGGCAAACCGGGGCCCGCGGCGATCCGAACCTCGGCGCGGGATGTGTGAGGCGAACCACCTCGAGGCGGAACACCGTGTCGTTGGTCCGACTCCCTCCCAGGACGACCCGGTCCCCCGGGACGAGCTGACGGACAATCTGGGGGAGCGTCTTGGTGGGCTCGAACGCGAGACAGTCGCACGCTTGGCCGTCGAGGTCGCGAACAGAGATCCGAACGTGCCCTCCGGGAAGTCCGATCGGCGGGGCGAGAACGTGTCCCGAGAACCGCGCCGAGGTGTACGGGGTGAGCTCGCGGAGTGGGCGGGGTTTCAGGTGGTCCCCCGACGCTTGATTCGTCCGGAAGACCACCCACCGATCGATGGTCTCGGACCGGATCTCCTCGCGGGCCACGGGAAGGACCTCGGGATCGGTCGCCCGGAGACCGAAGAGGATCGGGCATGGCGTGTGCGGAGCGACCAGAAGCCGACGCGTTCTCGGGTCGTGGCAGAGAAAGAGTTCCGGGTGCCTCCGGGCCGCGGCACGCACGCTCGCTGCGTCCACTTCTCGTGGCGAACCCCACCGGTCCGGGGCTCGGTAGGCGGTCAGTTCCCACGTCGGATGATTTCCGGGCCATGCGACCGACGCGGCCGCCCCCACGAGCCCCCTCGGGTCGCCGCGGACCCGCCACCACACCCCGAACTCTTCGAGATCCGAGAGGACCGAGCGCACCGGCACGACGTCTTGAACCGCTCTCCAATAAAGGCGGGCGGGAAGCCGACGTGGCGAAACGACGACCGCGGGATCCGTTCCTTCCTCCGGGCGCGCGCGCTCCAGAATGCGGGCCCACGCGGCGTCCCGGAACTCCGCCACCTCTGCCCGAGGGAGCGGCCGACCCCGATGGAACGACCACACCGGCTCGTCCGCGATCGAACCGACGCATCGGCGCGATCCGGACCCGCGTCCGAAATGCGCGGAGAGCGCGGCGTTTCCGCGAGTCTTCCAGGGAATGTTGGGGTTGAGGCGCACCAGCCGAGGCTCTCCGATCAGGTCCACGCCCCGGTCCCGAGCGAGGGCCAGCATTTCGGTGAGGACCCAGGTGGTACACCCGCCGCGGGGACTATCGGTGTCGTCCACGCCAAGCCACATCGTATCGGGGCTTCCCGCGATGGAACCGATCGCGGCGCGCCGCTCCCTCCGGCTAGGTCAGGTTCCCGATCAGTTCCTGGTAGGCCCCGAGGTTCGACTGGACCTCGATGTCCGTGCGCGCCGGACCCGGTCGGTCGCCGAGAAGCATCGTCTCGAGCCCATCGTGATTGGATTCCTTCGGCCGGTGCATGACCCCGATCGGAATCCTTCCCTGATCGAGGAGCTCGTAGCACAATCGGAACATCGTCTTGCGGTCGGTCGGATCGTAGTCGGGAAGCGTCGAGACGTCGAGCACCTTCTCCCGCCAGAGCTTGTACGTGTCGTTGTACGTCACGCAGGGCGAAAGGTCCTCGACGAACGCGAACCCGCGTCCCTCGCGATTGAACCGGAGAGCCTCCTCGAGAATCGCGGTCATCGCCTTCGGGTCTCCCGAGAACGTCCGCGCGATGAAGTTCGGGGCCGGGATCGAGAGCGCGGTGAGGACGGACTGGAACGGCGGTTCGATATTCCCTTCGAACCCGACCAGGCTCGTCGGGGACGCCTGGCCCTTCGTGAGCCCGTAGGTTTCGTTGTTCATGACGAGGTAGAGGATCGAGGCGTTCTTCTTGAACGCGTGCATGAAATGTCCCATGCCGATCGCGTACCCGTCCCCGTCGCCCCCGGCGGCGACCACGGTGAGCGCGGGATTGGCGAGCTTGACCCCGATCGCCTGAGCGAGCAGGCGGCCGTGGAGGGCGTGCAGGCCGTTGACCTCGAGGAAGTTGTGGATCGAACCGGAGCAACCAATCCCTCCGACCAGGACGAGCTCGTGGGTCGGGATCTTGAGATTGGCCGCAGCGCGCTTCACGGCGGCCAAGACGCCGAAGTCGCCACACCCCGGACACCAGATCGGAGCGACCGGCTTCGCGGACTGCACCATCGTCAATTCGCCTCCCGTACATCCGCGATGATCTGCGGCGCTCGGAAGGGGTACCCATCGTACTTGAGGATCGACCGCATCTTCGCGTGCAGCTGCGGGAGCGCCTCTCGGATCAGCCGATGGAACTGCCCGGAGTAGTTCTGCTCGACCACGTAGGCGACGTCGAGCGGCTCCAGGAACGGGACGAGCTCGTGGACGGGCACCGGATAGACCGTTCGAGCCTGGAAGTACCGCGTCGCAAACCCCCGCGCCTCGAGGAGATGCATCGCCTCGAGAATCGGCCCTGACGTGCCGCCGAACCCAATGAACCCGACCTTGGCGTCCGCCGGTCCGAAGAGACGGGCCGGAGGCAGCTCGTCGCGCGCTTTCACCATCTTCTCCATCCGCTTTTTCATCTGTCGGACCCGATTGACCGGGTTCACGGAGACGTGGCCCCACTCATCGTGCTCGTTGCCCGTGACTTCCGACCAGAGGCCGGGGGTGCCGGGCGGTGCGACGGCGCTGACCCCGTCCTCGGTGAATTCGTAGACCTTGTACTGTTGGAGCGCTGCTGCCACCTCGGGGCTCAGCCGCTTCCCCCGGTCGATGTGGACGTGATGGAGGTCGAAGCGAGCGCTGGTCGCGGTGTTCTGGCAGAGTGCCTGATCGAGAAGCAGGATCACCGGCACCCGCCAGCGCTCCGCGAGGTTGAGGGCATCGACGGTCAATTCGAAGCAGTCTTCCGGGTTGGACGGGGAAATGATGAACCGGGGATAGTCGCCATGTCCGAGGTGCGCGAGATGCGCAACGTCCGACTGCTCGTTGCGAGTCGGTTGGCCGGTGGAAGGGCCGACGCGCTGGCAATCCGCGATCACGACCGGTAGTTCGGCGGTCGCGGCATGCCCGATACCCTCGGTCATCAGGGAGAGGCCCGGGCCGCTCGTCGAGGTCATCGCCCGGGCGCCGGCATAGGAGGCGCCAATGACCATGTTGATCGCGGCCAGCTCGTCTTCGGCCTGGCGAACGACGCCGTTGAACGGAGGAAGATACCGTTGGAGGTACTCCATGATTTCCGTCGCGGGTGTGATGGGATATCCGGCGAAGAACCGACCGCCACCGACGACGAACCCGAGCGCCACTGCCTGGTTGCCTGTCGTGAGGATCTGGTCGTGCGCGTCGCCCGAGACGACCGTGTAGCGGTTCGGGACTCCCGTGGCTTCGAATGCCGCTTTGCGACCGATCTCGAGGGCCTTCAGGTTCTTTTCCAGAGCCTCCCCGCCCCGACGCTGAAACCGTTCTTGAATCACCGATCGCGTCGTGGTTTCGTCCAAGCCGAGGAGCACGGAGACCGCTCCGTACGCCGCCGTGTTCTTGAAGATCGGCTGGCCGAGAGTTCCCCCAACCATCGTGGCAAAGGGAAAGCCAGCCGAGTTTGGGAGATCGATATGGAAGGTGGTGGAGTCGTAGAGAACGAATCCGTTGCCCGCAAGCTCTGCCTTCCCCAGCTCGACCGCTTCATTGTCGAACGCCACCAAAACGTCGACCTGCGGCTTCACGGCCGCGATCGGGTCACGGCTCGCTCGCACGGAGGCGTCGGCGTGACCACCTCGGATCCGGGAGAGCACATTGCGGGAGGTGTACACGTACAGGCCCCGCTTGCGGAAGTAGCGGCCCAGAAGGTCGGACACGGTCAGCGTTCCGTCCCCACCCTGCCCTCCGATCATGACGCTCAGGTCGGCAAGCTCGACTGGTGGCCGAGATTCCCCGGGGCCCGCGGTTTCCGCGATGGGCAGAGTGCGTGATACCGGTGTGGTCATGGATACTCCAGCTATCGGCCAACGTCGATTTGTGACTCGTTTCAGGTCGGTTGGCTATTTAAGTACTGACGCCGGGAAAATGCGCAGAGCGCGTCCGCTCGCGGAAACGAGTGGTCTGCGCGGAGCCCCCCGCACCGTTTGCGAACGGAATTCGGTTCCGTCGCGCTCCGAGATCCCCGGGAATGTCGAGCGGCCGGCCCCCGGATGTCCACCATCGTCTGGACACAACGACCCCTTGGGCGGGTGAGACGTCGAGATCTCCTCCTGGCCGACGGCAGGAGGTCCCCGAAGCTTCTACTGACGCGGTCTCGGCCCGGGTCCAGCCGGGAGGCCGCAGAATTTACTCGCGACAAGCGTAAATGGGACCGTGCCGGTAGAAGCCCGGATGGCCGAGCCCCGGCTCGTCGAGAATTACCACGGGGAGACCGCTAGGCAGCGCCGGATACCGAGATCCCTCGTCATCTGGGACGAAACGCTCCGGGACGGCGAGCAGATGCCCGGAGTGCATTTCACTCCCGAGGAGAAGCTCGAGATCGCGACCCTCCTTTCCGACGCAGGGGTTGGGGTGCTCAACGCGGGGATCCCGGTCGTTTCCGACGAGGAGGCCCGGGCGGTGCGGCTCGTCGCGGCGGCCGGACTTCGAGCCAAGGTCCTGGCCGCTGCGCGAACCGTTCCGTCCGACGTGGAGGCGGTCATCGACAGTGGGGCCACGCACATCGCGGTATTCGTTGCGGCGAGCCATGTCCATCTGAAGTACAAACTCAAGATGTCCCAGGACCAAGTGCGCGCCGCCTCGATTCGCTCCGTACGGCGGGCAAAGGAGGCCGGTCTCCATGTGGCGTTCGTGACCGAGGATACGGTCCGGGCGCCGCTCGACTTCATCGAGCGCTTGTACCGGGACGTCCAGGAGGCCGGCGCCGATCGGCTCGTGGTCGCGGATACGGTCGGCATCATGACTCCCCTCACCTTTCGCTGGTTCCTGTTGGAGTTCCAGCGTCGGGTCCATCCCCGGGACCTCTCGGTGCATTGCCACGACGACTTCGGACTTGCGACGGCGAACACGCTCACGGCGGTGGAATGCGGCGTGGTCGCTCCTCAGGTCTGCGTGAACGGACTGGGCGAGAGGTCCGGAAATGCCTCGCTCGAGGAGGTCGTCCTGACGCTCGAGTCGCTCTACGGAATACGAACGGGGATTCAAACGGACCGCATCCACGATCTCTCCCGCCGCGTGGAGGAGCTGTCGGGCGTACCGGTCGCGGCGAACAAGGCCCTCGTCGGGTACAACGCGTTCTCGCACGAGGCGGGGATCCACACACACGGAATTCTGGCCCATACGCTCACGTACGAGCCCCTGCAGCCCGAAGTCGTGGGCCGCCGGCGTCAGATGATTCTGGGAAAGCATACCGGAAAGGCTGCGATCGTGGAAAAACTCAAGGAACGCGGAATCGTCGCCCCCGATCCGCTTCTGCTCGAATTGCTTCGCAGGGTCAAGGTCGAGGCCGAGGCTCGGTCCAAAGCCGATCTCCGTGCCTTCCTCCGGGACTACCGAGCCCTGTTCGAGCATCCGGGGCTCTCGGATGATGAGTTCTGGGCGATGGTCGACGCGGTCGGGATCCGGGCGGTGAGCGCGTGACGGCGTCGAACGGTCACGGTTCGACGCTCGCAGAGAAGATCCTCGCGCGTGCCTCCGGACTCGAACGGGTCGTCCCGGGTCAGATCGTCGAGGGCAAGGTGGATCTCGCGATGATGCACGAGCAGGGAGCTCAGACGGTCGCGCCGTTTCACCAGATGGGCGCGGTGCGGGTCTGGGACCCGGACCGTGTGGTGATCGCGATCGATCACTGGGTCCCGGCATCGACGGAGGGGGCCGCGGTCCTGCACCGGATCCTCCGGAAGTTCGCCGCTGAGACGGGCCTGCCGCATTTCTACGACGTGGGCCAGCACGGGATCTGCCACCAGATCCTCGCCGAGAACGGATGGGTGGTCCCGGGCGATCTTGCGGTGGGTACGGACTCGCACACCAACATGCTCGGCGCAATGGGCGCGGTCGCGACCGGCATCGGTCCTACCGAGATGGCGGCCGTACTCGCCTTGGGTCGACTCTGGCTCAAGGTCCCCCAGTCGATCGAGATTCGGGTGCGGGGCAATTTCGGGAAGGGGGTGACGGCGAAGGACCTGGTTCTCCGGATTCTCGGAGAGGTCCGGACCACCGGGGCGACGTATCGGTCCGTCGAGTTCTCAGGGCCCACCGTCCAGGCGCTCACGATGCCCGAGCGATTCACGATCTGCAACATGACGACGGAGATGGGCGCAAAGACCGGGATGGTGGCGCCCGACGCAGCGACCCGTGACTATCTGGCTCCGATTGCGAAGCATGCGATGCATCCGCTCGCGCCGGACGCCGATGCACAGTACGAGCGATCGATCGACATCGACGTCGACGGTATGCCTCCGATGGTCGCCTGCCCGTACTCCCCCGACAATGTCCGTCCGCTCCCGGAGGTCGTCCAGGAGCACGTCAAGGTCGACCAGGTGTTCCTCGGATCCTGCACCAACGCGCGGATCGAAGACCTGCGCGAGGGGGCCGCGTTGATGAAGGGTCAGAAGGTCGCCGCCGGCGTCCGGTTCATCGTCTCTCCCGCGTCCACCAAGATCTACGACCAATGCCTGCACGAGGGGATCATCGAGACGTTCACCGACGCGGGGGCGGTCTTCACGAACTCGAGCTGCTCCGCCTGCTTCGGGGGGAACATGGGGATTCTCGCTCCGGATGAAGTCTGCGCCTCTTCGTCGAATCGGAACTTCCCCGGACGCATGGGCGCCAAGGAGGCCCGGATCTACCTCATGTCCCCTGCCGCGGTCGTCGCGACTGCGATCCGAGGGGAGATTTCTGATCCGAGGGAGCTCCTCTAGGAGTCCGAACCGATGCAGGACGTCATCGAGGGTCGCGTTTGGACGCTGGGACGCGACGTCGACACCGACCAGATCATCTCGGGAAAGTACCTCACGATCATCGACCCGAACGAGCTACGGAAGCACGTCTTCGAGATCGCGCTCCCCGAGTTCGCGAAGGGCGCGAAGGCCGGGGACATCATCGTGGCCGACGAGAACTTCGGATCGGGGTCGAGCCGCGAACATGCTCCGCAGGCGATGCGCGCGATCGGAGTCGGGGCAGTCGTCGCGGACTCGTTCGCCCGAATCTTCTTTCGCAACGCGATCAATCTCGGGATCCCGACCATCGAGGCACCCGGCGTACGCGCGATCTTCGAGATGGGGGATCCCGCCCGGATCGAGATGCGCGCGGGTCGCATCGTGAACAGTCGTACCGGCCGGTCCGTCCAGTTCCCCCCGCTCCCGCCGCACCTTCTCGAGCTCCTGGACGCCGGAGGGCTCGTCGAGAAGGTCCGTCGAGAGCTTGACGCACAAAAATCGCGCACCGGGAGCCTATCATGAAGGACGCAGGATACGAGATCGCCCTATTTCCGGGCGACGGGACCGGGCCGGAGGTCCTCCGCGAGGGAGAGAAGGTCTTGTCCGCCTTGGCGGAGGGTGATGCCGCGCCATGGCACCTTGCAACGTATCCGGGCGGGGGACAGTACTACCTCGCGACCGGGCGAGAGTGGGACCCCGAAGGGGCCGCGGCGGCCCGGAGGGCCGACGCCATCCTCGTCGGTGCGGTGGGCTGGCCTGGCGCATCGCTCCCGAACGGGGACCTCGCCGGCCGCGCCCTGATCCTCGGCATGCGGGAAAGCCTCGACCTTTTCGCCAACGTGCGGCCGTGCAGACTCTATCCGGGAGTCCGCCACCGGATCAGCGGGGTGTACCAGGAAGTCTGGTCCCCCCGGAACGTGGACCTCGTGATCGTCCGGGAGAATACGGAGGGCCTCTACACCCCGGCCCGAGGTCGGCTCCGACGCGCGGACGAGACCGAGGTCGCCGTCGACACCCGCATCATCACCCGCAAAGGGGCTGAGCGGGTCATCCGCTTTGCGTTCGAGATCGCCCGGCGACGGCCGCAGGGCGCTCCGGAGGATGGGCGGCGCCGCGTGACGTGCGTCGACAAGTCGAACGTCCTCGAAGGGTGCCGGTTCTTCCGGGAGACCTTCGACCGGGTCGCGACGGAGTACGCCGAAATCGAGCGAGACTATGCGTACGTCGATGCGTTCACCCAGTGGCTGATTCGGAACCCCGAACACTACGACGTCGTGGTCGCGACGAATATGATGGGAGACATCATCACGGACCTCGCCGCAGTCCTCCAAGGTGGCATGGGGTTCGCTGCCGGGGGAAACCTCGGGACGGACCACGCGATGTTCGAACCGGTCCACGGAAGCGCTCCGAAGTACGCGGGGAAGAACCAGGTCAACCCCTTCGCGACGTTTCTCGCCGTCGAGCAGATGCTGCAGTGGCTTGGGGACCGGCACCAGGACCCCCGTCTCGCCCGCCAGGCCGACCGGCTCGACCGCGCGATCGCGGCCGTGCTCGCCCGGGGCTCTGCGAGGACCTATGACCAGGGGGGTACGGTGACCACGAGCGGCGCGGGAGACGTGGTGGCCGAGGCGATCCGGATGGGGGGACCTTGACCGCTCGAAACGTCGCGATCGTCGGTGGCGCGACGGTTCGCTTCGGCGTCCGGGCCGCGACATGGTCCGAGCTGGCCCAGGAGGTCGGGGTCGCCCTCTTCCGGGCGGTCCCGGAGCTCCGGAGCGAGGACGTCGATTCATTGTTCCTCGGCGCGGCCGAGCCGGAGCGGTTCGCGTTCCAGTCGCACGTGGCTCCGCTCGTCGCCGAGCAGATGGGCCTGCGGCCGACCCGGATCCTCCAGCGGACCGAGCTCGCGTGCGCATCCGGTCAATCGGCGATCCGTTCGGCGTACGCCGCGATCGCGTCCGGGCTCTCCGAGATCGCGGTCGCGGTCGGAGTGGAGAAGATGAACCTCCCCTCGATGGCCGAAGCGAATTCCGCGATGGGCTGCGTGATGGACCGAGCGTGGGACGGACCTCACGGAGCGACCGCTCCCCCCTTCTTCGCCATGGTCGCCCAACGGCACATGCTCGAATACGGGACCACGGAAGAACAGCTCGCGGCGGTGTCCGAGAAGAACCACCGCTTCGCGAACACGAACCCCCACGCCCAGTTCTACGAGAAGACGTTCGGCCGGGACAAGCTACTGCGTCTGCCCCTCGTCGCGCCCCCGCTGCGGCTCGGGGACTGCTCGTCGATGACCGACGGGGCGGCGGCCGTGGTCCTCGCGGCGGAGGAGCACGTCCGTCGGTACACGGGCTCGCCGGCGTGGATCCGGGGGACCGGCCAGTACTCGGACTTCCACAACCTCGCGAACGCGGGGTCCCTGACCGACTGGGTCGGATTGAAGCATGCCGCGCGGGAGGCTCTGAAGCAGGCGAAGATTGGGGTGGACGACCTTGATCTTGCCGAGGTCCACGATTGCTTCACGATCTCCGAGATCGTGGAGTACGAGGCGCTGGGGCTCTGCCCGGAGGGGCAGGGCGGCCGATTCGCCGCCGACGCACGGGGAGACCTGGGAGGGGACCTCGTGGTGAATCCGCGCGGTGGACTGCTCGGGTGCGGCCATCCGCTCGGGGCGACCGGCATCGGGCAGGCGGTCGAGGTCTTCCAGCAGTTCGGCCGCGCGGTCCCGGCCGCCCGCCAGGTCCCCGATCCCGAGTGGGCGCTGGTCCACAACCTGTCAGGGAGCGCGAATGTCCACTCCGTGATGATCTACCAGGCGGGGGGCCCGCCGTGAGCGGTCGCCCCCGGGCCCGTCGCACCGAGCCCGAGCTCGTCTCCCGGCCCTCGGACGAGCCTCGGACCCCGCCGGCGGAGCCGACCCCTCCCCGACCTGTCGTGAAGCGTCCGTTCCTGCTCGACCTGATTCCGCTCGAGTCCGAGAAGGACACGAGACTTTCGCGGTTCTACGCGCGGCTGCGGGAGGGTCGCCTCTCCACGACCCGCTGCCCAAAGGACAGCCTTCTCCTCTGGCCCCCGCGGACCGCCTGCCCCCGGTGCCACACCGAAGAGCTCGAATGGACCGATCTCCCCGAGACCGGCCGCATCTACGCCTTCAGCGCAGTGCTCGCCGCCGCCCCGCTCGGATTGGAGGATGACGTCCCGTTCGCGGTCGGGCTCGTCGACCTAGAGGGGGTCCCGTTACGGATCTTCGGTCGTATCGACGGAAAACCGTGGACCTCGCTCCGCATCGGAGAGAGGGTCCGGGCGGTGACCTACGACGTAGGGGACGGCCGCGTGTTCTACAGGTTCCGCGCCGAATCGGAGCCCGAACGCGGTCCGTAACCATCGGACCGGCGCGCAACCTCGGGCCCAAGGTATCGGGCTGGGACTGTCGGTTTTCTCGGAGAAGGATATTTATAGGCCTCCTCGGTCTCGCGCGCCGCCCCACGGAGATTTGCGCCGCATGGAAGGGTCCCAGACCGGCTGGTGGCAGCGCCACGGCTGGACGATCGCCATCCTTCTGTCCGCCATCGGGATCTCCTTCGCGATTCGGACGATCTGGGCCTACCCGATCATCGCCCAGTACGGCCCGCTCTACACTTACGCGGGGGGCTCGGACTCCTACTACCACTCCCGGGTGATGTCGTACATCATCCTGAACCACACGAACCTCATCCACGACCCTCTGCTCCACTACCCCGTCGGCTCGACGAACCCGCGGGAGCCTCTGTTCGACTGGATGAACGCGATCCTCGGGCTCGTCTTTGCCCCCCTTTTCGGCGGGAATCCCAACGTCGCGGGAGCGTGGTTCCTGGACCTGCAGTCGCCGCTCTGGGCCGCTCTCGGGGTGATCCCGGTCTACCTCATCGGCCGGGAGATCGCCAACCGACGTGTCGGGTTGATCGCCGCGGTCATCTTCCCGTTCCTCAGCGCGAACATCGACTCGTCGACCTTCGGCTACGCGGACTACCTGTCGTTCTACACGTTCTTTGTCCTCGTGACGATCTACTGCTACCTGCGCACCGTCAAGGCGGTGGGAAGCCGTCGTTGGATCGAGAGCTACCGCCACCCGCGCCAGTACTGGCCAGGCCTCCGGGCGTTCCTCCGGACCGAGCGGAACGCGGTGAAATGGGCGGTCTTCACCGGGGTCACCTTGGGCACCCTCGCGCTCGCCTGGCAGGGCTACACGATGGACGTCGTCGTGATCGGCGTCTCCGTCCTCGTCGCGATGTTCGCCGAACGGATCCGACACGTCGACTCGTTCGGCCTCTACGTCTCGACCTGGATTGTCGGTCTCGTCGCGTTCCCGATGGAGATGCCGTACTATCTCACCCAGTACGGGTCCCTGACCGCCCCCGGTTTCGAGACGTACTTCCTGCTCCAGGCGATCGTCTTCTTCGGGGTTCTCCTCATCCTGCTCCCCTTCCTCCTGATGCGGGACGTCCCGTGGGTCGTCTCGATCCCCATCCTGGTCGGCATCGTGCTCGCGGGCGTCGGAGCGCTCGCCTTCGTGAACCACGGACTGTTCAGCACCCTCGTGACCGGTCAGGGATACTTCGTCAAGACTCTCGTCTACTCGACCGTCGCCGAGGCCCAGGCCCCGTCGATCGACGCGCTCGTCATCGGCTATGGGGTCATCACCTTCTTCCTCGCGTTCGTCGGCATCGCCCTGTTTTTGTATCAGCTCATCCGCGGCCGGTTCAAGCGCTACCACGTCGTCTTCGTCGTCTTCTCGATCGTCTCGATCTACCTCCCGATCTCGGCAACCAAATTCTTCATGGTCGGCTCGCCGATCTTTGCGCTCCTTCCCGCCGAAGCGATCCGCAGGGTCATCGATGTCGGTGGATATCCCGAGCTCCGCCGAACGACCGCGTCGCTTTCCGACCGGCGGAGCCAGCTTGCCGCGTTCCGTCGGGCGTTCAAGGCGCGTCACGTTCTCGTGATGGCGCTCGTGGTGGGTCTCATTCTCCCGAACATCTGGATCTCGATCGACGCCGGGATCCCCGGCAATACGAAGAGCGGATTTGCCGAGCAGGTCGGGAAGACGGTTCCGCCGTGGCTCCAGCTCAACAGCTCGAACCCCTCGTCATACTACTTCGGGGCGGCGGGTTCGTCCCTCGACACCTCGAACCAGTATGACAGCGCGGGCTACGAGTGGCTCGCGACGCAGGATACGAGCTTACCGCCCGCCGATCGGCCCGCGGTCGTCAGCTGGTGGGATTACGGGTTCCAAACGATCGATCAGGGGCAGCACCCGAGCGTCGCCGACAACTTCCAGGACGGGATCGATCCTGCGGGCCAGTTCCTTCTCGCCCAGAACGAGTCCCTCGCGATCGGAGTTCTCGCGACGACGCTGCTCGCCTCCGAGCAGCAGGCCTCCCATCAGCCGTACCTTCCCCCCACCCTCAACCGTATCCTCGCGACGGACGGCCTCAACGTCGCCGAGGTCCACACGCTGCTCGTCAACACCAGCGCGGACTATTCGCTCGTCGTCGCGAACCCCCAGCGCTACCTTCCGGTCGATTCGTCCACTCTCACGGACTCGAACGCGATGTACATCGCGATGGAGTACTACCTCGCGTCGTCCCTCCCGCTCTCCGGTGTTGCGAAGGTCTACAACGACATCATGGGCTACACCGGTTGGTCGATCGGCTACGCGCTCTCGGACTCCCGCCTCTTCCCGTTCTCGGGGACCGACACGGGGATCTACTACGCGCCGGTCGACCTGACGGGCCGGGTCGTGGACTCCGCGGGGGTCCCCACGACGTTCTTCAACGTCACGGTCACCGGCTCGGACGGCAATACCTACCCCCTGGGCCACCTTCCGGCGGACGTCTCGGCGGTGAATTACAACATCAACTATTTCGCGCCGTTCTACGACTCGATGATCTACCACATCTACATCGGGTACAACGGGACGGACGTCGGTCTCGGAACGGGGATCCCCGGCCTCGAGGGTTCGACCCAGCTCCTCTCCGCCCCCCTGATGCCCGGCTGGATGCTCCAGCATTTCGAGGTCGCCTACCAGACCGCCTACTACTGTCCGGAAAAGAACGCAACGGCGGGGTCGAGCTGCTTCTCCGCGGTGAACCGGCCGACCGCGGTCGCCGAGGCGGCTCGGACCGGGGGGACCGCGGACACATCCGCCGACTCGTACTTCAGCGGAGGCGAATCGTTCCTCGAGTACTACCCCGGTCAGCCGCTCTACGGCACCGTCACCCTGCCGAACGGCGCCCCGGTCCCGGGGGCCCAAGTGACGATTGACGACGGTTGGGGGATCCCCCACATGACGACCCACACCGCAGCGGACGGGTCGTTCTCGCTCGTCCTCCCTCCCGGGAACGACACGTTGAACATCACGACCGGGACCGTGAATGGCGTCCTCCAGCAGGGGAACCGGACGCTGAAGTCCGTCCACCTCGACGTGTCGAGCGCGGTCGCGATGAACCGCAACGCACCGCCCCTCGTCGAGACGTACGCCGTCGACCCCGGGACGGTCGAAGGGTTCGTCTACTGGAACGGGAACAACACGACCTCGTTCATTCCCAGCCAGGATCACCTGGTCTCGGGCGCCCAGATCGTTCTCTGGGGCCCGAACGGGACCGCACGGATCACCGCGACCACGGACGCGAGTGGCTCCTTCTCTCTCGTCAACGTTCCACCCGGGACGTACACCTATAACGTGATCTACGGCGGGTACAACTACTCCAAATCTCCCGTCTACGTCACCCCGGGAACGACGGTCAATGCGACGGCCTCGCTCTCTCCGGGCTACCTCAAGGGCTCGGTCCTCGCGACCACGGGATTCGTCGTTCCAGGATCGACCGTCACGTTGAGCAACGCGAGCGGCGTCATTGCCCAAACGACCACCGACGCGGCAGGTCTCTACTCGATCGCGAGCGCTGGGCCGGGGAACTACACCCTCACGGCGTCGGGCCCGACGCCGGGGGACCGTTCGGTCGGGACCCTCGTCGACGTGACGTCGATTGGTCAGACGGTCTCGACGAATCTGACGATTCTCCCGATGTACGCCGTCACGTTCCCGCTGGTGGCGAATGGGGCCGCGGCCGGCCGGATCCCGGTGCGGTTCGTCCCGATTCCCTCGTATGGGAATGCCTCGAGCGCGCCGATCGGCGCGATCCTGAACGCGACCTCCGATGGGACCACGGTCACAAGTTCCCCGTCCGGGATCGTCAGCGCGACGCTACCGGCCGGTAGCTACTCGGCCTACGCGCTCGGCTACCTTGGCACGACGCTGTACGCGGGCGTCACCAGCGTGGCCACCGGGCCGCTGGAACCGAGCCTGGCGCCGACCCTGACACTGACGCCCGGACGAACGCTCGTCGGGACCGTCGCCCGGACGAGCGCGGTCACCAACCTGACGCAGACGCCGGTGATCGCCTACTCCCCGACCGGCGGGGAAGTGATGACCTGGGCCTCCGGGAATGGATCGTTCTCGATCATTCTTCCGTCCGGCACGTATTCGCTCCTCGCGTTTGTCGGGACCTCGACCCAGAGCGGGGCGGGCCTTTCCATCGCCCTGACGTCGGTGACCCTGAGCTCGACGTCGGGGTCGGTCCGCATCTCCCCGACGTCCTCGGTCGTCGGCCACTTCGAGGTCGGCGCTCCAACGAGCTCCGGACGCCTCTTTCCGGCGAGTTCTCCGCTCGTCACGGTGACGGACCCCTCCGTGGGAGCGTCGATCCCGGCGCTTGGTTCGTCGGACGGGAACGTGACGGTCTACGCGCCGGCTGCGGTGCCCGGAGGCGGGACGTACTGTATCGCCGCGAGCGCATTCGGATTCTCGAACGCGACCGCGTGCAACCTCTCCCCCACGGCATTCCCCAACCTCAGGTCGTTCCCTCTCTCCTTGAACTCCGTCGCGGTTCGTCTCACGCTTGTCGGCCTCCCCAGCGGCACCCGAGCCACGGTGAACCTCACGGCCGAGAGCGTGACCGCCGAGAATCTCACCTTCACGGGGGGTCCCACGTTCTCCTTCACCGCCCCGCCGGGAGTCTACGGGGTGGGAGCGCGTGCGACGATCGCGAACAGCACGATGGTGTACCTCCCCTCGACGATCCTTTCCACCATCGTCCCAGTTGGAGCGACGTACTCCAACCTCACGCTCTTCCTCATCCCCAAGATCCCGTCGAAGGGGACGATTTCCATCTCGCCCCACGTGTCGCTCGGGAACGTCACGATCGACCTTTCCTCTCCCACGCTCGGGAATGCGACCGTGAACGGCACCGCGTTCACGAAGGGCTTCTACGCCGCACCCGGGATCTATTCGGCCGCGGCGACGTTCCGTTCCGGCATCACGACCTACACGAACCTCACCCGGCTTACGGTTGCCGCGAACGGGTCGATCGCCCCGACGCTGGTGGTGGACCTCGCCGGTGTCACCCTGAAAGGCACCCTCATGAGCGGGAACACGACGCTCCCCCTCAACACGACCGTGTCGATCGTCCGACCGGGCGGCGCGAGGATCGTGACCACCGTGTCGTCGGGCACCTTCTCGGTCTCCGTGCCGGCCACCGCGAGTTATTCCATCTTCGCGAACGGCACGTTGCTCGGGCCGGGGCCCAACGGGAGCTACTACCGGAACTACAGTGTCGCTCCCCATTCGACGTGCTCTCCGACTCCCGCGTCCGGCAACTGCTCGATCGGGACCGTCGGCGTTCCCGTGCCTTGGTGGGTCAACGGCACCGTGACGAGCCCCGGGCTCGAGGGCCCGATTGCTGGGACCGCGCTCCTCATCGGACCCTATCCGTCGATCAACGTCACGGCGGTCCCGTTCTCCGATGGCCGGTTCACCGCTCTCGTCGCCCCGGGCGCGTACGTAGTGTACGCCAACGGGACGGGGCAGGCCGCGGGAGACGCGGCCTTCGCGAACGCGCTCGCCCTCCCCTCGACTCGCACGCCGGTCGCCCTCACTCTCGGCCCGACGTGGATGGCCACGCTGTCGGCGAGCGCCCCGTCCGGCCCGGTCGGCAATGTGAGCCCGGCGACGTTCGTCGTTCAGGGCCCGCTCGGCCAGCGGGTCGTCTTTGGGAATGTCCCTCTCTCGGCCCGAATCGCCGTCGACCTTCCGGCGGGATCGTACTCCGTGCGCGCGACCGCGTCGGGCTCGCTCTACGGTTCCACGATCGCTCTCTCGGGAACGGCCCCCCTCTCTCTGGTCCAGGGGAACGGGGCGGCGAACATTCCGCTGGGCTACCCGCCGTCGTACGCCGTCCGGGGAACGTTGCGGGGTCCGTCCACGATCACCGTGAACGCCGGAGCGACCGCGAGCTTCGCGTTCACGGTCCGTGCGATCGGCACGACGCCCGTGACCGTCTACCCCAAGGGAACGCCCTCCTACTGGACGTTCAACTTCTCGTTCTCGAACGTCACGCTGACGCCGGGCCCGAGCGGAACGAACTTCACGGGCGAAGTGTTCGTCCACGTGCCGGCGGGAACCGCGGTCGCCCATCCGGCGGTCACGATCGGCTTCGCCCTCGCGAACGGAACGGTCGTGGGCTCGGTCGCGCCGCCGCCGACGATCGCGGTCAATCCCTCGTACGGAGTCGGGATCGGCACGGCCGCGAGCTTGTCCAGCCAAGTCGGCGTGGGGCATGTCCTCCAGCCGTTCTACGTGGTCGACTCCGGGAACGCGGTCGAGACCGTCGCCCTCTCGATCGTGAACGCCGCCCATCTCGCGACCCTGGGGTGGAACTCGACCGTCCTGAACGCGGCGAAGAGCCCGATCACGAGCACGACTCTCTCGGCGGGTGAGAACACGACGTTCTTCGCTTCGCTCAACGCCACCGCCCCGGTGTTCCTTCCGCCGGGCACGGTGACCGTGAGCGCGTCGGTCCTGAACGCGAGCGGCAGCGTTTCCGCGAGCACATCGATCCCCATCCCGTTCGCCACCGTACACCCCAGCGTCCCTCCGAGCGTGACCGGACCCTCCCTGGGGACGCCGTCGGCGGTGCCGGACTGGCTCGTGCCGGTCCTCGTGTTCGTCCCGGCGATCGGCTTGGCGGTCTCCATCGTGACCTACCGATGGTGGCGGACCCGGCGATGGAGGCGGCGATGAGTCTGCGGTCGACCCGGGCGCTGCTCGCCGGCGTGCTCGTGGCCGCGGTCCTCCTCCTTGCGACCGTCGGCCTGAGCCCCGGTTCGATCCCCTCGTCCCCGGCCCAAGCCGCGTTGGTCCCCGCAACGCGAGCCGTCGGGGGAAATCTCACGGGCCCGACGATCCTCTCGATCGGCGAGAATGCGACGTTCTCGATCAACGCGAGCGGCGGACCGGCGTTCAACGCGAACGGGACGAAGGTCGGGAACTTCACCTACTTCGCGAGCGTCGCCGCGTCGAACCTCTCGGGGGTTTCGATCTCCCCGGCCAAGGGGAACCTCACGGGAAACCGGTCCGCCCGCACGTCGCTCGATGTCGGCCCGAATGCCGAGTCGGTCGTGATCACGGTGATGGTGTCGTCCGTCTATCAGAAGCAGAACCAGTCGATCAATCTCTCCGCCACGGTGGCGGTGGTCGTTCCGTACGTGGTGACGGCGGAGATCATCAACGGCCCCTCTGCGACCGTCCTCTCTTTCCCGGTCGTGATCGATCTCGATTCGAACCCGATCGGTACCGTGACCGTCCCGACCCTCATCCCCGGTGCGTCGTACAACCTCACGTTCCGGTACCCGACCCTCGGTCTGTCGTCGGGGGACCATACGTTCTCGATCTCCCTCGCGAACGAGCACGGGCTCGTCCACTTCGCGAACGGGCAGACGTCGTACTCGACCACCGTCTACGTCGCGCCCGGTGCGACGAACTACACCGTGTGGTACGTCACCGGAGCGGTCGCGTTCCTCGGCGTCCTCTTTATATTCGCCACCCGGGTGGCCGCGCGCCGGCGAGGCGCACTGAGGAAGTGACCTTCTCGCCGGACGAAGATGCAGGCCCGGGTCGAGCTTCGGTGCAGTTCGTGCGGCCGGGCGGTTCCCGCGAAGGGGGCGACGCAGTTCACCTGTCCGAACTGCGGCGAGGTCGCCATCGGCCGGTGCGCCCGATGCCGGGACCAGAGCGTTCCGTACCACTGTCCGAAGTGCGGGTTCGAAGGCCCGTAGGAGGGCGAGCTTGGGTCAGGTGGGGGTGCTGTTCCGGGTCATGCCGCAGGGTACCGAGACCGACATGGCCGCGCTCGCGACGGCGGTCCGTGCCGCAGTTCCGAGCGGGGTCACCGTGCGGGGCCTCCAGATCAAGGACGTCGCGTTCGGACTGAAGTCGCTCCTCGTGTCGGTCGTGATGCCGGATGCAGGTGGGATCCTCGAGTCGACCGAGCATGCCCTCGCCAAGGTTCCCCACGTCGAGTCGATCGAGGTGATGGAGGAGGGGCTCCTCTAGCCGGCCCCGCGCCTACCGCCCGTGGACCTACTCACCCACGTCCTCGTCGCCTACCTGTTGACGTTCGGGCTCGTCGGGCTCCACCCCCAGTATCTCGCCGCCGGCGCGCTCGCGGGCGGACTCCCGGACGCCGACGCACTCCTCTTCCCGCTCGCACGTCGCTTCCCCCTCCTGCGCCACCACGGGATCACGCATTCAATCGTGGGCGTGACCGTCATCGCCGGCGTGGGCTCGCTGATCGCTCCGATGCTGGCCCCCGGAACGCTCCCGATCTACTTCCTCGTGATGGAAGTGGGAGGTCTCGCCCACGTCCTCCAGGACGGGTTCACCCAGTTCTCGGTCCCGCCGCTCGCCCCGTTCAGCGACGCGCGCCTGCAGATGGACGCCGACCGGGCGATCAACTTCGTCACGCTCGTGGTCTCGGCCGTGGCGTTCTACGTCCTCCTCGGCGTCGAGCGCAACCACGTCGCGATCCAGCTGTACGTCCTCACGCTCTATGTCCTCACCGCGTTCTTCGTGGCGTACTTCGCGATCCGCCTCACCGGGCGGCTCGTGATCGGTCGGCGACTCGCCGCGACTCACGAGTTCCAGCAGATCGTCCCGACCGGCAACCCGTTCACCTGGCTTCTTCTCTCCGAGGTGAACGCCGGCGGTCGGGTCCGGACCTCGTGGGCCCGCTACACCTTCGGCCGCGGGATCGTCAAGGGCCCCTACTCGGTGGACGGGCCGATCGAGCCGTCCCCCCACGTCGGAGCCCCCCAGACCGAAAAGGAAGCGCTCGACTGGTCGTACCCCCTCGCCCGCAGGGCGAGCCGGCTGATCGAGATGACCTACCACTTCGGGGAGGCGTTCCCGGACGCCGGTGGCGGATGGGTCGCGTTTTGGTACTCGCTCGAGTTTTCCGCGTTCGGCCGGTCGGCGGCGGTCCGCGTCCGATTCCCCAGCACCGGGGGCCCGCCCGAGGTGAAGTCGACGTTCTATCGACCTCGGCTCCACGCGGTCTAGCTGCTGGAGGGCGGCGAGGTCGGACCCTCCCCCCCGGTCGGGCCAGATCCCGGGGGTGGCGGGGACGGTGGCACGGGACTTGGTGCGACGTCCGGCCCCGGGCCGGTGCCCGGCGGGGGCTCCGGAGTCGGTCGCCGAACGTCGTGCTGGGCCCGACGAGCCAGCGCGGTCTCGAGCACCGCGGCAAAATCCTCGTTGCCCAGCCCCGCATGCACTCCCTCTGCAACGAGACGTCCCGCCTCGTGCGCGATCCGAACCTCGCGGCCGGCCACGTGCGCGGCATGTGCGATGAGCTTCAGGTCCTTCTCCGCGAGACCAAGGCGGAATTGCACCGGATACCGCCGCTCCTCGAACGCGAGACGTTTCTGCTCGAACAACCGGGAGTACCCTCCTCCATCGAGGAGAAGGTCGATCGTCCGACGCCGGTCCAGGCCCAACCCCTCGGCCAGCGAGAGCGCCTCGGCCGTGAGGGCGACGTACGACAGGGTCAGCAGGTTGTTCACGAGCTTCATTGAGGCTCCCGAGCCGACCGGGCCAAGGTGCTCGACCCGTCGTCCGATGCGCTCCAGGAACGGACGGACGCGGGCCACGTCCCCGTCGGAGCCACCGACGAACACCAGAAGGCGGCCGTTCCGGGCCGCCTCGACACTTCCCCCGAGAGGCGCGTCGACGAAGTGGATTCCCCGGCTCGAGAGCTGATCGGCGAACGACCGGCATTGCGACGGGGCGACCGTGCTCAGGTCGACGACAATGGCCCCGGATTCGAGACCCCGCGCGAGCCCGTTCCGGCCGAAGAGGACTCGGTCGAGCGCCGGTGCGTCCGAGACACACGTGAAAACGATCTTCGAGGTCGCCGCGCGTCCGAGGTCCCGGGGCGTGAACGCCCAGCGAGCGCCGGCGGCCAGGAGCGGCTCGGCCTTCGCCCGTGTTCGATTGTACACCACAAGAGTGTGACCGGTCGTCCGCAGGCGCTCGGCGATGGGGGCGCCCATCAAGCCGAGTCCGATGAATCCGACCAGGGGAACCGATGGCGCCGAGGGAACCTCTTCTGCCATGCCGGCCCGAAAGGGACCGGTCTATAGACGCTGACGCCCCTGAGGCACCGCCGCCGGAATCGGTCCGAAGAGACTCGGGTCTCGCCTACTTGTACGTCGAGGCGTGGACCGCGCCCTCGTCGTCGACGATCGTGATGCACTCCCCTTCGCACTCGAAGAGGCACGCTTCGCACATGATGCAGTCGGGGCCGTGGACGACTGCGGACTTCTCCGCACGGAATTGGAACTTCGCGGCAACGGCGGGATCGTCGATCACGTTCGGCCAGTTCTCTCGGGGCTGCATCTCGAAGACCGTCACCGGGCAGACGTCCCGGCAGTGGCTGCACCCGGTGCACTTCTCGTGGGCCACCTCGACGCTGACCATACTTCCCCCAATCCGTCGACCTGGACCGAATATATTACACTGAGCGCCCGCGAAACATTATCGAGGTCCGCAAGAGTTGGCGGAACGGCGCCGTACCCTCGAAAACCACGCCCGCCGTCCCATGCCTTCGCACGGCGCGGCTCGAATCTTCAGGGGATGTCCGCGGGGTTCCACAGGCCCACCCGGCGGCCGTCGCGCAGCGCGTCGAGGCGTGCCATCTCCGCGGGAGTGAGCTGGAAATCGAAGACTTGGGCATTCTCCGCGATGCGCTCTCGGCGGATCGATTTCGGGATCTCGACGATCCCATGTTGGAGTCCCCAGCGCACGAGAACCTGCGCCGGACTCTTGCCGTGGGCGCTCGCGATCGCCGTGAGCGTGGGATCGTCCAGGCGTCGCCCCCGGGTCAGCGGAGACCATGCCTCAAGACGGATCTGGTACCGGTCACAGTACGAGAGGAGCTCCGGGTCGAAGATGAACGGATGGAACTCGACCTGGTCAACCGCCGGCACGATCTCCGAATGGGCCCGGAGTTCCTCGAGGTGCCGGACAGTGTAGTTGCTGACACCGATTGCCCGAGAGACCCCGTCCCTCTGAAGCTTCTCGAAGGCTCGCCAGGAGGCGAGTCGATCGTCCGGGGTGTCCGCGCGGGGCCAGTGGATGAGGTAGAGGTCCATATACGATAGCCCGAGCTCATCGAGGCTCTTGCGGGCCGCCTTCTGGGCGCGCTCGAAGCCGTGCTCGGTAAACCAGAGCTTGGTCGTGACGAAGATCTCCTCGCGGGGTATCCCGGAGGCACGGACCGCCGCGCCCACGTCCGCCTCGTTCCCGTACATCGCCGCCGTGTCGATGTGACGGTAGCCGATCTCCAGCGCCCACTCGACCGCCTGACGCGTCTCCTTCCCCGGAGGCGACTGGAACACGCCGAGGCCGAGCGCGGGGATTCCACCTCCCCGGTTCAAGGGAAGTCGCGAGCCGATCGTCAGCTCCGCGGTCGACGCGGTCATCGGCGCACCAACCACTCCACGAGCTTAGCCTAGGCGCCTTCCGTTCACGATGGAGTCGCAGGGCGGGCGGTCCGGAAACGCGAAACGGTGCCGGAAGCGGTCAGGCGGGCGTCGTAATTCGCAAGTTGGGATTCGTGGTCTGGACAGAGGGCGAACGGTCTCCACGGCGAGGATGCCACCGAGGGATCGGCGCCGGCGGAGTACAGCTCGACGCGATGAGGGCGATCATCGCAGGGGCCTCCCGAGCCCTCGTCGGCGTTCCCCAACAGCGGGCGAAACGCGTAGTCGTACGCGGCGCCCATCTCGCAGAGCGGGCGCTGAAAGAGGTGGCTCACCGACCCTCCGGTGCGTCGTACGTCGGAGACCGACACCCCGTCAGAGCTTCTGGACGAGCTGAGCGAATTCCTGCGCCGTCCAGCCTTTCAAGGTCGTTGTGCGGACAAACCCCTGCTGGCCCGATCGAAGTGCCACGAGGTTGGCCGCCTCGTCGGACGGCAGTTCAACGGCGACCACAAAGTCGTACGCCCCCATCGTGTGGAGGTCGAGCAGGATCTTCCCCCCGGCCGCCTCGACGGCCTTGCGGAACGCTTCCTCGCGCTGAGGCCCGTTCTTGACGTTTCGAATCCCTTCCGCGGTCCAGTTCCCGAGCATGACGTACTGCGGCATTTCTCCCTCACCCGCTCCACGGAGTACGAGTAGAAAGGCGTTCGTCTTCGGGCCGGTCCGGCCGGCCAAGCTTTCATTCCGGACGGGTCTTGGCCCCGAGCGCGTGCAGCGGGGTCTGCGGCCCGCCCCATGCGCGACTCGGGGGACTCGAAGGGTGACGATAGTTCAAGTTGGCGACGTGAACCTCGCCTACGAGACCTGGGGGACCACTGGGGATCCCGTCGTCCTCATCCACGGTTCGCTGGTCGACCACCATGCCTGGGACGCCGTCGTGGGCCCGCTCTCGGCAAGCCTTCAGGTCTTGGTCTATGACCGACGAGGGTACGGCGAGAGCAGCGGACCGCCTCGTACCCGCGCGGTACGCGACGACTCAGGAGACCTTGCGCAGCTCCTGGACCGCACCGAGCTGTTTCCCGCCCATCTGGTCGCGCACTCGTACGCCGGTGCGGTCGCACTTCGCCTCGCGATCGACCGCCCCGAGCTCGTCCGAAGCCTCGCCCTCCACGAGCCTCCGATGGTGGGCCTTCTCGAGCACGACCCGTCGACCGCCGTGGAAGCCCGTCGTTGGAAGGAGTGGATCGAGCAGCGTCGCCACGAGATCCGCTCCGGCGAAGTCGAGCGGGCGACCCGCGAAGTGGTGAATGTGTTCTCGGCCCGGGAGGGTGCATGGGACAGGCTCCGTCCCGAAGTCCGAGCCTCGGCCATTCGCTGGATGGCTCTGTGGAGTGACGAGTTCGCGGATCCAGAGTCGATCGAACCGGAGCCAGGAACCGTCGAGGAGCTGTTGATCCCCGTTCTTCTGACCACAGGGCAACTGAGCCCGGAGTTCGTCCACCAGATCTCCACGTCCCTCGGAGCCCTCCTGCGGAACTCGGACCAACGGTCCATCCCGGGAGCGGGACATGTCCCTCAGGTCACCGCTCCCGATCGATTCCTCGGGGTCCTCACGACGTTTCTTCTAGAGCGGACGGTGCCCACCGCCTAACGACCCACGGTCGAGCGCTTCCGCCTTGCGCAGACCGGACACCTCGCTTGAGAGACGTGGGTCGAATCCACGAAGAACACGGGCCGGGCCGCGCCGTGACGCAGGCAGACGAACAGCCGACGTTCCACTCCGTCTCGCCCCCGGAACGGATAGAGGCGCCAATACACCACTCGGAGCGTCCTCGGCGGCAGGGCACGGGTGAGAATCCGTTCCGCGGCCCGTCCGAGCTCGGGTCCGTGCCGGGTCGCAAGTCGGAGGTCGTGTCGCGTCACGAGAGCCGGGGGAACAGCCCGCTGGCGCAAGTACTCCCGCACCTTCCGGGTCGGGTCCCGGGCGGTCCGCTCGACATATGCGGTGAGGGAGACGGCTCCTCGGGGACATGCGTAGACCCGCCAAAAGCCTGGGAGGCGGCTCGGAAGCGCGAATCCCCGAACCGGCTGCCGACAATGCCGGTAGCACCGGGGCGCATCCGGGCGGAGCGCGGCACGGACCGCACGCGGGATGACATGAGACGCAGTCATCGTGCCGTGGTCCGATCCACCGATCGGAGCCAGTCGCTCGCGAAGAGATCCGTCCAGGCCCGCGCCGTCCGCCTCACTTCTTCCGAGAAACCCGTGAGCAGGTGTTGGACGGTCCCGTCGTCCCACTCGAGGAAGACCTGAGGGATCAGATAGTCCGGCGAGGCGTCGCCGTGATCGCGGACGATTCGATCGGCGAAACCGATCTGAGTCGTTCGGTCGATGTCAAGGATCCGCAACGGGACTCCAAGTCGCCGGGCAAGGCGCTTCGAATGTCGGACCGATAACGGAACGCAGTGCGGGCACCATTGGGCGAGCACGAGTGTGAGGCGCTGCGGCCGAGGCACCGGACGAGGGCGCGGCGCGCCCACGTTACGGCTCCCGCCCAGGTCCCCGGGTCGCGTCGAGTCCGAGAAGGTCCATGAGGCCGGTGCCGAGCCATTGACCGCCGTCAACGACGAGGACCTGCCCGGTGATGTAGCTCGCCTGGGGACTCGCCAGGAACCGCACGCTCTCGGCGATCTCCTCCGGCGTCCCGAACCGCCCGAGCGGCACGCTTCGGGTGACGGTCCTCACGATCGACTCATCGGTCCAAAGCTGCCGATCGGTCCCATCGGTTCGGACGGGTCCTGGAGAGACCGCATTCACTCGGATCCCGAACCGCGCCCATTCGACGGCGAGGGTCCGCGTGAGCGCGAGCACGCCGGCCTTCGCCGCGGCCGAATGCGCCGTTCCCGGCCCGGCGGTCCAGGCGTAGGCCGCGACGATGTTGACAATCGACGGCTCGGGGGATTTCTGGAGGAGCGGGAAGGCGGATCGAGAACAGTAAAAGGTTCCGTCCAGAACGATGCCGACAACCGCCCTCCACCCGTTCGGAGTGATCTTCTCGGCGGGGACGACGAAATTCCCCGCCGCGTTGTTCACGAGGACGTCCAACCGGCCGTACTCGGCCCGAATCGCGTCCATCAGGTGATCGACCTGCTCCGGGACACGGACGTCCGTCGGGACCTCCAGCACGCGTGTCCCGCGTCCCCGCAACTCGGCCGCGCCTGCGGAGAGATGCTCGGCCGATCGGCTCGCGATGGCAAGATTGAATCCGTCGCGCGCGAGCGCTGCACCGATCGCTCGGCCGATGCCCGTGCCGCCCCCGGTGACGAGGGCCACTGGTTTCGCTTCGCGGTGGGATGAGCTCGCGGAGGGCACGAATCCTGGAGCCGTCCCGAGTGTATGAGCTTGGCCCGGTTGGATTTGTCAGCCCAGCGCCGCGCGGACGATCTCGGCAAGGTCAGAACCATCCAGCCCCTCCCCGAAACGGCCGTCGGCCCGGAAGATTGCCGACCCATTTCGAAAGACGATCACCGTGGGAATGACCTCGATTCCAAAAATGTCCCAGAGAGGGCTGTCGGCAGGGGAAACATCCGCCCGTGCGACCTCGAACCCTTCGCGGGGGATCGCGAAGAGCTTCGGGCCGAAACCTCGACAGAATGGGCACCAATCGGCGAGGAAAGCCACAGCCCAAGTGCCGAGCCGGTTCAGCCGCGCACCATGAAAGTCATCCGGTCCAAGAATCGCCGGCGGCGCCTGGAGGGCCCTCGAAGGTTCCCCCATCGGTCTCCCCGTCGTCACAACCGACGAAGGAGCATGAAGGGATGGGCCAACCGGGGATCCCCGTGGGGACTTGAACTTCTCCGCATTGGGACCGACCGAGGTGAGGCTGGTGTCGTGGAGGGTTCCTGTCGAAGCGCGCGGCGAAAAGGTGTTCCCCCTCCCCCTAAAGGGGCGAGCGGAACGTCACTCGTTCGAAAGCCGGGTCCTGGAGAACAATCCGTGGGGGGATCCCACGGAACGGGAGCTTCCGGTGTATCTCCCGCCGTCCGGGGAGACCGAAGGAAGGCCGTTGCTCCTCCTGCTGAGTGGATACACTGGCGCGGGCTGGCTCCACTTCCAGCGCCCGCGGTATCTCGCCGACACGATCGTTGGACGTCTCGACCGGCTGATCCGAGAGGGCCTTGTCGCGGAGGCGGTGTTGGTCGCTCCGGATTGCCTCACGACCCTCGGGGGGAGCCAGTACCTCAACTCGACCGCCACCGGACGGTACGAGGACTACGTGGTCGAAGAGGTGCTGCCGTGGGTTCAACGGAGGTACCGGACGGGGCCCACTGCGGTCCTCGGAACTTCGAGCGGTGGATTCGGGGCCCTATCGGTCGCCTTGCGGCACCCGGAGAGGATCCGGGCCGCAGGCTCGAACGCCGGCGACGCGCTGTTCGAGTACTGCTACCTGCCGGAGTTTCCGATCGCGTTCCGTGAAATCCGAAAGGCGGGGGGTCCCGAGGAGCTCCTTCGTCGACTTCTCAGCGCGCCGATCAGCAACTTCGGTCCGGCGAATCCACAGATGAAGGCGCTCGAAACGATGGCGTACGCATCCTGCTACAGCCCCATCGAATCCGAGCCCGGCCGGTTCGACCTTCCGTTCGACCTGGAGACCGGAGAGACGCGTCCGGAGGTGTGGTCCCGCTGGCTCGCCTGTGATCCGGTCCGCATGATTCAGACCGAACGGCACCGCAAGGCCCTTGGTGAGCTGGCGTACGTGTATGTCGACGGCGGCCGACAGGACGAGTACAGTCTCGATCTTGGTGCCCGGAGCTTTGCCGCGGCAGCCGCCCGGCAGGGAATCCACGTAGATTTCGAGGAGTTCGAAGGAGTCCACGCCGACGGGGGACCCCGGTACGACGTGATGATCCCACGTCTCCTCCGGGCGCTGGGGTTCCCTGGGCCGAAGGAAGCGCCGTCGGTGTAAAGTAGGCCACCAGATTCTCGGCCCTCGTCCCCAGGGAGCCCGGAACTTCCATGCTCAAGGACGGCCAGCTGTTCTGCGACAACTGTCAAGCCCGCATCTCGAAAATCTCGGAGGTACCGGCGGAAGGATGGCCCGGTCTGCACGCACTTTGTTCGGCGTGCTTCGCGGAACTCAGGGGCCGCGCGATTCCCCGCTGACCGGCGCGTTCGGCCCACTACCCGGAATCTCGGTCTCCGCTCCCTCGAGGGGCACGAGCGCCTCGTCTTCGAACCACGCAAGCACGATGAAGTACCAACCGGCGACCGCGAGAAGGAGCATGTCGGGGATCCGCGTCCCTTCGGGAGTGGAGACGACGGCCCCGCCCTCCAGCTTGCGCCCTTGCCGAACCGGTTCGATGTGGAGGATCTCCTGTCCGCTCTCGGTCGAGATCGTCCACGCGGGTACGAAAAAGCCTGAACGGTGGAACCGATAGACCCTCCCGCCGCGAACTTCGATTCGATGAGCGCTCAGGTGAGCGGTGATCCGGGCCAAGTTCGATTCTTCCCCCGCTCGCCGGACCGTCACGTGGGGGTTCAGAAACCCTCCCCGCTTCAAGGTCCATGTCTCATTCGACATCTGCGCCGACGCGAGAGAGCCGCCATGCCGCGCCCATCGGAGCTCAGCGATCGGCGTCTCCCCGGCGGCGAGGGTGAACGCCATCGGTCTCTCCCCGACACGGAGCCAACGGAGTGCCGAGGGGTCCACGGACGAAAGGGGTGCGAGCGGCACAACCTGCAAGCGCACCTCGACCACATAACGCCGGCTCTCCGGGAACTGAGTGCGGAGTGCGGAAACCGGAGTTCGCGTCGGGTCGATCCGAGGAGGAACTCGCTCGTTCCCCGTGGAACGGCGGCTCGCCATGCGGGCCATCGAGAACTGCTATCTTTTGGTAAAACTGACAGTGGTCCGTAGCGAGGCGCGCTTGCAGCGAGAGACGACGTTCCGGGTCGGGGGGATCCTCACGATCCTGCTCGGAGCAGGGTTCGCCTACGCCCTGTTTGAGAGCGGGGCGGGCCTGGAATTCCTCGATGCCTGGCTGGCGTGCGGAATTTGCATCGCGTTCGGCGCCTTCTGCATCTACGTGGCCCACGACGAGGCTCGCACGCGGCGCGAGTTCCTCCGGTCCGCGCAGCCCGCCGAGGGCCCCCCGCGGCATTGAGGGCTGAAGGGTCTGCGAAACCTTTTCTTGGGCGCAGGTCGTCCAACCTTCGTGGCCGGGATGGGGTAGCTTGGTTTATCCTGGGGGACTGTGGATCCCTCGACCCGGGTTCAAAGCGGCGCGGGGCCTACCCCCGCGACGTGAGAGTCTCGGTCCCGGCCCTAGGACCGCCGTCGATGGCCCGCTCTCCTCGCTGTCGCCGTCCGGGACCGACGTGTGAGCCGCTCGAGGACCTCGGGTAAACGGACCAGAGAATAGCTCGCCCAGGCGGCCCCCCACCGCTTCAGATCGTCCGGAGTCAGCGTCCACCCGGAGAGGCGGGACGCCCGGCCGAGAGGTACGACCCCTTCCACCGCGAGCGCCGCCTCCATGTCAAACCGGGAATCGCCGACGAGGAAAACCGGTACGCCCGGAAACCGTCGCCGATACTCCGCGAGATGCTCACGTTTCGTACCGTTCCCGGAGCCGAGCACCTCCTCGAACCAGTAGCGAAGGCCCTCGCGCTCGAGTAGGATGTCCGCCATCTCGGTCTCTGCGCCGGTCGAAATCGCAAGGGTCCATCGGTCCGCGCCGAGGCGCTTCAGGAGCTTCGGTACCTCAGGGAACGGTTTCGCCCGTGTGTACGCCTCGGCGACCTTGCGTTGGTGGAAAAGTCGAGCGGTCGAAGAACGCAAGCCGGCGGGCGCGGCCGGGTAGAGCTGGGCGAGCTGGGCCTCGAACGGCATTCCGGTGGTCGCAAGGTAGTGCACTCGCGCCTCCTCCTCCGGCGTTCCGAACGCTTCCGCCATCACCTTGGCAGCGACCCGACTGATGGCCTCGAGATCGTCGAGGATCGTTCCGTCCATGTCGAAGGCGACGACCCCGAGCTCTACGTTCCGGGGAGCGGGCGGCACGACGTCCCGCACGACCGGCCGAGCGACTTCCGCGCGCTGACTGGTGGATCGAATCATGGGGAACTCGCCCGGGCCACCGGCCGGAGGACCCAAGGAGAAGGGCGATCCCGGGTCCTCCGGCGGGTGAGGGGGAGTCATGGGCTCTTCGGAGGGGATCTCCTATCGACCCGGGCGGTGCCCGCCGGCTAATAACGGTCGTGGTCTCACCCGGGCGCTCACGAACTGTGGGGCACCCATGCACCCGAGTCATGTCATCCGGGGGCGCGCGACTCAATTGCTCACCGGGAGGAAGATCGTCGTCGGGGTCTCCGGATCGATCGCCGCGGTGGAGGTCCCTCGGATCATCCGCGAGCTGATCCGGCACGGTGCTGACGTCCGGGCGGTGATGAGCCCCGAGGCCGGTCGGATCATCAGCGCCGAGGCGTTGGAGTTCGCGACGGGCCATCCCCCCGTGGTTCAGTTGACGGGGAACGTCGAGCATGTTACGCTCCTCGGGCCGGGCGAGGGCCAGGCAGACCTGTATCTCATCGCGCCCGCGACGGCGAACACGATTGCAAAGATCGCTCATGGAATCGACGATACGCCGGTCACATCCTGTGCCTCCGTCGCGTTGGGTGGGGAGGTTCCGATGCTGATCGCGCCCGCGATGCATGCCCACATGGCCAGCAATCCCGCGATTCGGGAGAGTCTCGACAAGCTGCGGTCCTGGGGGGTCGGAATCGTCCTGGGAGCCAGCGTCGAAGGAGAGGAGAAGATCGCGACGCCCGAGGAGACCGCGGCCGCGGTCTTGCATCGGATCGCGCGAGGGCCCTGGGCCGGCCATCCCGTCGTGGTGATCGGCGGTGCTTCCCGCGAATCGATCGATTCCGTCCGCTCGGTATCGAACGAGAGCTCGGGCGAGACCGCGGTGTCGATCGCGACTCAAGCGTTCTTCCGGGGCGCCGAGGTCACCCTCTGGGCGGGCGCGATGGAGGTCCCCGTGCCGTCCTGGATCCCCGTGGAACGTTGGCGAGGAGTCGCCGACCTCATCGCACTTGCCCGGCGAGAACGCAGTCGACTTGCGGAGGCGCGCGCGGTGTTTGTTCCCGCGGCGCTTTCGGATTTCACACTCGATCGAATGCCCGGCAAGATCCCCTCACGGGACCGGGAGACCCTCACCCTCACCCTACACCGGGCTCCCAAGGCGCTGCCCGAACTCCGTCGACTCGCGCCACCTCCCGCGTGTCTCGTGGCGTTCAAGCTGCTTGTGGGAGCTCAGGTGGCGGAGCTCGAGGCCGGAGCCCGCGAGCTGACGGAGGAGACCCACGCCGACTGGGTCGTCGCAAATGATGTCGCGGTCATGGGCGGCCACGACGCCAATGCCCTCGTCGTGCCGAGAGGGGGGGAACGCCGGTGGATCCGAGGGCCCAAGGCGGAGTTCGCGGGGAAGCTGCTCGATGACATTGGGCGCGAGACGATGAGCCTCGCCTCCAGCTCCGTTCCTCGTCGGCAGGGAGAGCACCGACGCCGGCGTCTTCGCCCGCGCCGGAGCTGATCCGGAGGACCTAGAGGGCGTTCACAGCGAAACCGATGAGGAAGCCCGCGAGAATCCCGACGTACGTCAACCGCTGCTTGAGGTACGTCGCATCGGGGGGATCTGCAGGTCGGAACGCGATCCGGAGCATCGGCAGGATGCAGTAGAGGATCGCCCCGATCGCGAGCGCGTCGAAGACGAGGTCGAGAAACGCACTTGCCCAGTAGTACCCGACCAGCCCTCCCGCGATCGTGGGCAGGCCCCCGACCAGGAAGAAGAGGGACAGCAACCCGACGCGTCGTTCGGTCTTGCCGAGGAAAGGAGAGGTGATCGGGAACCCCTCGGTGACGTTCTGAAGGAAAAACCCGACGAAAATGACACCGATCAGGCCGACGGTCCCGGCGGCCCAGGCGGCCCCGAAGACGAGGCCTTCCGTCAAATTCTGGAAGCCGATTGCGAGCGCGATGATCAGCGCCATCATTGTCGGCGTGAGGTTCGCGTTGCGGGAGCGATGTTCGATGAGGTAGAGCGCCACAAAACACACGGCGACCGCGACGCCAAACGTGATCGCGTAGCCGGGCGACGCGAGGTAGGAGCTCGTCGCGTTGGTATAGATGATCGTCGAAGCGTCCGAGAAGACGTCGGCGAGCAGGAAAATGAGGATCCCGATCGCAGCGGCGTTGAGGACGGTCATCGTCCGGGATCGGCTGGATTTCATCAGGATGATCGGCATCGAGATGTAGATCGAGAGACCCATGAGGGTCGCCAGTGCAACGAGGAGCGGGAAGTTGGCCATTTCAAATGCCTCGGGTCCCCCTGGGTACTTAAGGACGATTGTGAAGGCGCGAGACGTCTAGTTCACGACGTGAATCTCTGCAGGTGAAGGTCGGGTCATCCCGTCACGAGAAACGGACTCCTCGACCAAGTTCGAACCTCTCGCTGCATCTTTGACCGGCGCCCTTATTATGAGATGCGCCTGCGCGCGCCGAGGGTCGACGATGGTCAAGCTCGCCGAATGGCGGGGGAAGGAGGTTTTCCGGAAGTACGGCGTGCCGCTTCCCCGCGGGCAGGTCGCCCGGTCGGCCGACGAAGCCGAGTCGCTTGCACGATCCGGAGCTGTGCCGCTCCCATGCGTGATCAAGGCCCAGGTTCTTGCCGGTGGGCGAGGGAAGGGCGGAGCAGTCCAGTTCGCGAACAACCCGGAGGAGGTTCGTGCGGCGGCGGGCTCGATCCTGGGTCTCGAGTTCAAGGGCGAGAAGGTCCGGGAGATCCTCCTCGAGGAGAAGCTCCCGATCGCCCGGGAGCTGTATCTCTCCATCACGTTGGACCGTTCGAAGCGGCGTCCGATTGTGATCGCCAGCGCCCAGGGAGGCGTGGAGATCGAGTCGGTGGACGACGCTCAGATCGACCGGCAATCGATCCATCCGTTCCCGGGGCTTACCGTGTACGAACAACGCCGGGCCGCGGAGGTGCTGGGTCTCTCCGGGAGCTTGGCAAAATCGCTGGGGTCGGTTCTCAGTGCGCTCTGGAATGCCTTTGTCGGCGAGGACGCCGAATTGGTCGAGGTGAACCCGCTCGCGGTCGTGGGCGATGGGCTGGTGGCCCTCGATGCCAAGGTGATCATCGAAGACGACGCGGCGTTTCGGCACCCGGACTACTCCGAAGTGCGGGACGATCGGACCCCTCTCGAGGAGATCGCCCGGGAGAAGGACATCGCGTTCGTTCAGCTCGATGGCAACATCGGGGTGATCGCGAACGGCGCCGGTCTCACGATGGCCACGCTCGATGTCCTCCAGGAGCTCGGAGGGAAGCCCGGGATCTTTCTCGATCTCGGCGGGACCGACGACCCCAAGAAGGTCACGGAGGCGTTCCTCCTCATGGCCCAGGCACGCCCCGCGGCGGTGTTTCTCAACATCTTCGGCGGGGTGACGAGATGCGACACCGTGGCGAAGGGGCTGGTCGAAGCGATGAAACAGGTCCCGGAGTCCGAGCGATTCCCGATCGTCGCTCGGATCCGTGGGAACAACGAGGCCGAGGGGACGGAGATCCTGCGCGCGGCGGGAATCACATCGGTTCCCCAGCTCAGGGACTCCGCCCAGGCCGCGGTGACGCTCGCTCGGGGGAACGCATGACGGTCCTCGTCGATCCCGATACGCGGGTCGTCGTCCAGGGGATCACGGGGCACCAGGGAACCGTTCATACCATTCAGATGAAGTTGTTCGGGACCCAGGTTGTCGCGGGTGTCACCCCGGGCAAAGGGGGGAGCTCGATCGAAGGCGTGCCGGTCTTCGATTCCGTGCGGGATGCGGTGGAGCGGACGCACGCCAACGCCTCGTGCATCTTCGTGCCCGCCCCGTGGGCGAAGGACGCCCTCATCGAGGCGGTCGACGCCGGTATCCGTCTCGTCACGATCGTGACCGAGCACATCCCCTTCCACGACATGCTGGTCATGTACCACTACGCGGCCTCGCAAGGAACCCGGATCATCGGGCCGAACTGTCCCGGGATCGCGGCGCCCGGAAAGTCCAAGGTCGGGATCATCCCGAACATCGTCTTCCGACCGGGCCGGGTGGGGGTCATCTCTCGCAGCGGGACGCTGACCTACGAGATCGTGAACGGGATCAAGGAGCACGGCCTGGGCCAGTCGACGTGCATCGGTCTCGGCGGCGACCCGGTCGTCGGGACGTCGTTCGTCGACGCCCTGCCCATGTTTGAGACGGACCCAGAAACGGATCTCCTCGTACTTGTCGGCGAGATCGGAGGGACTGCGGAGGAGGACGCTGCCGAGTACATCGCTCATCACTTTTCGAAGCCCGTCGTCGCGTACATCGCGGGCCGAAGCGCGCCTCCCGGGAAGCGGATGGGCCACGCGGGCGCGATCATCACTCGAGGGAAGGGAACGGCCGCGACGAAGGTCGCCGCGCTCGAGGCCGCCGGGGCGGTCGTCGCACGGTTTCCCTATGAAATCCCGGACCTCGTGGAGAACCGCCTTTCCACGGCGGGGCGACGATGACCCCCGACGAGGGCGGACCCGATACGTGCATCATCCCCGGCTGCGGAGGGGACGCCGTACGTCATCTCGCGCTCGCCGAGGCGCGGAAGGCATTTCCGGACCTCGGCGAGAAGGGGCGACGGGCCCCGTTGTGCCGAGACCACTATCGGCAGTGGAAGAAGGCAACGAAGGAAGCCCGGAAGCTCGACCGCTTGGGTTGGTAGATTCGCCCGCATTGGGCCACAGGGCGCGTCGCGAGGCCGACCGGCGAAGAGCGTGGCCTCACATCTATATCTCCACGGCTGAGCTCCGTACTGCGAGGCGTGAGGGACCATGCCCTCTCCCCGCGCGACTTGGGTGACGTTTGCGGCGCTCGCCGTTGCGACCGTGGTCATCGTTTCGCTGTTCGTTTGGCCGGGATTCTACTCGAACCTGTCGTGTCGCACCCAGGGAGCATCGGTCGAATCGGTCAACGGTCGCTCGTACTGTACCCAGATAGTGCCGTTCCCGCACGATCAGTCGTACTCGCCCGAGTGGGGGTACGGGTTCCACCTGTCCGCGTTCATCACCCCCGGCGGGATCGTCCTGAACGTCACGGTGAGCGAGCCCGGGGGCGGGACGCACTCAGGATCGCTGTCTTGCGGCCCGGTATGCCCGAGGAACCTCACGGGCTGGTGGTTTACGCCCGACGGAAACGCCGGAGTTTCATGGGTAGAAACGGGGCCTGAGATGGACGCCGTTACCCTGCTCGTTTCGGCAAGCTAGGATCTTTGGCCGCGGACCCGATACTGGCCCACACTACTGCTTGCGCATCTTCTGGGCCCGCATGCGGCGCCGCATCCGTTTCTTCCGCCACTTCCAGCGCATGTGGCCTCGCTTCTTCCAGACTCGAGAGGAACGTTTCATTCCGAACGACCGGACGCGCGGCGGTACGGGTGACCACTTAAAAGCGTTAGGGAGAACGAGGGCTCTGCCCTTCTCGAGGTTCCGGACCAAAGGAAATGACGCTGCGGGGCACGCACGGCGTGAGTCCGGAGTCCCCGATGTTATCTAGCGGCCGCTCCTACTCGGCCACGTGCTGACCGCCGCGGACCTCGAGATCAATGTGCTCGAGTTCCGACAGCGCTCGTTCCAATTCGAGCGCCTCGCGGACTTCGAGGGGACCGATTTTGCCGTGTTCTCCCGGACCGAGACGGAGAGCGAGAGTCAGTTCCGTCCGCGCCTGGTGCACTTGAAGCTCATCGTGCCCCAGGCCTGGGTGGTCTACGACGAACCCAACGATCTCCTCGCCCTGTCGAAGGACGGGGTAACCGTTCCAGTTCGCCTGACCGAGCCCGTGATCGAGGTCCGGGCCGAGCGGACCGAGTTCCGCGAGCAGGGGATCGACTGGAAACGGTCTGCCGGGCCGGGCGGGTCCCTTGTCTACGTCCCGGAGGAGCTCGCCGCCCGGGTGCTCACCGATGAGGGGTTCACGGTGCTCGGGATCCTCTGAGCGAGGACCCGATGCGACCCGTCAGTCGGTTCCGGACGGGGTCCTCAAGATCCAGTCGACGGCTCCCGCGATCGCCGCCCCGATGAGGGGCGCGACCCAGAAGATCCAGTCCTGCTGGATCGCCCATTGGTCGCCGGAGAAGTACGCCGAGAGGATCGCCGGGGCGAAGCTGCGGGCCGGGTTCGCGGACGCCCCATCGACGGGGATCGCGACCAGGTTGATCATCAGGAGGGTGAGGCCGATCCCGAGCGGTGCGAGGTTCTTCGAGAAGTTCTGGCTGCGGGTCGTGAACAGGATGACGAGGACGAGGAGGAACGTGATCGCGACCTCGATGAGGAAGACCGATCCCACCGCGAACGCGTACGGGGAGCCGTTCCCCGAGTAGCCCTGCGAGGCGAGCGCCACCGTCGAGCCCGTCGCGCCGGACCAGACACCGGAGGCCCCGTAGGCGACCCCCGCGACCGTCGCGACCGCGACGATCGCCCCGGCGAGCTGCGCGACGATGTACGGGATCACGTCCCGTGCTTTGAACCGACCGGCGACCCACAGCCCGACCGTCACGGCGGGATTGAAGTGCCCGCCCGAGAGGTCGCCGAAGACATAGATCATCCCGACCAGGCCGAAGCCGATCGCCAGGCTGATCAGGACCACACGGGCGACCGGGTCGATCGCGGCGAACCCGACCGTGAAGACCGCGCCGGCGGTGACCGAGAAGAGCAGTCCAAACGTTCCCAGAAACTCGCCCAGATACCGTTGGCCAGCAGACCACGTCATCGCCGTGGGACCAGCCGGTGGGGGGAAAAATCCTTCGGCGGAGGGGGTGGCAGCCTACAGGACACCCATCTCGGTCAACTTTTCCGGTAGGTAGTGGTCGGTCACGTAGTTCAACCCGTACTTCGCGAGGGACTGCTGCTCGGCCTTCTTCCCGTTCTTCAGCATCAGCTCGATCTCGGATCTCCAGTCCGCCGTACCGAACCGGGGGTCCGTGAGCTCGGCCTGGAGGGCCCGGACATCCTGGTCGGTGAGCTTGTCGAAGGGCAGCTCGTAGTTCTCGATGTCCGAGGCGGTCACGCCCAGGAACTCCGCGCTCGGGGTCGCGAGGTAGTTCGACAGATGCGCGGTCTTGATTGCCCCGTACGCGACGCTCGCGTAGATCCGGAACGACCAGGGGTCGCCGTCGGTGAAGACGACCACGGGAAGCTTCAACTCCTCCGTCACCCGCTTGAGGAACCGCCGCGTCGATCGGGCCGGCTGGCCCTTGAGGTGCAGGAGAATCGCTTTCTGCCGCTCGTCGAAGTTGTTCTCCGCGAGTCGGTCGACCATCCCGCCGCACTCGATCGCGATGACGAACTTCGCGTTCGTCCCGACGAACTCGATCTTCTCCTTCTCGACGTTGAACGGGAGGGAGTACCCTCCGTCCCCGACGTCGTCCCGACAGTTGATCTTCTTGACGATCCCCTTGCGGTTCCGCTCCTTGATCGTGAGGTCGCCGATCACCGACGCTCCATTCTCCTCCGGGTGGAGACGGAAGTCCTCCCGCAGCCGTTCGCACAGGACCTCGAGGTCCTCGATGAGGAGGTTCGATTCGTCCTCGCTGTGGAACTTCGCGTCTTCCCAACCCTCGCTGATGTAGTAGAGCTCGCGAAGGGTCGACGTCTTTGCGTCGTGGGCCATCTCGTTGATGAAGTCGACGAGGTAGAAAGTCCGGAGCAGCATCAGCGCCCCGTCGAGCTTGCGCGCGCTCCGGGTCCCCATGGCCTTGCCGAGCTTCCAGACCCCTTCGCGGGCCTGGAAGACCATGTTCTGCTTCGTGCGGAGGGGCAGGCGCATCCGGGGAATCTCCCCGTTCGCAAGCTGGCCGTAGATCTGCTCGGCGAGCCCGCGGGTCGGGGCGAGCGCGTCCGCGCGGACGGCAGGCAGTTCGTCGTCAGTCTTCTTCGCGGATGTGCGCGCTCGCTTCGGCGGCATCGTAATCGACCTCCTCTTCCGATGGTGCCCCGTTCGCGGCGGCCTCGACGGCCGCCTGCTCGGCAGCTTCGACGATCGTGCGCGGCAGCCGGACGTCCCAGTCTCCGGGCAAGGGGTCGGCGCCGAGCAGGTGACCTTCGTCGATCCCCGCGATGTACCAGTCGATGTCGCTCAGATCGACGTCGGTCTTCGGGGGGAAGGCGATCGAAATCTTTGTCCGACCGTTCGGGACCAACTTCGGCAAGGTCCACCAGGCCCTGCCCAGTTCGGGCTCCGTCCCGTCCGGCGGGGGGTCGAATCGGGCGCTGCCGAGGATTTCGGGAGGGATCTCGCAAAACATTTCGAGGACCCGGGGGCGCGGGGTGTAGTTCGTGACCTCGACGGGGACGCGGACCGCGGCCGGATCGCTTTCCACCCGGGTCTCGACGTTCACAACGTCCATGATCCGCGTGATCACGGGCGTGAGGTCGGGGACGGGCTGGCCGACGAGATGGCTCGTCTTCTCGGCGAGTCGTGGGAGGATTCGCTGAATGATCTCGAACTTCTCGCCGGCGAACGTCCGGCGGCTCTTTCGGGAAAGATGCGTCCTCAAGTGACGAGCCGCGGCCTGAAGGGCGAGGGTGATCTCCCGATCGAACTCCGGATCCTCTGCGATCGCCTCCTTCGCCTCGCTCGTGAACGGGATCTTCGTGGACGCGACGTGGACGAGGATCACCGCCGGGCCAATCGGGATCCCGGTGCCGCCCTTCTGGTCGAGGCCGTATCGCCTCCAGTCCATGTTCGCGATCGCGTTCGTGATCGCGCACGCCCCCTGTTGGAACAGGAGAGGGACCCGGTTCGCGAATCGCAGGATCTGCACGGGCTGCTCGAGGGGGAGGCTTCCCCCGTACACGAGGCCGGCTTCGACCATGAACGGAAAGCCTCCCCGCACCTTGGGCGGCCGGCTTACGGGCGGGGCGAAGAACTCGGGCCGGAACTCTCCCAGAACGTTCCGAAGTCCCCGCTTGATCAGCATCGAACCGACTGGGGAGAGCCCCACGGGGGACGGGGCGAGCAGCGGAGCTTCGTGGAGGGCGTTCAGGAGGCGCTCCTGCCCATCGCCCGGAACCGAGTTCGGCCCCTCCGAGGCGCGGAGCCGTGCGTGCTCGAGGACTTCCCGGGAGGTTCGGAAGCTCACTCCCTGGAGGTCTTTCGTGAGAAACTCACCGAGGGTCGGTCGTTTCGTTTGCTTGAGCAGGTACCCGAGCTCTCCGAGCTCGAGGCCGAACGGGTGCGGCAGAGTCTCTTCCGCAAGCGGCGGGAGTTCGGTCGACGCCCGTTCGAACGTGATTCGAGTCCCATCGGGTTCCACGAGGACGATCCGCGCGTGCGGGTTCAAAATCGCCGTTCCGCGCAGATACTCGAGGGGGGACTGGCGCGACCGCACGTACCGCGCCTTGAGGGAGAGCTCGATTCTCGTGCCGTGCGGACGGTCCCAGATCTCGAGGTCGTCGGTGAGGATCCGGGGCTGATTCTTGTGGGTGTCGATGACGATCTCGAGGACATGCGCGGCCTCTTCTTCCTCGACCTTCGAAACGATCCGTGCAGGCACTGCGGTCGTGAGGTTCGCATAGAGGACCGCGGCCGAGATTCCAATCCCCTGTTGTCCCCGGGCTTGGCGATTGGCGTGAAAGCGGGAACCGTAAAGAAGTCGTCCGAAGACGTTCGGGATCTCTTTGCGAAGGATCCCCGGCCCGTTGTCGCTCACCGCCACGCGGTAGCGATCCTCGCCCTCCTTGGAAATCTCGACCTGGATCTCGGGGAGGACTCGGGCTTCTTCGCTGGAATCGATCCCGTTATCCACGCCTTCCTTGACGGTGGTGAGGAGGGCGCGTTGGAGATTGTCGTAGCCAAGGATCTGGCGGTTGCGTTCGAAGAATTCGGCGACTGAGATCTCACGCTGCTTCGCCGCGAGTTGCTGGGCGATCGTCGGAGGGCGGGGCACCGCGGTCTATCGGGGCGAGCGGTGCTATAACAGGCGCGGTCGAGTTGAACGATGGGTTCGTTACAACGAGAGCGGAGGGGGAGCGCCCGGGCGGCTCGCGATGTCTCGCAGGACGGGTCGGAACGGCCTCCACCGCGCGGATTCGCTCGGATCGATCTCCACGACATGGAGGGCCTCATCGGCCTCCCGGGTCGACGCCGAGACCGACGTCAGCGCAAGCGGCTCACCCCGGGCATCCCAGGCCCCGCTCCCCCCGCCGAAGACGATTCCGTCCTCGACGCCGACGCGGTTGACGTACACCATCGGTAGGGCGTTCTCGATGGCGCGAGCGGGAAGAAGCCGGTCGAAGAGCTTCCGGCTCGTGACCGGCGCCGCCGAGACGGCGATCAGGAGCTCGGAGCCGGCGAGCGCGAGCTGGCGGGACACCTCGGGAAAGAAGACGTCGTAGCAGATCTCGAGGCCGACCGGATAGGGGCCGACGGCGACGGGGCGGCTCGCGTCGGTCGCGGTGAACTGGACCCCCTCCTCGAAGGGCCCGAACGTCGGAAGGTACCGCTTCACCTGGACGAAGACCTCCTCGGACGGGAGGACGGCGACCACCGCGTTGTGGACCTCGCCCTTGCGATCGATCGAGGCCACCGGCGCCCCCACGACGACCGTCGTCTTCGTCTCGCGCGCGACGGCACGCAGCGCCTCCGTCGGCGCGTCGTCCTCGCGGAGCGCGAGGCGGTGGACCCGGTCCCCGACCCGGTACCCGGAGAGAAACAGCTCGGGGAACACCGCGACATCGGCCGGCGACGTGCGGACGATCTCGGAGATCCGCGTGACGTTTCCGGCCACGTCCCCCGGAACGGGTGCGAGCTGGCCGAGGAGGAGGCGCATCAGTAGAAGTACCGGCGGACCGACAAGAGGTAGATCAACAGAACGACGAAGATCAGAAAGAGGACCGTGATCGAGCCGGTGAAGAACAGATACGCCATCGTACCGAAGACGAGCACGATCGTCGTCCAGAGCGCCCAGGTCTCCTGGCGCCAGAGCGACGTCGCGACGCTGAGGAGCGCCGCTCCGAGGACCAGCAGGATGATCGCGCCGAGCGCGTCGATCGACTGGAAGATCTCGAGGGAGACCGGCACGACCGCTCCGGCCACCTGGGCGACGAGGAAGAGGAGCCCGGCGAGGACCATCAGGACCGCGAACAGCGCGATCAGCACCGCGAGGATGGCGACCCCGAGCGGGAGGCGGGGCCGCACCATTCCCGGTTGCCATGGGGGAGGGAGATGGCCGAACTCGACGGGCGTGCTGGCCGAACTGCTCGCGCCGGACATCGGTCGACTCTCCGCAGCGTCCCCGAGCCGGGGCGGGGAAGATGTACCTTTCGTTCGATGCGTACCGAACGAGTTCGTCGGACCCGACGGTCGCTCGTCCGGCCTAGAACCGCCGCTCCGCGACGCCGTGGGCGAGTCGCTCTAAGAGGCGTCGGTAGGGCCCGTCCGGGACCGGCTCGAGCGCCCGGACGGCCCGCTCGGTCCACTGCTCGGCTTCTCGGGCGACCACCGTCGCGGCGTCGGTCTCGTCGGTGAGCTCCTTGAGACGGAGCAGGTGCCGGGTCCGCTTGTGCCGGAGCTGGAAGAGCCGCTCGAACTCGCTCTGACGGCGCGCGTCGAGGCGGACGTACGCCTCGAGCGACAGGAGGGTCGGGTTCCCCTCGCGAAGGTCGGCGAACAGCGGCTTTCCGAGGAGGTCCGGGTCCCCGTAGAGATCGAGGAGGTCGTCTCGGATCTGGAAGGCGATCCCGAGCGACATCCCGTAGGCGTGAAGTCCGTCGACCAGGGGGGTCGGCGCGGAGGCGATCTCGGCGACGGAGGCGAGCGCCGCCGCGATGATCGCGGCCGTCTTCCGCTCGACCACCCGGAAGTAGTGCTCGCGGCCGGAGGAGAGGTCGAACCGTGACGCCTCCTGGAGGACCTCGCCTTCGGCGAGGTCCGCACAGGCCTCCCCACACCTCAGGATGATCGACGTCGGGTACTCCGCGGCCAGCTCGAACGCCCGGATGAACAGGTAGTCCCCCGAGACGATGGCCAGGGGGGGACCGAACGCGCGCAGGACGCTCGGCTGGCCCCGCCGGGTCTCGGAGTGGTCGATCACGTCGTCGTGGACGAGCGTGGCGGTATGGATGAGCTGGAACGCGGCCGCGAGCGAACGGATCGGTCCGACCGACGGCGCCCCGAGCGCGCGGTGCGTGGCGGCCATCAGAAGGGGCCGGACCCGCTTGCCCCCGGTCGAGACGGCGTACCGGGCCGCCTCGGTGAGCCGGGCGTAGGTCGAGCCGAGCACCTCGTTGACCCGCCAGTCGATCTCCCCCACGTCCCGCACGAGGGCGGGAAGGAGCTCGGCAAGCTCGATCGACGTGTCGAGCCCCAGGCTCTGCGTGACCAGCGCCTCGAGCGAGGAGTCGGAGGTCGGATCGTCGAGGGACGGGGTCATGAATTCCTCGCAAGACGGGGGGGCCAACGGAGTCGCATCATCGCATCCAGACCCGCGACCCCGATATAGCGCATCCCTAGCGCGAGGAGGGGGTCCCAGCCCGCCACCCGATCGGTGAACTCCTGGATGCGCGCGGCCCGCTCGAGGGGCTGGAACAGCGCGGCGCGCCACGCACGGTCGTACTCGGCGAGGGGCTCGCCGCTCCGCGCGTGGTGCGCGGCCGCCGTGCCGGCGAGCCATCCGCTGAGCATCGCGGTCGGGATTCCGCCTCCGTTCGTGGCCATCACGAGGTTGGCCGCGTCGCCGGCGAGAACGGTCCGCCCGAAGACCAGTCGCTCGGGCGGGGGGCCGATCGGGACCCACCAACGGGTCCGTTCCCGGCCGGGGCCGAGTCTCTCCCGGTCGAGAAAGTGGTCGAGCAGCGCGTCGAGCGACGTCGTGTCGGGGAGCGCGGCGACGCCGAGGCCGACGTTCGCGTCGAACGCACGGGGAAACGACCACGCGTACCCGTGCGGCGCCGATCGCCCGAAGTACAGCTCGATTCCATCGCTCGGGGGACCGTCGACGGTCGCGGTGATCATTCGGAACATCGTCCGGGCCGGCGCGAACCCGACGGAGCGCGCCACGGTGGAAAGGGGTCCGTCAGCGCCAATGATGACCGATCCCTCGATCCGGCGCCCCCCGGCACATCGGACCTCGCCGTCGCGGACCCCGGTGACCCCCACGGGGTACTCGAGAACGGCCCCGGTACCCTCCGCCCGGATCGCGAGCGCCTTATCGAACGAACGACGCGAGACCATGAACCCCGCGAGAGGGAAGGCGAACCGGTGGCCGTACGGCGACACGCACGTCATCGTCCGGGTCGACCGCAGCACCGTCGCGGAAGGGATCTCGTACGCCGCGTCGATGAGCTCCCGGCAGTCGAACAGCGTCGCGAGCTCGTGCGCCGACGGGAGGAACTCCCCGCACTGCACCGGGTGGCCGAGTTCGACCCGGTGGTCGAGGAGGAGCGTCCGCGCCCCGAGTTCGGCGGAGGCTCGTGCCGCGAGGGACCCGGCGGGGCCCGCGCCGACGACGACCACGTCGTACCGCTCCGGACCGCTCATAGGCCGACGCTCACGAAGTGCTGGGCGGCGGATTGGATCGGGCCGAGGATGAGCTGGGGATACACGCCGAACGCGAGGATGACGATCACCGCGAGCGCGATCGCCGCGGCCCGGCCGTAGCCGAGCCCGCCGACGGGGAGGCGGGCCGGCTCGGAACCCCCGACGATCGCTCCGACCGGCCCCGCTCGCGGGGCCGGCTGGTCGAAGAACATCACCTTGAGCACCCGGGCGTAGTAGAAGACCGACAGGGCGCTGTTCAGGAGCCCGGCGACCGCGAGCCAGACGAAGTACCCCTTCGCCTCGACCGCGGCGCTGAAGAGAACGAACTTCGAGACGAACCCGATGGTGAGGGGCACGCCGGCGAGCGACAGGAGCATCAGGCCGAACGCGAGCCCGAGCAGCGGTTTCCGCACTCCGAGCCCTCGGTAGTCCTCGATGAGGGGGCCGACGCCGAGGGCGGTGACCCCGGCGACCACGAGGAACGCCCCTCCCTTCATGAAGACGTGCGCGAAGACCTGAAGAGTGGCGCCGGCGAGCGCCGGAGATGTCCCGACGGCGATTCCGATCAGCATGTAGCCCGCCTGGCTGATCGACGAGTAGGCGAGCATCCGCTTCATCTCCTTCTGGAGGAGCGCGAGGACGTTCCCCAGCGTCATCGTGAGGACGGCGATCACGCTGAGAGTGATCTGAAGGACCGGACCGAGGGCGACGGAACCGGTCGTGAACGGGACCCCGGCGGCCGCGGTCCGGACGAACAGGACCGGCGCGAGGAAGACAAGGAAGAACGCGAAGATTCCGACCTTCTTCGACCCCCCCGCGAGGAAGCTCGTCACGTCGGTCGGGGCGCCGTCGTACACATCGACCGCCCACGCGTGGAACGGCACGAGGGTCGCCTTGAACGCGAGTCCCGCGATCAAGAAGCCGTAGCCGAGCAGGACCAGGACCGGGAACCCGACCGCCCCCCTCGCGGCGGCGATCGCGACGAGGTTCGTCGTGCCATAGGCACCGTACAGGAGCGACGCGCCGAAGAACGAGAGGACGGTCGAGAGGGCGCCGATGATGTAGAATTTCATCGCCGCCTCGAGGCTCCTCGGGTCCCGGCGGGTGTACGCGACGAGCAGGTACGTCGCGATGCTCGACACCTCAATCGCGAGGAGGAGGAAGATCAGGTCGGAGGCGATCGCGACCAGGACCATCCCGAGGGTGGCGATGAGCAGGAGGCCGTAGAAGATGGACGCCCCGCGCTCGTTCGAGGGCCGGCTCAAGGACGCGAGGCTCACGAGGAGGGCGGCGGAGAGGAAGATCCCCTGGAAGACGAGACCGAGGGAGGTGAACGTGTAGAGCGGGGTCCCGGTGGGCACCACGTCGATCTGGCCGGACGGAATCGTCGCGAGGGCCGCGAGCGGCGCGAACCCGAGGTCCGCGACGACGAACACGAGGGCGAGAAGGATGCCGGCGACCGCGATCGCCCCGACGAGCTCGTTCCGTCGGACGTTGAGGACGTCCAGGAGGAAGATCAGGAGCGCGCCCGCGAGAAGGAAGATCTCGGGGAGGAACGGCCCGGCGAAGGTCCCGACGTCCATCGGCTCACGTCCCCGGGAACCCTTTGACGGGCGAGCTCACGATCACGTTCACGAGAAGGCTGGGAAGGATGCCGAACAGGACTGTCAGGACGACCAGGAGTCCCATCCCGACCCCTTCGTACCACGGGACCTCGTGTGCCTCGAGCGGGATCCCTTTCGGGGGTCCGAAGAGGACCCGCTGCATCATCCAAATGTAGAATCCGGCCGTGACGACGAGGATCCCGAGCGGGATGAAGACCCAGTAGGCGAGCCCGTTCCACGTCGCGAGGAGCGCGGTGAACTCGGCCGGGAAGCTGATGAGCGCCGGGAGGCCGAGCGACGCGAGCGACCCGACCATGATCATGGTCGAGAGCGCCGGCGTGCGGGGCGTGATCCCCCCGAGGCTCGCGATGTCGCGGGTCCCGTAGGTGTGGTGGACGCTCCCGGCGGTCATGAAGAGGAGGCCGCTCACGATCCCGTGGGCAAACATGAGGAGGACCGCGGCGAGGAGCCCGAGCGAGGAATCGAGCGCGATCGCGAGCAGGACGATCCCCATGTGGTTGATCGACGAGTACGCGACCAGCCGCTTCAGATCCCGCTGCGAGAGCGAGAGGACCGAGCCCCAGATGATGGAGAGGAACGCGACGAAATAGAGGATCGGCTGCGCGGTGTGGAGCCCGCTCGGCAGGACCTCGACGGCCCACCGGATCAGCCCGTAGCCGCCGAGCTTCAAGAGGAGGCCCGCGAGGAGGACCGATCCGCCGGTCGGCGCCTCGACGTGCGCGTCGGGAAGCCACGTGTGGAACGGGACGATCGGGAACTTCACCCCAAAGCCGAAGAAGAGCGCGAGGAACAGGAACGTCTGCGTGACCGGGCCCAGGCCCCGCGCAGCGGCGTAGATGCTCGAGAAGTCGAACGAGCTCGCGCCGGAATAGAAGACGAGCGCGAGCAGTCCGACGAGCATCACGATCGACGCGACATGCGTGTAGACAAAGAACTTCAACGCGGCGTAGCGCCGGTTCGGCCCGCCCCAGAAGCCGATGAGGAAGAACATCGGGACGAGGACCGCTTCCCAGAAGAGGAAGAACAGGAGGACATCGAGCGCGACGAAGACGCCGAAGCACCCGAGACACGTCAGAAGGACGAGTCCGAAGTACGCGCCCGGCCGTTGCTCCTCGCCCCAGGAGTAGACGACCGTCGCAATCTGGAGGATCGCCGTGAGGAGGATGAAGACGAGGGAGATCCCGTCCACCCCGACCGCATAGTCGATGTGCATCCACGACAGGCGGATCCAGGCGTACGTCTCGCTCTCGGCGAACCCGGGGATCGCCGCGCTCGAGTAGCCGGGCCAGCCCGGGAACGCGAGGAGGAGGAGCGCCACTTCGGCAAGGAACGCGATGCTTGTCCCGAGCGCGACCCAGCGGGCAAACCGTCCCGCGGCGAACGTTGCGACCGTGCCCGCGAGCAGCGTGGCGAGGACGAGCGAGATCAGGGGGAAGGACATCTAGGTCCCTCCCCACCAGGAGACGACGTACGGCGCGACCAGGAGCAGGAGGACGAACACCAGGATCAACCCCGCGACCACGTACGCGGCGTAGTCCGAGACGAGCCCGCTCTGGATCCGACGGAGTCGGTCGCTGAATCCGGCGAACATCCGCTCGAAGCCGTGGATCGTCCCGTCAATCACGAACCGGTCGAAGAAGTCCGCCGCGCGCGCGACCCCGTAGACTCCCTTCGCGCCGATCCAGTCGTAGCCGATCTTGAAGTAGTATCGGTTCAGGAGGAGGCGGCGGACGGACTGGGCGGCGCGGGTCTCGGCGAGGACGAACACCCGCCCGTTCCCCCAGAGGCGCCAGGCGAGGAGGATCCCCGACGCCGCGAGGAGGACGCTCACCGCCGAGAGGATGAGTTCAGTCGACCCATACACGGGCGGGACCCCGGCGACGCCGTTTCCACTCAGGAGCAGCGTGCCGAAGCTCGGCCAGAACACGAAGAGGCCCCCGACGATCGCCAGGGCGCTGAGGACGACGAGGGGGACCTGCATCACCCACGGACCCTCGTGGGCCGGCGGGAGCGTCGGATCCCGGGTCGTATCGCCCGAGAAGGCGAGGAACCACGCGCGGAAGATGTAGTAGGCCGTCAGAAAGACCGCGGCGTAGGCGAGGATGAAGAACGGCCAATACTCCGGGTGCGTGCCGAGATCGGAATAGACCGCGGCGAGGATGTCGTCCTTGCTCCAGAACCCGGCGAAGGGCGGGATCCCGGCGAGGGCAAGACCGCCGATCGCGAACGCGGC
>DASPSQ010000022.1:0-19176 GCA_035623855.1 Thermoplasmata archaeon | reverse complement strand
TCGGAGGGTGCCGCGGGTACCGAGGGCCCGCTCGATCCGCTCCAGGGTGAGTCGCGACTGTCCGATTCCGTCGGGGTAGACGAGGTATCCCCAGCGACCGGCGGCCTTCACGACCTCCCGCCCTTGGATCCCGCGCGCCAGATCCTCCCACGCCCCGGTTCGGGCCGGGGACTTCAAGATCAGAACGGTCAGGTGACTGGGGTCATCCCGGGCGGCCTCGGGGAATGGGTTCCGCCGCACCACTTCGTGCCACTCGTCGGCCGTTCGCGCCAGCACATCGGTCCGGAGCCCGAAGGACCGGTCGAGCAACCGCTCGAGCCGGGTCTCGAGCGCCGGCGCATCGAGCGCGTCGGACGAAAGAAGGACGTTCCCGGACTGTAGGATGGTCTCCACGGGCCCAAACCGGGCCGTTCCCAGCGTTTCGCGCAACGCCTCCATGCGAAGGGTCGTGTTCCCCCCGAGGTTGACGGCGCGGAGGAAGGCAACGAAGCGCGGCATTCACCGGGCTGTAGTGCTCGGGGGATTAAACGCTCGAGGCCGGCGGCGCCCCGGTAGGAGATCGCCCGGGAGCGACGTACGTGCCAGCGGATCGAACGCGGTCGCACCCGTCCGCCGGGACCATCGTTCTCCGGGGTGCCCTGGAGGCTTCAGATCGCCGCGGTGAGGCCGAGGGTGGCCGAATGGAAGGCGACGAGGTAGACGAGGATGTACCCGGCGATCGCGCCGCCATTCAAGAACGGGAGGCCGGCCTGAGGATTGCCCCGCGCGACCAGCCGCATCAGCGCCGCGTACCCGAACAACGAGCCGAGCATCGCTCCGAGGGCGACCCAGAGGCTGGCCCCGAGGCCGAGCCAGACCGGGTGGTCCGGGAGCCAGACGAATGCGGAGACGACCAGCGTCCCCGGGATCACGATGTCCCCGAGGCCCATGAAAAGCGCGCTCCGCTCCTCGACGGGCCGGGCCCGCTGCTCGCGCAGCGGCGCCGCCGCCGGGTAGTCGAACCCGGGAGCGTCCGGCATGACCATCAGGATCGGGAGCTTCATCTCGGTCACGACGTCCGCGAGCGAGACCATGTGCTTCGTGCGGTAGACCGCGATCGCGTCGTACACCATGAGCGCGATGAGGAGGATGAACGCCGGCAGGATCGCGAACGAGATCCCGAGGATCGCGACGAGCGCTCCGGCGGCGAGGAAGCCGACGAGGTCGACAATGTACCACTGGGGCTCCATGAGGAGGGTGAGGTACAGCACTGCGCTGACCGTCGCCCCCACGATGATCGCCGGGACGACCACAATCTCGGCGGCGTAGGGTGGCAAGAGGTACGTCGCGGGCCAGGCGACGCCGAGAGTCGCGGTGAGGGTGATGAAGAGCGCTCCGCTGATCGCGAGGAGGATGACCTGGCGGAGCGCGGCAAGGCCGCCCCGTTGTCGGGCGAGAAGGAGGATGAAGATCGGCGCAATGACGATGATCGCGATGATGAAGATGGGAGACGTCGGGCTCTGGGGATTGGAGGACGACGTGAGCCCGGCCGCCCGGAACGGGTCCGCGAGCACCAGACCGACCGACTGCGCCCCGATGTACAGCGCCAGCAGGCCGGCCCAGCGAAGGCTCCGCATCGGCCGCTACGGCTGGACCACGGCGTACGCGTTGTTTCCGAGGACCTTGGTCACCTTCGCGTTCACGGTCACGCCCCGCTGGTTCGCGCCCGTCACGAAGATCACGAACCCTTCCTTCTTCGCCACCCCGTCCCCCCGCCGTCCGACGTCCTCGATCGTGAGCCGGTAGACCTCCCCGACGACCACCGGAGTCTTCGGGCGCTCCGGGGTGACGACGCGACGCACGGTCACGGGTCGCTGCGCGCCGCAGGCCTCGCAGATCAGGAGCAGGAAGCGACCTTCCTTCTGGAGGTGGGTGTCGGGGCGCTTACACTCCGAGCAGATCACGTACTTCGCGGTGTACTCGCGGATCCGTAGCCCGATCTGCTCCTTTGTGAGACGGGACTTGAGGACGCCGCGCGGGAGGTCGAGCACTCCCGGGCACCCGAACTCCTTCGCAAGGTACCCCATGAGATGCGCGGGCTCCCGTCGCAGGACCCCGGTGATCTCCTGGAAGTTCCGAATCATCGTGTTCTTCCCGTCCGTCATGACGTCCGGCTCGGGAAGCTGGAACCGCTCTCCGCCCGTTTGGATGGTGGGAAGCTTCGCCCGTGCGCGCTCGAGGAGCGTCTGATACGATTCCATGGAGACCCTAGTCTACCGGTGGTCGGGGTAAAAGGGTTCCCGGGGAGGGTCAGGCCGCGGGGAACCCCGCGAGCACGTCCAGGACCCGGGCGAGGTCCCGCTCGGTGACGACCGCCGTCGCCGCGCGCCGAACCTCGTCGTCCTCGGGAAGGAATGCGATCCCCACCCGGCTCCGGCGGAAGAGGCCGACATCGATCTCAGAGTTCCCGACCGATGCGGTTTCCTCCGGTCCAACCTGGAGCTGCTCTTGGAGCGCAGCGAGCACCCCTTCCTTTCCGTGGATGGGGACCCGCACGATCCCGTCTCCGGTGAGGTGCCCGGCGGAGGTGACCCGGACGCCGTTGGCGAGGGCGATGTCGATCCCGAGCTCGCGGGCGACGCGACGGGCCAGGAGGTCGAGACCCCCGCTCACGATCGCGGTTCGGGCCCCTCGAGCGCGGAGCCCCCGGACGAGATCGCGGGCACCGGGCATCAGGGGAACTCCGGCCAAGATCCGATCGAGGTCGCCGATCGTGAGCTCGGGAACGTGCTTCTTCCAGATCCGGACGTCCGAGCGGATGAACTCGACGTCGTCGATCTCGTTCGCGAGGAAGCGGCGGAGCCCCTCGTCGTTGTGGTCGCCGAAGTGGTCGTGGACGACCCTCCAGGAGCTCGCCACGTCCACGAGCGTGCCGTCCATGTCGAAGGCAACGAGTCTAAGCATCGTCTCCCCGCGCGATCGCGTCCGCTCGCTCGAGGACGTCGTCCGAAGGTCGGGCGGCCCATGCGGCCAGGTTGGCATCGACCTGCTCCGGGCGGCTCATGCCGACCACCGGGGCCGCCCCGCGCTTCGCGAGCCAGTGGAGACCGATCGCCGCGAGCGGGACGCCCGCCTCGGACGCGAGATCGCGCAACCGCCGGGTCCGCGCGAGGATCTCGGGCAGCCGGTTCTCCTCGAACAGGCGATGGGCGAACCGGCGCACCTCGGGGGGGACCCGCTGGCCATCGAGATAGCGACCCCAGAGGAGGCCGCGCGCGAGGGGGGTGTACGCCTCGAGAAGGATCTGGTGGCGGGCGCAGTACTCGCGAAGCGCGTCGCCCTCGGTCCGGTTGAAGAGGTTGTACTCCACCTGGTTGACCGCGATGCGGGCCTCCGCCAGATGGCGCGCGGCCTCTTCGAGCTCCTCGACCGAGAAATTCGACACGCCGATAGCACCGACCTTGTGCGCCCGCCACAGCTCCTCGAGCGCCCCCATCGTCTCCGACAGCGGGACATGCGGGTCCGGGGCGTGCACCAGGTAGAGGTCCACCGAGGGACGGGCGAGGCGCTCCAGGCTACCGATCAGAGCGGCCCGGACCTGGGACGGCCGAAGATGCTCCCACGACACCTTCGTGACCACGAACGCATCCCCCGCGCCCCCGGCAGACCGAAGGAGAACCTCGCCGAGGAGCCGCTCGGATCGCCCGTTCCCGTAGACCTCGGCCGTGTCGAACCATCGGACTCCCCGCTCCCACGCCCGGGCGATCGTCGCCTTCGTTCGCGCCTCGTCGTCTGGCCTCCACCGGCCCAGGCCCCAGAGCCCGAGGCCGAAGGCGGGGTGGGGGCGATTCGAACCGGCAAGGGGGATCGTCCCGATCGTCGGTCCGGGGGAGGGAGGGGGGTGAGGGCGCTTTGTCGGACGCCGGGAGGTCGATGTGCGATGGGAAACGCGGGTCATGGGGCGGAGGATGTCGAGGCGTCGGCCTTCAAGTGTTCATCGATTCGGCGGATCCGCGCCGAAAGCTCCTCGGCCTTGCTCTCCGTCTCCCGGACGACCTCGGGAGGAGCTCGATGGAGGAACCCATCGTCCGCGAGCCGGGCCCGGGTCTTGGCGAGGAGACCGGAGAGCTTCTCCCGCTCGCGCGCGAGCGCCTCGGTTTCCCCTAGATTCGAGGAGGGCCGGGCGACATAGCATTCGCCGAGCGGAACGACCCGGCTCCCAACGCCCGCGGGTGCGGGCGCCCCACGTTCCAGGAATTCGAGCGGCCGGACCCGGGCCATCCGTTCGATCATCGAACGCTCCGCCACGAGGACACGCCCGATCTCGGGTCCCGCCGGGCGAATCCAGGCGGGAGGGACGCTCTCGGCCGGGACCCGCTCCTCCGCCCGGAGGTTCCGCAGCCATCGGATCGCCTCGAGGACCGTCTCCATCTCGACCTCGACCTCGGGGTCGGCCGGGGCCTCGTCGACCGCGGGCCAGCGGGCCGCGGCGAGCAGTTCGCCATCGTGCGGTAGCGCATGCCAGAGCTCCTCGGTGATGTGGGGGACGAACGGGTGGAGGAGCCTCAGGGTCCGCTCGAAGACGAACAGGAGGGTCGCCCGGGCCTCCCGCTGGGCCGGCTCGCCGCGACGCCCCAGGAGGGCGTCCTTCGCAATCTCCACGTATCGATCCGCGAGGTCGTGACGGACGAATCCGTGCAGGGCCGTTGCGGCGCGGGTCGGCTCGAACGCACGGATGGCCGCGGTCACCTCCTCGATCGTGCGACGGTACCTGGCGAGGATCCATCGGTTCTCGCGGGCGCTTTCGGCGCCGAGCCGAGGTGGGGAATCCGGAGGCAGAGTCCCGGGCGGCACGTAGGGAACGGTGAATCGGGCCAGGTTCCAGACCTTGGTGAGGAAATTCCGGGAGTTCTCGAGGGTCCCCTCGCCGAACCCGCCGTCCTCGTCCGTCGGGTTCGGGAACACCAGTCCGAAGCGCATCGCGTCCGCGCCGTGCGCTCGAATGACGTCGAGGGGGTCCGGAGAGTTGCCGAGATGCTTCGACATCCTCCGTCCCTGCTCGTCCCGGACCATCCCGGTGAAGTAGACGTCGGAGAACGGTCGCTGTCCGGTGAAGTGGTACCCGCTCATCATCATCCGGGCGACCCAGAAGAACATGATGTCCCGGCCCGTGACGAGCGCATTCGTGGGGTAGTACCGCTCGAGGTCGCCGGTCCGCTCTGGCCAGCCGAGGGCGAGGAACGGCCAGAGCCAGGAGGTGAACCACGTGTCGAGCACATCGGGATCGGCGTCGAACTCCGTCGAGCCGCACGCCGGACACCGGGTGGGAGGCTCGACGGAAACGACGTCGTGTTCGCACCGCCGGCACCGGTGGGCCGGGATCGGGTGACCCCAGAGAACCTGACGGGAGATGCACCAGTCCTGGATCTCCTCCATCCAGCGGAAGAACGTGAGGTTCCAGCGCTCCGGGTGGATCCGGATCTCTCCGGCCCGCACTCCGGCGACGGCCCGGTCGGCCAACGCGCGCATCCGAACGAACCACTGGGTCGAGATTCGCGGTTCGATCCGAGCGTCGGACCGCTCGGACCGGGAGACCGTGTGGCGGTACGGCTCGCGGCGCACGATGAGGCCGCTCCGTTCGAGCTCGTCGGTGGCCCGGTCCCGAGCCTCGTCGACGTCGAGCCCCTGAAACGCGGTCGGGACCCACGGACCCGTCAGGTGCGCGCCGTCGTCGAGGATCTCCGGAGGCATCGAGAGCTCCGTGTGACGTTGGAGGATTTCGTAGTCCAAGGGGTCGTGCCGGGGGGTCACCTTGAGCGCGCCGGCGCCGAACGCAGGGTCGATTCCCTCGTCGGCGATCACTGGCACCCTCCGGTCGGTCATCGGCACGCGTACCTCGCGTCCGATGGCCGACGTGTACCGAGCATCGCCCGGATGGACCGCGACGGCGATGTCGCCAAAGATTGTCTCGGGGCGCACGGTCGCTACTTCGAGCCCACCCGGGGTCCCGTCGGCCCATGGGTACCGGACGTACAGGAGGATCGTCTCCTCCTCAGAATGGACAACCTCGAGATCGGAAATCGCGGTACGGAAGCGCGGGTCCCAGTTCACCAACCGCTCGCCCCGGTAGATCAGTCCTTCGTTGTACAGCTGCACGAAGATCTCCCGCGTGGCCCGGGTGCTCCCCTCGTCCTTCGTGTACCGGTAGCGGCTCCAATCGACGGAGAATCCGCCGGCCCCGGTCTGCTCCCGGATGCGGGCCTCGTACTCCGCGCGCCACGCCTCGAGTTCCCGGGTCGCCTCCTCGCGGGGCAGGTCCTCGAACCGGACCCCCTGCCGAGCAAGTCGTCGTCGTACCTCGACCTGGGTCGCGAGGCCGGCGTGGTCCAGGCCCGGCACCCAGAGGGTCGGCCGACCGGACATCCGGTAGTGCCGGATGAGGACATCCATCACCGTGTCCCCCAGCATGTGCCCCATCGTCAGGCCCCCCGTCACATTGGGAGGCGGCAGGACGATCGAATAGGGGATGCCCTGGGGCTGCTCCGGCGCCCGGGACACCTGGTGCCGGTCCCATTCGGCCTGCCACCGTGCCTCGATCCCCTTCGGATCGAATCGCGGTGGAAGGGGGGAAGAGCTCACGGTCCGCTCCCCCCGAGCGCAAACGGGGCGCACGCCGCGAGCTCGGCCAACGCGACGATCGCCATTGCGAGAAGTCCGAGGGACTCTCCCCCCAGACTCACGAATCGGAACGCAACGAGCGGCGCGGCCGCGATGACCACTCCCGGTACCGAAACGGCGAACGCCGTCCAGGCGCTCGCATAGAGGTTCGTGATCGGTAGGCCGTGGGACCGAGCGCGCCGGAACAGGATTCCCAGCTCCAGGAACGCCGCCGCCCCCACCGCGGGGAGCTCCGCCGCGATGAACACCGTGAAGAGGCCCGGCTCAAAGATCCGGGCGAGCGAGATTCCGAGGACGGTCGCGGACGCGACAAGGTACATCGCCGTCACCAGGACGACCTTTCCCGAGACGAGCGTTCGATCCTTCAAGGGAAGCGTCCGTCCGTAGGAGTAGGCGAACACCTCGATCGCGAAGAACGCCGGGCCGAAGAAGGTTGCGAGAATCGCGGCCGTGGTGACCGCCCCGAGCGCGATCGAGAATGCGGTCGAGGAGCCGGGAGGACTGAGGTACGTGAGAAGACCGATCGCGATGGCGTCGAGCACGGGCAAGAGGATCAGGAACGCGTATCCCGGCGTCCGGCTGGCGATCCGGAGGTCCTTCGTGAGGACCGCGAGGACCGGGCGTTGTGGTCGAAGCTCCACGACGGAGACGCTGGCGGGAAGCTCGGCGATCGGCGGGATGAGCCCCACCTGACGCACTGAGGACAACACCCAGACGACGGACCATGCAGTCAATGCCGCGTATCCGCCCAGGCCGCCGATCAGGAATCCCCACCCGGCGCTGTCGAGCCCGAGGCCGGCGGGGCCGCTCGAAGCGAGCGCCGGGAGGGCGGCGAGGGGGAACGGGAAGGCGAGCAGCAGCAACTGGCTCCCGAGGGACGGACCATGCATCGCAAGGTGCCCGAGCCATTCGAGGAAGGCCGGGGCGGCGACCACGAAGATGAACATCGAGAACACGGGGATGAGCCAGAGGACGAGGTACGTCCAGCGCACCACGGTTCGGCCCCCACCCCCGCGAGAGCCTTGGACCCGTCGAAGGAAGAACCGACCCGTAACGAGGGAGAGGCCGAGGGAGAGCCCGACGACCGCGATCGCCCCGGGGAGGATCGCGAGCCCGGCGATCGGGCCGAGGACAAGGCCGATCGCGAGCGGCGTCGCGACCAGCACGGTCAGCGCCGGCAGATCGAACAGTCGCAGGTAAAGCAAGGCGGCGGTCCGGCGGAGCGTGGGGTCATCGATCGGGAGCGACTCGAGCACCGGGAGCACGCCGGAGGAGAGAAACGTCGGGAGCACTTGCATGCCCGTCCACCACAGGAACGCGACCTCGAGCACGAGCAAGCCGGTCAGGACCCCCGCCTGGAACAGACCGAGCGGGACCACGGACGTGAGGAAGCTCCCCCGGTAGACCGCGGCCCTGAGCGCGACCGCGGCGCCGAGGGCGAGAAGGGCCAGGACAAAGCTGACCACCGCCTTGCTCTGGGCCACGCGCCGCCGCGCGCGCGCGACGGCGGTCTTCGCCGGGCCGGGAGGCGCGAGGTTCCCCTGGCGAAACGCGTAGATCGCCTGGAAGGAGAGCTCGGTGAACGCGACGTCGCTCAGTCGGGCCGCCTCACGCCAGCTCATCCGCGGGCCCCGAGAGAAGCGACCGCGTCCCGCACTCCTTCTCCCTCTTCCGTGAGGCGGAGGAAGACCTCCTCGAGGGTCGCGTCGCCGGCCGCCACTTTCTCGCGGAGACGGGGGAGGGTCCCCTCGCCCCGGAGGACGCCGCGGTCGAGGATCCCGACCCGGTGGCACAGTTGCTCGGCGACCTCCATCGTGTGCGTGGAGAAGAGGACCCCCCGCTCTCCCGACGCGACGTAGCGGACCAGAAGGTCCTTCATGATCCGGACCGACCGCGGATCGAGGCTGTTGAGAGGCTCATCCAGGACGAGAAGGGGGGGCTGGTGGAGCAACGCGGCGATCAGGAGGACCTTTTGCCGGGTCCCGTTCGAGAGCGCCATGATCGGCTCCTCGAACTCCTCTTCCAGCCGGAACGCACTGACATAGGTCCGGGTCCGTTCGGAGGCGAACCCTCGGTCGAGCCGTCGAACGCTCGCCACGAATTCCAGGAACTCTCGAGGGGTGAGCGCTTCGTAGAGAAGGGACGTTTCGGGCACGTAGCCCACTCGTTCCTTCACCCGGTAGGCGTCCTCGACCGCGTCCAGTCCGAAGACCCGTACGTGACCCGACGCCGGTCGGACCAGCCCGACGACCGACTTGATCGTGCTCGTCTTTCCCGCCCCGTTCGAGCCCAAGAGGCCGTAGATCTCCCCTGGGCGCACCGAGAACGAAAGGTGGTCGACCGCCCGTCGTTCGCCGTAGACGACCGAGAGGTCCTCGATGGCCAGAGGAAGCGTCTCGCTCCTCATCGACGCTCCTTCGAACACGGAGAGGTATATCCCGAAAATCCCCCGAATCACCGGGGACGTACGAGGGGGAACAGGATCGCGTCCTTGATTGACGGGAGGCCGAGGAGGCCCATGATCAATCGGTCGATCCCGATCCCGATTCCCGTGGTCGGGGGAAGCCCGTAGCGCAGGGCCTCGATGAAATCCGCGTCGTACGCGTACCGATCGTCTCCTCGCTCCCCGAGCTGGGAACGGAATCTCTCCTCCTGCTCGTCGGGGTCGGTGAGCTCGGTGTACGCGTTGGCAAGCTCGAATCCCGGGGTAAAGACCTCGAACCGCTCCACGCGCCCGGGTTTCGAGCGATGTCGTCGCGCGAGCGGGGTGGTGGCGAGAGGGAAGTCGACCACGAACGTGACTCCCGAGAGGGTCGGCTCGACATAGTGCTCGAAGAGCTTGTCGAGAAACGTCCCGGTCGATGAGTTGTCGGGAACCGTCGAACCGGCGGCTCGCGCGAGGGCGCGCAGCTCCTCCCGGCTCCGAGACAGAAGGTCCGAGATCCCGCTGCGTCGCTCGAGCTCGTCGACGAAATCGACCGTGGGGAAGGGAGGCCGGAAGGCGGCCGCGGCCTTCTCGACGTCCTGCGACGAAGGCATCAGCTCGACCGCGCGACGCGCGAGCCGATCAAAGAGCCCCTCGGTGAGCCGTCGCATGTCGTGGTAGTCGGCGTACGCCCAGTACGCTTCGAGCTCGGTGAATTCGGGAGAGTGGATCGAGTCGAGATCCTCGTTCCGGAACGTCTTCCCGATCTCGTACACGCGCTCGAGACCGCCCACGAGGAGTCGCTTGAGGGGAAGCTCCTGGGCGATCCGGAGTTGCACGTCCGAGCCGAGGTAGTTCGAGTGCGTTACGAACGGGGCCGCCGCCGCGCCGCTCGCGACCGGTAGAAGCACGGGGGTCTCGACCTCAAGGAACCCTGCGCCGTCGAAGTACCTGCGAACCTCGTTCACGAGGAGCGTGCGGGCGCGGAACCGGGCCCGCACTTCGGGCGAGGCGAGGAGGTCGACGTACCTTCGACGGAGGCGCTCCTCGACGTCCTGAATGCCGTGAAACTTCTCGGGTGGCGGGGTAATCGCCTTGGCAAGGAGGGTCACGGAACTCACGAGAAGGGACGGCTCGCCCCGGCGGGAGACGGTCGGATGACCGTCCGCCCCAATGATGTCTCCGGGATCGAGATCGGAGACCCACGCCTCGTAGCCGGGTTCTCCCAGTTCGTCGACGCGTAGGAGAAGCTGGAGGGATCCTGCGAGATCGTCGAGGTCCGCAAACGTCGCTTTCCCGTGCTGTCGGATCGCCCGCAGCCGACCGGCGACGCGCAGGGACCGCGACGGATCGTCGGTGCCCGGCGCGAGGTGTTCGCACGCCCGACGCGCCTCCTCCGTGCTGACCCGGCCGGGGAACTCGATCGGATACGGTTCACGTCCCCCGGCCCTCCAACGGGCGACCTTCGCGCGTCGCTCGGCCTCGAGCCGGGATTCGTCGGGCATACAGACCAATTCGCGACCCCCGAGAAGCTTCTAAGGTGCGCGGGGCCGCTGCGCGACGTCCGTTCAGGCGGCCGGGTTCTCGAGAGCGAGCCGCTCCACCCCGCCCGGGCGGAACAGGGCGAGGTGTTCCGGGACCGCCGGTTCCTTCCCTGCCGGACGCGACGGCTCGTGCAGGATAAGGAACGTGCCGAGGAAGAACTCGGCCGCAGCATCCCCTCCGCCGATCCCGTAGCTCACGTAGTCCGAGAAGTACACGTGGACCTGCCCGGAGTGGCGAGCGCGCAGTGCCTCGAGAAACTTCCCGAGCTCCTCCGGGCCCTTCCGCTCGAGCTCTTCGACAAGATCCCGCAGGATCGGGCGCTGGCTGATGCCGGCGAGCCCGTCGTACGAGAGATAGATCGCGGGACGCGGTTCGAGGGCCACCACGTCGAGCCGCAGGACGCCTTCCACGGGCTTGGTGCGCATGGCGAGGCGCCTACCGCCCTCGCGTTAAGAAGGCTTCGGGTTCGAAGGCGTTGGCACAAAAACGCTCACTGCAGCGAAGTATTCCTCTAACGCCACCGGGAGTGGAAAACTGGGGAAGGTGTTCCCACCGTGCCCGCAGGGTCGTTCGCCCCGCCGGTGGGGGCCGGAGCGTTCCGGTTCCGAGTGGGGGCCTAGTGTTCGTGACCACCGCCCGACGGCGGGCTCGGCGTGGATTTCTTCGCGGCGATCACGTCGTCAATGCGGAGCACCATGTTGGCGACTTCCGCGGCGGAGGTGAGCGCCTGGCGCTTGACGCGGAGTGGCTCGATGACGCGGAGCTTCCACATGTCCGCGGCCTTGCCGTCCGCGAGGTTGACGCCGTAGTTCTTGTTCGCCTGCGTGCCGTCGTGCGCGCTGCGCAGGTCGATCAGGACGTTGATGGAATCGTATCCGCCGTTCTCCGCGAGCGCCCAGGGGACCGACTCCAGAGACTGCGCGAACGCCTCGACCGCAAGCTGCTCCCGTCCGCCCACGGTGCCGGCCCACTTGCGGAGCTTGACCGCGAGGTCCATCTCGGTCGCCCCGCCGCCCGGGCAGACCACTCCGTCTTCGAGGACGCTCGCGACGACCTTGAGCGCGTCGTGGAGGCTCCGCTCGACCTCCTGGGTCACGTGTTCGGTGCCGCCGCGGATGAGGACCGAGACCGACCGGGGGTTGGAACATCCCGTGATGAACGTCATGTCGTCCTCCCCGACCTTGCGCTCCTCGACCTTCGCCGCGCTCCCGAGGTCGGCCGGGGTGAGCTCCTTGATTCCCGTGACGATCTTGCCGCCGGTCGCACGGGCAAGCTTCTGGAGGTCGGACTCCTTGACCTGCTTCACCGCGTAGAGCCCCTCCTTCGCGAGATAGTGCAGCACGACGTCGTCGATCCCCTTCTGGCAGACCACGACGTTCGCACCGGAGGCCTTGATCGCCTCGACCATCCGTCGGAAGGTCTTGTCCTCCTCGTCGAGGAAGTTCTGGATCTGGGCCGGGTTCTTGATGTTGATTTTGCTCTCGATCTCGGTCTTCTTGATCTCGAGCGCGGAGTTCAGGAGCGCAATCTTCGCGTTCGAGAGCTCGGCCGGCATCCGCGGATGGCCGCGTTCCTTGTCGATGATGATCCCCTCGATCAGCTGGGTGTCCGCAATCGTTCCGCCGTGGCGCTTCTCGACCTTGATCTGGTCGACGTCGCAGACCGTCTTTCCACCGCGGACCTCGGCGATCTTCTGGACCGCCTTCACGGAGATCTTCGCGAGCTCCTCCCGAGAACCGTAGACCCCCTTCGAGCCCATCGCGGTCCGCGCGCAGTCGACCAGGACCGCCTCGTCCTCGGGCTTGACCGACGTCCCGATCTCCTTCTCGAGGAGACGCTGGGCCTCTTGAACCGCGAGCTGGAATCCCCGGGTGATGACCGTAGGATGGACGTCCTGCTCGAGCAGCGCTTCCGACCGCTTGAGGAGCTCTCCGGCCAGGACCACGGCCGTCGTCGTCCCGTCCCCGCACTGCTGGTCCTGGGTCTTCGCGACCTCGACGATCATCTTCGCCGCAGGGTGTTCGACGTCGACTTCCTTGAGGATCGTCACGCCGTCGTTGGTGATCGTGATGTCCCCCATCGAGTCGACCAGCATCTTGTCCATTCCCCGCGGACCGAGGGTCGTCCGGACCGCGTCCGCGACGGCGCGGGCCGCCGCGATGTTGTTCTGCGTGGCGCTCTTTCCGCGCTCGCGCTCTGTTCCTTCTTTCAGGACGAGGATCGGCGTTCCCTGAAGCATCGGATCACCGATAGGGGAAAAATTGCTCTTCTATATGAGTTTAACTTAGGTGCGCTCCTTCGCCGACGGCCCGGCTGGGGGCATCGGCCGACCCACGGCGACAGACGGTGGACCGTGGGGCGAGGGTTTCTCCGGGTCTCCCCGGATCACTCTCCTCGCTCGTGGATCGCCCGGGCGAGAGCGAAGTACGCCGGTGGGGGAAGATCCTCGGGGCGGAGCCGACGCCACGACTCGGGCCAACCCGCTCGGCACGCGAGGTCGTCCGTTGCCTCGGGCGAGGGCGCGACCCGGGGGAGGAGATTCCCGAGCTGCTTCCGGCGGGAGGCGAAAAGCGTTCGTACGATTCGCTCGAACTCCGGGACCGAGGGGACCGGTATCGGATCCGATCGTCGCTCGAAGACGGCGATCCGGCTCTCCACCTGAGGCCGGGGGGTGAACGCCTCAGGCTCGACCGTGCGGAAGAGTTCGACCCGGCCGTAGAGCTGGGCAACGATCGATAGTCGGCCGTACGTCTTGGACCCCGGATCGGAGGCAAGACGCTCGGCGACCTCGCGTTGTACGAGGAAGACGATACGTGGAAGGCGGGCCTCCATCCAGCGCAGAAGGAGTGGGGTTGCGACCGAATACGGAAGGTTCCCCACGTAGCAGTCGGCGGGCTCCACAGGGACCTGGAGCGCGTCGCCGGAGACGAGCCGGATCCGGTCCCCGAAGGTCCTCCGAAGGAACGTCGCGAGCCGGGGGTCCCGTTCGATGACTGTCAACCGCTCGACGCCCCGCCGCACGAGCGCGGCGGTCAGGATGCCGAGCCCGCCTCCGACCTCGACCACCGTCCGGCAGGGTCCGACCAGCGCCGCTTCAGCATCCGCGACGAAGGGGTCGGTGAGGAACGATTGCCCCCAGCGGCGGGAGGGGACGATGCCGAGCTCCCGGAGGGTCGCGAGGACGGCCCCGGGACGGTCCGGGATCCCGGAGGGCTCCGTCCGAGCCCCAGCATGACGTACCGAATGGCTCCAGCGACGGGACGCCACCGGTTCCCTCGATGCGGGTGGGAGGATGTCAGCGTATCGGCCCTTCGAGTCCTCGTCGGTCCGAGGCCCCGACCCCCCGCCGGCGCGGTTCCGCCGCTCCGGCCCGCCGTTGCTGCGCCCTCCGGGATCCCTGTGGGAATCGGCTAGGGCGCGACGAAGAGGCGGTACTTGTCCTCCACACCGCTCAACTCCTGCTCGATCCGCCCGACGATCAGGTGCTCCGGGTTCTTCAGGTGCAGGCGGCTCTCGATCTCGGCGAAGCTCTGGAACGGGGCCCGGCGCCGCTCGTCCACGATCTGTTGCATCGTCTTCTTCCCGATTCCCGGCAGGAGCTCGAGGAGGTGGAACCGGCGCGAGACCGCCGGGGCCTCGTTGAAAAACCGAAGGAAGCGCGCTTCGTTCGACCGGACGATCGCCTCCAGGGCCCCCGGCAGCTCGGTTCGGGCCGAAACGGTGAGCTCGTCATAGCCGATCCGGCGGCGGACGTGGTCGATCGGGGAGGCGGTGCCCGGCGCCGGGACGAGTGGGACACGTCGACCGGCCGTCAGGGCGGCGTCCGGTCGAGGAACGAGCTCGAAGAGCTTGAGCTCGGTTTCACCGACCGCGAGCGCGAGGGGCTCCCGGTGGAACCCGTGCTCGGTCTGCCGGCCGTGCGGCAGATAATCCAGGATGTACGCGTAGCTCTCCACGGGTCCCCTCCGGATTCATCGATGGTGGGCCACGATCTCGAGCAGTCGGCCGACCTGTTCCTCGTCGAGGGGAACGCGCTCCTTCGAGAAGAGGAGACGGATTTCCTCCGGATACTGGGGGAGGGTATCCGCGATCTTCACGGCGACCGCGGCGTCCACGAACGGAAGCGTGCGAAGCTCCTCGATGAGCCGCGCAGTCGCTTCCTCGGAGAGCCGGGCGAAGATCTCGGCGTGCTGGTGGGCGAGCGACGCCTCGCGAGGGAGCGTCCGCCGGGAGGACTCCTCGGTGAGGAGGCTCTTGACCTTCGCGAGCGGGACCGGCTCAGGCATCGGTCCTCTCCGAGGTCGTCACGGGTACGAGATGGATGGGCGTAGCGATGAGCTCCTTGTGCTTTCCGCCGTCCAGGAACGCGATGCGGTAGGCCCGCCCCGATCGCCCGACGACCGTGCAGGTCCGACCCTGGTAGCGGGGGTGTGGCTGGCCGTGCGGGTCCGACGGCTCGATGCGGACCATGACCTGGTCCCCGACCTCAAACTCGCGGAGGAAACGGGAAACGGGGGGGAGGCCGCGCTCGCGCACCTCCTTCGTGAACGTGCCTCGGGACCGGGATCGGAACCCCTTCGAGCTCTTGACCATCTACGCCTCCGCGTCGTGAATCTCCAGGACGTCGAGAAACTCGACCTTTAGCGGGACCCCCACGAGGGATGCGAGGCTCGGTTCGGTACGACCGCCATCTCCTTCCACCCACTCCTTGACGTAGGTACCGGCCTCGGTTCTCAGGTCGAGCGTGAACCGCCCCTCGCCAGCCTCGACCACGCGCGCGGCGACGACCCGACGCGTCCGTACGCGGTCGGATCGACGATGCGCAACGCGGGCGGGCGTGCGCTGGGCGATCGCTCGAGAGAGTGCCACGTTCAGCGCCTCATTAACCTTTGCGAGGGGGACCGACCCCAGCACCCCGACCCGGTAGCTCTTTTCGGGCGACGCCTCCTTGACCCGGAGGACGTCGGCGGCTTCGGCCGGGCGGAGATCGATCACCTCCACCCGCTCCCGCGCCGCAGGGACCAGCTCTTCCCGGGTCCGTTCGAGATCGATCGTCCGTCGACAGGGGTGCAGGAGTTCCAGAACGAACGGTCGGCCCCGGCCGAGCATCCGGGCGTCGATGTCCTCCCGACCCATGCCGTGGAACCGGCTTCCGGCCGCCCCGGTCGCCTTCAGGAAAGGGCCCGCGACGATCTCCTCGACGCTGGTCGGGTACGTCTTTCCCGTTCCGCCGCACCAGTCGCATCCGGATCCGCGGCACCTGCGGCAGGGCCATCGGGTCTGCGGAAGGGTACGGTCGAGCTTCCGATACCGACCCCGGATGTACACCGGCAGGATCGTCACCTCCACCCGTCCGACGGGAAGGTCGGCGAGGAAGACGACATCCGGCCGGTCCGGGCCGCCGGCGGCTCCGGTGCGTGCCTCCAAGCGCTTCCCGAGCTCTCGGTTGAACGCGCTGCGTGCGCTCTCGCCCCATTCGGTTCCGACCTCGGTCCAGAGCGCCTCCTCTCGGGCGAGGATCTCCGGGTCCCAGCGCGACCCGCACGTGAACCGATGCCATTCGATTCCCTCGGCCGAACGGAGGGCCCGGTCGGCCCAGAGGTCCAGCCGGTCGAAGGCCCCGAGGCACAGGGAACAGGGGCCCTCGCGCGGGGCCGTCATGAGACCGAGGGCCGCCGCGCACCGGGCCGCGCGTTCCGGGTTCGTGAGACCATGACCGGCTCGCCCAAGGATCCGGCCGAAGCATTCGTCGCAGAGCCCCCGGCTCGAGGCGCGTCGCGCGGCCTCCCGGGCCCGGGGGTCGAGGTCGAACGGCACCGGTGACGCCACGCTCCTCTCGAGCCCACCGGTTCACTAAACGGTTCGGGCGGTCGGGGACCACTGGTTCGCGAAGCTTTTTGCTGACTATCCCTCTCCGACACTGCGGCCATGGCGTCGATCACCGAGGCCGAGCTGACCCGAGCGATTGAGCGGACGCTGGTGGCGCGAGGTCGCATGACCCCGCCCGAGGCCCGGCCGGTCGCCCGCATGGTCCTCGGGTACTTCGGCGCGGACGATACCGTCCTCGACAACAAGCTGTCGAGCGAGGACCGGGACCGGTTCTACCAGCTCGAGGAGGAGGGGCTCCTCACGAGCGAAGAGGAGGACGCGACCGTGTCGCGGGGGAAGACCTGGCGGATCCACTACTGGCTCCTCAAGAAAGCCCGGATCCGCGACGTGGGCCAGAGCGGGGAAGCTCCTGCGGGGGACGAAGCCGAAGCGGTCTACCGGTCGATCGGGGAAGCGGCGTGGAAGCGCAAGGCCGACGCCGCGCCTCCGCCCCGGTAACCCCGCCCTAGCGGCCCCCGGGGGGCGCCCGGGGCTGGTACCGGGCCGACCCCTTGACGATCGAGGGATAGTCCGACGACTGGATCACGTCCCGGACGTGCTCGATCGCCCAGAACGCGAACGCGATCGCGGCGAGGAGCGCGAGGAGGCTCGCAAGGCCGATGGCGAACCCTGAGATCCCGAGGAGCGCGAGGAGGATCGCGAGCGAGGCGAGGGCGTTGAACCCGGCGTGCATCGCCACGGCGACGAGGTAGTACGTCCCGGAACCCGCACCCGGGACGCCGAACTTGCTGCGCGCGTAGCCGTAGCCGAACATCCCGGTGCTGCTTCCGTGAAGGACAACGCTCGAAACGCTCCGGATGAGGATGAGCGCGATCCCGGCGGCGAGGCCCCCGACGAGCCAGGCGCCGAGCCCGTAGAGGAACGTCTCGAAGAATCCGAATCCGAGCCCCACCGAGGCACCGAAGACCGGGCCGTCCGCGATCAGGTGGAGGCGGCGCCGGTTCGCGACCACGCCGGAGGCCTTGAGCCCCTCCTCGACGAACGGTGCGACCACCAGGACGAGGAAGAGGACCCCGTACGACGAGCTACTGTTGAGAAAGACGAATTCCGGACCCGGGAATTTCTGGCTCACCGAGGTCCCGAGCGAGACGATGATCGCCTCGATCACCCCGGCGGTGATCGTGGCGAACAGCGCACCGTAGGCGAACGCCCCTAGGACCGGGCCCCACGCCTCCCGCTGGTAGCGCTCGGTCCTCCGGATCCAGGAGAGATAGATCAGCGCCGGGATGAACGCGACCAGGACCAGAGTGAGGAAGTCGATGGCGTCGGTCGTGAGGCTCATCCTTTCTCCGTGGAGGGCGGGTAGGTGTAGAAGCCCTCGCCCGTCTTACGTCCGAGCTTCCTTGCCGCCACCATCGTTCGGAGGAGCGGGCATGCCCGGTAGCGGCTGTCCCGGAAGCCGTCCCAGAGGACATCGAGGATCGAGACCGCCGTGTCGATCCCGACGAGATCGACCAGCTCGAGGGGGCCCATCGGGTGGTGGAATCCGAGCTTGTACGCCGTGTCGATATCCTCCTTCGTCGCGATTCCCTCGTACAGCATCCACGCTGCCTCGTTCACCAGGACGGCGAGCGCCCGTGTCGTGACGAACCCCGGGGTATCCCGGGACGTCACGACGGTCTTTCCGAGGCTCACGGCGAACTCGCGGGCCTCCGCGACGACCTCCGGGCGGGTGACGTGCCCGGGGATGAGCTCGACCAGCGGCATCTGCAGAACCGGGTTGAAGAAGTGGATCCCGATGAGCCGACCGGGATCCTTGAGCTCCTGGCCGATCGACGTGATCGGGAGCGACGAGGTGTTCGACGCGAGCAGGGTGCTGGGCGTCGCCGCAAGCTCGATCTCCTGGAACAGCCGGCGTTTCAACTCGAGGCTCTCAGGAGCCGCCTCGATGACGATCTGGGCGGAATCCACCCGGCGGAGCCCCATCGCGACGTCGATCCGACCGAGCGCAAAGTCGCGGTCGTCGGTCCCGATCTTCTTTCTCTCGACGGCGTGATCCAAGGCCCGGCTCGCGTTCGCGAGGCCGCGACGGGCGAGCTCCTCGTTCACGTCTTCGAGGGTCACCGGATACCCCGCCAACGCGCATTGCGCCGCGATCCCGCTCCCCATGATCCCCGCCCCTGCGACGAAGACCCGTCGGCGTACGGATGCCCGGGGGTCGCTCTCCGGGAGCGGCCGGGGGGCCCCGATCATGCAGCCTCCGGGGCCCCGGGGGCGACGCTGCGAACGATCCGGAGGTACTCGCAGGCCCGGCAGAGGTCCGACGCCGCCGGGTCGCCGCAGACCCTGCACCGAGTCGGGGCCCCGACGTCTTCGTGCTCGAGCCACCGGTCGACGAGCCGCCGATGAGTTCGCAACAGCGACTGGCGGGTGCCGGGCTGGGCTTCTTCCAGCCGCCAGACGATCTCCCGATAGAGGTTCCTCGCGGCCCGTTCCGCATACGGGCACTCCCCGTGGTCAAACGGGATCCTCCGGAGCCGCGCGTAAAGGTACACCTCCCGCTCGGGGACCGCAGCCAGGGGCGCGAGCCGGGGCACGAGGCCCGGCTGCCGGACCCGGTGGGGTGCCATGCGAACGAGCCGGTCCAGGTCGCCGCGGACGAGGTTCATCAGGACCGTCTGGGCGAGATCGTCGAGGTTGAACCCGAGGACCAGTGCATC
>DASPSQ010000018.1:0-20084 GCA_035623855.1 Thermoplasmata archaeon | reverse complement strand
AAGCAGGTCCAGGCCGACTGGGATCGGCTGCTCAAGCGCGAACGCGAGGATCTGAGCCAGGCCCACTGATCTTCCGGGGTCCCCCTCCGCGCTCGATCGGCCGCCGGTATTGAAGCCGGCCGAGCCGAGGCCCTAAATATGCCGTCCTCCTCCCCGCGGCGCAGCGGGGTAGGGTAGTCAGGAAAACGTCCGGCGGCGCCGGGCGTCCTGAAATCCCGACGGGCTCATAACCCGTAGATCCATGGTTCAAATCCATGCCCCGCTATCTCACCCGGTGAAGCGAATACGCAAGAATCGCTGTCTGACCTTGGCAGGTAGTGAGCCGAACAGTCCGACACCCCTGCCTATCCGGGGATTCGAGGAAGGGTCGACATCCAGATTGGCGCGCGCTCATCGCGGTCCCGTCATCGGGCGCGAGCGTCCCACATCAAGCCGGCGGGGCCGCGCAACGGCATTCCTCGACCTTCTACCCGCACCTCGCGCAGCGAAGAGCTGACGGCCAGTGGAACTTGTGGCGAAAGGTAGTTGCGCCACAGTTCGGACATTGAAGCGGATCCCTCGACTTCAGGCGTGCTCATCACGGTCGCCCATCGACCGCGCGGTCCCTTCTTCAAGCTCGCGGTCTCGCTCGGCTCGACCGTTCCCTCGCTCCCTTCGGTCGCTCGGCGGGCATGAAGAGGGCACGGCCGCCCTCGCCGCTCCTCAGGCGGATTGTCGGGGTGGCCCGGTCAAGCGGTGTGTCGGGCCTTCCGAAGGAGTGACCAGTTGATGACGGTGAAGATCGCACCTACCGTGATCAAGATGGACCCGACGCTTGCGAAGAGGGAGATCACAATAACGGGTGCAATCGAGGTGGGGTAGTTTCCAGTCGAGGCGACCCAGTACTCGAAGAGAGAGAATCCTCCGAACATGAGAATGCCCGCAAACAGTAGGGCGAAGCTGAGGCGGTAGTCCTGCCGAGTCTTCGAGGCGGAAAGTACGATTTGATCGGTTGCGACCGGGTTCTGGCCGGCCATAGGTTCCTTTTCGTTAGTGGATCCGTGACCTTGTAAGTTACTATCGCCCGTCGGGAACTCTGGCGAAGCTCATGACACCCCGAGGTTTTGATCCTGGTCCCCTCAAGGTGCTTCAACGCGCACGCCCATTGCCGACTCGCAACGACCGCGCGCGTACTTCCTGAAGACGTCGCGGCCGCTAGGTTGGTCGCCTCGTCGCAGATCCGTGGCTCGGGCTGCGAACTATGCGCTTTGCAGAGCGGGCCCACTTTCACCCAGAGGTCAATGTTATCTCGCGTCGTGCCGCAGGCAAACCCAGGGCCAAAGACGATGCCTGAACCCAGCCCGCCATCCGCCAACGACCAGAAGGTGCCAGCGAGCTCCGGCTTATCCCTACGAATTTGGGGAATCCTGGTGCTCGTGATGTTCCTGCTCACATCGACTGTGGGGGGTTCGCTCGCCCTCGAGAGTTCCTACCTGCCCCTCACCCTCGCGAGCCATATCGGACTCGCGCTCGTTACGGTCGGGATCGCGGGGTATGTCACGTCATTTGTGGGTCGGTCCTACCGCGCTACACAAAGGGCGGCCGCGGGGGTTGCCGCCGTTGCAGCGTTAGGAGCCACCGTCGCTGGCACGATCTTCTTGGTCGGTGGGCAGAGCGACGGCGCATTGTATGCCATGGAAGGGCTCGCGGGACTTGGGATTATCGCGGCCCTCGTCATGGTCGCGATCGGCGGGCCTTCGGGGAAGCGAACCACCGCCCCGGCTTCGCACTAGTATCTTGGTGCCTGCATCGCCTAGATTGCGGACGTGTCACCGCACCGCGAGATCCCACATCACCGACAGCATCGCCAAGAACGCGAACATCATCGCGAGCGCGAGCAGCGCGGCGAGCAGTCCTCGTCGTAGCGTCATCCACTGAATGACCTCCGCGGACGCAGGCGCGTCGCGGGGCATTTAAGGGGAGGGCGCGACGGGGGTCACGTTCCACGTTTCGATTTGTGACCTGCTCCCGCGAGAAGTGCCCACAAGCTCGTTCCGACCACGGCCAGTCCCAGGGCGACATAGGTGACCGTCACCTCGACTGGTAGACCTCCCCCAACTTCGAGCGACGGCATCGAATTGACGATAAGCCGAAGGGTTACTCCCACTGCGCCCAAGGTGCAAGCTCCCGGGAAGCTCCACCTCTTCCCTTTCCGCTCGAAGTAAAGCAAGAGAATGGTGACAGCGACGATCGGCACGACGACAGCGCCCGCGAGCAGCTTCACAGCCATCGGCACGGAGAGAAGCGTCACCGTCAACGCAGCGAGTACCGCCAGCAGGAACCCAACCAACGTCCAGAACGCGACCTGACCAGGAACGGACGAACCGTACTGCTCCGCGCTCATCGCGGTCGGTCATCGAACGCGCGGTCCGTCCATAAAGCCCGCGCGTCCGTGGCCACCCGCGCGGGCATTATGACGGCACGGCCTCGGTCCTCGCTCGAATCGCTCGGCCCGAGGCCACCGCGCTCACTCCGTGTCGATTACCCCGACCCTAGAGGCGTACCCAAAGTCCCAGCTTCGTACGTGTTAGCGCCGCCGCCCTTTTCGCAACTTTGTCAACCGGATTGTTAATCAGCCGGCGGCCATGCTACGATCGTCCCGGGCAATGTGAGGCCGGGCTGTGCTCCATGCAGAGTCTCTCTCCGAGGGAAGGTGAACCTCCTCCCGGCAGGTCGCGCAGTATAGGACACTCGCTCCAAGCTCGTCCGTTCAGGAATCTGTTCGCATCGTCAGCGACGTCTACGCTCGGCGCAGCCGTATCACTTGTCGCGGTTAACTGGATCGTCTATCACTACACTCGCAGCGCGATCGACATCACGTACGTCGGCCTCACCGGAATCGTACCAGGGATTGTTCTGGGTCTCTTTGCCGGCGTCCTCGCGGACCGCTACAATCGACGCTCGCTCATGGTCACATCCGACCTCACTCGGATGGCAGGCATGGGCCTCCTCACCGCCACCCTCTATGTCGAAGGATTCTCCCTTCCGTTGATTCTCGCCGTGATGGTCCTCGTAAACTGCTTCTCCGCGCTTTTCACCCCCGCGAGCCAGGCCATTCTCCCACGGTTGGTCCCGCGGGATTCACTGGAGGACGCCAACGGTCTGCTGTACTCGACCAGTGGGGCCGGTACGAGCATCGGATCCGCGGTCGGGGGCGTTGTTGTCGCTCTGCTCGGATCGGAGTGGGGTCTCGGAGTCAACGCATTGACCTATGCGCTGTCCGCGATGTTTCTGTTCCAGATTGGGAGCGAGTTGGGTAGGTCTGCTCAAGGATCCTCCGCCGTTCGCCGTTCATTCCGGCAGGACTTTTCCGAGGGTACGGGCTTCGTCTTCCGGAGCCGGACCCTTGTCGAGGTCATGTTCGGGTACCTTCCTTCCAACTTTCTCTCGGCCTGGGTCTCACCGTTCTTAGTGGTCTACGCCGCGACACGTTTCGGAGGCAGTGCCATCGCCTACGGTGCTCTCGCCGCAGCGCTCGCGGCAGGAGTCGCTGCTGGAGGGCTCATCGTCGGAAGGATCGCGACGCGCCGCATTGCGGGGCCGTTGATGGGTGCCTGCCTCCTCTCGGAGGGACTAGCGTATGGACTCCTTGCGTTTTCGATGAACCTCGAACTCTCGGTCGCCGCCCTGCTCGGTGCCGGTTTAGCAATCGGCTTCGCCAACACGGTATACTACTCGACCATTCAAGCCGTGGTTCCCGGCAACATTCTCGCTCGCGTTCTGTCGATCGGGGACTTCGGATCCTTTGCGGCAATCCCCGCCGGTCTCGTGGCCGGAGGGATTGTAATTGCAATCTATGGAATTGGAGTCGCGGTGACCATCGCCGCCATTGGCATATTCGCCACCGCAGCCGTCCTGCTGAGCCTGCCGGATTTCAGATCGTTCGGTGAGAAGTAGCCAAGCATTTTGATCACTCCTGGCCGGCTCCCCAGAAGCACGAACTCGCGCATCGGACGTGGGACTTCGTTCATGGCCCGCGCGGCTTCTTTCCCTCCCTCCGCGCTGATTGCGGTCACCCCATCGGCCGCGCGCTCCCCACATTAAGCTCGCGCTCGCCCGAAGGGCGAGCGTCCCCTCGCTCCGCTCGGCGAGCATAATGGGGGCCCGCGTCTCGCTCGAACCGCTCGCCGCGAGCGCATTGCTGCTGCCCGAATGCGAGGGTGTTCCTGCGTAACCGCGTTGCCCAAGGTCTGCCCCTGCAAGGAGCAAGTCTGAATGCCACGGAATCCTATCCCTCACGCGTGACGCACTCGTCCGTCGAGTGGGTCGCCGGCGACCCGAAGTGGTCGACGATCTACTTCGCGATTCAATGGGCCTCTCTTCCTCTCGCGGTCCTCTTGTCGGCCGCTCTCGTCCTCAACATCCTCTGGGACGTTGGTACGATCACTTCCGCGCAAGCCGGGTTCCTGTCCTGGAGCGTGCCGTTTGGGATCCTCGGAATGTGGGTATGGCTCGGGCCAATCCTGATCGTCGTGTTTGCCGAGCTGGTTCTTCAAACACGGAGGGCCGTGTTCAAGGTCGCCCCCACGAACCGGGGCCTCGCCATCCGGGTTTCTCCGATCTGGAACAGAGTCGTTCCGTGGTCCGACCTTCGATGGCGTGACTCCACGCACGTCGAGTGGACTCAGTTTATGGGCGGGAGGGCCGTGATCACTCCCGAACAGTCCCAACGGATCTATCGCTGGTTCTACCCGTCGTAGCGGATTCCCCACGAACGCGGTATCCACCCTTCTCGCGGAAGGCATCGCGAGGGTCGCGACGGGGCGGGGATCCCCGCAACTAGCGGCCCCATATGGAGGGGGGTGCGACGATGTCGTCGTCCCACCTAGGGAGATCCCTGATCAGGTCAGCGAACGCTTGGCGTCCCAGACCGAGCGCCTTTCTCGAACCTCCCACCCAGTCCTCCAATCGACAGACCACGAACTCGGAAAGGTCGGGCCATTGCCACACGAAAAACGTGGGAAAGGACGAGCCCTGTCCAGGGGAGATTGACGTACTGATCTGTCGCGGTAGCGCCACTTTTCCTTCATAGAGAGCCAACTGCTCGGGGATGTCGTCCAGGTCATGCTGCCACCCCCACCGAATCAGCTCGTAGATCCCCACGACCCGCAGGGTGCCGCTCGCATCGATCCGATACTCGATTTTGTCGACGTCCATACAGTAGGCCCCGTGCGACAACGCTTCCTTGTGTCACTGACCGAAATCGAGGTCGCCCGCCTCGTCGGCAGGGTGCTTCGGGCACGTGTTCCACCGCGGAATGCGATTCGCGGTCGGCGCGGGACCCGCGCTCACGGCCTCGGACGAAGCCGCTCGTGCTCAAAACGACGATAGGGTGGCCGTGTCGCGTAGTGCCAATCACCGCGGGTCCTCCCCCGCGCTGCGCTCGGGAATCCCCCGCGGCGGAGGGGCGGATTGACGGGCGAGGCTCGAGATACGCCCTCCGGCGGGACTACAAGTGGCCGTTTCCGTATGGGGAAGAATAACTGGCCGTTCTCTATACCCACGTCCGCCTTCGGAATTCAATTGGTTGGGCGCTCGTGGAACCATGCCATCATGAGCACCACGATTCCCAGCGCGAAGAAAACCAGGCTCGAAGCCACGAGGATGACAAGAACGAACAAGTTGTTTGTGGTCAGGGCCGACGCCGGGCACGGGATGTCTTGGCCACCGCCTGGTGGAGCGCAGAATCCTGGCTGCGGTGCCATGTAGATGCTTGCGCCGATCGCAGCCGCCAATGCGAAGACGCCCGCCCCTACGAGTATCGCCACTCCGACCCAGCGAGCTTGAGACGCGACCGAAATGTGGGCATTTTCGGTTGATGCGCTCTGGACGGTTCGTTCGGATGGCGACGTCGCAGATACGGACATGCGCCGGACATCGCGAACCGGCGTAAGGAAATTTCGCAGCAAGCCGAGCGAGCGGGAGCCGAGTTCGCTACGTTCGACCAAGCCACCTTCGCTCAAATCGACGGTCGGATGGGCGTGTCACGTAGGCGCCGAATCGTTGCGGGTCACCCCCCTTCGCTTGGGTGGGAGTTCACCTCTCCAGATACGGAGATGACGGCCGGGTCCTTCCCGGGGGTCCTCGGGACCCCTCTCTCCCTCCGAGAGGAGTCCCTCGGAATCATCGATAGGAGCGAGGAGCATGAGTGAGGAGATGGCCGGGAAGACGTACCACGTCGTCGTTGAGAAGGACGAGGACGGTTGGTTCGTGGGTTCGGTCCCTGAGCTCCCCGGGTGTCACACCCAAGGGAAAACGGTGAGGGAGCTCATGGATCGGATGCGGGAGGCCATCGAGCTCTACCTTGAGACCAAGGGTTCGGACGAACCGCATCCGAGCTTCGTGGCGGTCGAGACCATCGAGGTATAGCGTTTGACGCGCCTCAGGCCGCTGCCGGCCCGGAAGGTCCTCCGCGCGCTCGAGGCCTTGGGATTCCAGATCGTCCGCCAGAAAGGCAGACACGCGATGCTCGTCCATCCGGATGGCCGCTCCACAGTCGTGCCGGTCCACCCTGGCCAGGAAATCGGGCGGGACTGCTCCGCAAGATCATTCGCGATGCGGGCGTAAGCGTGGACGAGTTCATGGAGCTCACGTGAGAGGCGCGGGTCCCTCCGACCGTGAGTCCACGCTATGCGGAAAGGCAACCACTTTCACCGTGCCCACGTGGAGATTGGGCCTAACGGACCCAGGAGAGCAGACTGTGTTCAGCCCTCATCGGACCAGACGTCTGAATGGTTCGCGAAGTAGTCAAAGGCGCGGGGATCATCCTCTCCTCCCCCACGCAGCTGATCGCGCGGAGTGAGAGGTCCGAACAGTCCCTCCTCCTCCAGTAGCTTTCCGAGGTCGGAGATCGACTGCCGAAGCTGTGCCTCGGTCGCTGCGCCGGACACGGCCACGTAACCGGTCATCGTCATGCTCCCGTGGATGTCGAGCCCGCGGGGGAAGAATGCGGTGACCCGCGTGCCAGGAATCCGGCAGCAGCCGAAGTGGGGGACGATGCTCATCAGGACCGAAATCCGACTTGGGCGGCCAATCAGGCCCGCGAGTTCCTTCACCGCCTGAACCGCTTCCACATGCGATGCTATCGGGGCGACCGTTCCTTGGCGATTGTACTTTCCTAAGTTTGCGGGCCTGGCTGCGTCAGCCCCCTGTGGGGGAGGCTTCCACGCATTTCGCGAATCGGGATTCCTGGCGTACATTGAGTCCGGTATCCGCTCAGGTAGCGATTGAACTCGAACCCCACGACCGTAGAACACGAACGCGTCAACTGAGGTGCCTGGTTTTGAGGCGGGATCGATTTTAAGCACTGGTTCCGGGAATACCGCTGGCGATTCCTTCGAGGCGGACGCGGAGTGCAACTCGAGTCCGCAGATTTGACAGAACGCGACGTCGGGACCCACTTCTCCGCCACAGCGAGGACAGGTGGTCATGGAACCATCCACTTTCCGCGAGTTCTTAATCGTAAGCGAAGGCTGAAGCGAGCCGCGAGCTCCTGCATCGGCGAGCCGGGCAACAGAAGTGGAGCCGGTTTAGAATCGCGGGAGAGCCGTCGCGCGGATCCCCCCCGTTCGCTTCGCTCACGGGTCCCCCCCGCTATCTTCTCGGGAGGTTCGGAATCCGGGTAACAGAGTCCTCCTGACGAAGCCGCTCTTCCATTGGTCCGTCCCCGACCGGTGACGCCGGAAATCGTGCCCGCACGAGAGTCGTCGCATTGGTCTCCGGGCAACTGGGCCCCGGAGGTGTCCACGACGGCTACCGAGTCGGACCCAACCCACTCAAGGGTTTGTTGAGGTGTCGTCGGACTTCGTTTTCGTGCTCCGTCGCCGGGACGGTCGTTTCGACGGGGGCGGAGATTCGCCGCTTCCAGTCGGGGCCCCGCTTTCGGAAGGGGCCGGGGCGCCGCTCGGTTCGGGGGTCGGGGGCGGTGCATCCGCAGAGGTCGGAGGACTCGGAGGGGAGGGCGCCGGGCTCGGATTCGGTAGCGCGGGAGTGGGGGGCGGCGGTGGCGCAACCGGTGGCGGAGGGGGAGGAGCCGGCGTCTCCGCCGGGCGCGATGGGGCAGGGGGAGGCGGGGTCGGACTCGCCGTCGCACTCGAGGCGGGCGTGGATGCGTTGGCGTGAGCGTGCTGAGCCGGGATGGGTACGAACTCGCCCGGTTTCCATGTGTGCGGCATGCGGAGAATCGAGGGATCCTTCATGAACAGGTCCGCGTGCCCGCACGCGCGACAGATCCGGGTGCCGAAGGCGAGCTCGCCTCGCGAACGGATCGAAAGGGTGCCTCCGCCCAGGGTTCCGGTCTTGAGATCGTTTACCCAGACGAAATCCGACGCTCCACAGTTCGAACACGTGGGGGCCACGGTGAACACCCGACCTCGTCTCAAGGCGGGCCAGTCGTAAAAACAGTTGTGGTCGGCGGGGCGCACTTCGACCGCGGGCCACGACCCGAACGAAACGCGCTTGTACGGGGGGGACGTGACGAGGGGCGATGGCCGAGGAGCGGTTCCGCCGCATCACCGTCGCGGTCGATGGTTCGCCGTACGGCGCGAGTGCCTTGGAGTGTGCGATCGATCTCGCCAAACACTACGGCTCCCAGCTCGTCATCCTCGCGGTCGCGCCGATCGTCCCGGTGTACGTGCCTTCCAACGAACCGTACGTCCCCGCGGCGCTCCCCGAGGGGGAGATGCCGCGCTACCGCGAGATCGTCGATGCCGCGGTGAAGCAGGCCGAAGGGGCCGGAGTCAGCGCAGCGACGGGGGTCTGCGAGGAAGGGGTCGTGGTCGACGAGATCCTCTCCCACCTCGAACATCACCCGACGGATCTTCTGATCGTGGGTTCTCGGGGAAGGTCCGCCGCGCGGCGGATCCTGCTCGGCAGTGTCTCGACCGCAATGGTGACCCACGCGACCTGCCCGGTCCTGGTCGTCCGGCCGACGTCTATGCCGCCGCCCGGTTCAAGTTGACCCGCGTCGGGACCGGGAGCTTGTGGGCAGCCTTCCGGAGGGCCTCGCGTGCGTCCGCGAGATGGGCCTCGGTCGTATGGATCGTCAGGAGGGCGGTGCCGATCTCCGCACGCACCGCGTGACCGACGGGCTTTCCAAAGGCACGACGCATCCCGTCCGAAATACGGTCGGCCCCGGCTCCCATCGCCATCTTGTGCTCGCGGAGGATCTGGTGTGGATACCGGCGGACTTTCAGGTGGAATTCATTCGGCGCTGCCTTTTCGAGCACCCGGACCGCGCTGACGCGCGCGGCCTCGAGAGCGATGTCCCGCACCTGGCCCGCCTCCTCGGTGTCCAGGGTCAGGCTGAACGGGAACTTCGCGCGGAGGTTCCCGATGTCGAACTGGGTCACCCGGCAGTTCGGGACCCCTCCCATGTACTCGCGGCGCGTGTACACCTGACCCTCGACCTTGCGGTACATGCGGGCCGGCTTGCGCGTCATGGGCGGCGGCGAGACGGCCCTCTCGCTAAAAGCGTTGCGGCGCGCATCGAAACGCCGGAGGGACTCGGGCGGTCAGAGCGGTAGGCCGACCGATCCCGGCGCCGCAAACGCACCTCGGCGCGCGGGCCGAAGCTCGACGGCCGCGAGGTCTCGATCCAGGAGCCAATCCACGACCGCCCGGTGCGCCGCTCGCGACCTCGGGAGCGCGATGAAACTCTCCCCGAACATCGCTTGGGCCGCCCATGTATCCCGCCGGCGCAGCGACCGAATCACGGCGCGAAGACGGGGGGACGCGAGTTGGACGCGGTCCGTGAACCGCTCGCTGAGACGGAAGAACTCCTCCAGAGTGGGCCGAGACGCCAACTGGTCGATCTGCCCGGCCGAGCGTCGGATCCGGTCCAGGAGTCGGGGTCGGGAGAGGATTGAGGGAGAGGGAAGAGCCCTCCCCACGGTTCCAACGAGGACGGACCCGGCGATCGGATGATGCTCGATCCGCCCGAACGGAGGGATTCCCGGACGGAGCCGGATCTCGAGACCCCCACCGAGAATGGCGGCGACCCCCCCGAGACCGCCTCGACCGAAGAAGTCGGCCAGGTGGGCCGCCTGGATGGCCGCAGACCGCGGTCGACCCAGCAGTCGGGCAGCGACGAGCGCGGTCGCCATTGCCCCCGCCGCGCTCGAGCCGAAGCCCTGCCCCACCGGCAGGGTGTGGAGGAGGTGGATCTCGAGGCGCCCTCGACGATCGCCGAGGAGGTGAGCCGCCGCGTCTTCCGAGATTTCGAGGCGGCGTCCGAGGTCGCTCGTCAGTCGCAATCCGTGGCGGGCCGCGGGATCGAATCGGCCGATCGCGCGCACGCCGGCGTCCAGAACGATCCCCGCGCCGACCGATCCTCGGCCCCGGGGATCGCGCGATTCGACCGAGGGGGAGAAGACCCCGGTCACGTGCGACGGAGCGAGGGCGACCGCGCGTCGCACGGCACCAACCACCATGGAAGGACTCGGCGCCGGCCCGCAGAACGATTACTTATAAGCCATCATGCTCTAAGAATCACGTCCAGCCGTGTCGAGGGCAGACCGTACCGGGAAAGATGAGCGATTCTGAAAGTCCCGCGACCCAACATGACGCGTTCGACCGAGTGAACTTCCTCGAGCTCCGCAACACCCAGCTCGCCGAGGCGATCAAGCGGGTCGAGAGCGAGCGGCACTACATGGAGGCCGAGATCCTCCGCCTCCAGCGGGAGGTCAAGCGGCTCAAGACCGAGCTGGACCGGTTGCGCTACCCTCCGCTGATTGTGGGGAGCGTCCGGGACGTGCTCACCGACGGTCGGGTCATCGTGAAGTCGTCCACCGGCCCGGACTTCGTCGTCAACTCCGCCGAGACGGTCGAGCACGGTAAGATCACTGTCGGCAGCCGGGTCGCGCTCAACAAGCAGACCCTCGCCGTCATGGGAGTCCTCCCGGCATCGCTCGATCCCCTCGTCACCGCGAGCGAGATCGTCGACAAGCCGAACGTCGCGTACACCGACATCGGCGGCCTGACCGATCAGATCCGCGAGATCCGGGAGGCGGTGGAGTATCCTCTCCTTCGCTCGGAGCTCTACAAGAAGGTCGGGGTCGACCCGCCGAAGGGAGTTCTCCTCATCGGGTCCCCGGGAACCGGAAAGACCCTCATCGCGAAGGCGGTCGCGCACCACACGAACGCCACGTTCGTCCGCCTTGTCGGGAGCGAGCTCGTCCAGAAGTACATTGGTGAAGGAGCCCGGCTCGTCCGAGAGCTCTTCCAGCTCGCCCGGGAGAAGGCACCGACGATCATCTTCATTGACGAGGTCGATTCGATCGGAGCCAAGCGCCTCGAGATCGCGACGAGCGGCGACCGGGAGGTGCAGAGGACCCTGATGCAGCTCCTGGCCGAAATGGACGGGTTCGAGCCGCTCTCGAACGTCAAGATCATCGCAGCCACGAACCGCCCGGACATCCTGGACGATGCACTCCTTCGGCCCGGCCGATTCGACCGGATCATCGAGATCCCCGTCCCGACCTACCAGGGTCGAGGGGAGATCTTCCGTATCCACACCCGAGGGATGTCGCTGCACGAACCGATCGACTTCGAGCAACTCGCCGGCCGGTGCGAGGGGGCGACGGGCGCCGACATCCGTGCGATCTGTACGGAGGCCGGGATGTGGGCGATCCGAGAGGAGCGCGACAGCGTGACCCCGGCGGACTTCGATCGGGCGATCGAAAAGGTCGTCGGCGAGGAAGAGCTCCGCAAGGAATCGGTCACGATGTTTGCGTAGGCTCGCTCGAATCTCCGGAACCGGGGCGACCGCTCACCCCATGGCGGGGAAGACTCACGTCGTGGACGCGCGGTTCGCGCTGGCCCGGCCGAAGATCCGTGGTCCGGTCGGAACGGAGAGATCGATCAGATACGCGTGATCGCCGGTCCCGAAGGCCACCGGCCGGTCGGCCGTCAGGCGCGTGCCCGCCGCATCGAGCGAATCGAGATCCGCAGGGACGACCTGGAGCCCGAGGGAGAGGTGAAGCTGAGCGCCCGGCCCGGCGTCGCCCCGGTAGTATCGGCATCGCTCGAGCGGGCCGAGGTCGACCTTCGGACCTACCTCGAGCGAGCCGTCCGGAGCGAGGATCTGACCCCGAGTCAGCTCGTCGGCCTCCACCCCCTTCAGCGCGACGCCGACTCGTTCCCCCACGGTCGCCTCGGAACGGTCCACGTCGTGGACCTGGATGGACCGGACCTCGACCGCCTTCGGCGTTGGGAAGAGTCGCAGGCGCTCGTGCGCCTTCAGGGACCCCCGTCGCACGACCCCGAGGGCCACCGCCCCGACCCCTTTCACGGGGAACGCATGGTCGATCGGGACTCGCACCGGACCCTCGCTCGGCGCGGCACTCCACGACTCCACCATCTCCCGGAGCATGGGAAGATCGAGAGGCACGCGAGGCGCGGAGGCGAGCCGTCCACCCTTGAAGGCGCGGACGACCTCAGCGTCTCCCACCGCCGGACCGAGCACGGCCGTCGTCGGCACGTCCGTGAGCTCGACCGTCGCGATCGTTTCGGCCACCGAACGGGAGAGCTCGGGAATGACGAGGAGGCACTGGTCGGCCATCGCAAGCGCCGTGAGGAGTGGGGGAAATTTCTCGGGGAATTGCGTCGGTTCGACGATCGTCACCGCAGTGTCGTCGTGAACCACGTTGAAGAGCGTCAGGTCGGAGGTCGTTCCCTTCTTGCCCAGCTCCTTCGCGATGTCGGGCGCCCCGACGACCGCGATCGTCACGCCACGGGTCATGGACTCTTACCGCCCGATTTCGAGCTCGACGGGCTCACCACGAGGCCCCCGTCCCGCACATCGATGCGAACCTCGGACCCGTCGCGGATCTCACCGGAGAGGATCTGGCTGGTGAGGGGGTCCACGACCAGCCGCTGAATCGCGCGTTTGAGCGGACGGGCCCCGTACTGGGGGTCGAACCCAGCATGGGCGAGGAGCTCCTTCGCCGCCTCCGACGCCTTGAGGCGAATCCGTCGTTCCCGTAGGCGCGTTTCCACCCCGGCGAGCTGCAGGTCGACGATCGCCCCGATCTCCTTCTCCGTCAGCGCGTGGAAGACGACGATCTCGTCGAGACGGTTCAGGAACTCCGGTCGGAAGCTTGAGTGCAGGACCGGTTCGAGAACCTTCCGTCGTTCCTCGTCGCTCGTCGCGTTCTGGATGAGGTCGGAGCCGAGGTTGCTCGTCATGATCACGATCGTGTTGCGGAAGTCGACCGTCCGCCCCTGACCGTCGGTCAGGCGTCCATCGTCCATGAGCTGAAGCAACACGTTGACGACGTCGGCGTGCGCCTTCTCGACCTCGTCGAACAGGATGACGGTGTACGGGCGGGTCCGGACGGCCTCGGTCAGCTGCCCTCCCTCCTCGTAGCCGACGTATCCGGGCGGGGCACCGATCAGACGAGCCACGGTGTGCTTCTCCATGTACTCGCTCATGTCGATCCGCACCAGCGCGCGGTCGGAGTGGAAGAGGAACTCGGCGAGCGCCTTCGCGAGTTCTGTCTTTCCGACGCCGGTGGGCCCGATGAAGAGGAACGAACCGATCGGCCGATTCGGATCCCCGAGGCCGGAGCGCGATCGGCGGACCGCCTTCGCGACCGCTGCGATCGCCTCGTCCTGGCCGACGACCCGCTGTCGGAGCGCCTCCTCCATGTGCAGGAGTCGCTGGGTTTCGCCCTCCAACATTCGGCTCACGGGGATACCGCTCCATTTCGAGATCACCCGGGCGACGTCCTCTTCGCCGACCTCTTCTCGAAGCAGGGAATCCTCGGACCGACGTTCTGCGCTCTTCGAAAGGGATTCGATCTGCTTCTGAAGGTCGGGGACGGTCCCGTACCGGAGCCGCGCGGCAGCCTCGAGGTCGCCGGAACGCTCGGCCTTCTCCTCGTCGGCCTTCGCCCGATCGAGCTCGGAACGCAGCGACCGCAGATGCTCGAGCTGCTCCTTTTCCTTCTTCCAACGGGCCAGGAGCGTCGTTTCACGCTCTTTCAGGCCCGAGAGCTCCTTCTCCAGCGTGCGCAGCCGTTCCTTGCTCGCGGCGTCTTTCTCGCGCTGCAGGGCCGTCCGCTCGATTTCGAGCTGGCGGATCCGACGGGAGAGCTGGTCGAGCTCGCTCGGGCGAGACTCCAGGCTCAGCCGGACCATCGAGGCGGCCTCGTCGACCGCATCAATCGCCTTGTCCGGGAGATGGCGATCGGAGATGTAACGCGCGGACAGAGTCGCGGCGCCGACGAGGGCCGCGTCCTGGATCCGCACGCCGTGGTGAAGTTCGTAGCGCTCCTTGAGGCCCCGCAGGATCGAAATCGTGTCCTCCACCGTCGGTTCAGCGATCGGAACCGGTTGGAACCGACGTTCGAGGGCCGCGTCCTTCTCGATGTACTTCCGGTATTCCTGCGTCGTCGTCGCGCCGATACAATGAAGGGTGCCACGTGCGAGCGCGGGCTTCAACAGGTTCGAAGCGTCCAGGGCCCCTCCCTCCGTCGCCCCGGCATGGACGAGCGTGTGGAGCTCGTCGATGAACAGGATAATCGACCCCTCCGACCGCTCGATCTCCTTCAGCACCGCTTTGAGACGCTCCTCGAACTCCCCCCGGAATTTCGCACCCGCCAACAGGGCGCCGAGATCGAGGGCGACGATCCGCTTGTCCCTCAGCGAATCCGGCACGTCACGGGTCGCGATGCGGAGCGCGAGTCCCTCCACGACGGCCGTCTTCCCGACGCCGGGGTCGCCGATCAGGACCGGATTGTTCTTCGTCCGGCGGGAGAGGATCTGGAGCACCCGTCGGATCTCCTCGTCCCGACCGATGACCGGGTCGAGCTTTCGCTCCTTCGCGAGCGCGGTGAGGTCCCTTCCGTACTTCTCGAGTGCCTGGTACTGGGCTTCCGCATCGCGGCTCTCCACCGGCCGATCGGCTCCCCTGAGCTCCGAAAGCGCACCTTCCACGGAGGTCCTGCGGACGCCGAACTCCTCCAGGAGGTCCCGCGCGGGGCTCGCGACCGAGACGAGTCCCACCAGGAGCTGGTCGGCGCTTGTATACCGGTCGTGGTGTTTGCCGGCCTCGGACTCGGCGGCGTCGACGACCTGGGTCAAGCTCCGGGAAAGGTACTGATCGGAAGGGGCGACGTGATCGGCGGTGGGGAGCTTCCTCAGCTGTTCCTCGACCCGCGCGGAGAGCCGGTCGACCGGGACCTTGAGAGCGTTCAAGAGTGCCACGGTCGGCCCGTCGGTCGCCTCGAGCAGGCTGGCGAGCAGGTGTTCGGGCTCCACAGAGGGATGGCGCAGTTCTGCGGCCCGTTGGAAGGATCGTTCCAGCGAGGATCGGGCGGCGTCGGTGAGCCGGTCAAGGTGCATGGGAAGGCCGACATCCGACCGAGCCGATTTAAGCGGAACACCCGTGGCGTGCGATTGTGGCGGATCTCACGGTCCGGTGCGCCGGTCTCTCGTTCCGGAACCCGTTCCTCCTCGCCTCCGGGATCTGGGGGGAGAGCGGAGACTCTCTGGCGGGAGCGTGGAACGCCGGTGCCGGCGGGGTCATCACCAAGTCCATCGGGTCCTTCCCTCGCCCCGGGTATCCCAATCCGACGATCGAGACCTACGAGCGCTGGGGCCTGCTCAACGCGATGGGCCTTCCCAATCCCGGCATCGAGGAGTACCCCCGGGAGATCGAGGCGGCCCGCCGGTCGGGTGCCACGATCATCGGATCCGTGTTCGGCGGGAGCGCGGAGGAGTTCGCCACGCTCGCGGAACGAATGGCGGGTACCGGGGTCGTCGCGATCGAGCTGAACCTGAGCTGCCCCCATGCCGAGGGCTTTGGAACGGAGGTCGGAAGCGACCCGGAGGAAGTGGAGGAGATCGTGCGCGCGGTCGTTGGCCGCGTGAAGATCCCGGTGATCGCGAAAGTCACACCGAACACCGCAGACCCCGCCGGCCTCGCGGCCGCGGCCGAACACGGGGGCGCCGCGGCGATCAGCGCGATCAACACCCTTCGGGGACTGGCGATTGACCTCCACTTGCGCCGGCCCGTTCTCTCCCATGGGCTCGGCGGGCTCAGCGGGTCGGCGATCAAGCCGGTCGGGCTCGCGTGTGTTTGGCAGATCTTTGAGCAGGTCTCCGTTCCGGTCATCGGAATCGGCGGGATCATGAGCGCTGCGGACGCGCTCGAGTACGTGATGGCCGGAGCTTGCGCGGTCGAGGTGGGGACGGCCGTCGCATTTGGCGGCATCGGCGTCTTCGGCGCCTTCGTCCGGGATTTGTCTCGCCTTCTGGACGAGCTTGGCTTCGAGAGGGTCGAAGACGCGGTCGGGGCCGCCCATCCTAAGTGACCGACGGTTCGGATTAGATCACCCTTCGTCCGGTCCGTGGGTCGAAAGGTGGGCCGCCTCCGAATGCGGGGTGACGAGCGCGACCTCGGATCGCGGTCGGTATTCAAGATCGGGACCCCGCGCAATTTGACGTTCCAGCAGGCTCGAGGTCGGGAGGTTGGTCCTCGATCGCACGGGCGGGTCGGGTTTCGTGGGCGCGACCGTGCCGCTATATCGGAAGGCCGCTAGGACGCTACGTGCGCACGGTCGTTCCGGTGACCGAGCGGGTCCAAGAGACCCCGTCGACCGTCACGTTGCGATTTCCGTACCCGCCGGAGGCGGAACCCGGACAGTTCGTCATGGTCTGGGTCCCGGGCGACGACGAGCTGCCGATGTCGCTCTCGTACGCCGTCGGCCCTTCGAAAGGAGTCACTGTGAAGGTGATGGGGGATACCAGCCGTCGCATCCAGTCGATCCTGCCGGGGACATTCCTCGGAATCCGGGGCCCGTACGGGAACCGATTCGACCTCAGCCCGCCGAGAGTCCTGGTCGTCGCGGGCGGTTCCGGTGCGGCGGTCCTAGCCCCCGCGGCTGAGGCAGCACTCCACCGGGGTGCTACGATCGTCGCGGCGTTGGGGGCGACACGGTCGGAGGAGCTGCTCTTTCGCACTCGTTTTCAGGAGATGGGCGCGAGGGTCGAGATCGCCACTGACGATGGGTCGGAGGGCCTCCACGGGTTCGTGACGATCCTCGCCGACCGGCTGCTCGAGGCCGAGCGGTTCGACGCCGTCTGGACCTGCGGGCCGGAGGTGATGATGCGTAAGGTGGTCGATCGTGCCACCGCCTCCAAGACTCCGACCTTCTGTTCGATGGAGCGGCACATGAAGTGCGCCCTCGGGATGTGCGATGCGTGCGCGCTCGGCCCCTACCACGTCTGCGTCGACGGCCCGGTGTTCCCGGCGGAACGAGTGAGGTCCCTCCCGGATTTCGCCTCCTTCCACCGGGACTCCTGCGGGCGACGGGTCCCCTTCTGACGGCCGTCTGGGGGACTCCGAAGGCCGCTCTCAGCTCTCGCGAACCACGCGACGGCCCGCAGGTTTTATGCCCGGGGTCCGCTACGAGTCGCTGGGTTTGGCCATGAAGGTGATTGTGGTCAGCGGAGGGGTGATTTCCGGGCTCGGGAAGGGGATCACGACCTCCTCGCTGGGTCGGCTTCTCAAGGCGCGGGGAATCCCCGTCACGATCCTCAAGATCGACCCGTATCTGAACGTCGACGCGGGGACGATGAATCCCTACCAGCACGGGGAAGTGTTCGTTCTCGACGACGGTACGGAGGCCGACCTCGATCTCGGAAACTACGAACGGTTCCTCGGCCAGAGTCTGGTCGGGACTCACAATCTCACGACCGGGAAGATCTACCGCTCCGTGATCGAGAAGGAGCGGCGGGGCGACTACCTGGGGAACACCGTCCAGATCATCCCCCACGTGACCGGTGAGATCAAACGGACGATCCGAGAGGTCGCCCAGGCCGCCGGGGCCGAGGTCATCCTGGTCGAGGTCGGAGGTACCGTCGGCGACATCGAGTCGATGCCGTTCCTCGAGGCCTTGCGTGAGCTCTCCTACGAGCTCGGCGAAGGGCACATGGCGTTCGTCCACACGACCCTCGTCCCCGTCGTGGGGCCGGTCGGAGAGGCGAAGACGAAGCCCACCCAGCACTCCGTCCGAGAACTCCGAGCGATCGGTATCCGACCGAACCTCATCATCGCTCGGGGCCCCCTCCCGCTCACCGCCGACATCAAGGCGAAGATCTCGCTGTTCTGTGACGTCCCCCCCGAGGCGGTGATCTCGGTCCCGGACCAGCCGGTGGTCTACGAGGTCCCCCTGGTCCTCGAAGCTCAGGGGGTGGGCGCCCTCCTTTGCCGAATTCTCGGATTGCCCGACCGTCCTCCCGATTTCGTCGGGTGGAAGGAGTTCCTCGCGACGTACCGCCGCGGAGAAACGACTGTCGAGGTCGGAATCGTCGGGAAGTACACCGAGCTCAAGGATGCGTACCTTTCGCACACGGAGGCGTTCCACCACTGCCAAGGTCACCTCGGTGTCGAGATCCGGCTCCAGTGGTACGACTCGGAGGATCTCGTGCGCAATCAGTCCCTCCTGGCGCGGCTCGAACGGTCGGACGCGATCCTCGTCCCCGGCGGGTTCGGCGCCCGAGGGGTCGAGGGAAAGATCCGCGCGGTCGAGATCGCCCGGACGAAGGGCATCCCCTACCTCGGGGTCTGCTACGGATTCCAGATCCAATCGGTCGAGTTCGCGCGGAACGTGCTCGGCCTCGCCCGGGCGAACACGACGGAGGTGGACCCGCAGACCCCCGACCCCGTGGTCTGCCTACTCGAGGAACAGAAGGGCATCAGCGACATGGGCGGAACGATGCGGCTTGGCGCGCAGCGCGTGATTCTGACCCCGGACTCCCGGATCTCCAGGCTGTACGGGAAGTCCGAGATCTGGGAGCGCCACCGCCACCGGTTCGAGATCAATCCGAAGTACCTCGAGCGGTTTCGCGATGCGGGACTCGTCGCGACCGGGATGTCGGTCGACGGGCGGGTCGAGGTCTTCGAGTCGCCGGAACACCCGTTCTTCTTCGGCGTCCAGTTCCACCCGGAGTTCCTGTCTCGTCCCGAGGCGCCCCACCCACTCTACCTTGGGTTGGTGCGGGCCGCGCTCGCGCGCAAGGAGGTCGTGATCCCTGTCGCTCCCCCGCCGGCTCTCGCGTGAGCTCCGGGAGCTGGACGGCCAGGTCGTCCGGATCGCGGGTCATCTCGAGGAGTTCCGCACTCTCGGCGGAGTGGCGTTCGCCCTGGTCCGGGATGGCAGCGGGACGACCCAGGTCACGTTGAAGAAAGGTGCCGCGGACCCGTCGCTCTTTTCCCTGTTTGCGGACGCCCCGAGAGAGTCGGTTGTCGAAGTCGAGGGGACGGTCCGCCGGTCGGAGAAGTCCCACCGAGGGGTCGAGCTCTTTCCGACCTCTGCCCACTTGGTTACGCGAGCGGAGAGCCCCCTCCCCCTCGGCGTGGTCGACAAGGTCGGAGTCGATCTCGGGACCCGCTTCGACCATCGGATCCTGGACTTGCGAAAGCCCGCGGTGCGCGCCGTGTTCGAGCTCCGGAGCTGCCTGCTGGAGACGATGCGGGACGCCTACCTGCGGCGGGGATTCCTCGAGGTGGAGACGCCGAAGCTCCTCCGCCAGGGGGCCGAGGGGGGCGCGACGCTCTTCCCGGTCGACTACTTTGGCCAGCGTGCCTACCTCGCCCAGAGCCCCCAGCTCTACAAGCAGATGCTGATCGGGGCGGGCTTCGAGCGGGTGTTCGAGATCGCGCCCGCGTTCCGGGCGGAACCGTCCGACACGGTCCGCCACACGACCGAGTTCTCGAGCCTGGACGCTGAGATCGGGTTCATCGACTCGGTCGAGGACGTCCGGTCGACCCTCGAGGGGGTTGTCGTCGACGCGTTCGCCTCGACGAAGCAGGAGCTCGAGGGCCGCGGCAATGCGCTTTCGGGAAACATTCCGACGCCGAAGACCCCGTTCCCCCGCATCCCCTTCGCGACGTGCATGGAGTGGCTCGGTCGTCCCGGCTCGGAGGACGACCTCGGGAGCGAGGACGAGAAGGCCGTCGGCGAGCGGGTCGACCGGGAGCTCGGCGCGGACCTCTACTTCATCACCGACTACCCGACCGCCATCAAGGCCGGAACGTT
>DASPSQ010000017.1:0-39858 GCA_035623855.1 Thermoplasmata archaeon | reverse complement strand
TGGTCATGGGCGATGAACGCGCCGGCCTCGAACGCGCTCGAGAGGAGCTCCTCGAAGTTGTCCGCGTCGCTCCCTTCGAGCCGACCGGCCGTCCTCCAGAACCAGTCCGGCGCCTTTCCCGACGCTTGCAGGTACTCCGTGATCAGGTCGTAGATCGAGGTTCGGTCGTCCGAGAGACGGACATGCAGGTGCCGGTCCCTCTCCGCCGAGCCGACCTCCTCCGCAGACGGCATCAAGGGTCGATGGGACACCCCTCTATAACGCCCTCCGTCCGGTGGGGCCTCCTCCCGGCAACCCTTCAAGAAGGCGCGGGGATTGGCGGTACTGGACACGATGGTCGCCGACTCGAGTTCCGGGCCCTCGGGGGTCAGCGAGCCAGCACGTAACCAGCGGTACGTCTACCTGGTCGGTCGGCTCCACAACCGCCAGATGACGATGGAGGAGGCGACCGAGCTCTTCGGCCTGATGCAGGGCATGCTTCGGCAGAGCGAGGCGGCACGAGTGGCGCTCATGAGGGCCGTTCCCCCCTCGCCGGGACCGCAGGCTCGGGAAAGAGCCCCGATGCCGACCGCGCCCGGGCCCAGTACCGCATCCGACGATTTCTTCCTGCTCGGGATTCTCGCGATGGGCGCCGGGGCGGGCCTTCTCGCCGCGATGACGAAACGTCTCCAGGATCTGGCTCCGCCGGCTCCCCCGACCAAACCGTCAAATCCCGGTTCCGGTGCTACGGCCCCGTAGAAGGACCGGTCGGGATGCCAACCGATTCGTTCGTCTTCGCCCACCTGGCCGACGCGCATGTCGGAGCGTGGCCTCGGGACCCCGCGGTCCGGGCCGCCCTGCGATCGAGCCTTCTGTCGGCCCTTGAGGTCGTCGAGGACCGGGATGCCCAGTTCCTCCTCATCTCGGGAGACCTGTTCCACACCCCCGTCCCGGACCCGGCCGAGGTCGCCCCCGTCGCCGCGGCCCTCAAGCGGCTCATCGATCACGGCCGGAGGATCTATGTGATCTACGGCTCGCACGACTACGTCGCGCACCGGACGAGCTGGCTCGACGTTCTCGCCGAGACCGGCGTCTTCCTCCGGGTCGCCCCCGAGGCGGTCCGCACGGAGGGGACACGCTGGACCCTTCCCTTCCTCGTCGACGACGCGACCGGCGCACGGATCGCCGGCATCTCCGGCCGTTCGCATGGGCTCGACCGGGAGTACTTCCGAGAGGTCGACTCCGAGGCATTCCGGCTGGAGCCGGGGTTCAAAATCTTCCAATTCCACGCCGCAGTCGACGAGTACCTGCCCTCGACTCTCCGGGAGCACATCCATGGGGTTCGGAGGGACGACCTTCCCGCCGGTTGCGACTACTACGCGGGCGGTCACATCCACTACACCTACGAGGGCGAGGGACCCGGCGGGGGACTTCTCGTCAATCCCGGCGCGGTGTTCGGGACGAGCCGAACGGACCTCGAAAACGGCCTCGCCGGGCGGACCCATCAGGGAGTGGTCATCGTTCGCGTCGAACGCGGAGTCCCCCATGCGGAGTTCGTGGACACGGCGCCCAAGGAGGCGCTGCGCCTGGTCGACGTCGATGTGTCCGGAAAGACCGCCGAGGAGGCGCGGGTCGAGCTCCGCACGCGGCTCGAGCACGAAGCGACCCCGGGGACCCTTGTCTTCCCGAGGGTCCACGGAGAGCTCTCGGACGGGAGCGTCGCGAGCCTCGCGCTCACGGAGGTGGCGCGGACGGTGGGCAAGGACGCTGGCTCGATCCACTGGGATATCCGGGACCTCACCCCGTCCCGCCCCGAAACCGATCGGCCGGGCGAAGGAGACGTCGAGGCTCGAGCGATCGCGCGTCTCCTCACGGAATCCGAGCTCGCCGCACCGTGGCCCGCAGGCTTGGCCGGGGAAGAGAAGGTCCGCGAACTGCTTCGCGAGTTGGGTCTTCCCCCTTCCGAGGGAGAGTCCCGCCAGGACTACACCAGCGCCCGAGTCGACGGAGCCCGGCGGATCCTCGGAGTGCGGCGCGAGGACGGGGCGTGAGTGGGAGGGCACGACGTGCAGCTGCGCCGGGTGCGGGTCCAGAACATCCGAAGCTACGGGACCGCCGACGTTCAATTTCCTCCCGGGACGACGCTCATCTCCGGCGACGTCGGTGCGGGCAAGACGAGTCTTCTCTACGCCATCGAGATGGCGCTCTTCGGCGTCGCCGAGGTCGACGCTTCGTACCTCGTCCGGCACGGCACTCCCCACGCGGAGGTCGAGGTCGAGTTCGAAGACACGGAGCACCGCTACGGAATCCGGCGACGGTTCCGACGAGTACTGCGGCGGGGACGTCCGACGTTCGAGCCGGAGCGGATCTCCTTCACGATCGACGGGTCCGAGACTGCGTACTCGGCGACCGAGCTGCGCCAGCGGGTCATCGACCTCTTGGGATTTGCCGACAACCCGAGCCCGCAGGCTCACTCCGATCTCTGGCGCTGGGCGGTTTACGTCCCCCAGGAACGGATGCGCGACATCCTGTCGGCCCGCCCCCAGGATCGCCTCGAGACCGTCCGCAAGGCGCTCGGGGTCGAACGGTACCGGATCGCCGCCGACAACGCCCAGGAGTTGGCAGCCGACCTACGGCGGAGTGCCGTCGCCCGGCGGGCGGAAGCCGATCGGCTCCAGCATTTCGATCGCGAGCACGCCGAGTGGTCCCTCGAGTCCGACCGGCTGCATGGCGAGCGCGTTCGTCTCCAGGAGGCGGTTGCCCGGAGCGAGGAGACCGCGGAAGCTCGGCGCGCCGAGCGCGCGCAGGCCGAGGCGCGCGTCCGCGAGACCGAGACCGTCCGAACCGTGCTGGAGAGCCTCGAGCGCGAGGACGCCGCGGATCGGCGCACTCTGGACGAGGGCACACGGGAACGGTCCCGGCGACTTGAGGAGATGGATCGGCGGCAACAGGAAGTCGACTCTGCCCGCCGCGAGGCCGACCTGCTTGGCCCCCGAAAAGAGGCCCGGGCGTCGACCGAGTCGGCGCGTGAGGTGGCACGGGGCCGCCTCGATAGCTTGGGCGCCCGGCTCCGGGAGCTCGCAGAAGCGCGCGCGGCTGCGGCGTCGGCGGCCCGACAGGTCTCCGAAGCGCGCGACCGCTCCGTTCGGTCAGCACGCGATCTTTCGGACGCTCGGGAGCGCCGGAACGCGGTTCGCTCGGAGGGGCCGACCAAGGCGCCTCTGGCTCCGACGGAGGTCCCGGTCGCTACACTCGACGAGCGACTCGTGCGGGCCCGCGAGGCCGAGCGGTTCGCGGCGCAGGAACTCGCGATCGCGGAACGCTCCCGATCGGAGCTCGCCGAGCTGCTCACGGCAGGAGTCTGCCCTCGATGTGGCCAGACCGTCCGCCCCGCGGAATTCTCCCCTCACCAGGCCGAAGCCGACGCGTCGGTCGCCCGAGCGGAGGCGGGCCTCCGCGAGACGGTCGACGCACGGACTCGCCTAGAAGAGGAACGAAAGGCACGGGAGCGGTACGAGCGAGCCTACGTACGCTGGACCGAGATCGAGAAGCGACGGGTGATGGCCGACGAGGCGTTGGCAGCGAGCGAATCGGCCGATGCGTCGGCAGCCGACGCCCGGCGGGCTGCCGAGGAAGCGAGCCGGCTCGGCGAGGAGCGGGTCCGGGTGCTCAAACCGGCCGAGGAGGAGGAGCGGAACGCTCGGGGCGCGCTCGAGGAGGAGGAACGCCGCCTGCGAAACGCGATGGATCTGGTCGATCGGTCCCTCTCGGCCGCGGAGACCGTCCGCGCATCTGAGGCGGCCCACGATGCCATCGCCTCCGAACTGGGACGGAGGGACCGCGAGCTCGCGAACGTCCAGGGGCGATGGGAGGAGCGCCGGCGGCGGATGGAGCAGCTGGCCGACACCCTCTCGGGTTCCGCCGAGCGACAGGACGCGTTGGCCGATGCCGAGCGCCGTCTTGACTCGGCCGAAGGTTCACTCGCGGAGGAGAAAAGCGTTCTCGTTCGAATCGAGACCCGTCTGGACGAGGCGGTCCGCCGAATCGCGGAGGCCGAACGGGGTCGGACCGAACGCTCCAAATTCCTCCAGGAGGCGGAGGAACTCACGGCAAAGGCGTCCTGGATCAGCGGACCGTTCCGAACCGCCGTTCTCTCGATGGAACAGCAGCTCTTGGCTCACGCCCAGGACGCGTTCGAGCGCAATTTCGCTCGGTACTTCGCGTCGCTCGTCGATGACCCGGCCCTCGTCGCGCGCACCGACGTCGCGTTCACCCCCGCGGTCACGATCGACGACGAGTGGACCCCGGCCGAGGCGCTCAGCGGAGGGGAGCGGACGAGCCTCGCTCTCGCGTTCCGACTTGCGCTCGCCCGTGTCGTGCGAGCGATGGGCGACCTCAAGCTCGAGACGATCCTCCTCGATGAACCGACGGACGGTTTCTCGCCGGAGCAGGTCGTTCGCATGGGCGAACTCCTCGACGAGCTCGCGCTTCCTCAGGTTGTCCTTGTCTCCCACGAGAGCGAGCTCGCGGCAATCGCCGACCGGGTCGTTCGCGTCGAGAAGCGCGACGGTCGGTCGATGATCCTCCCCGATGGCGGGAAGGTCCCGACGACCTCGGAGGAGGCACCCTCTCCCACCGCCCCGCCCGCCCCGTCCCGTCGTACGGCCGTTCGTCCCAAACGACGCCGGGCGGGCGCCTAGCCGAGGAGCGACACGAACTCTTTCGCCCCCCACGGAGGGCGGCCGGCCAGCTCGAGGTTCTCGCTCAGGTGCTCCGATCGTTTTTGGCCGACCAGGGGTGCGAGAGTCCCCGGAGCCGAGCGAGCGAACTGGAGCGCCGTCTGAGCCGCGGTGAACCCCTCCCGCCTCGGACCCGCACGGGCGAGCTGCCCTTGAAGGAGCGGGACGCTGGTGAAGCATCCAAGACCGAGTCGCCGCGCCGCGTCGAACAACGTCCGCTTCTCCCCCCCGACGGGCTGGTTACGGTCACGGATCGCCTCGGGCATCGCGAGGTTGAACGGGAATTGCACGAACCGGAACCCATGGTCGGTTCCTCCCACCTCGCGGGCCACGCGCACCGCGGTCTCGAGGGCGAGGTACCCGGGCGCATCGGGCGCGATACGCAGGGAGTCCCAGGTCGCGAGTCCGTACGAGACCAGGTGACCGGAGTCCCGGAACTCTTCGTAGAGGCGGAACGCCTCTTCGAGCCGGGACAGGAACGTATCGCGACCGACGGCGGGGATCTGGGCATCCGGGGCGTTGTGAAGGTAGAGAAGATCCACTACCTCGACCCCGAGGTTCCGGCGAGTTCGCAGGAATTGGTCCGCGAGATAGGACCGGCTCATCGCGTGGCAGCCGTCCACGATATCGCCGGGATCGAGGATCCCCGGTCGGACGAGTTCTTCCGCGATCCAGCGATCCGGAGGAACACCGGACTCCGCATCCGGTGCGAAGTACCCGTTCTTCGACGCGAGAAAGACGGAGGAACGATTCACATCTCCCGCGGCGACCACCCGCGCGAGGGCGCGGCCCACACTTCTCTCCGCCCTCTGATACCGGTAGTTGATCGCGGTGTCGAGCACGTTCACTCGACCGGAGGTGAGGCAGATCGTCACCGCCTGTTCGACGGCGAGGTCGGTCGGAGCGTCCGGAGATCCAATATAGGTGCCCAGCCCGATCGAGGAGAGCGAAAGGTCTCCGGGTGCATCCCGGAAGTGGGAGGGCGGCAATCTCCGGTCGCCGGTGCCCCGGTCCCGGAATGCCTTCGTGCCGACGGGCGTCGCTCGACCGGGGAGATGCGCCACGACGCTGCCGGACGGACCAGATACAAAAGAGAGGCGGGAGGGACCATCGAATCGGACCGGCTCGCCAGCGTGAAAAAGGGCAACCGCATGAGGGTAACCTCCGGCGATGCCTCGGCGAAAATACGGGCGGATGCAGAACCCGATTCCGCCGGTCCCTCGGGAGAAGTGCCGGCTCTGCCGACTCAAACACCCCTGCCCGATCCACTCTCGGACCGATCGCTCGTAGCGCGTTCCCGCGCCCGTTGGGCCGCCTAGTCCCGGCGGCGGGCGTGGGGTCGGACGGTTCGACCTCCCGAGATCGCCCCGACGGGGCAGTACGGCACGCACCAACCGCAATCCGTGCAGTTCGGAAGCACGCGAAGCTCGTTGCGAGTCAGCTCGAGGGCGTTGGGTGGGCACACCCCGGTACAGAGACCGCACAAGACGCAGATGTCCGGATCCACGGTGATCAATGTCGATCACCGAGCCCCGAGTCGCCCACCGAGCTGCGGAGTGGGTAGCTCATTTCGCCGTCGGGGAGGCCTCGGGATGCAGCGCGCGACCGAGCGCCACGAATCCGGTGAGCGCGCACTTCACTCGCACGGGCGAGAGAGGGATCCCCAACATCTGGAGTACGTCGTCGCGCGAGAGCCGCCCCGCTTCTTCCAGCGAGAGGCCCTGCACCTTCTCCGTGAGCATTGAGGTGCTGGCCACGCTGATCGCACAGCCATCGCCCTCGAACCGCACCTGGTCGATCTTCTGGGAGCCGGGGTCGAGGTGGAGGCGCAGCGTAATGTGATCCCCGCAGAGCGGGTTCGACTCCTCGCCGACGCGGTCCGCTTCGGCGAGAGGCCCGAAGTTCTTCGGGGTCCGGTAGTGCTGGAGGATGACCTCCTGGTACATGTCGTAGGCCATCGAGCGTCCCCCGTTGTACGGACCCGGCTGCGATATAAATTGAAGACCACCGGAGAGGGCGTGCGCCCGACGAGCCGAGCATTGAGCCCGGGGGGCCGCCGATGTTATAAACACACCCGTGTGTGTAAATCCGATGGCATCTGCCGTCGCTCGATTCAGCGAGTGGATTTCCGAGGACGAGCTCCGCGAGCTCTCCCGGTCGCTTGGGGATCCACCGGGGGTCGGCAAGGGCCGGATTGATTCGTTCGAGCGGTTCCGGGAACTTCCCATCGAGCCGAATCCCCTGTACCGAGGGTACGGCTACTTTACGGGAGTCGACCTCACCAACATCGATCCACTGGCGAAGGGGCCTCCGGTGGAGCTTCCTCCGCGACTCGGGCAGTCGATTCGCATCGTGCACGACGCCTCGGGTACACGGATTGAAGTGCCACCGAGCGTGGCTTCTCACGGAGTTCGTGTCGTCCCACTCGAGGGACTCTGGACCCAAGGCGAGACCCAGGCGCTCGCCTTCCTCGGTGGTTCGGAAGCGCCCTCTGACCGATTGACCGCGCTCGCCTTCGCACTCGTCAATCGGGGGTACCGACTCGAGATTCCAGATGGCCACGCAGAACCCGTGCGGGTCCAGGACTTCGTTGTGCTCACTCGGCCGCACGAGGCGCTTTCGGTTCGACGTTCGATCCGAGCTGGCGAGAACGCCCAACTGCTCCTCACGGAAGAGGTGTTCAGTGCGCCCGGCGCGGCGGACGCGCAACGGCTCTATGCCTCGAGCACCGACGTTGAGCTGGGTGCCCGGGCCAAGGGGGTACTTCTCACGGTCCACGCGCCGGACCTGAAGACGGTCTCGATCTACCGGCGGGCCGCCACGACCGGAAACGATTCTCGCCTTGCGTGGCTCTGGAACGGGCTCGGCGGGTTCCGCTCGAAGGTCCGCAACCAGACCCACCTTGTAGGTGCCGGTTCGCACGTCGACGACCTGCAGACGTTCTACGGCGCGAAGAACCAGTCGTACGACAGCTCGGTCGACTTCACGCACATCGGGACCGACACCCATGGTCAGTCGATTACCCGAGGAGTGTTCACGGACGAGGCGCGCGGGATGAGCCGAGGACTCGTCCGAATCGAGCCCGACGCGCGCAAGACGATTGCCTACGTCTCGGAGCACGCAATGCTTCTCTCCCGCGGTGCCCGGTCCGACACCATTCCGATCCTCGAAATCCTCTGCCGCGACGTGAAGGCGACGCACTCGACGTCCGTCGCGCCAGTCGACCCGGAGAAGGTCTTCTACCTCGAGACCCGTGGGGTCGACCCCGACCACGCGGTCCGCATGATCAGCGAAGGCTTCCTCTCCTACGTTCTCGACCGCTCGCCGGTCGCCGGGCTCCGTGAATTCCTCTATCCGTCGCTCGCGGCGCGATGGGAAGGTCGGGATCTGTTGTGGAAGTCCCACCCATTCCCGACGCTCCCGTTCCTTTCCGTCGCCGGTACCGAGGCCGCCCCTGAGTGGCGGTTCGACACGAAGCTGCGGTAGGAGCTCGCGCATCACCGCGTATGACGTTGATCCTCCATCCGGACGGGATCCCGAAGAAGAAATTGCGGGGGATCGTAGAGAACCTGCGAACCGAACTCGAAGCGACCCTCGAAACTGTCCGGCATCCGCCGGACCAAGTATTGGATCCCGCGAGTCTTGAGACTGCGGAAGCGTTACTGCGGGCGACACTCGCCGCGCTCGACCGACCGGGCCCGCGAGAGCCTCGCGCCCTCGCCCTCGATGCCAATCTCGCCTACGCGACGCTCAACGCGGTGGTGGACTTGGTGAAATCTCATACCGCCATGCCCAAGGTTCCCATCGACCGCAAGAGCAAACCGGCTCGGGACTAGGCGACGTTCGTCGGGCGAGGAAACGCGACCCGAAACTCCTCAGCCGACCGCTCCGGTCATCTCCATCTGGATGAGCCGATTCAGCTCGATCGCGTAGTCGACCGGGAGTTCCTTCGCGAACTCCGCGAGGAATCCCATCAGAATCAAGTGAATCGCGTCCGATTCCGTGAGTCCACGGCTCATCAGGTAGAAGATCTGCTCCTCCCCAATCTTCCCGACCACCGCCTCATGCGTGATCGTGGCGTCCTCCTCGTGGATTTCGTTGTACGGATACGTGTCGGACCGCCCTCGTTCATCGGGAAGAAGGGCATCGCAGCGGACCGCGGCCTTCACTCCGGTCGCGCCCGGGGCCACGTGGAGCAGGCCCCGGTAACTCGTCTGACCGCCGCGAATCGCGATCGACTTCGCGACGATCTTGCTCGACGTGTCCGGCGCGGAATGGACGGCCTTGGCGCCGGAGTCGATGATTTGGCCCTCGCTCGCGAACGCGACCGAGAGGATGTCGGCTCGAGCGCCTCGGCCCTTGAGGTAGACCGAGGGATACTTCATCGTGATCTTCGAGCCCATGTTCCCGTCGACCCACTCGACGAGCGCGTTTTCGTACGCAACTGCGCGCTTGGTCACGAGATTGTAGACGTTCTTCGACCAGTTCTGTACTGTAGTGTATCGAACCTTGGAATACGGTTCGCCCACGACCTCCACGACTGCGGCGTGGAGAGAATCGGTCGAGTAGACCGGGGCAGTGCACCCCTCGATATAGTGAAGTTTCGAGCCCTTGTCCCCGATGATCAACGTCCGCTCGAACTGGCCCACATTCTGCGCGTTGATGCGGAAGTACGCCTGGAGCGGGATTCCGGCGTCGACACCGGGAGGAACGTACACGAAACTCCCGCCCGACCATACCGCGCTGTTCAGTGCGGCGAACTTGTTGTCGTTGTAGGGAACGATCTTTCCGAAGTACTTGCGCACGAGATCCGAGTGCTCTCGTACCGCGGTATCCGTATCGCAAAAGATTACGCCCTTCGCTGCGAGGTCCTCGCGAATCTTGTGGTACACCGTTCCGCTGTCGTACTGGGCGCCGACGCCACCAAAGAACTCCCGCTCCGCCTTAGGGATCCCGAGACGCTCGAACGTGTTCTTGATGTCCGCCGGGAGGTCCTCCCACTTGCGTTTCGTCTCGCCCTCGAGCAGGGGATTCGCGTAGTACGTGTAGGAGTCGAAATCGATCTCATCGAGGCTGGGACCCCAGTCCGGCATGGGGCGCTCGACGAAGTGGTCGTAGGCACGCAGCCGATATTCGAGCATCCATTCCGGCTCGTTCTTGAACTTGGAGATCTGTTCGACGACAGACCGCGAGAGGCCCTTCGGAATCCGGAGGCGGTACGTCTCCGGGTTCTTGAAGTCGTACCGAGTGTAATCGAGAGGCGTTACCTCAGTCGCCGGCGGCATATCGATCCTCGGATAATTCCATCACCCCGATGTATTTAAATGGTGCTTCCCCTGGAGAGCGACAAGCGGTCCGTCGCTTCGCCCACTTGTGGCTCCGGCAGCCCATGTCGAGCTCCCAGCTCCAAGGTACGGGCGGAGCGCTCCACCGAGAGAGGTCGCGGCAAGCTCAGGCAGCTGTCGCCCTGCGAGCGATAGGGATCTTGAATATTCTCGCTGCATCGCAGAGCGCGTCGAACAGGCGTTGAATCTCGCCGTCGGTGTTGTAGACATACGGGCTCGCGCGGGCCAGTGCGGGCACTCCAAGACGCTCCATCAGCGGCTGTGCACAATGATGGCCGGCCCGAATGCAGATCCCTCGCTCGTCTAGGATCGAGGCGAGGTCGTGGGGATGGATTCCCTTCAGCTGGAAGGACAGTACGGAGTGGCGGTCGGAAGGATCCTTCGGCCCAAAGATGGTAATCACATCCCCGAAGTCTTCCTCCGCGAGATCGACCGCGGTCCGCAGGAGACGCTGTTCGTGAGACCGTATCTCCTCCCACCCTAGGGCGGCGAGATAATCAAGGGCCGAGGACAGGCCCACCGCCCCGGCAACGTTCGGCGTCCCGGCCTCAAACTTACCTGGCGTCGTGTTGTACGAGACCCGGTCGGTGTGGACCTCTCGGATCATCTCTCCCCCTCCCATCATGGGGGGCATCGACTCGAGAAGATCGGGACGACCCCACAGGGCACCGATCCCCATCGGTCCGAGCGCCTTGTGTCCGGAAAAGGCGAGGAAGTCGGCCCCCAAAGCGTTCACGTCGATCGGGACGTGAGGCGCGGACTGGGCCGCGTCCACCACCACGAGCGCCCCGACGGCGTGCGCGCGGTCGGCGATTTCCCGGATCGGGTTCATCGTACCGAGGACGTTGGAAACGTGGGTCACAGCGACCACTTTCGTTCGCGGAGTAAGGAGCTGGTCGAGCTCGTCGAGGCGAAGCCGCCCCTCGTCATCGATGCCGACGAACTGGAGATCGATTCCTGCGTACTCGCGAAGGAAATGCCACGGCACGATGTTCGAGTGATGTTCCATGATGGTGGTGACCACCCGATCGCCCTTCTGAAGGGATTGCCGGCCAAGGCTGGTCGCGACCAGATTGATCGCCTCGGTCGTCCCGCGAACGAACACGACCCCCGACGGGTCACGGGCTCCGAGGAACCTCGCGACCCGTTCCCTCGCTGCCTCGTACGCGTCGGTCGCCTCAATGCTCAAGGCGTACACGCCCCGGTGGACGTTGGCGTTCTGGTGGTCGTAGTACCGTTCTTCGGCCTCGATCACCGAACGAGGCTTCTGCGAGGTCGCTGCGGAATCGAGGTAGACGAGCGGGTTGCCGTGGAACGTTCTCGCAAGAATCGGGAAATCCTGTCGGATCCGCTCGACGTCCATTCCGGGTCGGCCTCCACCCTCGGGAGGAGCTCCCGTGCGAATTAACTCGTCGCTCCCGGGACCGATTCCCGAATGAAGTCGTAGCCCTTCGCCTCGAGCTCTTCTGCGAGCTCGTGGCCACCGGACTGAGCAATGACCCCGTCGACCATCACGTGAACCCGGTCCGGCTTCAGATACTTCAGGATCCGCTGGTAGTGAGTGATTACGAGGATCCCGGCCTCGGGTCGGTGCAGCTTGGCCACCGTCTCCCCGACAGCGCGCACCGCGTCGATGTCGAGCCCCGAGTCCGGCTCGTCGAGGATCGAGAAAATGGGTCGAAGGGTTGCCATCTGGAGCACTTCGACCCGCTTCTTCTCTCCACCCGAGAATCCTTCGTTCAGCGAACGCTTGAGCAGCGCGGGGTCCATCTCGAGATACCCGAGGTGGGTCTTCAGATCGTGGTCGAATCCCGCCGTGTCGGCGGTCTGGGCGGTGTGGCGCTGCATGTACGCCGTCCAGAGAAACTTCGAAAGGGAGAGCCCCGAGACCTCCTGCGGGTATTGGAACCCGAGGAACAAACCGGCCCGCGAGCGCTTCTCCACGCTGAGCGTGAGGAGGTCCTGGCCGTCGAGGAGCGCACGCCCCTGCGTCACCTTGTACTTCGGGTGGCCCATCAACGCGTACGCGAGCGTACTTTTTCCGGACCCATTCGGTCCCATGAGCGCTGTGAGCTCTCCGTTCTTGAGCGTGAGGTTGACGCCTTTGAGGATCTCCTTGCCGGCAACCTCCGCATGGAGGTCCTCTACGATGAGCGTGTGATGCTCCGGTTCCGCGACCATGGGCTCGAATCGTACGAGCCGATATCGTTATTTAAGCATGGCGCGGTGTGTAAATTTGCAGCACCCCATGGCCGCCGCGAAGCTCCGTTCCGCGGAGATCACCGACATCGGCTTTCAGGGGACCCGGGGCCGAATCCTCGAGGAGCTGCAGGTGGCCCCGAGGACCGCTCGGGAGCTCGCCGAGAAGCTTCACATCCAGGAGAGCGCGGCCCGGGGTCATCTCGAGCGCCTCGAAGATAAGGGTCTCGTGGTGCCATCGTTCCGGCGGGAGGGCGTGGGCCGCCCTCGAAAACGGTACGTCCTGACGGGTCACGGTCAGGACCTGTTCCCGAAAAAGTACGATCTGATCCTCGACACGGTCGTTGATGAGCTCCTCGATCGCGAGGGGGAAGGGTATGTCAGCGCCCTCTTTGCCGAGTCCGCGCGACGGATGGCGCGCGAGGTCGCAAAGGAGGTCCCCCGGACCGGGACTCCGGCCGAGCGCGTGCGAAACCTGGTCAGCGCGCTCAACCGCCTCGGGTTCCATTGCACGGCCGAGACGACGCCGGACGGTCAGATGCGAATCGTTCGGACGAACTGCGTGTTCCGGCACAGCGCCCTGTCCCACCCCTACCTCCTCTGCGAAGTGTTCGATCAACATCTCACCGAGGCCCTTCTCGGTCAGGTGGGGGTCGACCTCCAGGACTCGATCGGGCACGGGGGGATGCGGTGTACGCATCTGATCCAGCTGCGGTGAGCACCGCAGTCGGGTCGGTTCGATCAGCATCATCCGAACGAACCGACCGAGCTCGAACGGCGCAGTTCCCACCGGTGGGGGAAACCCCCCTCCGATCGCTCTCGAAGCTCGTCGGCTCCTATGGCGGGTCCTTCGAGCTCTCGGTGAAGCTCGAGTTCCTGAATCCGAGCGGATCCGTCAAGGACCGTGCGGCGGCGCAGATCGTCCGGACCGCGCTCACGGCGGGCCAGCTCTCCGGAGGCAAGACGCTCATCGACGCGTCGAGCGGGAACACGGCGGTTGCCTACTCGATGTTGGGGTACCGCCTTGGGTTCCCGGTCGAGTTATGCCTCCCCCGGAACGCGCATCCCGAACGCGTCCAACGGATCCGATTCTTCGGGGCCACCATCGTGTTTACCGACCCTCTTGAAGGGACGGACGGCGCGCAACGAGAAGCTCGTCGAAAGGCCGCCGCGGAACCCGACCGCTACTTCTATCCGGACCAGTACAACAATCCCTCGAACCCCGAGGCTCACTATCTCACCACAGGCCCCGAGATCTGGCGCCAGGCTAACGGACGGATCACTCACTTCGTCGCAGGCGTCGGGACGGGCGGTACGATCTCGGGGACCGGGCGATTCCTCAAGGAGCAGCGCGCGGACGTCCAAGTCATCGGTGTCGAACCGGCAGGTCCATTCCATGGTCTGGAAGGCCTGAAACATCTGCCCACCGCACAACTGCCGTCGACCTACGATGCCCGCATTGTGGATCGCACGGTCCGGGTGGAGACTGAGGACGCGGTCAACATGCGCCGCCGCATCGCGGCCGAGGAGGGCCTTACCGTCGGTCTCTCCTCGGCCGCCGCCGTGCTCGCCGCTCTCGAATTCGGTCGCGGAACGCCGGGCGTTCAGATTGTCACGATCGTCGCGGACGCGGGTCATGGGGCACCGGAGGGGGGTCCTTGAGGCCAATCGAGATCCGCGGGTCGGTCCTCCGATCGATTGCAGAGCATGCGAGGACCACCTACCCGGACGAGTGCTGTGGATTCCTTATCGCCCCGCCGGATCCGCCCGGGGATGGGTCGGTCCGGTCCATCGTGGACGCCCAGCCCGCAGGGAACGAGTTCGAGGGAGAGCGGCGCCGTCGATTCCTTCTCCGTCCCGAAGATCTGCGAGCCACCGAGCGTCGGCTCGATGGGACGGGGCTCATGGTGGCGGGCTTCTACCATTCCCACCCCGATCATCCGGCTCGGCCGTCAGAGTTTGACCAGGACCACGCTTGGCCGTGGTACACCTATCTCGTCATCGGGGTGACCCGTCACGGGATCGGAGAGGCCCGCGCCTTCGAACTCGATTCGGAATCTTCGGAGTTTCGAGAGGTCCCGGTACGTCGTGCGATTGGAGCGAATCGTGGGAGACCGGTGGTTCCGACGTACGGAAGGGGCTAAGAGGAGGCGTGGGAGGAACCGTACGATGGCAAAAGCGGTCGTGAAAGTGCCCACTCCCCTGCGGCCCTTCGCCGACGGTCAGGCGGAGGTTGCCATCGAAGGATCGACGGTCGGAGGGCTCGTCCACGAGCTCACCGAGGCACACCCCGGCTTGAAGCGGCACCTCTACGGCCCCGACGGCCGATTGCGCAACTTCGTGACCCTGTACCTCAATGACGAGGACGTTCGGTACCTTCAGCGCGACGCGACGCCCGTCAAGGATGGGGACGTGGTGTCCATCGTGCCCGCGATCGCCGGAGGGAGTCCGTGGGATGCCCCGGTCTCTCCTCGCGGATCACGAAGGGCCCCTGCGCCGGCGCACCCGGGCGCGGCGCCGTTCGGTCCAGAGGACCTGCGTCGCTACAGCCGCCACCTTCTCTTACCAGAGGTCGGAGTCGCTGGCCAGAAGAAACTTCGCAACGCCAAGGTCCTCTTGGTGGGAGCGGGTGGCTTGGGTGCCCCCGCGGCACTCTACTTGACGGCGGCCGGGGTCGGGGAGATCGGGCTGGTCGATTTCGACGCGGTCGATCTGTCGAACCTGCAACGCCAGGTACTCTACACGAGCCGGGACGTGGGCCGTCCCAAGCTCGAGGTCGCCCAGGAACGGCTCGAGTCGCTGAACCCCGGGGTTCACATTGTTCCGTACGAGGAGCGGCTGACCAGCGAGAACGCGCTCGAGATCCTGCGGCCGTACGACATCATTGTCGACGGGACCGACAACTTCCCGACCCGGTATCTCGTCAACGACGCGAGCGTCCTCCTGGGGAAGCCCAACGTGTACGGATCGATCTATCGCTTCGAGGGGCAGGTGAGCGTCTTCGACGCCCGGCACGGACCGTGCTATCGCTGCCTCTATCCGGAGCCACCGCCGCCGGACCTCGTGCCGTCCTGCGCCGAGGCCGGTGTCCTCGGGGTTCTTCCCGGACTCATCGGAACGATGCAGGCCACGGAGACGGTCAAGCTGATCCTGGGGCGTGGCGAGCCGCTCGTCGGACGGCTGGTCTTGTTCGACGCGCTCGCGATGCGATTCCGTGAGCTCAAGCTCCGCAAGAACCCGCGGTGCGTCCTCTGCTCGCCTTCGGCGACCCAGAAGGGGCTCATCGATTATTCCGCCTTCTGTGGAGTCCCGGCCGCCGGCGATGCGGCGGCGAGTGGCGACGCGATCCCCGAGATCGAGCCGGAAGCGCTTGCCCGGGCGCTCGCCAGCGACGACCCGCCGCTCGTCGTGGACGTTCGCGAGCCCGAGGAGTGGGCGATCTCCCACCTCGTGTCGGCCCGGCTCATCCCGAGGGGCGAGCTCCCCGAACGGGTCGACGAGCTGACCCGCGCGAAAGAGGTCGTCTTGTACTGCCGAAGCGGAACCCGATCCGGCCAAGCGACGCGGATGTTGCTCGATCTCGGCTTTTCGAATGTCCGGAGCCTCAAGGGCGGGATCAATGCCTGGGCCGAGCGGGTCGATCCGAGCCTTCCACGGTACTAGGCTCGACGTCGGTGGACATCGGCACGGGCGCCCCGATCGGGACTCGGTCGCTCACGCCTGGGGAGTGGGAGGCCCGCTCAACGGGTCTCCCACGTCGACCGAGAGGCGCCCCGTGTATGATCGGACGCGTCGCGACAACTCCCGAGCGAATTGCTGGGGCTCGACCGGAGAGATGTACAGTGGCTCGCTCCCCGCCGTGATCAGAAGGCCGAAGGCCGGGTCGGTCTGGATCGCGTCAAACGTCCCGATCCGGGGGCTCCACATTCGGCCCCTCCACCCCCAGCCACCAAAGAACGTCCCGCCCGGCGCGAGATCCCGGAGGGCCGTGTACTCGATACGACGTACATCGGCGAGTGGGACCTGGCGGCTCCCAAGGATCCGCCAGGCGTGGAGCGTCGCGTCATCGATTCGATAGGACGTTGAAAGGTATCTGCCGAGCATCAGGACGGTGACGATGCCGAGCAGCCAGGGAACCCACCAATAGAGCCCTCCGACCTGGCCGCGGAAGAGGAAGAGTATCACGATGAGTACGAAGACGTAGACTCCGATGACGGTGTACGACATCTTTCCGTGCGCATGGTATCGACCTTCCGAGTCGAATCGAGACGATGCGGGCGACCCCGCGCTCGCAGCTCCCGTGTAAGCGGCCGGGGCCGACGTAGCCTGACCTCTCATCCTTGCGCGACGTGCGTCGTGTGGTCCGGAAAAAGGCCCGTCGCGTAGCTACTCCGGATGTGCACCGAATTCGATTCTTGTGGAGATCCCATCCCGCGTGGCGATTTCCGCGCCCCAATCGGCCAGGCAAACGCACGACCCCAGCCGAAGGGCGGTCCATCGAGCATGTCGGTCCAAGCCCGTCCTATCTAGTCCAGCGCAAATAGATTGCTTGCGGCCACATTGGAATTCGATCCTCTCAATTTCTCTCTCGGCTCGGCACCGGTTGTAGGGAAGGGGCCACCGCTGCCTCGATGTTCTCGAACTCGGATTCCCGGCCAAGACTCGACGGTACAGGAACTCAATCGTAATGGAAAGTGACGGATATTTCGCGTTCACAATCTCCTTAAACCCCGGAACCGTCGGCCTCGAGAAGACCGGGTGATGCGGCTCTTCCGTGTGGCGGGCATCGGGACCTTTTCCATTTTGGCCATCCTTCTCATGAGCACGTCCGGGGCGGCGGCCTCGACGTTTAGCCATTCCTCGCCGGCCCCTCGGACCGGCCCGGCACTCCTTGCGGCCCCTTCTCTGAAGATTCAGTACACGATTCGCCTCGGGAAGCTCCCGAGCGGTGGCGCGCTCGACACGCGCAACGGGAACGTCTTTGTCGCGAACGAGAAGTCGAACGACGTGACGGTCGTGAATGCCACCACCCACTCTCCTTCGACCATCAAGGTCGGAACGAGCCCCTCCGACGTGGTCTACGACCCGAACAACGGCAATCTCTACGTTCCCAACCTGAACTCGAGCAGCGTATCCATCATCAATGGGGCGACCGACAAAGTCACGGCGACCGTAAAGCTCGGATCGGGCGCGCATCCGGCCACTGCGCAGGTCGATTCAGCGAACGGCAACGTGCTGGTGTTCGACAACGTCACATTTCCCTCCAACACCACGGTCTGGATGATCAAGAACTCGACCCATGCGGTGACGAAACTTACGTTGGGCCTGGGGCTCATCCTGATCGCGACGTACAGCCCGGCGAGTAAGGACATGTATGTTCCGAACTACTTCTCGAGCACGGTCACGGCGATCTCGCCCTCGGGAGCGCTCACGAACATCAGTGTGCCAGCCCCGCCGATCTCTCTCGTGTACGATCCGGCGGGCAAGGTCATCGTGATGACACTCGGAGCCGTCCTTCCCTCCCCGCCGTCACTCGACTGGATCGATGCCGCGAACTTGGTCGGGGCGGCGACGCCGGTCCCCACCAACGTGAGCACCTTCGTGGTCGGGTCGGGCCTCTACGACCCGTACAATGGACGAGTCTACGTGCTCGGATACAACGTCACGGCGAACCAGACGTACGCGATCTCGGTCGCCCCCCCGGCCGTCATCGCGGGGCTGACCCTCCTCGGCTCCGGATCGAGTTTCTTCCTGGGTTTCCTGGACCCGGCAAACCACGACCTCTTCTATGGACGTCTCACAGCAGACAACATCACCGTGCTCGACAACTCCTCCAAGGTCGTGAAAACGATCCCGACCTCACAACCGGCTCCACTCATGATTTACGATGCCTCCACGAAACAGATGTTCGCGGCCGGCGAAGTCAACCTCACGACGGTCAGCACCCTCTATGCGATCACCTCGACGTTCGCCGTGTCGAAGCTCAAGGTCGGCAAGTTCGCGATTCCCTTCGTCTACGACCCGACCGACACCTACGTCTACGTCGCGAACCTCGGGTCCGACACGCTGGACATCGCGAGTTGAGAATCATTCGCTCGGCCGGTCCTACGCGAGCATGGGGCGGGTTCCAATCTCGGGCGCTATGCTGAATGATGGGTGCGCACGGAGACGTCGCGGGTCGCCATCGGCTTGAAGGCGGAGTGGGCCACAGACACACTCGGCGTGGCCCGTCTCAAACTGAGTCCATGTTTGATACCGAAACGCTCGGAGTTCGCGTCGCGGGGAATCGGAGCCTCGTCCCACTCCGTTGGGGCCGGGACGACTAGGCTGCTGTCGCGGTCCTTCCGGGACTGAGATACCGGGACCGATCTTGGACTTCTGGCAGCGGGCGAGCTCTGCGACGGCAATGCCGCAGCATCGACAGGGAAGGGACCGAGACCGGCTCGGGGCACCCTAGGACCTCGACGTGGAGCTCTCGTGCTCGGATCCGGTGCGCTGGTCGAGGACCTCCATGGTCGCCACAAGAAACTCTTGGTGAGGCGGCACTTCGACGATCGACCTGCTCGGCCCGATGGATTCTGAGTTTCCGGATTCCGGAGTCTCGAATCGTTCACCCATCAAACCACGCCTTATCGAGCCAGATTGCGAGCAGGGCCACACCAAGGAATAGTGTGACCGCCATTCCTATGATGCCCGCCACCAGCAACTCGACGCTGGTGGTCTTCTCGGGATAGCGAGAACTGAGGAGGAGAGCGAACAGACCAAGAACAAAGAACCCCAACGCGCCCGCTCCAAGAATGACGGCGGCGGTCTTCTTCCGCTCGACATCCTCCTCGGAAATGAGCCGCTCCCCCGCCACAGTCTCCAGCTCCTCCCGTCAAACGGATCGAATTCCTCGAACTGGGGTAGAGAGCTCAACCGTTTAGGAGTAGATTATGGACCCGGTACCGCTCCAGTCCGCCCCCTCGTGCGCGACGGAGCCGGAATCGCGTCCCTCGTCATACCGACACAGAGGTCACGAAGGACGACAAACCGACGGAACGAGCGGAATAGTTCGGCACGTCCTCCGAGGGGTTGGGTGGAGCTCGGTCTCAGAGTAGGCCGAAGGTGGGAGTGCCGTTCGGGAACCAGTGGGCCGGCTCAGGCGGCTGCTTCGTAGTAGTACTCGCCCTTCTCCCGCTGCTCCCGGTCTAGGACCGAACCCTCTCGGTTAATCCTCGGACGCAACGTCTCGGCGTCGCGCCGGAACGTTACGTCGACCGTCTTCAGTAAGCGGTTCATTCCCTCGCGCATCGGGAACGGTCCTTCCCCGCGGCCCCGCGAGCCGTCTTCGGCCTCGGAACGGAAGACCATCAGCGCGTCGCACGCGAGATCGAGGAAGTACACATCGTGGTCGACGACGAGGGCGCTCACCGCCTGGCGCTCCACCTGGCGGCGGATGAGGCGGGCCATCGACATCCGCTCGTCGGCGTCGAGATACGCCGACGGTTCGTCCAGGAGGTAGAGAGTCGCGGGACGTGCGAGCGCCAGCGCGACCGCCGAGCGCTGGAGCTCCCCGCCCGAAAGATCGGTCAGCGCGACGTCCAGAATCTCGTCGAGGTGGAGCCCGGGGACGAGCTCGCGCTCGAAGAGCTTCACGTCGAACGTCGGATCGGCCGCGAGCGCCTTTGAGCGTTCCCGAAGACTCGCGCTCTGCGTCGCCTTGAGGTACTGAGGCTTGTAGCTCACCGTGACGCCGGACGGGGGGGCGCCCCGCGTCGGGGGCTCGACCCCCGCGAGCATCCTCACGAACGTCGTCTTTCCGGTCGCGTTCGGACCGACGATGCCGACGGTCTCCCCCTTCGCGAGCGATCCTTCCGAGACGAGGAGGTGGAACCTCGGGAACTGCTTTTCGAGCTCGGGAAACTCGACGAGCACATTCTGGCGTACCGGCGGCTTCGGTGGATGGGCGACGAATCGAACCGGCTCGGTGCGGAACCGGACGTTCTCGTCTTTCAAGTATCCGGTAAGGTAGGTGTTGATCGCGGAACGCATCGGGATGGGATGGCTGATGACCCCGAACGCCGCGGCCTCCCCATAGATGAGGTGCGCCTGATCGGCGAGGTAGTCGAGGAGCCCGAGATCGTGCTCGACGACGACGACGCTCTTCGTCTCGCCGAGTCGACGCAGGAGCCGCGCGACCCGGAGGCGGTGGATGATGTCAAGGTAGCTCGACGGCTCGTCGATGAGGTAGAGATCGGCGTCCGTCGCGAGGGTCCGGGCAATCGCCGCCAGCTGGAGTTCCCCTCCGGAGAGTTCGGGCAGCGGGACGTCGCCGCGCGTCGCGAGACCGACTTCGTCGAGCACCCGATCCGCGTTCCCGCCGGATTGGGCGACGTACTCGCGCGCGGTCAGCGAGCCGTCCGTGAGCCGATCGACGTACTGCGGCTTGACCACACTGCGGAGCTCACCCTTCGCGACCCGGTCAAAGTGGGCGCGAAGCGCCGTCCCGCGATAATGCTCGAGGACATTCGCCCAAGAACCCGGGGCGGAGTACTCCCCGAGGTTCGGTACCTCTTCTCCGGCGAGGATCCGGAGCGCGGTCGATTTCCCAGTCCCATTCGGTCCGAGGAGACCGGTGATCCCCTGGGTCGGCGGGACCGGGAGGCGGTAGAGACGGAAGCCGTTGTAGCCGTACCGGTGGACGATCTCCGATTCGTCCGCCTCGGGAGTGTTGAGGATCTTGATCGCGTCGAACGGGCACTTGTGGACGCAGATCCCACAGCCGATGCAGAGAGTCTCGGAGATGATCGGCTTCCCGAGCGGTCCTTCGACGATGCACTCTTGGCCCATTCGGACCGGCGGGCAGTACGCCTGGCATTCCCACTGGCACTCCTTCGGGTGGCAGCGGTCGGTGAGGAGGATCGCGATCCGCGCCACTCCTACGCCTCCCGGACGTCTCGGACGATGGCTCCATCGCGCATCGTGAGGTGTCGTCGGGCGCGACCGGAGACCTCGGGATTGTGCGTCACGAGGAGAAGGGTCGCGTCTCGGTCCCGGCGAACCCGGACCAGAAGGTCGAGAATCGCCCGAGTGTTCCCGGAGTCGAGTTCGCCGGTCGGCTCATCCGCGAGCAGGACGCCGGGCCGGTTCGCGAGGGCTCGGGCGACGGCCACTCGCTGTTCCTCCCCGCCCGAGAGCTGATGCGGGAACGCCCGCTCTCGGTCTCCAAGGCCGACCTCGTGCAGCAGCCCGGAGGCCCGGCGCACCCGCTCGGTCCGTGGGACTCCGAGGGGTCGCATCGGCAGCTCGACGTTCTCCCGGGCGGTCAAGGTCGGGAGGAGGTAGAAGCGCTGAAAGATGAACCCGACCCCCGTGAGGCGAAGGCGGGAGCGTTCGCGATCGGAAAGGCTGCCCACCGGGCGACGGTCCCAGCGCACCTCTCCCGAGGTCGGAGAGTCGAGCAGACCGACCAGGTTGAGCAGCGTGGTCTTCCCGCAGCCGCTCGGCCCTTCGACCGAGACGAACTCCCCCGGAGGGATCGTGAGGTCCACGTCCCGCAGTGCCCGAACCTCGTCCGCGGTCCGGACCCCATAGGTCCGGGCGGCTCGGGTGAGCTCGACCTCGGGGGCTTGCACCGGGGCATTCATCGGAGGGCCTCCGTGATCTCGACCCGCAGCGCCGCACGGGTCGCGACCCCGCTCGCGAACGCGGAGAGGCCGACCACTCCCGCGCCGATCGCGCCGAGCGACCAGGGGTCGAAGACCGCGAGCGAGGCGGCCTCCTGAACGGTCGAGGTCGCCCACCGCGCGAGTGATTCGACCACGAGGTAGCCCGCGAGCGTGCCGGCGACGGCTCCGACGGACGCGATGAGCGCGCCCTCCGTCAGGATCCCTCCCGCGATCGTCCGTCCCGGAAGTCCCAGCGCCCGGCGGATAGCGATCGACCGACGATCGGTCTCGACCCGTCGCAGGAGAACGAGGGCGAGGAAGATCAGGCCCACCGTGAGCCCGACGGACGAGAGCGCGAGGTAGAATCCCGTGAGGACGGCGCTCGCCGCCTCGAGCTGCTGAGCCTCCTGGAGGAGCGAGGTCACGCCGTAGAGGGGCACCAGAGCTTGGACCTCGTCCCGCACGTGGGAGAGGGCGGATGGGTTATCGGACACTGACCCCGAGACGGCGACCTCGATCGTGTCCGCGGCATCGAACACGGAGGCGCTGTGGGACGGCCCGTACCCGGTCATGACCTGAAGGTCCGAAAGGGGAAGAACGACGGCGAAGGCGCCCGTGGGTCCAAGGATCGATGGAGGGACACCGAACGTCCCGGTCACGTTGTAGACAGTCCCGAGGCTCCGGTTGGTGCTCGGCGAAAGGACGATTCGCTCCCCCACGTGGATCCCTTTCGCCGAGGCGAGAGGGGTGGAGACCACGACGTCGTACGTGGCCGGGCCTGCGTACGTCCCGTTGTCGTAGTGGAGGAGGTCGGTCGGGTCGCCGAGTGGAAGGGGGGAGGGGAAGAGACCGCTCTCCGTCGGGCCGAGTGTCGGCGTGAACTCCTCGGGAACCACTCCCTCGGCGAGCACGGGCGAGACCGGGGCCGTCGGGGCGGTCGAATTGAATGAATCGATCGCGACGCTCAGGATCGGCGACGCGACGGTGACGGAACCCAGCGAGGCGATCCGGCGAGAGAGTTCGTGCGCTCCGGTGATCCCGTGGGAACCACCGGCGCTCACCACGATCTGGTACCCGGCGTTCTCGATCTCCGCGAGCTCGTGCGAAGAAACTCCGCCGCCCACGCTGATGAGGACGACGGGCAGCGCCACCGCCGAGGCGATCGCGGCCACTGCGAGCACCCATTGAAGTCGGACGTGGCGCAGCGATGTTCCGCGCCCGAACCCGATCATGGGGCCCGCAGCTCCTCGGCCACGGGAAGAAGCATGGCCCGGGCCACCGGCGCAATGGACGCGACGAGGCCGATCGCGACGACGATCGCTACACCGGTCGCAACGACCCCCGAGTTGAATCCGACGAACGAAAACGAGGACGGGAGGCCCGAGACGAGACGCAACAGCAATAGGTTGAGGCCGTACGCTCCCACGTACGCGACCGGTAGGCCGATCGCGAGCCCTAGACCGGCGAGAACGAGTCCCTCCTCGAGCACCAGAAGGCCGACCGAGGCGCGACGATACCCGACGGCGCGTAGGAGAGCGAGCTCGCGGCTTCGGTCGTCGACCGACATCTGAAGGATCGTCGTCGTGAAGAGTGCCGCGACGACGAGCCCGATGAGGCCGATGAGCTCCCCGAACGTCCGGTAGAGGTTGACCACATGCTGGATCGCGCCGAGGATGTTCGAGAGGGTGAAGACGGAGAGACCGGGGAACGCGGCAGAGATCCGGGCTTGATCGCTCGCGGCGGTTGTCGGATCATTGAGGTGGATCAAGAGGAGGCTCGCGTAGTCCGTCGACGCGGACGCTCCCCCAACGATCGATTGGAGTTCAGAGAGGTAGGTGAACGCAAGGAGCGCCGACGGCAGGAGCCAGAACGGCCCCGAGATCCCGACCACACGGAACTCGGTCGCGTTCGCGAACCAGCCACGGAGGGACGCGACCGTCGGTGGGGAGGAGGCATTGGCCCACACCGGGTCCCCCACGCTGACGTGGAGGACCGTCGCGAGCGACTGGTCGAGCACGATTTCGTGCGTGGGGGAGCCATCGTACGACCCGTTGGCGTAATGCGGGTCTCCCGGCGCGGTGAAGCCGCTCCCATTGTACAGCTCCGGGACCTGGATGCCGGTGTTGTCCGCGGGGATCCAGCCCACCGTCCCGGAGCTCGTGGGGACCCAGCCGGCGGGAACCGGGCCGTTCGAGCTCGCCTGCTCGAGCGAGCCATTGCCGAACACGAGCTCGCTGACGAGCCAGGGGCTGGCCGTCAGGACGTTCGGGTCCTCCTCCGGCACCTCCCGGGCGAGGGTGTGCGCGCCGGAGATCGGCGGGAACTCCTCGCTCGTCAGGGTCGTATTCGCGCTCGCCGCGACGAGATCGACTCCGCTTTCCGATGCGAGGGTCGACGCGCTCGTTTCGATCCCGTTCGACAGCGCGAGCAACATGACGACGAGCCCGACGGCGAGCCCGATCCCGAGCGCGGTGAGCGCGGCTCGGCCCGGTCGGCGACGGATCGCGTCCACTGCGTACGCCACGGCCTCTCCCTCGGCTGGAGCTACTCGTCCGACGGCCGGCGTAGCTCGCCGAGCTTCAGCCGGTGGGACGCCTCTGCGTTGTACTTGTGGATCGATTCTTCGCTGACAGTGCTCGCTCGGACCCCGGTGCCGTCCGGAAGGTCCGGGAATCGGCTCGGAAGGCTTGCGAGAAGATCCCGCAGCACGTCCTCGACGAACTTCGGGTGGCGGTGGGCGGCGAGGACGACCTGGCCTTCGTCACCGCGCTTCAGGATGGCGTACGTCGGGCTCGATTGTGCCGCCTCGATCGCGTCGATCATCCGATCGACCTCGACCTCGGCCCTCGGGTCGAGCTCGAAGATCAGTTGAGTGCGGTTCCGCTGGTTGTGCGAGATCATAGGCAGATCGCGAAACTCCGGGTCGCGAAGATGGGGGAATTCGCGCGTCAGTTCCTCCCGGCACGTTTCCATCGCGCACGGACAGGCCGTCATCCCGACCGTCTCCGCCCCGACCGCTCGCTCAAGGGCGATCGATCCATCGTGCATCCGACGCGCCCGCGCCTCGGCTAGGAGCGTGTAATCCTCGAAGCTCCGTTTCTCCTCCGAGACCCCCCGACGCAGGAAGTATTCGGCAGACGCCTCGACCAACGCCTCGGTGGCATAGGAATGACGGGCCAGCAGCTCTCGCGCAATCGTAGAGCAGGCGGACTCGAGGCTCTCGACCGGCTGGGTGACCGTGTTGTCCACGACCTCCGCGAGGATCTCGGCGTTCCGGGAGAGGTCCGAGCCCTTTCGACTCGAGGGGAGATCCACCGCAACGCGGAAGGTGACCGCGAGGTGATTCTCGCGGCCCCCCCGCAGGACGGTGAGCGGTTTTCGGATCCCCGAGATCCCGACCGACCGTAGCCTGAGCCGACCCTGGCTCGGGGCCATGGCGTGCACGTCCTTCATCGCTCGCGGGACGGGTGGTCTGCTTAAACGGGTTGTCTCGACCGCCCGGGGAGTGGCCGGGAGTTCCGCGCAGTCTTATAGAGGGGGGACGGCTAGGAGACCCGATGGCCGAGACGAGCTCTCCGTCTCCTGCAGTTCCCCCCTCCGCCGCCTCCACCGGCCCCTACACGGAGCGAGAACGTCTCATCACGGAGAACTTGAAGCAGATCTACGACCCGGAGATCCCGATGAACATCGTCGATCTCGGCCTCATCTACGGCTTCGAGTGGAAGGGGGATGACGTCACGCTCAAGATGACGCTGACCGCGCCCGGCTGCCCGGTCGCCGGGATCCTCGCCGAGGAAGTCAAGATGGCGATCGAGAAGGTACCGAACGTGAACTCTGCAAAGGTCGACATGATCTGGGACCCTCCCTGGAGCCCGGACCGGATGAGCGACTTCGCGAAACGCCAGTTCGGCTACGCGTAAGCCCGTGGGTGGTGAAGAACGAACGTCCGCGGACGTCATCGTCCGGGACGTGCGGTGGGACGATTTCAACGACCTGCGCGAGATCTACTACCGGCTCTACGAGGAGAGGGAGCGAGGCGAGCCGATTGGTATCACTCTCCATGCCGAGCGCCCTTCCCTCTCGGACGAGGTGGAGTGGTTCGGGCACGCGTACCGGGGCGTGCTCTCCGGCGATGAGGTGATCTCCGTCGCCGACGTTTCGGGGCGCGTCGTGGGGAGCTGCCACATTCGCCGGCTCGGCCCGGCCGCCACGTCGGAATCCGCCCACGTCGCGGTCCTCGGAATCGTGGTCGATGCGCCGTACCGCGGCCGCGGCATCGGAGAAGCTCTCATGCGGCATGCGCTCGAGCGAAGCCGGGGGAAGTTCGAGGTGATCCGGCTCCAGGTCTTCTCGATCAACGAGCGCGCGCAGCGGCTCTACCGTCGGATCGGGTTCGTCCCGTGTGGTCACCACCCCCGGGCGGTCCGACGGGGAGGCCAATATTTCGACGAGGAGGAGATGGTCCTTCTCCTCGATTCCTTCCCCGGGAAGGGAGCGAAGGATTAATCCACCGTGCGCGTCGCGCAGGTTCGAACTCCATGACGATCCAGTGGAAGCGCGAGCTCGAGACCGAGCGGGAGATGAAGAACGAGTTCATGGCGCGGCATCCGGAGTCGCCGTTTGTCTCGGGGCACGTGCCCTTCCACGACCTCCGCTATTTCCCGATCGATCCGAAGTTCCGGGTCCGGGCCCGGCTCAATCGCCGGCCCGCGCCCGAGGAGGCCTATCTCCGGACCAACCGGGACAACCAGGCGGTCATGCGCTACCTCGGGGACGTCGAATTCACGTTGGGCGGCAAGGACCTGCGGCTGAGGGTGTTCCATGCGGGAGAGGGCGTCGGAACCTCCGTGTTCGCTCCGTTCCGCGACGTGACGAGCGGGACGGAGAGCTACGGTCCCGGGCGGTATCTCACCCTCGAGCTCACCGAGTCGGACGAGTACGACCTCGACTTCAACCGCGCATTCAACCCGTACTGTGCGTACACCGACGAGTACGAGTGTGGGTTTCCGCCGGCCGAGAACGATCTTCCCGTCGCGATTCGGGCCGGCGAGAAAGTCTGGGCCGCGGACCGGAACCCGAGGACCCCGTCGAGCGCACTGCTGGCCCGAACGCGGAAGCTTCCGCCGAAGCGCGGACGACCCGGTCCGGCGGTGAAGTCTTCGCGGTCCCGGGCGCACCGCTCTACAGGTGGGGCAGCACCGCGGTGACCCCGTACACTACGAATTGGACCCCGACCGCTGCGAGGAGAAGCCCCAGGACCCGGGTCAGCGCCATGATGCCGACCCGACCGAGGGATCGGAAGATGCGCTGGCCGTACCGCAGGGTGACGAAGGCCGCGATCGACACGACCCCGATCGCGACGAACGTCGCGAGAATGCCCAGGAGATCGGTTCCGGCCTCCCCCTCGTAGATCATCACCGTGGAGATCGCACCGGGGCCGGCCAATAGTGGGATGCCGATCGGAACGACCGAGAGTTCGTCCCGCCGGGCGATCGCGTCCGCACGATCCTCGGTCGAGAGGCGCGTCCGAGTGATCTCGCCCTGGAGCATGTCGAAGGCAATCACGAAGAGGAGGATTCCCCCCGCGATCTCGAACGCCCCCAGAGTGAATCCAAACGCCTCGAACAAGAATCGACCTGCCACGGCGAACGAGGCGAGCACGACCCCGAGGACCAGGACACTCCGACGGACCATGAACCGTCGGTCCTCCTCGTTGAAGTCCTGGGTCAACGCGATGAAGAACGGCAGCGTGCCGATCGGGTCGACGATGGCGAACAGCGTCACGATCAGCGCGGCGTACGCCGCGAGGCCGGTCATGGATCTCGGTTCCTATCCGGGGACCACCGGAGCGCCCCGGCCCTTGAACCCTTCGGCGAAGTTCCGATCCTGGACCTTTGCAGATGCACGAGCGTAAGGCCGTCTCTCGGTCGAGCTTTTCTTCTGGAAGGGCCTTGTTCGCGGACGGGCCACGAGGCGAGCGTTGAACGCCGATTGGCATCGAGCTCATCCCATGCCGCGACGCGCTTCCCGGGAGGAGCGGCTTCGCTGGCACCGGGAACACGGGGCGAAGTGCGGGTGCCGACCGATCCCTCCCTCGCTGTCGAAGGATTTGCACACGCGACCCTGAGCGCGATCGCCGAGCTCGACGTCTCCTTCACCGGATCGCGGCGAGGACCCGGTTTTCCCATCGCGTCCAGATCAGATTGACCTCCCGGAACCCCGCGGCTCGAAGGCGCCGGATGTGACCGTTGAGGTCGGCGGTCGGGGTTCGAGCATGGGGGTGCGGGAAGCGGACCCGGTGGAGGCGGGACTCCCTGGTGAGACGGGGGTCTCGCAGCACGGCGCGCCAGAATTCGTTCCATGTCGCTCCACGGATAGGGATGAGACGCTCGCGGCGACGGCGGATTGAGCGGGAGAATCGGTGGAGCCGCGGTGCATCGGCTGGGTACCGCACGAAATCGCCGTTCAGAAACCAGCCTCCCGGGCGCACGAGGCGCGCGATATCCGAGTAGAGACGGGAAAGTTCCGTCGGTGTCAGCCAGTGGAGGGCCGTCGTCGACGCCGCCACGTCGAACCGACGCAGCGGGAGCTCTCGAGCCCAGTCCGGCCGCCTCAGGTCTGCGTCCACCCAGGCGAGCCGTCCCCCAAAATCTCCCATTCCGGCGCGCCCGATCTCGAGAAGGACGGGGTCGTAGTCGACGGCCACGGACCGGGCCCCGGGGTAGCGACGCAGGAACCGTTCACTGAGCGAGCCCGTTCCGCATCCAAGATCCAGCATGCGGGGGCAGGATCCTGAGGGCAGTTCGAGCGCTTCGAGCATTGCCTCGAACCGCTCTTCGCGATCCGGGATCATGGCCGCTTGTTGTCGATCCCACCGTCGCCGCCAGTCCCGCGCCGCGAGAACGGAGAGCCGTGGGGAGGTTCCCGCCACGTTCGGCGGGGCGTACGACGGGCCGTGCCCTAGTGCGTATCGACGGCGAGCCGGCATGGAGACTTTCCCTACGTTCGGTGATTGATAAGGAGCCAGTACTGGGCATCGGTTGGAGCGCGAACGTGAGGGGGCCACGCACGGTCGTGGGTCGTTGGAATCGTTGACCTAGCCCACGAGGGCCCTGCCTGAATCGCAGGTGGGCAGGCGCTTATCCGGAGGATCCCGCTTTGTCGTCGTCGATCGGATCTCCCCCGTTAGGTCCGGATCGCGCGGGCGCCCGACGTCTGGCAGAATCTGGCGCACGAGACCGGGATCGGGATTGGCGTGCCGACGGCCGAGTGTCGGGCAGCGCACGGACCTTCAGTCGGATTACGATCGGTTCGGACAGAGGGTTCGCGAGCAGGAGAGAATATTTCCCCGGCCGCTGAGGATCGAAGTGAATCTTCGCCTTTCCGGCGAGTCGGACCCGCTGAACGAATGGCCCGCGCTGGGGGCCGATCAGGAGAACGAACGACCGACCGGGTCTCGGGTTATCGAGCGAGACATCGATCTCGCAGGAAGGGGTCTCCATTCGCAGGTCGATCCGTACGGTGGACGTCGGCTCGAGGACGAGGTATCTTGGGAGGGCGAGGAGTGTCGCCATGCTCTACCTACCCAGCTCGGTCACTTGCCAAAAAGCCGGCCGGGTCTCGAAATCCTGCCGCGCACCGTTAAATTGCACTCGCGAGTGGAGGGCCCGATGGCAGCAAAACGGACCGCCGAAGCAGTTTGGGAGAACGATCTACTCCATGGACACGGGTCGGTGAAGGGCACGAGCGGCGCCCTACCCTCGATGGGGGTCTCGTGGTCGGCTCGAACGGAGGCACCGTCCGGCAAGACCAGCCCCGAGGAATTGCTGGCCGCCGCGCACGCAGCGTGCTACTCGATGGCCCTGTCCGCGGGGCTCGGCCGAATGCAGAAACCCCCCCAGCGACTCGATGTGCGCGCTACGGCCACCTTCGACAAGGTCGGCGATGGATGGAAGGTGACCACTGTGGAGCTCCAGGTGGTCGGGAAGGTCCCTGGGATCTCCGCGGGCGACTTCGACGCCGCCGCTAAGGCGGCGGCACAGGGCTGCCCGATCTCCGGGGCGCTCAAGGGGAATGTCACGATCACGATAGAGGCGAAGCTCGCGTAGGTCCCGGCGAGACGGTCGGCCCGGCGCGTCTCACGCGCCGAATTCGGAGAGCTGTCGTTGCCCTCCTCCCTCCCCCGGTCGACCGGGCGAGCGGGTGGCCCGGGTCCTTGAGCCGACGGACGGTTCGTCGGACGCACGAGATACCGGTGGGGCGAGGAATTCCTCGACCTCCTTCGCGCCGGGCTCGACCGAGAGGAGATACGCCACTTCTTCCGGCACGAGCTCGAGCTCTCGTGCGATCGCCCCTGCGACGACCTTCATCTCGAGGTGCGCCCGCCGCCCGTGAGCTGCGAGGAACACCCCCTCAAGGAACGGGAGGACGGTTTCCCGAGACTTGCGGCGGGACAAATGGAAGCGGGCTCCTGCCTTCGCTGCGAGGGAGTCCCGGATCGCTCTCTGACCTTTGGACCTCCCCATCTCACCGATAAACGCGGGGAACGCGACACCGCCCCCCCCGGGAATCGGGTGATCGTGCAAGGCAAGCGCGACGCCTCCCGTGAGGACCTCGGACCCGTAGCTCCAGAGGCTCCACACCCGAGCCCGTCGTGCACGGTCGAGGAACCGGGCCGCTGAGGCGAGGGCAGCGAAACCTTCGTCCCGGCGGAGTGCATCGGGGGCAAAGCGCGGTAGATTCTCCTCCACCCACGGCAGGAGGTCGTCGGGGGGTGCGTCCAGACGATCCTGGACCTCGACCGAGCGGTAGAACCGGGGCGTCGTCAAGACCTCCTCGGTCAGAGCCGCAAGGTCGGCCGCGAGGTCACGCGTTCCGAGCACCGCGAGCTGCGCCGAACCGGGAGGGATCGGTGCGATCGCGTCGAGGTCGTTCAAGGCGGCCCGAAGGTCCCCTCGCGATCGCCGCACGATCGCTTCGATCGCGCCGGGTTCGACCGAGATGTGCTCCAGGTGGGCAACCAGCTCGATCTTTCCCCGGATCTCCCCGTCCCGCAAGGGATAGAACCGGATGCGCCGCACCCCGGTCCGGAACACCGGAGCGTATCGTGACAGAACCCGCTCGTCGTTGACCGTCAGGAGCAGAGGCTGACGGGTGTCGCGGACGAGGCGGGCGATCGCCGCCATGCCACCACGATCCGAAAGGTCCGGGGTCCGTCCCGCGTCGCGCCATTCTTCGATGTCCCGACGTGCCCCGGGGAGCCGGGCCCACGCCGCGTTCCCGGGAGACCGAGGAAGGTCCTCCCAAGCGGCGAACGCCGCCGGCTTACCTTCGTGCTTGAGTCCATACGCGGCATTCAGCGCGTCGACGGTGCGGTACCGGTTCTGGAGAAACTCCCTGAGCGATGGCGCCTCGGGCCGGGCTTTCGGGGTCTCGGTGAGACGCCCGGAGAGCGAGTCCGCCTCGTCCAAGAGGATGAGCGCCCGAGGGCGGCGACCGCGGGAGACCGGAGTCGAGAGCGTGTGGGTGATCGCAGCTCGTCCCGCGACCTGTTCGATCGACGCCTCGTTCCGGGCATCCGAGGCGTTCATTTCGACAACCGTCCAGCCATATTCCGCCGCGATGGCGAGGGCGGCCGTGGTCTTCCCGACCCCCGCAGGTCCGGAGAGAATCGCCGCTCGTTGTGCCGGCCGTCGGTCGGCGTTCCAGCTTTCCGCCCAGGATCGCAGTTCCGCTCGAGCGCGAGGGTTTCCGACGATGTCGTCGAGCCGTTTTGGCCGGAACCGCTCGGTGAGCGGCAGGGCCGAAGAGGCTGACGAGCTCATCGGTCCACGACACAGGCATACGCATAAGAGGTGCAGGGATGCGCGGTCTCGGGAGGCAAGAGGCCGGACCAGCCGACCCGAAATGAATGTTGAGGGAAACCGGGGATCTGCGCCCCGGAGGTCGAAATGAGCGAAATCGGTGCAATCGAGCGTCGGCCGCTCGCCGGGACTCGGATCGTTACCTCAGTCCTGGGATTGGAGATCGACCCCCTACCGACCGCCCGGCTCGAGGAAGATGAGGTCTCCGCGGCCTGGATTCGCCGCTCGCTCGACTGGGGAATCACTGCATTTGACCTATCCCGGGCGCGCTCCATCCCACGCGCCGTTCGGCTCCTCCGAACAGCGCTCACCAAGAAGGACGCCCCGGTCGTACTCATCGTCGGGTTCTCCCGCGCTTCCGCGCGTCCCGGACCCGCGGCTTTAGTCACCGGCCCCGTCCGACGACCGTCGTTCGGAGTCCCGGACACCGAGGAACGCCTCCTTGAAACCGTTCGCGCGGTCCGACCTGCCGGTTCGGTCCTTGTCGACTGGGATCCCGGGGGCTCACCGTCGTGGCCGACCGATCCGATCGCTCGCTGGCTCGATGAACGTACGGAGGAAGGAACCATCGCCGGATGGTCCCTTCACCTAGGATCGCTCCCGCAGAGCTCGGACGAAGAGCCACCGGGCGCGTGGAAATCCCCGGTGTCTGTCGAGCTATCCCTCCTCCATCACGATCCCATAGATTCCCTCAACGGGCAGTTCGCTCAAAGGCCGGGAAGTGTCCTGGTCCGCGACCCCTTTGCATCGGGGCGACTCGACGGATCGCGGATCTCACGTGCGAACGAGTGGCCCACGCCTTCGGTCCGTCCAATCAACCTCGCCTCTCTCCACGCCGAATTCGATGCGGTGCTGGAGCTCGCGCCGCTCACACGGGGCCGACGGCGCACTCTCGCTCAGGCGTCGATTCAGTATCTTCTCCGTTGGCCTTGGGTCTCGACGGTGATCTTGCCTTTCGTCTCGGTCCAACGATGGGACGAACTCCGGGGGGCGTTCTCGGCTCCGCCATTGGAGCTATCGGAGCTCGAAGCGCTCGGACTCCTTACTCGGAGCGGCGACCTCGGGCGGGACAAGCGCGGTCCTCCAGCTTGAAATACCAGCCCTGAGGTGCCTCTTCATGCTCGAAACGGGACAGATGGCGCCGGATTTCACCGGCACGGTGGCGGACGGTTCCAAACTGACGCTTTCGTCCTATCGGGGCCACCCGGTCGTTCTGTACTTCTATCCGAAAGCCAACACCTCCGGCTGTACCCTCGAGGCCCGAGGCTTTACCGAACACTTCCAGGAATTCCAGCACGCGGGGGTGACCGTGATCGGAGTCAGTGTCGATTCGGTCGACGCCCAGCGAAGTTTCACCGAGAAATGTTCCATTCCGTTCCCACTGGTCGCGGACCGGGATAAGGCGATCGCGAAACAGTACGGCGTTCTCGGACTCCTCGGGGTCGCGAAGCGCGTGACGTTCTTCCTCGACAAGGACGGCCGCGTCACGGAAGTGGTCGAGGGCATGATGCCCGGGCCGCACGTCCAGCGCGCCCTCCAGCGGATCCAGACTCCTCCGACCTAGCGTCGACCGCAGCGCTCTCGAGAGCGGATCCCCCGCCGCAGATCGGACAAAGTATCTATCCCGCAGGGCGCTGGACCGCGGGGGACCCCGATGAAGATCCAGACCGTCGAGCCCATCGAGGTCGCAGCGCCGACGGACGAGCTCTCCTCCCCGTGGAGCTCGACCGTGATTCTCGTCAAGGTGACCACGTCGACCGGAGCTGTGGGGTGGGGGGAGGCGCCGACGACCTTGATGACCCACCCGGTGCGCGAAAGCGTCCGAGAGGTCGCGAGGTTCTACGAAGGGCAATCCCTGGATGATCACGCGGCGTGCCTCCGTCGGTTCGAGGTCTACTCGTTCTACCGATCGCGTTCCATGGAGGCGACGAGCGCCCTCTCGTCCGTCGACATCGCCTGCCACGACCTAGTTGGCCGCGAGCTCGGCGTTCCCGTGGCCCGCCTCATCGGCGGGCCGATCCGGGACCGGGTGCGTGCGTACTCGAACGGCTGGTACTCGGACGCCATCGCGCCCGAGGAGTTCGCGGAGAAGGCTCACGCCATGGTCCGATCTGGCTTCCGAGCGCTGAAGTTCGACCCATTCGCTGATCAATACCGAACGCTTTCTGCGGACGGACTCGCCGGTGCGGTTTCCCGAGTGAGGGCCGTCCGCGAGGCCGTCGGCGACTCGGTCGACCTTCTGATCGAGTACCATGGTCGTTTCCTTCCCGAGGCGGCGATGCGGGCCGGCCGGGCTCTCGTTCCGTTCCATCCGGCATTCATGGAGGAACCGATCCTTCCCGAACTCTGTGACGCCCTTGCAGAGTTCCGGCGGTCGGTCCGGACGCCCGTGGCTCTCGGGGAGCGGCTCCTCACGGCCGCGGACTTCGAGAGTTTTCTTGCCCGGGGCCTGGTCGACATCCTTCAACCGGACATCACGAACTCCGGAGGATTCACCTACGGCCGCGAGATCGCCGGGGTCGCTGCGGCGCGGGGGGCTCCGGTCGCCTACCACAATGCGTTCGGTCCAGTCCAGACCGCCGCGACGCTCCAGATGGATGCCGTGCTGCCGACGTTCTTCCTCCAGGAGAGCTTCGAAGCGAGCTGGCCTGACTGGAAACGCTCTCTGGTTCGGGGCTATTCGATCGAGGGCGGCGAGTTCGCGATCCCGTCGAAACCCGGCCTCGGCATCGAGGTCGATGAACGCGCCGTCGAAAAGTATCGGTCGGAGACGATCGACCCGATAGGTCCGGAACCTCCCTGGGTGATCGCCGGGACCTGGGCGCGACGACCTCGCTCGGGATCCCCTCACGCCTCCGGGTAACGTCGTTCGCCCCGCGTACCGGCCTCCTGACAGCGCTCGACCCGTGGCCGGATGGGACGCACGTGCTTCGAATGCCACCGCTCTGGCGGGCGATCTGACTCGGGTTCTCGGGTTCGCACTCTAGTCCGGCGGAAGAGGATTGCCGCACCTCGAGCAGAAGACCGCCCCGGGTCCCGGAACGTTCCCACAACGAGCGCAGGTACGGTTCTGCGCGGGCGTGCGGGGCGGGCCGGCTGGAGGCGGGGCGCCCGGCGGAGGAGAGCCGTAGCTGGGAGGTGGCGCGGGGGGCGAGGGAGCCGGCGCCGGTGGCGCCGTCGCCGGAGCTTGTGCGGCTTGTGGGGGACCTGATTGAGGTGGGGGTCCGTACCCCGGAGGATACCCGATGCCGGCCCCCGGGTACCCTGGTGGCGGTGGGCCTACACCAGTCGGGGCGACCGCCGGCTCCCAAGTGGAGCCCGGGGCCTGAGCCGACGGCGTCGGGACAGCCCGACGCCGGAAGAACCCCAGCACAAGGGCTGTGACCAAGACTCCCACGAGAAGAGCCGCCACGCTGATCCCGATTTCGGCCGGCAACGTCAACGCGAAGGGCGTCGGAACGGCAGCACACGTGGAGTTGAGGCCGACCGGCAGCACCGAGCCGGCAACCAGCGTGCACTGGCCGAGGACCGTCGTCGTTCCGCCGATATCAACACTCACCGTGTAGGTGCCCGGGCCGAGCGTGAGATTCGCCCAGGTACCGCTGAACGGCGTGGACGCCCCGTTCACGGTGATGGTCCCGCCGCTGGCAGCGGGGTCGGTAAAATTCAGTTCGCTCACGTCAGTAGGTGAGTAGAGCTGTTGCAGGACGGAATTCTGGCTGTTGCCGTTCACCAGGACCGCGGAAATGCCGCCCTGGGAGACGCCATAGTTCACCGTGTCGGAGACATTCGCGATCGTTTCGCCGGTTTCCCCTCCCCAGTTGAAGGCGGAATCCGGGGCCTGGAAGTTGTCGCCATTGTAATAGTACAGCTGAAAGACCAGGTCGGAGAGCACGTCGTGTACTGTCGCTCCGCTACCGGGCCCACCGATGATCAACTCGACGTCGTACGGCTCCCCCTGCGGAGTGGAGGTCGCCCCATCGATGAAAAACGAGGTCGAAGTGACGCCAGTGGCCCAGGGGAACGTCACGTTATCGTAGGAGACCATTCCGGAGGAACTGTCGTTGTAGATGAACGTCACAAAGGGCACGCCCGCTGTCACGCCGGAGTCCATCTGGAGCGCGAACGCCTGGCCCTGGCCCATCGGGACGTTCGAGTCGTCCGGGAATCCGCTCGCGAAGTAGTAATACCACCCACCATGGGACCCTGTATGGGCATAGCCACTTCCGCTGACGGACGAATTGTAGACATTGGCGTGCGAGCTGCTATCGTTCCAGATGTTGTCGACAAAGTAGACGATCTGATGCGAGGAAGTGTTGTAGCCGGCAACGTCCTGGACCCAGTACACATATGGGTTGCCGGCCTGGGTGAATACCATCATCACGTTCAACTGCGTCGAGAAATACGGTGACCCCGCACCCAACTTCGCGTTGGCGACGACCGGATTATCGTCAAACGTGACGACGCCTCGGACCTGCTGGGTCTTGTAGGAATACGTGCCCCCGCCGCTGCTGGTCTCACCTTTGTCAGCAATTCCCATCGGCGCAGGTTCGCTGGCATACTGTGGGCGGACACCGACGCTAGACCCCGATTCCTTGGCGGAAGGTCCCGATCGTCCTGGCGAATTGATCGGATGGGGCGTAACGGACTTCCCTCCGAGGGCTCCATTTGGCACTAGATTCCCTCGCAGATTCGCAGAGCCCATCGGAGCCGTGACCATCCCGGAGTGTCCTACCCCGAGAGGAACGGACATGAGTGAGAACAACACCATGAGCCCGCCGAGTACCGCTGCCGGGGCTCTCCAGCCCGCCGCGCGGAGCCCCCGCTCAATACGACCGGCGTGGTCCCATCGTCCGAAGGTCTGTCTCGGCCGAGTCTGAGGTAAGAGATCCTCCTTCAGATTTCGGCGCAGCGCCGAGAGTCTCTTCTCCGCGAGCCGGGCCACGAACGGGCCACGCATTGCTTCCTCAGAACCGAACGATTCACGTATTCTTGGAGGAATTCGGCTTCGTGAATTGGAGTTGACTCAAGATAGCCAACCCCAACAACTACCGGTGGCTCGAGAGGCGGGCGGGCTGAGCATTATAGTCGAGTCAAGGCCGCTTGACAGACCCTACTAACCGCCGAGTTCCGATTCCTCGACCCAGCCAGGAGTAACCCAATATGTGGGGCAGCAGGCCGTGGTACTCTAAAGTGGAGATTCGTCCCGGTCGAGCGCCGGTCGTGTATACGTTCCGATGGCTCGGTCTGATTGTTTTCTGGGCAGGGTTGGTCATCCTAGTCGCCGGAGGTTGGCTGACCGGTTTTTCGTCCTGGACATGGCCGATCGTCGGGGCGCTCATCGCGGTCGCCGGAGCCGCTCTGATGTGGTTGAAAGTGAGGCAGGCACCCTACCCAGGTCCCTCCGCAGCTCCAAGCGTTCAACCGCCTCCACCGGGAGTGGTCGCCGCTCCATATCCAACCTACCCACCCCTCACTCAACCCACTCAACCGTCCGTCGCATCCTATCCGGCTCAGCCCACCGTTCAGCCCGCTCCACCGGTCTACTCGCCCCCCGCTCAGCCCGCTCCCCATCCAGCTGCCCCAGCCTCTTCGGCTGCAGTTCCGGCCCCGGTCGTTGCGTCTCCTCCTCCGATCGAGCAGGGGTACCGGGCCTCGCCCCCCGCGACGCCGACCCCCTCCGTTCCTGCCCAGACGCCGTCGTGCGCTCGGTGTGGGCGGCCCACGACGTACATTCCGCAATACGGGCGGTACTTCTGTTATCCGTGCAACCTCTACCTGGAACAGCCGTTCTCACCCCCTTCCAATCCGCCGCCTTCCGCCCCGGCGGTCGGAAGTTCCGCGACGACCCCTGCCGGGGCGCGAAAGAAGTTCTGGGGTAAGAGAGGACAGTCGCAAGCTCCGGCTCAGGCGCCGTACCAAGCATCGCCGCCATCGGCGGCGTCGCCATCTCCTGGACCCTACCCCGCGGCAGCGACCCCCGCGCCGGTCGTGGAGGCACGCGTGGCACCACCGGGGCCGATCCTGTGCTCCGCTTGCGGGAGACCTGCGACGTACATCGAACAGTACGGGCGCTACTACTGCTATCCGTGCAACCGGTACATCTGAGGATTATCGAAGGGACCCGAGGGAAGTATCGGGCCGCGCAGGTGTTCGGTCTCGGGAGAGATTGTCGGTCCGACCCATGCCGACCGCGCCCAAGTGACCCGAAGGGTTGCGATCCGTTTCAACCCGTTTCGCGGAGCCATTAATCTCTCGAACACACTCTGGTCGATGTGGCGGAAACCACCCGCCGCCTCGCGGCCATCATGTTCACCGACATGGTGGGCTACACGGCGCTGACCCAGTCGAACGAATCCCTCGCGCTCGAGGTGCTGGACCGGCACAACTCGCTCCTTCGGCCGCTGTTCCTGAAGTTCCGAGGGCGGGAGATCAAGACGATTGGAGACGCCTTTCTGATCGAGTTTGATAGCGCACTGGACGCGGTCAACTGTGCTGTCGAGATTCAGCGGGCGTTGCACGAGTATAATCGCACGGCGGCCGAAGACCGAAAGATCCGGGTCCGGATCGGGGTCCACCTCGGCGACGTGATCCACCAGCGGCACGACGTGTTTGGGGACGCGGTCAACATCACGTCACGGATCGAACCGCTCGCGGACCCGGAAGGCATCTGCATCTCCGAGCAAGTGTTCGATCAGGTCCGGAACAAAATCGCGCTCCCGATCGTCCGGCTGGGTCCGACCACGCTCAAGAACATCCGGTTCGCGGTCGATGTCTACCGGGTCGCTCTGCCTTGGAAGGGCCCGGCGCCCGGGCCGGAACCGGCCCCCGAGGCCTCTCCCCAGCGGTTGGCCGTGTTGCCTCTTGCGAACATTGCGGCAGAACCCGGGAACGAGTACTTCGCTGACGGCCTGACGGAAGAACTCATCACGTTGCTCTCTCAACTTCGCGAACTACGGGTGATCGCCCGCACCTCCGTGATGCAGTACAAATCCACGTCCAAGCCGATCTCCCAGATCGGTGCGGAGCTCGGAGTGAATTCGGTGCTCGAGGGAAGCGTCCGCAAGGCGGACCGTCGGATCCGGGTCAGTCTGCAGCTCATCGACGTGAAGACCCAGGAGCATGTGTGGGCGGACACCTTCGACCGGGACCTCACAGACATTTTTCAGATCCAGACCGAGATTGCTGAACGAACCGCAGGAGCCCTACGGATCCAGCTGGTCGGCCGAGACGCGGAATCGATTCGAAAAACTCCCACGAAGAGCTCGAGCGCGCACGATCTCTTCTTGAAAGGAGTGTTCGCGAGCCGACAGTGGAGCCGGACAGGCGTCGAGCAGGCACTCGAGTACTTCGAGCGGGCGACCCGGGCCGATCCCGACTTCTCCGCCGCGTACTCCGCATGGGGCAGCGTGTGCCTCTTGGCCTCGGGTACGTTTCTTCCCTACCGGGAAGCCGTACCGCGTGCGAAGGAGCTAGTCGAACGCGCTCTGAAGCTGGACCCGGACTCTTCGGAGGCGCACGCGGCACGAGGGAACCTTTCGCTCCAAGGCGATCTCGACTGGTCGACCGCAGAGAGGGAATACCGGCAAGCGATTTCGCTCAACCCCAGTAACGTCGAGGCCCACTATTGGTACGGGATGCTTCTTGTCACGGTCCAGAGGTTCGACGAGGCCAAGGAGGAGTTCCGAACGGCGATCCAGCTCGACCCGCTGATGACATTCTACTGGAACTGGCTGGTCGTGTCGCATTCGCTCTCCGGCGACTCTGATTCGGCCGTCGTCCTCGCCGAGCTGCAACGGGATCGGGACCCTGCGTCGGTCCTGAATCATCTCCAGCTCGCCCAAATGTACGCCCGCGCCGGGCGGCTCGGGGACGCCGCCAAGGAGATCGATCGCTCCAGCGGACCGCTCGACCGGGAGGACCGGGCGACTCGAGCGGTCATCCGTGCCGAGTTGGGTGACCCCACTGAGGCCCGCCGATTGGCCACCGAATTCGGGAACGAATCTGCGACGACCTTCGTGCCGCTCGAAGATCTCGCGCGCCTCTATGCGGTGATCGGGGATCGGGAGAGGGCGTTGACCCT
>DASPSQ010000015.1:0-133476 GCA_035623855.1 Thermoplasmata archaeon | reverse complement strand
CGAGCGCCGGAACGGGACCCGGACCGGAGTCGACCGCCGCGGAGATCGTCGAGCGGCTCGCGCGGCACGGTCGTCGGGTCCACCTCGACTCCGGCGAGGAGCGGCCCGGGGCCAAGTACTACCGTTGGGAGCTCCAGGGGGTCCCGCTCCGCCTCGAGGTCGGACGACGGGAGGCGGTGGCGCGGACGGCGACGGCGGTCGACCGGCTCGGGCAGAAGCGGACCGTGTCGCTCGGCGCGCTCGAGCCGGAGGTCGACCTCGCCCTCGCGGCGTTCGACCAGGCGCTCTACGACCGCGCGCTCGCGAGCTACCGGGAGGAGTTCCGGGTGGTCCGGGCGATCGAGGACCTGAAGGGGTTCGCCCACGTGGCGGTCGTCGCGTGGTGCGGCTCGGAGGCGTGCGGCCACGCGGTCGAGACGGCGCTCGACGGCGGCCTCCTCGGGACGCCGGAGAGCGACCTCCCGGTGCCGCTCGACGCCCCGACGAGCTGCATCGCCTGCCCGTCGACGCTCGACCTTCGCTGGGCGCTCGCCGGACGCCCCCTCTAGGGAGCGGGTCCCTCGTCGGCGCCTACGGCCGCGGCGCGGGCGGCGCCGGGGGGTTGGGGAGCACGAGCCACATGCCCGCGAGCCCGAACAGGAGCAGGGTGATCGTCACCGCGTACACGCCGTTGTCGATCCAGACCCCGAACGAGACGCCCCACCAGACGTAGAACGCGACCGCGAGCACCACGAGGGCCGCGAACCCCCAGAACGAGATCTGCCGGGTGAGCGACATGTCGGAGAGCCTCGGGGGTGCTGGGGCTGCCTCCTCGTCGGGACCGGGGGCCATCGCGGGGCGCCGACCTGGGGAGCGTTAGATAACCCTTACGGGACAGGAGACGGCACCACCGCGAGAGCCGTTCGAGCGCGAGGTAGTGTTTAACCACCGGGCGTACCTCAATTCTATCGATGGCCGAGCGCGCGGAGCTTCCGCGCCCGGACGACCGGGGGACGTCGTCTACGCTCGTGGGCCTCACCGCCGAGCAGCACCGGATCCTGGCCTACGCAAGCGCGATCGGGCCCGAATTCGACTTCGCGCTTCTCGGGGCCGCCATGGGGGTCCCCGAGGAACCGCTGGCCGAACAGATTGAACGTCTGGTGCACCTCGGCTTGCTCCAGGAGCGACCCGGAGGGGAGCGCTTCGCCTTCGTCGAGGAGGAGATCCGGGCCCGCACGTATCGCTCGCTGACTGAAAGCCGCCTCCGGGTACTTCACCGGAAGATTGCGGAGGTCCTGGAGAAGATGTACCCGGATCCTCCCCCGGTGATCCTGGAGGAGCTCGGTCGCCACTTCTTCCTCGGCAAGGTTCTGGAAAAGTCGTATCAGTACAACCGTCAGGCCGCGGAGGCGGCCCAGGCAGCCGGCGAGCCGGAGATCGCGACTCACCACTTCGAGCGCGTGCTCCTCGACCTTTCCACGTTGCCCGGGGATCTCCGACGCGAACGAGCCGAGGTCGCGGAGGCTCTGGGGGACCTCTACTTCTCGACCGGGAAGTTCACCGCGGCGGATCGCTCGTACGGTGAGGCGCTCGAGCGGCTCGGAACGGACGAGCCCCGGATCCGGGCCTACCTACTTCTCGCCCGGGCGGAGGTCGCGCGCGAGAGCCTGGATGAGGCTAGCGCAGAACGAGGGGCGCTCGCCGCCAGGGAGATTTTCGAAAAGGTTCGGGATCGGCTGGGAGTCGCCCAGACCTACCGGCTCGTCGGCCGGCTCGACTTCCAGCGCGGGAACTATCGAGAGGCGCTCGACCAGAGCATGCGCGCGCTCGAGGAGCTCGGTCCGGTCCGGGACCTCCGATTCCTCGGGCGCCTCTCGATCGATATCGGGAACTCGTTCGCGCTCCTCGGACCCGAGGTCCGCCCGGTCGCGATCGAATGGTACGAGCGGGCCATCCAGCGTCTTCGCGAGACCGAAGACTGGGTTGAACTCGCCCGGGCCTACCATAACCTCGGGGTCGCGCTCGGGGAGACCCGCCCTCAGGACGGGCTCGACTATTTGGATAAGGCCCGCGACGCGGGGGAGCGGGCGCACGAGCCGCGGTCGGTGGGCCGGGCGCTGCTGTCCGGGGTCGAATTGCGGCTCGCTCTCGGTCAGCTCGAGGAGGCCGAACGGGACAACGAGCAGGCGGGTCGGCTCCTAGAGAGGCTCGGGGACGACCTCGGAATCGAGATCGTCGCCCTCAACCGCGGCCAGATCGCCGAACGCCAAGCCCAATGGGACGACGCCGCGACTGCCTACACGCAGGCGATTGACGCGTGCCGAAAATTCCATCTTCCGGCCGACGAGGCCGAGGTCGAGTTCTACCTCGCCCGGCTCCGGTACAAGACCCGGGATCTGGAGGGCGCCCGCCAGGCGTTCCGGACGGCGGCCCAGCTCGGGCTGCCGGAAGTCCGCCCCCGACTTGCGGACGCATTCGACGAGCTCGGAACGCAGCTCGGGGAGTCTACCGAGTCCCAGGCTCCTCCCCCCCGCGAGCGACCGACTCGCTCGGAGGAGGTCGCCGACGGACGAGGATTATAAGGCCGGACCGAGCTCCTCTGGAAGATGGTAGTCCCCCGGCCGTCCGATCGCTCGGCCCCTTCTCCCCTGTTCGGCCGCGGGGAGATCCTCGACGAAGTCGATCGACTCCTCGACCGGGTCTCCGAGGGGCACGGCCAGGGCCTCCTCCTCCGCGGTGCCGGCGGGTCCGGGAAAACCCATGTCCTCGGCGCCGTGAGGGCGCGCGCGGCGAGCCGCAAGTGCCGGATCTTGGTGGGTCGCGCCCTCCCTGAGGAACTCCCACCGCCATTCTCCCTCGTTCGGGACCTTCTCGGGTCGATGGGGGAGGAAGAACCGCACACGCCGGCCGACGCAACCGGTGCGCACGCGATCCCGATCTTCCTCGTCCCCGTGGGAGAGCGGGGGGTCGCCACCGAATCCTCGCGGAAGGAGACGCCACGGTCCACTGCGGCCCAGGACGACCTCAACCGGATCCTTGCGCCCTTCGGTCGGAGCGCCGTCGAAGGGCTGGGAGCGGGCCGCGAAGTTCTCATGGGGCGGATCGTCGATTATTTCCGTTCCTTGGCGAGCGATCTCCCGCTGGTCCTCGCCATCGACGATCTGCAGTTCGCAGACCCGTCGTCGCTCGAATTCCTCGAGCGATTCGCCCGTGATCTTCCCTCCCTTCCGGTCGTCGTGATCGCCACCCTCGACACCGAGGCTGAGACCCCGGAGCGGATTCGGGCCGCACTCGAGACCCTCGGTCATGCCGCGACGTTCCGTTCGATGCCGGTGCGACCCCTCACGGTCCCCGAGACCGCGGAGTTCGTCCAGTGGATCCGCGGAGGCCGACCTCCCGATCCGCAGGACGTGCTCCGTTGGCACACTCAGACCGAGGGGAACCCTCTATTCGTCGAGCAGCTGGTCCGCGCAGCGACGGGCCTCGGCCCCGCGGCCGGGACCGGCACGACCGGGGGCCGAAGTGTCACCGAAATGCTGGTCGGCCGCGCTCGGAAGCTCGGCGAGAACGAGCGGCGGGTCCTGACGTATGCCGCGGTGCTCGGCCGGGAGTTCGCGTTCGCCGACCTCGCCGCCGTCGCAGGCCTCGATGAGGAGCGGGTCACGGAAGGCCTCGACCACCTCGTCCAGAGCGGGCTTCTGCGGGAGAAAGGGCGGGAGGTCTACGAGTTCGTCTCCGAGGCCGTGCGCACGAGTGTCTATGCGGATCTCACGGAGACGCGCCGCCGGATCCTGCACTTGAAGGCCGGGCGGGCGATTGAGGCCCAGGGGCCGGGACACGATTCCGAGCTCGCGCGCCAGTTCTACCTGGGCCGGGACAATGAGCGGGCGGTCAAGTACAATGTCCTCGCCGCGCAGAGCGCGATCCGGGCGTTCGCGTTCGGGACGGCGGTCGCCCACCTGGCCCGTGCCCTCGAGGCCGAGCGACGGAAGACCGACCGCGATGTCGGCGTCGAGCTTCGTCTCCTCACCGACGAGGGGCGCCTGCTGAGTGAGATGGGAAACTTTCGTCAGTCGGAGGAGGTCCTTGAGGAGGCGGTCCGGTTCGCTCGTTCACACCCGGGGCACGACCTCGAGCTCGGCCGGGCCCTGCTCGGCCTTGCGGACGCGCGGGCCAACCGGGGCGAGTACGCGAGCGCGGAGAGCCTCGCGACCGAATCGTGGACCCTCCTGACGAAAGCCGGAACGCGCCGCGACCTGATGGCGGCGCATCGGGTGCTCGGTGTTGCCTACTGGCGGCGGGGAGATCTCGCGAACGCCGAGGTCCACCAACGCGCAGCCCTCGAGATCGCCGAGCACGAAGGGACCCCAGCCGAGCTCGGACATGCCCTGGTCGACGTCGCGATCAGCATGTCGCCGCGCGGGCCGACGCGGCTCGACCCGGCGCTCGATCTACTTTCCCGAGCGGCCGACCTCTTCGCCCAGGAAGAGGACTTCAACGCCCGGGCCCGGGTCCTGATGGACCGCGCGGTGCTCGAGCACGAGGCCGGACGGATCGACGAGTCGTTGCGGGACATCTCGCTGGCGATCGAAGCCGCCGAACGCTCGCGCTCCCCGGTCTGGATCGGGTACTGCTACGTCAACCTGGCCCAATGGCAAGCGGCCCTGGGCCGCCCGACGCTCGCTCGGCCGGCGCTCCAGCGCGCAGACCAGGCCCTGTCGGCGAGCGGGGATCGCCTCGGAGTCCAGCAGATCGAGCTCGCCCGGGGAATGATCGCCCACGCCGAAGGGAACCTCGACGCGGCGGAGGCGTGCTACCAAGACGCTCTGACCGAGGCGCGCCGCATGCACCTCGGAGGGGATGCGCTCGAAGCACTCGTCCGGCTCGCGCTGCTCTCCCACGATCGGGGGGACGACACGGAGGCCCGCCAGCGGATCGGGGAGACCCATGCGACCGGCCTCCTCGGCCACCGACCGGACCTCGCGGACCTCGTCTCCACCCTCGAGCGAACTCTTGCGGCACCGGCTCCCCCACGCCATTAAGGTCGGGAGGTCGCTCTCGGACCGTGGTGCCCTCCCGTACCGCGCCGGACGGCTCTCCGTACCCGGATCGCTCGCTCCCCACGTTTGAGCGAGACGTCCGGGCGATGTTCACCCACATCGTCCAGCGCTACGAGTGGTTCGATCACGTCGCGTCGCTCGGCAGTGACTTCGTCTGGCGCCCCCGGGCCTTGTGGGACCTCGACCGATTCCGCTCGATCTCCCCCATCCGTTCCGCCCTCGACCTCGGGTGCGGGACGGGGGAGCTCGCGCGGCTCGTCGCCCAGCGGTATCCCTCGGCTCGCGTCCTGGCCGCGGACTTCACCTCGGCCATGCTCGTACGGGCACGCGCCGAAAGCGCCGGCCGTTTCGACGAGAGGCGCCTTTCATTCGCACGGGCGACCGCGATGCGCCTCCCGCTGGGCGACGCCACGTTCGACCTCGTGACCAATGCGTTTCTCGCGCGAAACCTGGTCGACCTCCCGCTCGCCCTGCGCGAAATGCGACGTGTCCTTCGACCGGGCGGAGTCCTCCTGACGCTCGAGATCACCGAGCCGGTCTCACCGGCGGTGGCCCGCCTGTTCCATGCGTACTTCGACCGAGTGGTCCCCTGGCTGGGCGCCGCGGTCCAGAGCGCAGGGCCGTACCGGTACCTTCCGGAGTCCCTCCGGTCGCTCCCCTCGCGCTCCGATTTCCTCCGGGCGCTCGAGGACGCGGGCTTTCCCCGCTGCGTCGCGATCCCCCAGTCGCTGGGCATCGTGACGACGTTCCTCGCCGAGGCATTTGGTAGCGGCGGCCAAAGTCGTTAAACGGATTCCCCGCCGTACAGAGGACATGTCGACCGTCACCTCCGACGCATTCCGTTACGCGCACCAACATCACAGCGAAATCGCCTGGCTGAGCCAGAATACGAATCACCTCGTTCCACCGGGCCCGATCCACCGCGCCCTCGAGGAGGCGATCCGCGAACGGCTCTACGAGGGGTATCCGCTCGCGACCGGAGACCCCGAGCTGCTCGACCTCATCGCCCGGGACTTCGCGGCGACCAAGGAGCGACCGTTCCTGACCCCCAGTGGGACCGAGGCGCTCTACATGATCACCCGGTCGCTTCTCGGTCCGGGCGACGAGGTCATCGCGACCGACCCGAGCTATCTCATCATCCACAAGTTCATCGAGCTCGCCCAGGCCCACACGAAGAACCTCGACATCTACGCACCGCCGTACCGGCTGACCGCGAATCGCATTCAGGGGGCGATCGGGCCCCGGACCAAGATGATCCTCCTCATCGACCCGTTGAACCCGCTGGGCTCCGGGTATCCCCGGGAGGAGATCCGCGCAATCGCCGAGATTGCCCACGACCGCCACCTCTACCTTGTCAACGACGTAACGTACCGGGACTTCTCCGACGGCCACACCCTCGCCGCGGAGTTCGCTCCAGAGGAGACGGTCACGGTCTGGTCGGTGTCGAAGAATTGCGGACTCGCGGGGATGCGGATCGGTGGGTTCCTCGCCCGGCCCGAGCTGACCCAGACGATCGGGCGGTTCAACACGAACGATCTCGGAGTCAACGTCCTCGCCCAGGTCGCGGCCCGCGCCGCGCTGAAGTCCAAGTCGACGTGGATCGGCGAGGTCGTCCGCCAGACCCGGGCGAATTGCGACCGGATCCGGGACGTCGTCGCGGGCCTCAAGGGCACCTCGCTCCCGGTCTACCCGTCGCGAGCGAACATGATGGTGATCGACATTCAGGGGACGGGCGTCTCCCCGGACGCGCTCCAGGACGAGATGCTGTACCGACACCAGGTCTTCATCCGGTCCGGCAACTACCTCTCCCCGACCCACGGACGACGGTTCGTCCGCATCTCATTCTCGAACCCGCCGGCCGACATCGAGCGGTTCGCGAAGGCGTTCCCGGTCGCGATGGAAACCCTCCGGGCGAAGGCCCCGGTCCCTCCGGCCGCCTGACGGGGAACCGCAGGCCCCGCTGGACACGAGGGTCCGGACCTTCCCTCGGTCCGACCACGCGAAAGTACATCTCCCGCCCTTCGTTCTCTCGACCGTGACCCGGGCCGATTCGCGACCGCCCTTCGAGCGATTCGCGCAGCACTGGCTGTACCGCGCGGTCGCGTGGATCGGGTCCGATGCCATCGTCTACTCGACCAATATCACGGGCCAGTTCAACCTCTGGCGCCAATCGATCGGCCCGCGGGGCGCACCGGGGTACGCTCGACCGCTGACCATGTACCGCGACCGCGTGGTCGCCGCCATCGCCCCGTCCCCCGATGGTCGGACCGTGTACTACACGGCGGACCAGGAGGGGGACGAGCAGTACCAGCTCTACCGAGTCGGAGTCGAAGGCGGCGAACCGACTCCGATCGTCGCCGATCGGAAGGTCCGCCACGAACTCGGGCCCGATGCGGTCGATCCGACCGGCCGTCGGCTTCTCTACGTCGACAACGCGCGCACCCCAGAGGATTTCGATGTCACGGTCCACGATCTCGATCGGGGAACCCTGCTGCGGCCGCTCGAGGAGGGGTACATCTGGGACGGACCAACGTGGGACCCTTCGGGACGGCGATTCTTCGTGCGACAGTATCACTCGAACACCCGAATCCGCTCGTTCGTTCACGATCTCCTGCGTCGGACGACCATCGAAATCCTTCCGCACGACTCCGACGAGATCGTCGCCGCCCAGGCGTGGACCCCCGACGGGCGAGGGCTCCTCGTCCGGTCCAACCTCGGCGGGGAGTTTAGCCGCCTCGAGCACGTCGACCTAGCCCGCGGCCGTCCCCGGGTGCTCCTTGACGGACCCCACGACGTGGAGCGATGCCTCGTCGCGGGAAGATCCGGGACGATCCTCGCGGTGGTCAACGAGGGAGGCTATTCGATTCTCTATACGAGCGACCACGGAAGCCGGTTTCGCCGAATCGCGGGCCTTTTGGCGGGGTGCACCGATGAATGGCCCTTTGGGCAGAACATCGGCCTCGAGCCCGGAGGCCGCCGGGCTGCCGTCCTCTGGCACACCGGAATCCGCCCCGCGGAAATCGTTGTAGTTCCGCTGCCGAGGGGCCGGTCCACGAACGTCACCGAGAGCCGGGTGGGGGGCGTCTCCGATGTAACGCCTCGGCCCCCGCGGCTCGTCCGGTTCCGGTCGTTCGACGGACGCCTCATCCCGGCCTTCTACTACGTTCCACGGCATCGCAACGCGGTCCGCTCGCCCGCGGTGCTCAGCATCCATGGAGGCCCGGAGAGCCAGGAGCGCCCGATGTGGAAGAGCTGCGGCCTCTACGCCTATCTCCTCGCATGTGGGATCCATGTGCTCGCACCGAACATCCGGGGCTCGACGGGCTACGGCAAGACCTACCAGAAGCTGATCCACCACGATTGGGGGGGCAACGAGCTCAAGGACCTCCGTGCCGCGGCGGAATGGCTCCGACATCGACCCGAGATCGACCCGCACCGGCTCGGGGTGTTCGGGGGGAGCTTCGGCGGATTCGCGACCCTCTCCTGCCTGACCCGGCTCCCCGAATACTGGAAGGTCGGGGTCGACCTGTTCGGGCCTTCCAATCTAATCACCTTCGTCAAGACCGTCCCGCCATTCTGGATACGGTTCATGGATGAGTGGGTCGGCAACGCCATGACGGAGGCGAAGTTTCTGCGCGACCGCTCGCCGATCTCCTACATCGACCAGGTACAGGCCGACGTCCTGGTCGTCCAGGGGGCCCGGGACCCCCGAGTCGTCCAGGCCGAGTCCGACCAGATGGTGGAACAGCTACGGGCTCATGGCCGGACGGTCGAATACCTCGTCTTCCCGGACGAGGGCCACGGATTCACCAAGCCGGAGAACCTTCAACGCGCGTATGGGGCGGCCGCCCGATTCCTTACGGATCATCTGGTCGGATCGGGCGCCCCCACGCCGTCCTGAAGGGGCACGACCGTACCTTCACCGTGCGATCGGCAGACGTGGGCATCCACTACCACGTGCGTCCGTCCAGGCCCATACGGTTTCACCTCGCGGGCGCGCATCGGCTCCAGCAGGCTCCACCCCGCCGCCAACAGCGTCCTCCCGACCTGCTCCGTCGCGTCTTCCCGGGCCTCTCGCGCGTCGGCGACGGTGTGGACGTGGAGCCACGACCCGGCCGGCCGAGCCGCCTCGAGGGCGACGGGAATCCACGGTATCGCGCTCGGAAGGTAGCCGAGGAAGACCCGGTCCGCATCTCCGGCGGTTAGCCGCACGGTTCGGTTGTCCCCCGGCACGATCTCGACCCGGTCGGCGACGCCGTTGAGGACCACGTTCGCCCGGAGGTACCCGATCGCGACCGGATTCTTCTCGACCGCGACGACCCGGGAAGCGCGGCCCGGACGGGCCGCGGGAATTGCGAAGTAGCCGATGCCGGCAAAGAGGTCGACGACCGTCTCGCCGGCTTGCACGATCCGACCCACTCGCACGCGTTCCGTCCGGTTTCCCGCCGCGAACATGATCCGCGCCGCGTCGAACTTCCATCGGATGCCGTGTTCCACGACCTCGGTCTCCGTCTCGGTCCCGGCGATCCGCTCAACCTGGGGGGTCCGGAACTCCCCACTCACCGGTCCGGAAACCGCGAGAACGGTCGCGACCTTGAGCTCGGCCTGCCATGCGGCTCCGATCTCGGCGAAGTACGGCCGCAGGGTCTCGGGAAGCCGTAGGAGCAACACCCGCCCGAGGCGCTGGTACCCCGCCGGCATCCGATCGGCGATCCCGGCGCCCGCTCGATCTCGGAGCCGGTCGCGGACACGCTCTGCCGGCGGGCGGCGCTCCGGACGCAGAACGCCGATCGGTCGCATACTCCGTGCGAGGACTCGCGTCAGGCGGAGGGGGGTTCCGGTCCCTTTTCGAGAATGACTTCGAGGAACTGCTTCAGGTGCGCGGTGAGGATCGGGTTGTCGGTGAACCCGCACGCCTCGAGGCCGGGGGCGGCGAGAAGGGCATGCGCCCCGTCCGCGAGAACCTCGGTCGCGAGGAGGTTCTCCCGCGTGACGTACTCCACGCCCTCGGGGACCCGTTGCAGAGGCGCGGTGACGAACGTGATCTGGACCCCCCGCTTCACCGCGTGCTGGATCTTCTTCCCCAGGTCGTCCCGGAGCTCGGCGACCTGGCGGGTCGTCAGGATGAACGACTGCGTCGATTGATCGAGGAGTTCGCCGATCTTCGCAACGACTTTGTCCCGACCGGAGAGGAGATAGACCAGCTGGGGCTCCCCGTGCTCCCCGACGACTCGGTGGAGCTGGGCGAGCTGCTCGAAGACCTCCTGGATCGCCCCTTTCAGCGATTCCGCCACGTCGAGCGGCGGCGTCGGGCGGAAGAGGATCGGTTTCCCGCCGGTCGGCTTCGCGTACCCCTTCTCCGCGAGCGACTCAAGGACCTTGTACGCGCTCGTTCTCGGGATCCCGGCGGCGGTCGCGAGGGTCGCGGCATCGCCGACCCCTCGAGCGACGAGCGCGATGTACGCCCGCGCCTCGTACTGCGTCAGACCGACCTTCCCGAGGACCTCCGCGGCTTGTCGGAACTCCTCGGAGGATTGGTTCCCGAGCGCTACCGCGGTCTCCTCGATCGTTGCCATCTCTCTCGCGTTCAATGGCTCCCAACCGACAAAGCGGTGCCGAACTCGCTCATAACGGCGCGGGTGCCAACCTCTCGGGCTACGGCACGGGCTGAGTGAGCCGCAAGAGAGCGGCGCTCCCGAGGAGCGACTCGACCTCCTCCGCGCGGAGGAGCCCGCGCTCGACGAGCAGCTCCTTGACCGGCCGGCCCGTGCGCTCGGCCTCGTGAAGGAGCTCGGCAACCTTGAGGTAGCCGAGACGCGGCGTCAGGACGGTGGCGAGGGCGGCGGACTGTCCGAGATACGCCTCGAGCCTCGCGCGATTCGCGGTGATCCCGTCCACGCAGGTGCGCGAGAAGACGGGAAGGTAGTTCGCGAGGATCGAGGCGGAGAAGAGAACCTCGTACGCGGCGAGGGGCATCATGACGTTGATCTCGAGCTGGCCCGCCGAGACCGCGAGCGCGGTCGCCGCGTCGGCCCCGACGACGTGGAACGCGACCATGTCGAGACATTCTGCGGCGGACGGGTTGACTTTCGCCGGCATGATCGACGAGCCGGGTTGGATCTCCGGGAGACGGATCTCATCGAGCCCGGTCGCCGGCCCGCTCGACAGGAGCCGGAGATCGTTCGCGATCCGGATCAGCTCGAGGGCGAGCGTGCGGAGCCACGCGGACGCGGCGCCGAGTGGCCAGCGGCTCTGCATGGTCTCGAACGGGTCCCGGCTGACCGAGAGAGGGAAACCGGTCAGCCGGGCATACTCCTCGACCGCGCAGGCCCGGAATCCCGGGACCGAGTTCACTCCGCTCCCCACGGCGCTCCCTCCGAGGGGGATCTCACCGAGCGCGCGTTCGACGGCCGGGTACGACTCAAGGACATGTTCGAGCGCGCTCGCGTACGCGCGGAACTCCTCGCCGAGCGTGACCGGCATGGCGTCCTTCAGGTGGGTGCGGCCGGCCTTCGGGATCTCGGCGAACTCCTCGCCCTTCTTCCGAAGGCTCTCGACGAGGGTCGTGACCGACGCCGAGACCTCGCGAAGGGCGAAGAGCACCGCCACCTGAGCGGCGGAGGGGAAGGTATCGTTCGTCGATTGACCACGGTTCACGTGGTCGTTCGGGCTCATTTCGCGGTAGTCCCCGCGAGGCTTCCCCTGGATCTCGAGCGCCCGGTTCGTCAGGACCTCGTTGACGTTCATGTGGAACGACGTGCCCGCGCCCGCCTGGAACACGTCGATCACAAACTCTGCGTCGAACCGACCCGACGCCATCTCCTCGGCCGCCTGGGCAAGGGAGCGACCCCGTTCTGCGTCAAGCCCACCCTTCTCGACGTTCGCGCGGATGCATGCGAGCTTCAGAAAGGCGTACGCCCGGATGAGATGCGGCGAAGCCTTGAGACCGCTCACGGGAAAGTTCTCGCGCGCGCGCAGCGACTGGATCCCCCAGTACGCGGTGTCCGGCACTTCCCGGGGACCCAGGGAATCCCGCTCGACTCGTGGCGGGGACATGGCACGTCGAGCCGAGGCCGTGTCAAAAGGTTTAGCCCTCAAGGATGGAGAGTCGTTCACTCTACCGTCAGAAATCGGCACGAATTCGTCCGCGTCGGGCCGGGCGCGATACCCGGCATCAAGAGGCGATTCGCCGTCGGGGGCTCGGGGAAGGGTCAAAAGGTTTAGGCGCACCGCGTTCCTTCGTTCGCTTCCCGTCCAAGTGGTGAGAAACCGTCCGTGGTCGATCCGTTTCAGTTGACGTTCGATATCACCGCCACGACCGTCTCCCTCGTACTTCCGGCGGGGCTCTGGGCCATTCTCTTCCTCCTTGCATGGGAGCATCCCTTGTTTGCCGAGAGCATCGGGTTCGGGCGTTGGGCGTTCTGGCTCCTCTTGCCGGGAGCGATTCTCGCCTCGTTCGCTCTTCTCCCGCTTGCCCCTGTCTCCGACGACTGGGTCGCCGTGAGCTTTGCCGGAGCTCTCTTCCCGCTGCTCATCGGCGCGCTGGCTTTCGGGAAGGTTGCCCCGCCCTTGCGCCGCTCGCTCAGCCGATTCCTTGGGGTCCTCGTTCTGGAGAGCGCGACTCTGTTCTTCCTCGTACTACCGGTATCGAACCCGATCATCGCGTTGCTTGCGGCTGGGGGGCTATCGAACGGAGAGGCACTCGATCTCTGGATCGTCCTCGCCTCGCTCGTATGGGTCGTCGTAGCGTTGGTACTCTTCGCCCGCGGCCGAGACGCGCGAGGCGAGCCGGGCCCTGAGAGCTCACGATCGGTCGCGTTCGGTCTCGGGCTCACCACGGCCGTGCTCGCGAGCACGTTCGTGGCGTCCGCCGCCATCCCCGGGGTGGGGATTGTGGAGCAGTTCCCAGAGTTTCTTCTTCCGCCGATCGGAGCCGGTCTCGCGGCCGCGGCGCTCGCTCCGCGGGTCTTCCCGGGGCGCGAGGAGTTCGCTCTCCCGACCGCGTACTTTGCCACGACGTGGGGGGTCCTCCTCGGAGCGGACCTCCTTCGGCAACCGCCTCTGTACGGCACCGGCCCGGCAGGACTCTACACGATCGGGGGGGCGGGAGTCCTCGACCTCGTCTACCTCTCGGGGCTCCTCGCGCTCGCGGCCGCCCTCGCGGGCCACCGACTCGCGGGCCGCACGCTCGACCTCGCGGAGACGAAGACGGTCCCGCCCGGGCCGACCCCCATCGGCTGGCTGGGTCGTTCCTTCCGTTCGGGGGTCCGGGGCGACCTCTCCGAAACGATCGTGTCGGCCGACCGGGCGGGACAGGAGGCGGCCGGCCAGGCCCGCCGGCTTCTGGATGTGCCGGAGCCGCCGGCGGATCGGCCCTGGCAGGGGCTCCCCGTCCCTGGCTGGGTCGTCGCCGACCAGGCGAACCTCGACGCGTTGGCTCGGGAGGGCACGACGGATCCCCGGGAGGGATTCCGCGCATGGCTGACCGCGCGCTGGCTCGTCAACCTTGGAAGGGATCTCGGCCTGAGGCGATTTGCGACGGTGGGCGCCCGCGCGACGGCGTTCTTGATCGACCTCGCGATCGCCGTCGCCCCGGCGATCGCCGTGTGGAGCGCCCTCGTCGTGACGACTCCCGGGGACGTCGATACGCTCCTTTCCAACGTTGGGTTTACCGCCTCGATCTACGGGTTCGTAGCCTTCGCGTTCCTGTATCTCGCGATTGCCGAGACGGTGACCGGTGCCTCGCTCGGAAAGCGCGCGTGCGGGCTCGCCGTCCGAGATCGACAGATGCGGACGCCGGCGTTCTCGGCGGCCTTGGTCCGGAACGTCTCGCTCCTCCCGATGCTCACGATCACCGCTCTCGGAGCGGCTCTGTCGGTGGTGTTCGTTCTCCGGGCGTCGTCCTTCGGGACGCTCGTCGTGGACGGGTTCGCATTGCCGGCCGGCCTCCTCGCGTTCGTGACCCTGCTCGCCTTTCTCGTGGGGGGGATCGGCCTCTTGGGAGCCCTCGGCGCGCTGGTGATCGCACTCTCGTCCGAGCGCCAACGGATCGGCGACGTCTGGGCCGGGACATGGGTGGTCCGGGCCCGATGGGAGGCGAGCCCACCTATGCCGGCGGCCGTGGGGGCGCCGGTGTCTCCCGCGTCCCCGCCGGGGCCCCCCCCGACTTCGTGAGACGGATCGCGATCGACGAGACGTTGGCGTCCCTCCCCTCCCGGTTGACCAGGCGTTCGGTGTCGATCGAGATCGGCCCGACATCCACCTGGCCCTCCAGGAATCGGCGGCGGACGACCTCCGCCACATCGACCGCTTTGGCGATCGCGTTGCCCCGTGCCTTGACGATGACGGGACCAATGCCCGCGTTGAGCTGGGTCACGACCTGGAAGACGTACGTCATCGTCGGTTTCTGGCCGATGAACACGGTCGCCCCGTCCGTACGGTCGCTGGCCATGGGAGGAGGGATACCGGCGCTCCGTACAAGTCCTTTTGCGGGAGAATGGACCTAGACGGGCGGGGAGACGGCGGGTGCTCGCAAAGGTTATCGCTCGGCCCCCGTACGCGCGGGGGACCGTGCAGGGGTGGCCCAGCTTGGTCAAAGGCGCCAGGTTGAGGTCCTGGTCTCGTAGGAGTTCGTGAGTTCAAATCTCACCCCCTGCATACGCCGTTCAAAGAACGATGAGTGGGGAACTGCCAAGCTGTCCAAATTGCGGGTTCCTTCTGGAGCCCGGCGCGACGATCTGCCCCTCCTGCCACCTTCCGGTCCCGGCGCCGACGCTCGGTGCGGAGCCCTCGGATCTCCCCGTCCCCGCGGGCGCGACCGCCCCGGATCCTCCCTCGAGCCCTTCCCCGTCGAGTACGCCGCGACCCTCGCGTCGGCCCGCTCCCCGGAGGGCTGCGAGTCCCCCGCCGGTCGCGAGCCCATTCGCCGCCGAGCTCACCCGTCGGCTGAATCGCCTCTCCCAGTGGGAGGAAGGGGCCGGACTCTTGGGGGTCGAGCTCCCGCGGCTGCCGGCCTGGGCCGAGGAAGCGGCGCGCACCGCGCCGGATCCCGGGCCGTGGGCCGAGGTCGTCCGGGGGATCGAGCGGATTAGCCAGCAGCGGCTTTCGAGCGCCTTCGAGGAGTGGGAGCGTCGCACGAAGGCGCGGCTCACGCGTCTCGAGGCGTACTCGGTCGACAGCCGGCTCGAGCGCGACCAGATCGAGGAGACCCTGCACGCCGCTCGGACCGGTGACATCCCCCAGGCCCTCACCACCTTCCAGCAGGTCGATCGGGTCGTGGCGCTCAAGGAGCGTCACCTCGACCAGGCGCGAGAGGAACTCGAACGGGTCGTCGCGCTCCTGAAGGACATGCAGGCGCTGGGCGTCGAGCCGCCCCAGGACCCGGCGGAAGTCGCGGACGATCTCGAGCGCGAGCTCCGCGCCGGAAAGCTCGCCCCCCTGAAGCAGCAGATCCGCGCGCTCCGCCTTCAGGCGGTGAATCGGCTCAAGTCCGGGCTTCCGCGGTACATCACCGAGTACGGGGACTTCCTCATGAGCGAGCGGACGCACGGGATCGCGACGGAGCTCGAAGCAACCGAGCTCGCCCGGGGGGCCCGGGAGTTCTTCCGGGGACACCCGGAGGAGGCCCTGCGCCGGCTCCGAGCACTCCAGCAACGGCATGGGTTGCCTCCGAGCCGGCCGGCCCGGACTTCGTCCCCAGGGCGAGGATACTAGCGCGGAATCCGGCTTAAGGAAGCCGCTCGAACATCCGGACGTCCTCGTACCACTGGTGCTTGTGGAGGACTCCGCACTCGACGAAGCCGAGATGCCGGAACAGCTCGGCCGCGGCGCTGAACCGGCTCAGTACGTCGACCCACACTTCGAGCACGTTCGACCGTTTCGCCCAGTCGAGCGCGGTCGTCAGGAGAGAGCTCCCCACACCCTGCCGGCGAGCCTCCGGGTCGACCGCGAGGTCGACGAGGTGACAACTCCCGTGCTCGAGCTCGCACCCCACGACCCCGACCACTCGGCCGTCCCGGCGAGCAGCGAAGTACGTCACGCCCTCCATCCAGCTCGTGAACTCGAGCGGGCTCGGCTGCCAGGATTTCACGAGTTCCGCGGGAAGACCGGTCGGTTCCGCCTCCCAGACCTTCTTGTAGAGGGCGCAGACCGCCGGGATGTCCTGATGCGTGATCCGCTCGACGACGGGCGGAGAGACCGGTTTCGTGACGGCAGCGGGAGTCTCTTCCCGTTCCGGCCGATTCTCCGTTACCACCTTACGATCTCCGGTACGGGACTCTACGAACCGAAGGCCGTCAGCGGCTCTTGAACCTTACCTACACTCACGCTTCTCCGCGTCGGCACCGAGCGCTCGGTGTCGATCGGTGGGACTCCCCAGGGCATGTCCGCGGATTCCAACGTCATGCAAACCTAATTCGAGGCCGTGGGCTCGTTGCTCTCCCTCGAGGACTCGATGCCCCTCTCGCATACGTATCGTACGGATCTGCGCTGGACCGGAAACCGCGGAACCGGGACATCCGGATATGGGGCGTACGGCCGGGACCATCTCATCACGTCCGCCGGGAAAGCCCCCATCGCGGGGTCCTCCGCACCGGAATTTCGAGGAGACCCTGCGAACTACAATCCCGAGGAGCTGCTGGTCGCTGCGCTCTCGGCGTGCCACATGCTCTGGTATCTTCACCTCTGTTCCGACGCGGGCATCGCCGTGGTGGAGTACCTCGACTCCGCCGAAGGGACGATGGACCTGAACGCGGATGGTTCGGGGCAGTTCTCCTTCGTTACCCTTCGTCCCCGCGTGACGATCTCCTCGGGCTCCCCCGACCGGGCCCGGACCCTTCACGAACGGGCTCACGAAATGTGCTTCCTTGCACGATCGGTGAACTTCCCCGTCCGATGCGAGTCGACGATCTCGTTCGCCACGGCCTCGCCACCGGCGGATGACCTCCGTCCGCCGACGGACTTCCCCTAGGGTCGTAGGTCGATCGAACCGGCTCCCGGCCTACGAGACCCCCGAGGATCGCTGACAATGAGAATGTGGACCACCCGCCGCCCGAGCGGAAACCCGTTCGGCCCTAGGGTGTGTGGCGCGACGGGGTGCGGGGGAATGGAGTCGTCTCGCGGATGTGGTCCCGGCGGAGCATCCAGCGGAGGAGTCGTTCGACCCCGAGCCCGAAGCCGGCGTGGGGCACGTTGCCGTGGCGACGGAGATCGAGGTACCACTCGTACGTCGCGAGATCGGCCCCGATCGCCCGGAGTCGCTCCTCGAGTCGGTCGATGCGTGTTTCGCGGCAGGACGCCCCGACGATCTCCCCGTATCCTTCCGGACCGAGGAGGTCGGACGCCTCGACGGTCCTCGGATCGTTCGGGCTCTGGAGCATGTAGAACGCCTTGAGCTCGCGGGGATAGCGCGTGACGAACAGGGGGAGCCGCTCCGCGATCGTCAGCGCGCGTTCCTCCGCGCTCGCGAGGTCGCTCCCCCAGCTGACGGAGAACCCCTCGGCCTTGAGGCGGTCGATCGCGCTCGCGTAGGTGATGCGCGGAAACGGGGCCGCAATCGCTCGGAGCTCGTCGGGGGGTCGTCCGAGCGTGTCGAGTTCCTTGGGACACCGCTCGGCCACTCCGTGGCAGACCTCCACGAACATCCGCTCGATGAAATCGAGCAGCCCGTCCAGATCGCACCACGCGAGCTCGATCTCGAGGTTGAGGAACTCGGTGATGTGCCGCGGCGTCCGGGACTTTTCTGCACGAAACGAGGGCGTGAGGGCGTACACACGTTCGTGCGGGACGATCAGCGCCTCGAGGTAGAGCTGGGCCGTCTGACTGAGGTAGCCGGGCCGGCCGAAGTAGTCGAACGAGAACGCCTCGGCTCCCCCCTCGGCGGCGTTCCCCGTGATGATCGGGGGCGTCATCTCGAGGACCTCCTCCCGCTCGAGGAACGCCCGGAGCGTCCGGAGGACTTCGGCCTTGACGCGGAACGTCGCGACCAGCTCCTGGGACCGGATCGCGAGGTGACGCTTGTCGAGCCGGAACTCCTCCGTTTGGTCGGCGAAGATCGGGAACGGCTCTCCCGGGTCCGTGACGGACACGCGGGTCGCCCGGACCTCCCGGCCCCCGGGGGCTCGCGGGTCGACGGCGACCGTCCCTTCCACTTCGATGACGCCTTCGACCTGGACGTGCTCGACCGCGTCGAACGAGGTGTCCCCGAGGACGTCCCGGCGACCCGTCACCTGGACGGAGCCGGTCCGGCCTCGGAGGATCAGGAAGAGAATCCCTCCCGAAGAGCGGGATCGCAGGACCCACCCGCGCAGGTGGACGGTCGTGCCGACCGCGTCGGGATCGAACACCCGCGCGATGGGATCGAACCGCTCCGGGCTCATTGGTACTCCCGCCACTTGTGCCCGCACTTCGTGCATTCGAAGATCCGGGTCTCAGGCTCGTCCGACCCGCGCGTCTGTCGGAGAACCCAGTAGGCCTCATCGTTCCCGCACTTCGGGCAGACCTCGGAGGTCTTCGGGAGCGTGGCGGTCTTCGTCTCGACCACGTCCACGCTGCGGTGCTTTGGCGAGGCGTGCACCACTGCGACCCCTTGCCCCAGGGGAACGGTGGTGCCGCACCCGGCGCACCTCCAGACTCCGTGCGCTCGATCCGGGCGCATCGATCGCTTGCAGTTGGGACAGAACTTCACGGCACTCTCGAAGCCGGCGGTGGATATTTGACGGTTCGCCGTGTAGAGCTCAACCGGTCAGTTGCCCCGGCGGGCCGGCACTCGATGGGGGGGCGTCCGGCGGAGCGACGCTCAGCGGGAGGGGCGAGGGCTTCGCGTTCGGCGCTCTCAGGCGACGGAGGTGCTCCCACCGGGCCTCGAGGTCCTTCTGGGTGCCGATGTCGTGGCGGAGGTAGTACTCCCCATTCACGAGCGCGAGGGCCGCCTCGACACGGTTTCCCGCTTCGTGAATCGCACTCGCCTCGCCGACGAGCGCGATCCCGCGCGACGTTCCGAGGCGCACCGCCCCGGGTCCTGCCGACTCCACGCTCCCGTACACGACGTGGACTCCGGTCGCTTCGATCGCGCCGGCATCGAGGCGGAGGATTCCCCCGGGCCGAGGGCGGTCGCCGTACCCGGGCGGGACGAGGTACTTTACCACGGTCGAGCGGAGCCGGAACTGGATGAGGTTCGGGTCGACCCTTCCCCCCGCCACCCCCGCGAGCAATTCCGCGAAATCCCCTTCCTCGTACAGCGTGAGCGTGTTGATCCCCTCGGGATCCCCGAACCGCGCGTTGAACTCGAGCAGGCGGGGCCCATCGGCAGTCAACATGAACCCACCGTAGAGGATCCCTCGGTAGCTCAGGCCCTCGGCACGGATTGCCCGCGCGGCCGCGTTCACGATCTCCACGGCCCGGTCCCGATCGGTCGCGGAGAGGAACGGGAGGAGGTGGTCGCGTTGGGAGTACGAGCCCATGCCTCCAGTGTTGCCGCCTCGGTCCCCTTCGAGCGCCCGCTTGAAGTCCTGGACCGCCGGCATCGGGTAGACTCCGGAGTCGGTGACGAAGGCCATCAGGCTGAACTCCTCCCCCTCGAGCTTCTCCTCGAGAAGCACGCGGCCACCTTGGAGGAGGAGCGATTTCGCATAGATCGCTCCGTCCTTCACGTCGGTGAAGTCGGACCCTTGAACCCAGACTCCCTTGCCGGCGGTGAGGCCGCTCGGTTTCACTACGAATGGCTGCGGGAACGTCGCGATTACCCGGTCCACTTCTTCCGGAGATTCCGGGGCGACCCACTTCAGCTGTCCGGGAACCCCATGACGGCCGAGGAGGTCGCGGCAAAACCACTTCGAGGTCTCGATGCGAGCCGCGGACTGGTCCGGGCCCACGGTCGGGATCTCGGCCTGCCGGAGCGCATCGGCCACCCCGGTGGCGAGCGGGGCCTCGGGGCCGAGGACCGCGAGGTCGACCCGTTGGCTCCGGCCGACGTCGACCACCCGCGCCGGATCGGTGGGATCGACCCGCGCGGTCGCCTGAGCGAGCCGCTCGAGCCCCGGGTTCGCGTTCGAGCTCGCGACCACGATCTGGGCCCCGGCTCGGTGGAGGGCCATTCCGATCGCATGTTCCCGGGCTCCCCCGCCGACGACCAGGGTCCGCATCCAACTGGCGCGAACGAGACCGCGGTGGATATATCCGCGTCGGCGCCGCCAGAAGAGTGGACGTTCGGCGCCGCCACGCTTAAGAAGTGGGCAAAGGTGGACGGACCTCCGGGTCCGCCGATGGAAGTTCGCGTCGTGGAAAAAGAGCACGACCTCCTCCGCGTCGAGCTGCCCCGAGGCGAAGAGACCCTGCTCATCCCTCTCGTTGAGGCTCTGCAGAAAGAGGACAAAGTGATCGAAGCTCGCTTCTATCTGGGTCATCCGTACCTCGAGCGACCGACCCTCCTTTTGAGGACCAAGGGTGAGAAGCCGCAACAGGTGCTGAAACGGGTTCTGAAGGACCTGACCGACCTCTACGCCGACCTCCTCACCGATTTCGAAAAGAAGGCGGACAAGGTCAAGGCGTAACGGAAGGCGGTGCGATGCTGAAGGAGTGCGCGCAGCACGGTTACTTCCGTGCCGAGACGTGCCCGGTCTGCGCGCAGCCCGGCCGGTTCCTGATGAACGACCGGGAGCTCGACCACTTGGGCCGGATCCTTACCGGGATCCTCCGCCACTTCCCGGATCGGTACCAGCTGACGATGGACCCGCAAGGCTGGATCGCACTGCCCCAGATCGTCCGCGCGATCACGCAGCGGCATCCGGCCTACCACTGGCTCCGGGTCCAGCACCTGGTCGCAATCGCCGAGACGGACGCAAAGGGGCGGTACGAGGTCCGCGAGGACCGGATCCGGGCGACCTACGGTCACACCCTCGAGATCGATCTCGACCTACCCACCGAGAACATCCCGAACCGTCTCTACTACCCGGTGACGGAGGAGGAGACGGCGATCGTCCTCGAGGTGGGTCTCCGACCGTCGGACCGCAAGAAGGTCCACCTCTCGAAGACGGCCGAGGATGCGCGCGCGGCGGGATCGGTTCGAACCCCCGACCCGGTCATCCTCGAGGTCGATGCGGAGCGGGCCCGAGAAGCCGGCATCGTCATCAAGCAGGCGGGAAAGACCGTCTACCTCGTCGACCAGGTCCCCCCGAGCTTCCTGCGCCGGCTGGAGAGCGCGCCCCCGGCCGAGGACGCCTGAGCGCGGGCGTTAGCCGAGCCCGTCGTCTCCGACATTCGACTCGTACTCGGTCGCGACGTAGATCCCGAACGTGAGGTGGCTCGAGCTCGGGTACGGGTTCGAGAAGACGAAGTAGTAGTTGTCCGTCACGGGAGCCGAATAGACGATCCGGCCGCTGAACGCGGTCGAGACCGAGTACACGGGGCTCGGGTGCCCCCCCGCCACGAACGACGACCATTCGCTCGAGTTGTAGACGACGAACTCGACCTCCATCCCGACCGGATCGAACGACGAGTAGTTCCCGATGACGTAGTCGCCACCGGTGATCTCCCCGGAGATCTCCGTGTAGTTTCCGGGCCCGACCCAATACCCGGCGTGGGTCGTCAGGGGGTCGCCCGTCAGCACAGGAGGACCTTGAAGCACGGCGGAGAGCGTGGCGTAGGCGAGTGCTCCGACCACGCCCACGACGACGAGCGTGCGCAGCCAGCCGGTGAATCGCACGCGCCGTCGGACCGCCTTGGGAGCGTTCTTCAATTCGGAGGGAGAAAGGGGGGCGTCAGCTCCGCATTCGACACACCGGGCCGAGCCCGGCGGGACGGCAACCCCGCAGAACCGGCAGGTTCCCCAGGAGGCCGGAGGTTGAGGGTTCGCGATCACGGAAGCGGGGGATCGAGCCCCGCGGGGTTCTTTTGGGGTTTCGTACGAACCGTCGCGGTTCCGGGCCGGAAAAGGGGCCGGTTACGCTCTCCGCTTCGGAACCGAGACGTTGACGAGGACGTTCTTGCGGCGCGTGTACGTCTCAAGAGCCCGCCGCCCCTGCTCGAATCCGAGCCCGCTCGCCTTCACGCCGGCGAACGGAGTCTGGGGGTAGGTGATCGGGGGCTCGTTCACCACGACCATCCCGCATTCGAGACGGCGGGCAATCGAATGCGCGGTGGCAAGATCCCGCGTCCAGACCGCTCCGAGGAGGCCGTACGACGTGTCGTTCGCCTGGCGCACCGCGTCCTCCGAATCGGTGAACGAAGCGACGGAAAGGACGGGTCCGAAGATCTCCTCTCGGACTGCCCGGGAACTCACCGGCACGTCGGCGAGGATGGTCGGCAGGACAAAGTTTCCGTCGGCGAGCGCCGGGGAGGCGACGCGGGTCCCACCCGTGACGACCGAGCCGCCATCGTTCCGGGCGTCCGAGACGTATCCCAAGACTCGGTCGAGCTGGTCCGCGGAGACCAGCGGTCCCATCTCCACCCCTTCCTCGACCCCGGGTCCGATCTTGAGCGCCTCCGCGATCGAACGGACCTTCTCGACCACGGAGGCGCGAACGCTCTCGTGGACCAAGAGCCGGGACGCGGCCCAGCACATCTGACCCGCGTTCTGGAAGATCCCGTACCCGATCCCGCGGGCCGCGCGGTCGAGGTCCGCGTCCGGGAAGATGAGGACGGGGCCTTTCCCCCCCAGCTCGAGAGTGAGCGGCAAGAGCCGGCGCGCCGCGACCTCGGCGATCCGGCGGCCGACCTCGCTGCTGCCGGTGAAGGTCACGGACCGGCATCGCGGATCGTCGATGAGAGCCTCTCCAACGGCCCCGCCGGGGCCGGAGACCACGTTGAAGATCCCCTCGGGAACGCCCGCCTCTCGGGCGAGGCGTGCAAAGGCGATCGCCGTCAGCGGAGTAAGGCTCGCGGGCTTGAGGACGACGGAGTTCCCGGCCGCGAGCGCGGGAGCGACGGACCGGATCGAAAGCAGGAGCGGGTAGTTCCAGGGCGCGATGTGGACCGTGACTCCGAGGGGCTCGCGGAGGGTGTAGTCGAAGCGTGGGCCGGGAACCGGCAGCGTCTCGCCCTCGACCTTGTCGGCAAGTCCGGCGAAGTACTCGAGCGTCCGGACGACATAGGCGACATCCCCCCGCGCTTCGCGCAGCGGTTTTCCCATGTTCCGCGTCTCGAGCCGGGCGAATCCATCGAGGTTCGCCTCGAGGAGCGACGCGAGGCGAAAGAGCGTCTTTGCACGGCGCGCCCCATCGTCCTGACCCCAGTTCGATTCGCGAAACGCGCGGTCGGCCGCCTCCATCGCGGCCCGTGCGTCCTCGGGGGTGGCGACGGAGACCTCCGCGAGAGGTCGGTTCGTGGAAGGATCGAGGACGGGGCGTCGCTCGCCGGAGGTCCCGCGGACCTCCTTGCCACCGACGAACAGGTCGAACGGAGACTCCAGCACGGCCGCCATGGCTTGTGCCCTACCGCCCCTCGCGCACATATCCGTTCGGAGGGGCCACCGGCCATTCGCCGGGGCCGGAGTGACGGGTCGGTGCACTCAAAACGCGGTCGCCGGGAGCCTGGTTCGATCCGGCTCGCGATTGCTCGGCTAGCCCCGAGAGGAGTAGGCGCGACCTTTCCACTGGACCGGAATCCCCCGCACGTGGCGGTGGATCGCGGTCGCGAAGAGAACGACGAAGTACCCCGCTGCGAGCGGGTAAAGGAGACCGTAGCCGCCCGGAGTCCCGAGAGTGCGACTGAACGCAAAGTGCTTGCCAAATAGCGCCACGTAGAGGAATGCGCCGACCACGACAAGGACGAGACTGCCGGTCCCGAGGGCGAAGGGTAGGAGGCCGAGAGGCAGGAGATAGAACCCCACGACCCCGGAGATGTCCGCGGCCAGACGAGGGGACGTGTGGTCCGGTCCGCTCAGGTTCTTCAGGAGTCCGTCGAACATTTCGTGGCGATCCCGATACATCCGAGTGACGGCGAGTTGGGGGGCGTAGGCAACTCGCAGGCGTCGACCCGAGGCCCGGTACTGTCGGGCAATCGCGACGTCCTCCTGGACGATCCCCCGCACAGCCTGGTGCCCTCCGAGGCCGAAGTACGTGGCGCGGGGCGTCAAGAGGAACTGTCCGTTCGCCATCGCCGTTCGCGAACGGTCCCGATTCACGTGGGACGCTCGAAAGGCGAGCAGCGTGAGCTGAACGAAGAACGGCAACACGACCCGTTCCCAAAATCCCACGGCCTCGACGCGCGTCGCGAACGAGGCAAGATCCGCCCGTTCGGTCAAGGCCCAGTCAATCGCCACCCGGACCGCCGCGGGATGGGTCCGGACGTCGGCGTCAAGGAAGAGCAACCACTCGCCGTTCGTTGCCTGAGCCCCGGTCCAGCACGCCCAGTTCTTTCCCGTCCAACCGTCGGGGACGGGCGGAGGGCTGACGCATCTCACCCGGGGGGCGTAGCCGAGGGCCACCTCCCGCGTGCGATCGGTCGAGCCGTCCTCCACGACGACGATCTCGAGGTCGGGATACTCCTGGGCGAGGAGGGTCGAAAGCGTTGCAGGAAGTTGGTCCTCCTCGTTCCGGGCGGCGATGACGACGCTCACTCGCGGCCACGACCGGCTGCTCGCGTCGACCGCCTTGGGACGGACCTTTGGCATCTCATACGCAAGGACGATCGCATACCCCTGATAGAGAAGTGCGGCCAGGGCTGCGGCCAGAAGTAGGACCACGACCGCAAGCCCCAGCATTGCCCGGCGTAGCCGGTTCCAAATAAAGGGCTGGTGACTCTTGCCGCCGAACGGACGCGCGATGGCGACGGTCGAGCATCCCCGGGTACGCCCCGGCTCTCTCGAGGACCGGGCCTACCAAGCCACGATCGCCCAAACGGCCGTCGGCCACAACACCCTCGCCGTCCTTCCCACGGGTCTCGGGAAAACCTCGATCGCGCTCCGGGTCATGGCCGAGTTCCTGCTCCGGGAACCGACCCGTTCGATCCTGTTCCTTGCCCCGACGCGACCCCTGGTGGTCCAGCACGCTCGCAGCGTATCCCAGACGCTCTTCGCTCCAGAACCTCTCACTCTCACCGGGGCGATCCCTCCCGAGCGGCGGGCGGCGTTGCTCCATCCCCCCCAGGTCGTCGTCGCAACGCCCCAGGTGATCGCCAACGACCTCGCGGAGGGGGATTTCCCGTTCGATGCGTTCGCGCTCATCGTCTTTGACGAGGCGCACCGGGCAGTGGGGGACTATCCGTACGTGTCGCTCGGCCGTGCCAACCGGGCCGGCGCGCGTGCCCGGGTGCTGGCGATGACCGCCTCCCCGGGCGGAAGCCTCACCCGAATTCGGGAGGTCTGGTCGAACCTCGGGATCGAGCGGTTCGAGTACCGGACCGAACACGACCCGGACGTCGTGCCGTACATCCATGGCGTCGGCGTCGAGACGGTCTCGGTGCCGGTTCCCCCCGAGGTTCGGCATCTCGCGATTCTTCTACGCGCGGCCGTGCAACGTCAGGTCGACGTCCTCCGGGAGCTCGATCTCGTCGCGAACGGGGAGGCGAGCCGCCGCGTTCTGCTGGATATCGGGACCCTTCTCCACCGGCGTATCGAGGTCGAACGACAGGGATCGGCCGGGTCGACGGGCCTCCTCTGGAAGGCCGTGACCGCGCAAGCAGCCGCGATGAAGGGCCTCCACGCGCTCGAGTTGATCGAAACCCAGGGCGTCGACGCGCTTCGGGAGTACTTTCTTCGCCAGGACCCCGGCGCGGGCCGACGGTGGACCCCGGCGCTGCGCACGTTCCTCGGCGATCCCGATGTCCTCGAGGTCCGCCGACGGCTCCGGGAACTGACCGTCGAGCATCCCAAGATCGAGACCGCCGTGCGGGTCGTGGTCGCCGAACTGACGCGGAACCCCGCCGCACGGGTCATCGTGTTCTCCCAGTACCGGGACACGGTCGATCGGCTCGTCGCCGAACTGGAACAAACCGGTGGGACCACGGTGCGGCCGGCGCGGTTCGTCGGCCAAGCCACGCACGGACAGGACCCGGGCCTTTCGCAACGGGAGCAGGTCAGCGTCCTCGACCGGTTTCGCTCGGGCACTGTCAACTGCCTGGTCGCGACGTCGGTGGCGGAGGAAGGGTTGGACATCCCCGCGACGGACCTCGTCGTGTTCTACGAGCCCATCCCCGACGTGATTCGGACCATCCAACGCCGAGGCCGGACGGGTCGTGCGCGTCTCGGCAGGGCGGTGGTCCTCGTGGCCGAGGGAACCCGCGATGTGAGCCTCCACCGCGCATCATTCGCCCGGGAACGAAGGATGCACGATATGCTCGAGAAGGTACAGGCCGACGCGGATCGAGGCCAGGCCCCTCCCGCCCCCGAGCCCCGCCGAGTCCAGCGAATGCTGAACGAGTTCGGTTGAAACGGAGGTCCCCCCTGCCGAACGATCGACCGGTCAGTCGAGGACGTTCCCCGAGCCGTCGGTGCGAAGTGGACCTTTACTCAGGTCGAGGAGGACGAGAGGGTTGTCCCAAGGGTCCTTCACGACCGCGCATCGGCCGATCGGAATGTCGAACGGTCGCTCGACGATGGTTCCACCCGCATCTTCGAATTTTCGACACGCGTCTTCCACCGACTCCACCAAGAGCTCGGTCTCCGGGGTCCCCGGCTCCTCCACCAGGACGAGCTCGCTGTCCGAATCCTGCATCTTGAGGCCCGCCGACTCTGCTCCTCGCCGCCACGATAGCTCGAGGCCCAACCGATCGCGATAGAACTCGAGGGCGGCGTTGAGGTCGGGCACTCGCAACAACAGGCAATCGATCTTGCGGAACATCGCTCGGGGATAGGACCCTCAGGCGAAGAGGTTAGCGTCGGACTCCGACGACGGATCGCGACCCCGCGCCGTCGGAGGAGGATCAGCGCCCCGTGCTCCCAAAACCGCCGCGCCGCGAGGCGACCGGATCGACGGGGCCGGACCGGAAGATTCCGGGGTCGTCCGCGACGAGGCGCACCTGGGCGATCCGGTCTCCGACCTCGACGTGGTACTTCCCCTCGAAAAGGTAGGTGAGCGGGACTCGTACCTCGCCCGAGTAATCGGAATCAATCGTCCCGGGCGCGTTCATCATCAGGACGCCGCGGCTCGCGAGCCCGCTGCGGGGACGGACCTCGAGGAACGTGCCCCGGGGACAGCGCATCTTAACGCCCGTGCGAACGAGAGTGACCCGACTCCTCTCGAGATCCACGCTCTCCGCCGACGCGAGGTCGAAGCACGCCGATCCTGCGGTCGCCCTCTCGGGAAGAGGCACGTCCGGAGAGCCGGGGATTCGCTCGACGACGATCGCACGGGAGCGCCGGGGCACGGCCGTTCCGAGGCGGGAATCCTCTTTACGGTTCGGGAGCCGCCGTCGACTCCGCCGGGGGGGGCTCGAGGGCAGATCCTTCCGCCGCGAGCCAGCGAGCGACAAGCCGGCCCTCTGCCCGCCGAAGGATCTTCCCGAGGGCGGTCGCGCTGCGTCCGGACTGGCGGGCGAGGCGCGTGAGGGTCACGCGCCGCGGAACCGTGTAGTAGCCAAGGAGCCACGCGCGCGCCATGAGCTGGGATTGGAGCGGGGTGAGGGACGCGGACGCGGCGTCGGGGACCTGGGGACGCCCGCTCGCCCGGACCACCCGGTAGGGGAACTCCTCGCGGTCGAGCCGCTTGAGGACGCGACGTAGCGCGCGTTCCTCTCCGAGGAACGACGCGATCAGTTTGTCCGACGTGAGGCGGAAGGGAGCGGTGGGACTGATCCCACCTCCGGCGAGCGAGAGCCACCGGCGGAGCCGCTCGGGATTTCGTTGGCGCACGAGAACGATGTAATCCCGGGTGCGGGGACGCCGCTCGACCAATTCGAAGCTCTCGAGGCCGTACATTGCCCGGATCCGACGGGACTCCCGCTCGAGCTCGGCCGCGGTACGGAGCGGGCCGCGTCGCCGGACGCGCAGCAACTGGAGCCGCCAGCCCTCCTCGAGCCGGAGGGTCTCGAGGAGCTCGACCTCCTCGTACTTCTCGAAGAGGGCGGGAGGAACAACTCCGAGGAGCACCAGGTCCTCGGTCCGAAACTCCAGCGTGACCGATTGCATGGGGCCCCCGACGAGACGAGGTTCTGATATGAACCTTGGTCCCTGTCGCTTCCCGTTTAATAACGCCGGCGGCTCCGCTCGCGTCGTGGCGTTCCGCTCCCTCGGAGAGTTCCTCGCGGCCCTGGAAGCCCGGGGGGACCTCGTCCGGATCCGCCGGGCGGTCTCGCGCGACCTCGAGATCACGGAAGTCACGCAACAGGTCCTCCGCGCGGACGGACCGGCACTCCTGTTCGAGAACGTTCCGGGGGCATCGATGCCGGTCGTGACGAACCTCCTCGGCTCTCCTCGACGGATCGCCCTCGCCCTCGGAGCGGAGACCGTCGAGGAGGTCGCCACCAAGATCGAAGCGCTCGTCCACCTCCGCCCGCCCGCGGGGATCTTGGGGGCGGTACGGGACCTCTCGGGCACCCTCGAGACTCTCTCGACCCTCCGTTCGCTCGCGCCCCGACGCGTGCGGTCGGGTCCCTGCCAGGAAGTCGAGGAGACGACGGTCGATCTCGACCGGCTTCCGATCCTGAAGTGCTGGCCGAAGGACGGCGGCCGGACGATTACGTTCCCGGTCGTGATCACGAAGGACCCCGAGTCCGGGGAGCTGCACACCGGCATCTACCGGCTGCAGCAGTACGGTCCCGATACCCTGGGGATGCACTTCCAAGTCCACCGGGTAGGGGCGAACAACTACCGCAAGTGGGCCGCTCGGGGGGAGAAGGCACCCGTTGCCGCCGTGATTGGGGCGGATCCGGCGACCGTGTTCTCCGGCCTCGCTCCGGTGCCGGAGGGACTTTCGAACTTTGCCTTCGCCGGCTTCGTCCGCTCGGAGCCCGTCGATCTCGTCCCGGCGCGGTCGGTCGAACTTGAGGTGCCGGCGGAGGCCGAGATCGTCCTCGAAGGGTACGTCGATCCCACGGAACGCAAGGTCGAAGGACCGTTCGGCGACCACACCGGGTATTATTCGGCTCCGGAGCCGTTCCCGGTGTTCCACGTGACCCGAGTGACCCATCGGGAGCGACCCGTGTACCTTACGACCGTCACCGGGAAGCCACCGACCGAGGACGCAATCCTCGGAAAAGCCGTCGAACGAGTCTTCCGGCCGGTCGTCCGCCTCGTGTTGCCCGAGATTGTGGACATGAACCTCCCGCTCGAGGGTCTGTTCATCAACGTCGCGATTGTCTCGATCCGCAAATCGTATCCCGACCATCCCCGCAAGGTCATGCACGCCCTCTGGGGCCTGGGCCAGCTGATGTTCGTTCGGTACCTCGTCATCGTGGACGACGACGTGAATGTCCACGATCTCTCCGAGGTGCTCTACCGAGTCGGGCTGCAGGCCGACCCCGGCCGTGACTTCGAGCTGGTCGAGGGCCCCGTTGATCAGCTGTCGATCTCGAACCCGGTGCCGAACATCGGCCGGAAGGTCGGCATCGACGCGACGCGCAAGCGACCGGAGGACGGCTTTCCCCGGGAATGGCCGACGGAGATCCGCTCCGACCCCGACGCCGTTCGTGAGGCCGAGCGAACGGTGCGCGAGGATCCGGTCCTCTCTCGGCTCTTCGTCCGGCCGGGCTCGTGAGCGGCCCCGCGACCGGGAGCTCCGAGCCGCTCCGCGGCCTGGGGCGATTCCTCGAGATCCAGACCCTCGGCCTCAATCTGCCGTTCGCGCTGGCCTTCCTCTTCCTTGCCGCGCACGGCGTTCCCCAGATCGTAACGATCGTCCTGGTGGTGATCGCATTTGTCGCCGCACGGAACGCTGGCCACAGCTTCAACCGATGGGCCGACCGTCGGCTCGACGCCGCGAACCCGAGGACTCGAGATCGGGCGCTCGCCGCGGGCCGGACCTCTCCCGCGTCCGCTCTGGGGTTCTGTGCGACGAATGCGGCGATCCTCGTGGTCGCAGCGTACTTCCTCAACCCCCTCGCGTTCGTCCTCGCTCCAGTCGCGCTCGTCTTGGTGCTTGGGTACAGCTACACGAAACGCGTGACGTCGTTCACGACCGCGTTCCTGGGACTGGTTCAAGCCATCACCCCGGCCGCCGTCTTCATCGCCGTCGAGGGAAACCTACCGCTCGACGTGCTCTGGGCGGTCGGCGGTCTCCTCGCCTGGGGGACCGCGTTCGAGACAATTCACAGTCTCGGCGACCTCGAGAGCGATCGCGCGCTCGGCTTGTTTTCCGTCCCCCTACGCCTCGGGGTTCAGCGGTCGATCCGGCTGGTGGTGACCCTGCACATCACGGCCCTCGCCCTCCTCACCGCGTTTGGCCTCGCGCTGGGCCTCACCCTTCCATACTATGTCGCGCTCGTTGCGATCGCATTCCTCGTGGCGGTCACGGACCGCACGCTCGCCGCTCACCCCACCGAGCCCCGGGTCCCGTTCCGTTGGCACTTCGCGATGGCGGCCTGCTACCTCGTCGGAACGCTCCTCGCCGTGTTTGTTCCGCTGGGCCCCGCATTGATGCGATAGCGCTGAACTCTAGATTGGGAAGCGGGAAACACCTAAAATGATGGGCGAGACATCCCGAAGGCGATTTCCATGCCCCAGGTGATGATCGGCCTTTCGGCACGGGATTACCGGACGACGAACGAGGTCTGGCGGCTGGCCAAACGCCACCTCAACCCTGCGGTCCGTCGACGGATCGGTTGGCGGGGCCGTTCGAGCTTCCTCCGTCAGCTCATCCTCTTCGGATTCGAAAAGGCGAGCGCAGACCCGGCCGCGTTCCTGCGCGAGGTGCGAGATGTCCACGACCCGCTGTTCGGGAAGCGAGGGCGGTCTGAGGCGGGTGCGGAACGTCGGGAGGCCATGGTAACGGCGTGGCAGGAGTTCTTCCCGGCGTCTCCCCCGTCGACGGTGGTCCGCCGGAAAGGGTCTCGCTCGGCTCCGGCGAACTAAAGTTTCACGGGAATCGTCGGCGGGGCGGTCGTGTCTCGAACGGTCGATCGCCTGGACGGACTGGCTTTGCCCGGCCACGCCACCGTCGGGAACCTCGCGATCTCGCTTCCGGCGCTCTTCGAGACCACGACGGGCGGCGAAGAGCGACAGGGGCTCTTTCTGCGCCACCAGGGTGATGCTATCGGGACCCGGCACCTCATCCTGGGCTCCGACGGAACCGAGGTCCATCTTCGGTTTCCCGTGCTCGCCCCGGAAGTCCTCGGGACCGGGACTGGGATTCACGAAATCGCGGAGCGTGCCTATCTTTTGCACGCTCCGTGCGACCCGGACGCACTAGCGGCCCTACGGCCGGGACGGCCGGAGCTCCTCGTCTTGGGAAACGCGCGAGCCCTTTGGAACGAGGGGCTGCCGTTCGTCGAGGCGCTGCGGGACCTCCGCGGACGTGTGGGCCCGACCCCTCTTCTCTGGACCCCCCGGGTCGCGCTTCCGCATCGGCTCCCCATGCTGGCGTATCTTGGAGTCGACGTCCTGGACACGACGGAAGGTCATCTCCGTGCAGCGCGTGGTGAGTATCTCGATCCTACACTGGGGACATCGGATCGAACGATCGCGCTCGAGGAGCATGCATGCGACTGCCCGGCGTGCTCGGCGGACCCACCGGGACTGCTGTCCGACCACACGCAGCGGGCCTACCGCCACGCAATCGCGGAGACGCGAGCTGCGGCACGGAGCGGTCGGCTGCGCGAGCTTGCAGAGGCGCGCCTCGCCTCCGAGCCAGCCCTCGCCGAAATGCTCCGGTACGCGGACCGCCTCCTCGCCGCGCGGCTGGAAGAGCGGACCCCGGTCACGGGTGCGGAGTCGCACAACTATGTTCTGGCGGAATCCCACCGACGCCCCGAGATGGTACGCTTCCGCGCGCGCCTCCTCGAACGATACCACCCCCCTCGCTCGAAGACCGTCCTCCTCCTCCTACCGTGCTCGAAGACCAAGCCGTACCGTCGATCCCGCTCGCATCGTCGGTTCCTCGGCGCCCTTGACGGCCTCCGGGCGCTCGAACGCGTCCACGTCGTCTCGGTCAGCTCCCCCATCGGCCTCGTCCCCCGCGAGCTCGAGAATCTCTACCCGGCTCGGCAGTACGACATCCCGGTGACCGGTGAGTGGACGGAGGCCGAACGCTCGACCGTGCTGATGGGGCTCGACCATCTTCAGCGCACCGGATCCTACGGCTCAATGATCGTTCACCTCGACCCGGTCGAGTACTGCTTCCTGCGCGAACGATTGCCGGACGGATCCGGGGTCCGTTGGACGCTTCGCGATGACCGCACGACCTCGCCGGTCGGCCTCTCCGCTCTCCGGGGGGCCGTCTCCGAAGCGCTTTCCAACGTCGCCTCTGCGCCCGGGGGACCCCTCGCGGTCGTTCGGGAGGAGCTCCAGGAGCTTGCTAGCGTACAGTTCGGACGTTCGGCCGCCGAACGGTTGTTCCACCCTCCGATCCGTCTCGCGGGTCGGCCGTGGTTTCAACGGCTGACGGACGGCTCGGTCGACCTTGCCACGGTGCACGAGGAGCGGGGGCTGTTCCACCTGACCGTCGCAGGCGCTCGGCGGATCGGTCGCCCCTATCCCCTCGCGGTGGAAATCGATCCCTCGCTCTCGTTGACGGGCGACCTGTTTGTTCCCGGAGTTCGCGCCGCGGACCCCGAGATCCGTGCGGGGGACTCGGTGGTGCTCCTACGGTCCGGTGAGCTCGCCGGGGTGGGCGAAGCCGCCCTCTCCGGACCGCTCATGGGAGAACTCGAACGTGGGCTGGCGGTGCGGGTCCGCCATCGGATCTCGCTTCAGACCGACACGCCCATGACCGCGAAAGAGTCTCCGACGGATGACGGGCCGGTCGTCTAGCGGTGAGGATGCCGCGCTTACAACGCGGAGGTCGGCGGTTCGAATCCGCCCCGGCCCATAGGAGATTCGAACCGCCCGGCGATTCGAGTTTCAGCGGCTTCAATGACTGGCCCCTCAGCGCAAAAATCCCCTTCGTTCGAAAAGGTTGGAGTGCCGGAAGTACTGGACAAGAGAACCCACGCGAGAATAACCGGCCCATTTCACGCTGGCTCGGGACCGCTAACCTGGGCCTTCCAAGGCACCCGGCACCGGCGAAAACGCCGTGACAAGGTGTCTCATGATATACGTCACCACGCTCCGCCGCGAGCCAGGTGGCCGGTATGACTGTGCGCGACCAGCGCATGGTCCGGGTCGCCGTGGAGGCGAGCCCGGATCGGCACCGAAGGCCGCGACGGGAACCCGAGCGAAGTGGGCCTCGATCGTCATCCGAGCATTCGAAACACGAACTCGCCGGCCGAGCTGAGCCGACGTCACCGCTGAAAGGGTTCCCTCCACCGGTGCCGACGGGAGAGCCTTCACCGAGAGGAAGGGGGGAACCGAGGGGGGAAACAGGCGATGATACGGAATAGGAGAGGAACGAGAGTTGCGACGACCGTATTCGTGATGGTGGTCTCCATCGCGATGTTGATGATGACGGCGGGAGTTCCGGCGTCCGCGTCCGCTCACCCGACGAGTCCGCCCGCGGTGACGAACTGGGGACACCACACGATCGTCGTCCTGCCGAATGGGCATAACGACACCGCGGACATTCAGGCCGCGTTCAACGCCTGCCAGAGTTACGGTCCCTGGTGCACTGTCGAGCTGGTGCAAGGCACCTACCACACGGGTCAGATCACGGTGTACGGGTTCGAAGGCAGCTTTGTCGGTGCAGGTCAGGGCCAGACGATCATCAAAGCGCTTCCGAACCTGCCGCAGCCCGCGGCCGCGTACAACACCCCGACGGTCCCGTTCTGGGCGGGCATGCCGGGACCGGCGAATCCCTGGCCGGTCTTGTTCACGTTCGTGAACGGGACGTTCTGGATTTCCGGGATGACGATGACCGAGCCGTACGCCAATCCCATCGTCTCACCCGGCTGGCAGTATCCCGCTGAATACGGAGACACAACCATGACCGCGCTCTACGCGGTGATCCTGGTCACAGGCGAGTACGCCGACGCGGCGATCAGCCAGGTAACGGTCAACGGAGCCGGGGGAGACATCACGCCCTTTACATTTACGGGCCCCACCCCATCTAGCTTCAACCTCGACAGCTCGATCACGTACGAGGGCATGTTCCTGCCGTCGGGCTGGACCGACCCGATCGTCGACCAGATTCCGCTCTCCGGCACGTTTGCGCTGACGGACAGCGTGATCCACTGGTCCGAATCCGCGTTCTACATGCAGGATCTTCTGAACGCATCGGTCACGGTCTGCTTCAACTCCGTCAACAGTAGCCCCATCCCAGAGTTCGTCGACGTCTCGAACAGTCATCTCACGTTCTGCGGGAACAGCATCACCAACGTGGCCGAATACACCGGGCTGGGCGGGGGTCAGTCGTACTACAAGAGTGACCTGCTGCCGTCGACGGTTTACGTCATCGACAACTACTTCGGCACCAACTGGGAAGGCAGCGGACCCAGCCTCTTTGACTACGGACCGACAAACTTCGGAATTGCAAGCACTCTGAACGCAGTGGTGACCGGTAACACGATCGTGTCCAACAATGCCTGCAAATGCTTCACCGCGGCCGTAACGGATGTGATTATCGACTTTTCCCTCGCGTCCATGGTCGTGTCGGGGAACACGCTCTATGGCGGAGGAAGCGGAGTCTATGTGTCAGGGACAACGGAGTCCGGGGTCTTTGTCGGTAACGGCCCGGCGCTCGTCAGCGGTAACACCATTCGCGGAGCCGACTACGGGGTTTGGTTGTACGGCGCGGTCAATACGACCGTGATGGGCAACGCGATCAAGGACAGCGTCCACTACGGCATCGCGCTCACGAACGGGTCCAGCTACAACCTGATCGCGTGGAACCTCGTGAAGCACAGCGGAGTCTACGACCTCTATTGGGACCAGACGGGAACCGGGAACAACTGGATCGATAACATGTGCAAGACCTCCAGTCCCCCCGGACTGTGCTGAGGTGGACGAATCGGAGTCGTCGGGTTGAACCGGGGACCGGGATTCCGGTGGAGGGGATTGGTGACCGCTCCACCGGAATCAACAATTTCCCGCCGTTTTTTCGACGGCAGTCGTCGTTCGTCAGTTGCGTGACCAGAGGAACGTCCTTCTGACCTCTCGTCGAGAAGCTCGCCTGATTCTGGCACCGGGCGGAGCGAGCGAAATGTACCCGTTTTCCACGCTATTGGACCGACTCTGTCCGAGACCTGCCAGGACGTCCTCCGGATTCTGCAATTCAATGATTTGCCTTCAATTGTGGCTCGGGCATTTTTCACGATATTCGAACCGCCCGGCGTTATGAGTCCGCCCCGGCCCATAGGAGATTGAAACCGCCGGGACGGTTCGAGCCCTTGGTCTTCACTAAGGGGAAAGGATCCACGCTACCTCCGTTGGAGTCCGAGCAGACAAAGTGAGCGCGTTTCCCGCGGGTGCCGGACCCGAACGGCTTCTTGCGGCCGACGAGCGGGGGCCGAGGGGTGTGCGCGGATTCTCTTGGAACGGCCATCGAGGTCGTCGGAACCGAAACCGGGAACCTACCGGTCTCCACGACGCGTCTGCGGGGACCTCGCCCGCGAGTTCGGACGATTTTTAATATGCACGGCTCGTCCCCCAGCCCACTTCGACGTCTCCGAGGGTCCATGAATCGTTGGACGAAGGCCGCCCTCAGTGTCGTGGTCTGCTCGATGTTCCTTCTCTCCGTACCGGCCGCGTCCGTTTCGGTGTCTGCCCTGATCTCGCTGGACGAGACCCTTGCGACGGCCGGTCTCTCACCGATCTCCTCCGCGATAGCGACCCCTCTGACCAGCCACCCCTTCGCGTTCGTCTCGAACTTCGAGGATAAGAAACTGGACGGCTGGAAGAAGGTGACCGGTTCGGTTCCGAAGGTCGTCAGCTCGCCGAGCTATTCCGGCGAGCCTTCCCTTCAGTCGTCGAACCTCACCGGGTTCCAGATCGATCGCGCCTCCCAGGGTTTCGCGGCCGGACAGCCCACACTTTCGTTTCAGGTCGCGATCGATGCGGCTACGGGAGCGTCGGGGTACTTTGGGCTCGGGAATGGCTCGCGCACGTTCGTCGCGGTGGTGGGAGTCCAGGACGGGTCCGTGGTCGCGGGCTCGAACCTTGCGAAGCTGAAGGTCGTGGAAGCTGTGCCCCAGGGGACGGCCTACCCGGCGGGCTGGGTGTACATCAGCACCATCGTCTCGGAGGGAACGTCACCTCGAACCATGGAGGTCTTCATCGACGGATCGAGCTCCAAAGCGGCGACGATCAGCGTCCCGAAGGCGGTCGGCTATACGGACGCCCTCATCGAGACGACGGACGGTGTCGTCCACTACACGAACATCGTCGTCTCCACCTACGAGATCCCGATCTATATCCCGGGCTACAACAACATGGAGGGGTATGGTCAGGGGTCGGGATTGCTGGTCAGCCTCTTGCCGGCGTTTGACAACTACACCGCCACGATGACCCTCCACACCTGGTCCGTCCCCCAGGCGAATATCCTCAGTTTCCAGATCAACGCGATGAACTACACGGGCACCACGACCCCCACCTGCGAGGGGTTCTTTCAGCTCGGCGTCGACCTCAATCCTTCCGGCAAGATCGCTCCCTGGTGGGTGCCGGGCGTGAATTGCGAAGCGCACTACTTCGTCGGCACGGCCGGTGTGGCAACTCCGGCGGGGAGCGTCCTCGTCCTCCACATCCTGTTCGAATCCTCGACGAACGTGATCCGTTTCGAAATCGACGATACCACGACCGGTACGGTCTGGAGCCACGACCTCTCCTACAGCGGTGGTGCGTTCTATGGGGCCTACACGCAGATGGAGTTTCAACCGTGCTGCAACTCCTCCCCGATCGGCGACTACAAGCTGGACGGGTCGCTCACCGATATGCAGATCACCCCAGTGGGTGAGGCGGCCGAAGACCTGCCCGCGAGCTACATGCTCCCGTTCCTGCTGGATGCCCCGGGCAGCTGGAACTACGGCTATTATCAGAACTCGTCCGGCGGGTACACCGAGGTCAGCACGTAGCTCCTCCACCGCCCCGCGGTGGGTCTGCCGATTCGGTGGTCGACGTCTCAGACGAGGGCCATGAACTCGTCGACCGTGACGCCCGCGACCCGGATGATCTCCCGCAGCGTGCCCTTCGCCACCTCCTGTGTGGGATGGATCGGAACGGTGATGACCCGCCGGTCCGGGTGCGTGTACGATGCGTGACTGCCCCGCTGCCGGTGGCGCTGAAACCCCAGCTTCTCGAGAGCGCGAACCACCCGCCGCTCGGGCAGGGGTGTCAGGTGGGCCACGGTCCCCCGGCGACGGTGGCGGCGCCCCTAGGCGCGCTCGCCGGGGCGCTCGACCCAGACGACCTTCGGGAGCTCCTTTCCCGCGTCCCGGGTCTCGAGATAGAGGAGGATCGCCTCCTCCATGTTCGTCAGGAGCTCCTCCTCGGTGACGCCTTGACTGACGCACCCGGGGAGCTCGGGGACGGTTCCGACGAGGACCCCGTCCTCATCGCGTTCCACCTTGAGATGGTACGCCTGGGTCGCCATCGGGGTCGTCATCGTCTCCGCCATTCTTGACCCTTCCGAGTTCCCCCGACGGCGACCGCCCTCGCGATGCACACCCCGTATGGGCTTCGGGGTTTGGAGTCCTCCCCGCTGAGGAACGAAAAAGAAGAGACGGGAAGTGGTTGAGCCCTCCCGTCTTTACGGGAGGGTTGGTCCCGAACGAATCGTCCGTCGATCTTGGCTCACGGGGCCACGTAGATCTTGATCGAGTGGTGGAAGGCCCGAACGTGGTGGATGTCGAGGAACGTGGAGTTCTCGACGTAGACCCCGGTCGAGTAGTAGTCCGCCACAACGTAGTTGATCGTTACGTGGGAGGAGTCGAGAACGTAGATGCCGACGGAGTGGTAGTACGCGGAGACGTACTCGATAATTACCGCCCGATCGTAGTGGAGGTAGATTCCTGTCGAGTAGTTCGCAGCAGCGACCCCGTAGATCTCGAGGGCCCGCGAGTTGTCAGCCGCGATTCCCGTCGAGTCGAGATCCGCCGAGACTCCCTCGCCGTACGAGTGGAGAGAGAGGGTGATGTTGGCCCCGACCGAGTTGTTGTAGGCGTAGACGTTACCGAACAGAAGGTCGGTCGTTCCGGGGAGGTAGTAGTACGGGTCGTAATCGGCGCCCGCCCCGTAGTCGGCTCCTGTGGAAATCCCGGTCGCGCCGTTCTCGGCGTAGATGTACCCGTACGTCCCGTCCGCGCTGCTGAGGCCCTCGACCCCGGTGGCCCCCGCAGCGAGGATGTACACCGCTGTAGTGCCGGTCGAGCCCATGTCCGTGACTCCAGTGGCGAATTCGGCGACCACCACGTCCTGGACCACGGTCCCGACCGAGTCCCCGACGAAGACGCCGGCGCTGCCGAGCACCGAGACGATGTCGGCGACCTGGGCGTCGGTGTCGTGCCACAGGTTCACCTGGAGGCCGTAGCCGTCCGCTGCGGTCACCTGGTTGGTCACGCCGTCGTTGAGCCCGTCAAAGATGTTGATCCCGGACGTCCCGTACGGGATCTCATAGATGGCCGGGCCCGGGTAGAGAACTCCCTGCTCCGGTGGAAGCGAGTAGTCGGCAAAGAAGAAATTCCCGCCGGTCGAATCCACGCCCTGGACCGTGTTGTTCACGTCGATCGGGTCGGTGACCCCCTGCGTCATGAACAGCACGAACGACGCGTAGCCGTAGTCGTTCAGGTGGTCGAACGTGAAGTTGATGTTGACGACGAGTCCGTTGAACACGTACGGCGGGCTCGACACCCCGGTCACGTTCTGGGCGAGGCTCACATACTGCTGATTCGAGAACGCGTAGAGCGGGGCGCGCAGTGAGCCGGGTGCGGAGACCAGGTTCAGGTTGTACGAGGTGTCCGTGCCGGTCACGGCGGTACCGTTCAGCTCTTGGAACCCCGCGGCGAACGCTTGGACGTAGTACTGCGTGGTCCACGGAGCTCCGAGGGGCGGCAGGTAGGTGTTGAACGTTCCCGTGTTGGTCGTGGGCAACCAGCTCATGTTGTCTCGCTCGCCGAGGGTCGCGTTCCACGGGTCGAGCACGGGCGCGGTGTTGCTGACGAAGACGAACCCGTACGAGGGGTTGATCGACCCGGAGAGCTGGATGTCGCCGGACGCCACCGAGACGTACGGCAGCGCGTTCCACAGACCGTAGAGCATTGCCGGGCCCTGGTTGATCACGAGCGTGTGGCTCGGGGTCCAGTAGTCCGCAATTCCGGTCGCCGTCTCACCGGTGTCTCCCCCCCAGTTGTACGCCGAGGGGACGCTCTGCCATCCGCCAGCGCTCGCGTTGGAGTACTCCAGCTGGATGGTTCCGTTGATGGAACGGAAGACCGAGTTGTCTCCACCGATGTTCCCGACGAGCACGATCTCGGCATCCCGGAACAGTCCGGTCGGGGAAGGAGCGAACCCGTCGATCGAGAATCCGGGGGGGTTGACCGCCGCGTGGTGCTTGGCATGGGGGCTGTTGAAGACCACCTGGTCGCTCACGCCCGTGTACACCAGTCCCGTGCCGGCCTCGATGATCCGGTATCCGTAGGAGACGACCGACCGACCTTGCGCGTTGGTCGACGCGTTGTTGTAGAGCTGAACGGTGACCGGGTAGGACGCCGGGCTGACCGGGATTGTCCCGCCCACGCACTGGAAGACGCCGCCGTAGTTGAACAGGACCTTCTCGACGCCGCGGGAGCCCAAGCCGCACGCGGAGTAGATCGTCCCCGGTGCGATGAAGTATGGGTTCTGGGTCCCCGAGGTCATGTTGAACGTGTCGGAGACGAAGTGGATGCCCGTGTCGTTGTAGTTGAGGACGTTTTGCGTCCAGAAGAACCCCTGGTCGGAGCCGGGGATCGAAATGTTCGTTGCAACTGTGTTGAGCTGAATACCGAACTCATTGAAGCTTCCGACGTATCCATCATGCTGGCCGGAGACCTCCAAGACCCCATCCGACGCCGGGTCCGTGACGTTCGGCGGAGTGTTGAACGTCACCTCGCCCAGGATGTGCGAGGTGTTGTAGGAGTACGTCTGGGAGCCGAGCCCGAAGTCCGTGAGGCCGAGGGGGGCCGGCTGGGCGACGTAGAACGGGTTGATGTGGCCGTTGGTGACGGTCGCGGGATTCTTTAGCAGGGCGAGGTTCGGTAGCGACGCCAACGGAGAGTGAGAAGCGCCTTGGCGGGCCAAAGACTCGATCCATGGAACTCCGCGGAGACTTGCGGGGAGACTGGAAAGGAGTTGGGATGTGGGAGTCGACGGAGGCGTGAGCGCGCCGAGATGCGAGATGGGGAGCCCGGAGGGGCCGGCAACTCCGGTGTTCGCTAGGCTCGGGAACAGATCGCTTGAGGGGGCGACGAGCGTCCCGGACCCCGCGCGGGCCGAAAGTAGGGAACCCGCGGGCAAGACCATCAAGGCGCCGATCGCAACTACCCCGAACAACAACCAGCCGCGCTTCGAAAGCCATGCTATCTTCGACATGGTAGGGGGCGGTATGAACCAGAGTTATACAAACCTTCGGATTTCGGATTATTCCGGGCCCCACCCAAATCTACTCATACTTGATTTCGAGCCTTTGGGCCAGCGAGCCCGGGTTCGAAGAAGGGCGGCCGTCGGAGCCCTCTCACGTGAAATACAGCGGCCGAGGAAGGCCTGCTCCAGTCGTCGAAGGCCCCTCGGTTCCGATTCCTTCATTCGCGTCGACAAAGGATGTTATACCCAGACAAGTTGGCAGTGTCCACGCTCGTACGAAATGGGGACGGAACCCGACGCCAGGTTCGCGTCTAGCCGAGGACTGGGCAACCTGCAGGGTTCTGCCCCGAAAGGAACGACCGCATGGACCCCCTGCGCGTGTGCATCAACACTCAAACGCCCCTCCTCCAGTTCCCCTCCGCGGAGGAGACTCCGCGGCCACTCTGGACGATCGAGAACGATTTCTCGAAGCTGACCGCAGGGCTCGACTATCGGTTCTCACCGGGGGGAGTCACGCGGATGGTCTATCCGCTCGCCAAGCGTCTCATCGCCAATGGCGTTTGGAAGGAGGTCCATTGGGTCTCGCTGAACCCCAACGCCCCGGAGACTGTTCAGCTACCAGGGATCACGCTCCACAACGTCACGATCGGTCGCGACCGGATGGGCGGGTATGGCAAAGTCAAGGAGACGATCTGGACGACCGTGCATGGCCTCGACGGGCCCCCGCTCTCCGAGGAGCTGTTCTGGACCGACGACTACGGGGAGTACACCTACTACAATCGTACCACCGCCGAGCTCATCCGCTCGCTCGACGCGGACGTCGATTTCGACCTATTCTACATCCACGATTTTCAGCAGCTTCCCATCGGCCATATGCTCGGTACGCTCAAACCGAAGGTCTTCCGCTGGCACATCCCGTTCGACGCGTCGCGCATTCCCGAACAATGGCGACAGCTCTTCTCGACCTATCTCACCGCCTACGACGTCGTCGTGGTGAGCTCCGAGAAGTACCGCAGCGCCTTCCGGAAGTTCGGTCATAAGGGGCGCGTGCAGCGCCTGTATCCGTTCATTGATCCCCAGGAGTACCACCACCCCACGCCGGAGGAGGTCGGGGCGGTCGTGTCCCAAAAAGGGATCGGACCGGTCGACACGGTGGTGCTCGTGGTCGCGCGGATGGACCCTGCCAAGGGCCAGGACCGGGCGATCACCGCGCTCTCTCGCCTCAAGGATCGGTTCCCCCATCTTCGCCTCGTTCTCGCGGGAAACGGGAGCTTCTCGAGCGCCCGGGCAGGGCTTGGGCTCTCGAAGTCCGGGACGTGGCGCCGTCACCTGGAGGAGCATGCACGGTCCCTCGGAGTCGCGGACCGAGTGATTCTCACGGGTCACGTCACTCAACACGAGCTCGACTGCCTCTACGAGCGGTGCGCGTTCAGCATCCTCCCGTCGAAGTTCGAGGGGTTCGGTCTCGTCGTCATCGAGAGCTGGCTCCATCACCGCCCGACGCTGGTGACCGAGCGAGCCGGGGTCGCCGAGCTGATCCGCGACGGGGAGAACGGCCTCTTGTTCAACCCGGACGACCCGAACGAGCTGGAACGCCAGATGCGGCGCCTTCTCAGTCCCCGCGGGAAACTCGCCGAGCGCGTCGCGGAGGGAGGGTTCCGGACCTCTCGGCGGTGCTCGATCGACGCGGCCGCACGCGAGGAGTCCCGACTCCTGGGCGAGATGGTGGAGGCCTGAATGGTCGACCTTACCCCGGTTCTGCCGCTCATCTACGTCGGGGTGATCCTCGTCGCGACGTGGCTGTTCTCGTACGTCGTGAGCCTCGCCGTTGCCGGCCTGATGCGGCGGAGCAACCCGCAGGTGACCGCCGCCGCTCAGCGACTCGTCGTCGTCATTGTCTGGCTGGTCGGAATCGTCTTCGCGATCCAGGAGCTGGGCGTCGGGGTCGACGCCCTTCTCCTGGTCTTGGGCCTGCTCGGGGTCGCCGCCATCGTGGCGCTTCGCCAGCCGCTCGAGAACTTCGGCGCGAAGTACTTCGCCGACCTCTACACGCCGTTCAAGATCGGCGACACGATCCGCGTCGGCGATCAGGCCGGCAAGGTCATCGAGATCAACGCGATGAGCACGATCCTGCTCTCGGAGGACGACCATCTGATCGCGCTGCCGAACTCGGTCTTCCTGCGATCCTCAGTCGTCAACCTGACCCCCCAGGCATGGAAGGAGCTGATCGTTCCGATCTCGCTCCCGGGTTCGGTCGACCTTCCCGCGTTCGAGAGTGAGATGTTGAAAGCGCTGTCGCGACTCCGACTCCGCCTCGACCGAAGGTATCCTCCCGTCTTCACCTTGAAATCCCGAACGGCCCAGTCGACGGATCTCCTGTTGACCGTGATGATCCGTCGGCCCGAGGATCGCGACTCGGTTCTCTCGGAAGTGAACGCTCGGCTGAGCGAGGTGATGGAGAAGTCCCGAGGCTCCTTCGGTCGCGCGGCGTCCCAGGGCGAGCCGGCAACGTCTCGGTCGTGAACCGCCCGATAGATCGGGAGGTCGGGGGAGAATCCTGACGGCTATAGTACCAACTATAGTCTAAATTGATATTCTATATATGACGTTCGGGCCATGTACCGCCGATGAAGCGAAACGACACAGAGACGGGGGGCGCCGGCAGCCCTCCCGCGACCCCTCGCCGGACCCCGATGGGGCCGGCGAACCCGAACTCTCGATCTCTTTCGAGCCCATTGGCGCCCAGCCGAGGATCCGTTTCGGTCGCGCCGAGCCCGACGGGCCGCCGAGCCGGACCGATGGGTCCCTCCCTGGCGGTGGTCGTCGCGAGTCGGGGCGAGCTCCCCGAGCACTTGTTCCGACGGTTGCTGGGGGCCTATCTTGCCGGAGCTCGGGAGTTTGTCATCCGCGAGCGGCCGAGCCTCCGTCCCCCCACGCGGGACGTGGTCCGGACCTTCTGCCGTCGCACCCGCCAGCCGGAGATCGTGTCGGACGAGGGGAACCTCGTCCGGCTTCACGATCTCGCCTACCAGAACCCGATCCCGTTCGACCAGCGGGTCGCGCGGATGGGTCGCCTCGTCGTCGACTTCCATCGGGAGGCGATCGAGAGCTGGACCCGACTGCCGCTCGGGGAGGACGAGGCGTGGGAGCGCAGGGACGACGAGATCGATCGGGAGGCATGGTACCTCCAGCGTCTCGTCGCGGTCCGGATCGAGGCGGGAGACGGCGGACCCGAGCTGCTCGGCTACTGGACCATCGGCCGGAGCCTCGAGCGGATCGCCGACCACGCGGTGGTCCTGGGCGAGGCGGGCGGTCGCCTGATCGACCTCCCGCAGGGTTCGGCCCCGATGGTCTCGCTCCGGCAGTTCCATGCTCAGGCCATGGAGCATCTCGAGGGGGTCCTTTCGGCCCCCAACGGTCCGGTCGCGAACGATCTCTTGGACATGGGAGAGGCCCTCCTCGCCTCCGGCCATTCCCTCGCCGACCGGCTCCTTCCCGCAGTGAACGGAACGACGATGCCTCCGGCCACGGCGGCCGCGGTCGCCCGGATCCTTGAGTCGATCGGGCGGACGATCGCCTATGCGCAGGACATCGGTCAGGTGGCGCTCGACCGCTCGCTCCCCGCCGACGAGCCGGACCCCCGCCTACCTTCCCGGCGGCTTTCGGCGGCGTCGCCGGCGTAGCACGGGAAACCGCCTTTCCAGGTCTCGGCCCAAGAGTTTTTCTACTCGCACGTGTGGGGGATAATTCCCTTCTTGGACGATGCCTCGACTTGCTCGCGGGCCCCGCAATGTCCGCGTGGTGGTGGTTCGCCACGGTCCGGCGGAGGACCGAAATCCCGTGCGTTGGCCGGACGACGACCGGCGCCCCCTGACACCGAAGGGCGTCAGTCAGACGCGTCGGGCCGCGAAGGGCCTCGCGCGAATCGTCCTGCCGGTCGACCGCATCGCGACCAGCGCCGCAAGCCGGGCGCTGAAGACCGCCGAGCTCGTCCACGAGTCCCTGGGGGACTCCGCACGCATGGAGCAGTGGGAGGAACTCGCCGCGGGGCGGCTCGCGGGGCCCATCTTCGACCGCCTGCGTCGCTCCGTCCGCACGGGCCAGGAGATCGTCCTGGTCGGCCATGAACCGACCCTCGCGGAGTTTGTCGGCATGGCCCTTGCGGGCGACGGGGTGCCGCTGGTCCGGCTCGCGAAGGGAGGCGCGGCGTGCCTCGAATTCCCTGCGTCCGTCGGGCCGGGCTCTGGCCGGCTCGTCTGGCTTCTCACCCGGAAGCAACTTTCCGGGGTCCGCGACTGAGTCTCGCCACCGCCCGGGGAGGCCGGGGTGGCCGCACGGCCCGGGGGGCGGGGGCGCCGAGCCCATAGAGCGGCACGACGAGCTTCTGGACGTCCGCGTGCACCTGCTCGGGGAACCGGCTCGCGTCGACGCGGTGGAAGTCGTACTCCTTTCCCATCCATTCAAACTCGCGAGAGAGGCGGTCCTGGTAGAGGAAGAAGCTCTCGAACAGGTCCCGGGAGAGCGAGAGGTCCATCCCGGATTCCCAATAGTCGAGGCTCCCGTACTTTCCGATCGCCCGATGGAGAAGGATCTCGCTCCGGGCGTCGAGGAAGACGACGAGGTCGGGGCGGAGGGCGAAGCTGTAGAGCTCGCGCGCGTACTCGCGGGACGCCCCTCGGACGATCGCCCGTGCCATGAGCGTGTAGACGTACCGGTCGGCGAGGACCGTCGTCCCGGCCCACAGCGCGGGGATCATCTTGTTCTCGAGCTGGTCGGCGAAGTCCGCGGCGTAGAGGAGCGCCATCGTTGACGGGGCGAGCGTGTGGCCCTGCTTCGCCCGGTCGATCTCGGCGCTGACGAGGTCCGAGCGGCGAAGACCCGTGTCGACGACCGCGTGGCCTTCGACCTCCAGCCAGGTCTTCAGAAGGTTGACTTCCGTCGACCGGCCGGAGCCGTCCGCGCCCTCGATCACGATGAGCTTCCCCGGGAGCGGCTCGGTCGGGATCCCGGGGAGTCGGGTGCCGTACGTCCTACCCGTCATGGAGTAGCCGCGCCCCCGTCGGGAAGTTCTCGAGGAGCGGACGAAGGTTCGTCCGCAGCTCAGCCTGGATCGATTCGACCGGACGGCTCGAATCGATCACGGTGAATTCGTCGGTCTCCGCGATCTTTTCGTACTCGGCCCGCAGCCGACTCTGGAACCGGACGTAGCTTTCCTGGACGTCGTCGGAGAGACCGAGGTCCATCCCGGCCTCGTAGTAGTTGATCTTGGAGCGGGAGGCGAGCTTGCGCTTCAGGGTCACCTGGACGGGGACGCGGAAGTAGAAGACGCGGTCGGGCCGGGGGGCGAACGAGTAGATCGTCCGGACCCACTTCGGGTCGCACCCTCGAGCGGCATCGCGGACGAACGCCGTGAACGCGTACCGGTCGCAGACCACGAGGTAGCCCGCGCGCAGCGGTGGCAGGATCGTCCGATTGAACCGGTCGGCGAAGTCGACCGCGTGGAGAAGGGAGAACGTCGTCGGGGTGAGGAGGCCCTTCTTCTTCCCCCGCCGGATCACTCCCGAGACGAGATCCGAGGAGTTCCACTCCGTGAAGAAGACCCGGTAGTCCCGGGCCTGCAGCCACTTTCCGAGGAGTGCTGCCTGGGTCGATTTGCCGCTCCCGTCGAGCCCTTCGAAGACGAGGAGACGTCCCGGAAAGCCGTGGGTCGGCGAGGGAGACTCAGGCATGCGGGAGACGGACCTCGAGACCGAAAATACGTTCCATGGGTTTGCGGACCTTCTCCGCCCACCGCGGGGGAAGGGTCGTATCGGAAGGGGCAGAAAAGCTCACCGCGAGCGTCCGGCCCTGCCCCACGAGCGAAAAGCGGGGCCGGACGGGGGTGACGATCTCGGCGACCTCGAGGATCGCCCCGAGCCGCATCGCGAGTTCGAGGTCCACCGGTCGGATGATTGGGAGGTACGCCTTCTTCCACTGCGACGGTGGGTCGTCCCCCTCGTGAAGGTACGTCGCCATCGATGCGAGCAGAACCTCGCGCTGGTCGAGGCCCCAGATCGGGTAGTTTTGGATGAGATACGCGGAATGGTGCGCGTGATTCCATAGGTCGATGGCGGTTCCGGCGTCGTGCATCCAGGCCGCGACCCGAAGGGCGAGCGACTCGCTCCTCCCGCCACCCAGTCGGGGCCCGAGCGACTCGAAGAGCGCGAGGGCCGTCTCGGCGACCGCGCGCCCGTGATCGGTCTCGAAGGCGAACGACTCCGCTGCGGCGGTGGTGGATCGCTCTGCGAGTTGCTCGGCAGGGACCGGAAGTTTCGCGCCGACGGCCTCGAGGGCGATTCCCTCCCGGATCCCGGTGCTGGAAACGACGATCCGGTCCATCTTTTCGGCCCGCAGGATCTCCTCGAGGACCACGATCCCGCCGAGGACGACGTCGGCCCGATCCCCGCCGATCCCCGGTATCGCTCGGCGCTTCGCCGCGGGCATCTCCCCTAGGAGCTCTGCGAGCGCCTTCAGGTCGTGGTCGTACAGCGTGTAGCCGTGGACCCGACGGACCGGCCACTCTCGCAGTTCGATCGTCGCGCGGGCGAGCGAGCGGATCGTGCCCCCGATCCCGAGGAGCCGGGCGGGAGAGCCGCCGAACGCCTCGACCACGGAGGTGAGGGTCCCCCGGACGTGGGTACGGAGCTCGTCCCACTCGCGGCGCTTCGGGGGATCATGCGCGAAGAACCGCTGGGAGAGCCGTAACGCACCGAGGGGAAGGCTGACCGAGTTCTGGAGGCGCCCGGCGCGGACCTCGGCGAGCTGAAGCGAGCCCCCCCCGAGGTCGAGCACGAGGTCGTTCTCGAGCTCCCAAGCGCCGGCGACTCCGAGGTAGGCATATCGGGCCTCCTCGGCCCCGGTGAGGATTCGAAGCAGCATCCCGGTGGCCCGCTCCACATCTCGGACGAACTCCGGTCCATTCGGGGCGTCCCGGACGGCGCTCGTCGCGACCGCGAGGGTCTTCGGAACCGCAAGGGTGCGGACGAGACGCGCGAACCGCCGGGTCGTCGTGACTCCCCGTGCGATCGTCGCGGGAGCCAGTCGTCCGTTCGGACCGGGGTCGAGACCGAGTCGCGGGACGTCCTTCGTCTCGTAGATCGCCCGGACGGTCCCCGCAGAGGAGACCTCGAAGACGACAAACCGCGCCGTGTTCGAGCCAATGTCGATTACCCCAAGGGTCGAACGGGCGTGGGAAGGACGAGAACTGCGCACGCGGTCGTCCGTCGTCAGACGTGCGCGGTCCACGCGGGTCGACAAGGCGTGGCCTTCTAATAGGACTCGGTCGGACCGACGATTCAACCCTCCGGTCGAATCGCTTACCAATGCGCCGGAGTTCCCCCGGACTGAGGTCTCATGTGACGCGCGGTCGATCACCCCGGTCCCTTGATCCTGGGAGACTTCGCGCCGAGCTGCGCCGGATCCTGACCGAGGTTGTCCGGGACGTCGACGATGTGATCCGTCGTCCCCGTCCGACGCCGGGAAGCCTGCATCGGCTTCACCGGGCGATGCGGGGACTCCGCACCGCGCTCGCAATCTGGGGGGAGCTCCTCGGCGAGGTCGGCAAGGCCCAGCTCCGGCCACTCGAGGCACGGATCCGGCGCCTCACCCGGCTTGTCGGCCAGGTACGGGACCGTGATGTGGCGGTCCGACTGCTCGAAGAAGTGGAGAAACGCGCCGGCTCGGAGGAGGAACAGGGGCAGCTCCGCCAGTACCGTTCCCGCCTCGAGGAGGATGCGCGGACCGGCCGGGAGCTCCTGCGGGCGTTCCTTCGCTCCGAGCGCCAGGCGCGGCTCTTCGACCACGTCGGGGAAGCGTTCGAGCTCCGGACCCGCGCGCTCGCACGGTCGGACCTCCGACGCGTCCTCGCCGATCATCAAAGGCGCGGTCGGGAGAAGGTCGCCACGGCGCACCGGAGGGCCCGTCGTCGACCCTCCATGAACCGCCTGCACCGGCTTCGGATCCGGGTCCGCCGACTCCGTCAGATGTCCGATCTCGCATCGGCGGTTGACCCCGGACACGACCCCGCCCTCGCCGAGTCGTTGCGCCGCCTGCAGCAGCACCTCGGGCATCTCCATGACCTGGACGTTCTCCTTCACGACCTCGACCCTGCACTGCTCGAATCCGAGTGGGCCGGGTACCTTCGCAAAGAGCGACGCCAACAGCGCAAGGCGATCACGAAGGTGCTCAAGTCCCGCAAACCGATTCGGGCGCCGGTCGACCCGCGAGAGGCCACGGACGAATCCGTTGGAACCGCCCCGCCGACACCGACTTAGCGGGGCAGGGCACTGGAGCTACCGTGGCGTCGGGGGGTCGAGACGGACTCTCGGATGCCGTCCGCGCCGCGCTCTTCGAAACGGGGGCGATTGGTGCCACGGTGCGGCAGCTCGCGAGCCAGCTGGACGACCGACCGCAGCGAGTCGAACGGGCCCTCGCCGTTCTCGTCCGCCAAGGTCGCGTTCTGCGGATGGGCCGTGGCCTCTGGGTGCTCCGGGATTACGAGCGCTTGGCCGAGCGCGACGATTTCGTCTCCCCCGCGGAGTACGCCGAGCGGTTCGAACGGGAGAACGGGATCCGACTTGGCCAGTATCACGGACCGATTACGTTCCGGTCGAATGAGCGCCTTCCCATCCACCGCTGGTGGCCGTACGTCCAGGGATTCTCCGCGGAGTTCGTCCGCGGCGTCCTTTCCACGCATCGGCTTGCGCGCACCGCCACCGTCCTCGACCCGTTCGCCGGAAGCGGCACCACTCTCGTCGAGGCGCGCCGGGCGGGATTTCGGGCGTGGGGCACCGAGCTCCTCGCCCCCGCGGTCCTCGCCGCCCGGGTGAAGACATCGTTCGAGCTCGACCCGGAGGGTCTCGAACGGCGCGGCGAGGCGCTCCTCTCGGCCGCCGCGAGGGCCGAGCCCAGCACCGTTCCGTTTCTCCGGGAGACCCGCCGGCAGTTTTCGCCGAAGGCGCTAGGGGACCTGCTCCGCGTGCACCGGTCTCTCCCGTCGGAAGGAGCTCCCGTGAACGATGCACTGCGCCTCGCGTTCGGACGAATCCTGATCCCGGCAAGCCGGCTTCATCGCTCTCCGTGCCTCGGGTACTCCCGGTCGCATCGCGGGCCGGGCCCGAGCGTCCCCGAGCGGTTCCGTGCGGTCGTTCACGAAATGGCCGATGACCTTCGGGCCCTTGCGGCCGAGCGGGCGGGATGGGGCCCTGCGTCCGTCATTGAATGCCGGGACTCCCGAGACGGCAGGTGGCCGGCCGGCTCGGTCGACCTCGCCATCACGAGTCCGCCGTACGTGAACGGGATGGACTACGTGATGAACTACAAGGTGGACCTCGTCTGGCTCGGGTATGCCCACTCCTATCGGGACCTCAGGGCGTTGCGGCAGGCCGAGGTCGCCTGCGACAATCTCCCGAGGTCCGCCGCGGCGCCGTACTCTGGAACCGCGCGGGTGCCGGACCCCTGGCTCATCGAGATCCTGGAGCGGATTCGAGACAACGTCCGGCGCAAAGGCAGTTACCGGCGCGACGACATGCACGCCATCGTGCATCGCTACTTCGCAGATCTCGTGCCCGTGCTCAATGGCGTACGGAACGCGCTGGTCCGCGGGGGCCGGTTCGTTCTCGTCGTGGGGGACTCGCTCATCGCCGGTACCTATGTTCCGGGGGATCTCCTCCTTGCGCGAATCGCACGCTCGCTCGGCTATCGAGTCGAGTCGGTCGAGGTCGCCCGTCCCCGCCGCAGCGGCCAGCGTCGGAGCTTCACCCTGCGCGAGTCCGTGATCACCCTCGAGAAACCGTAGGCTGAGTCGGCGGGCCAGGGGCTTATGACCTTTTCGCGGGGTTTAATATGGGATGCCGTTAATTTCTGTACTCTCGGGGCCGGGAGCCATCCGATGCTACACGTGGGGGAGGATTCGCCGTCGTGGTCGACGCCGCTGACGTTCCGCCTCGGCAAGGCGCGACGGTCGACCGACGCGAACTGCCGATGCGGAACCCGGATACCGGCCGGACGGCTTTGCATCGAGGCACACCCCAGTTCCTCGCGACTCCAGCCGTTCTTCTCGGACCTGCCGTTCTGCTCCCTCGTCTGTCTGCGTGCGTTCGTCCGGGAGTCGATCGAGTCGCTGGACGGTTTCCCCGGGCGACACCACCAGGAGATCTGCTCGGATCTTCGCGAGCTCGTTCTCGATCTCGAGGAGGTCTGGGCCGCGCTCGAGAAAGCCCATCCCAACGTTCCGGGTGCGTCGTAGATCGGCGGCGCGCGGCAGCGCGGGGCGGGGCACGGTGCTCGTCGAGGCAAACACTTAACGTGGGTCCTCGGACGTAGGGGACGGCTGGGACGCGGATGCGCGCGCGGGAGCTGGAGCCGCATTTTCTCGAACCGCTGCTCGGGATCGTGTTTGATCTGGACGGAACCCTCGTTCTCTCGCACCACGACTTCGGACGGATGCGTGCCGAGGTGATCCGACTCGCCGAGCTCTCCGGGGTCCCGTCCGGACGCCTCTCCGTCCAGGATCCCATCCATCGCCTGGTCGAGACCGCTCGGGAGGAGCTCCGCAACTCCGGGGCTCCGGACGGGGTCTTCTACCGGTTCGAAGCGGAGTACCAGCGTCGCATCGACGCGATCGAGCTCGAGGCATTGCCACGGACGGTCGCCCGGGACGGAGCAGCCGCCCTCCTGAAGATTCTGAGCGGCCGCGGTTTCCGCCTCGGCGTTCTGACCCGAAGCTCGGGGGAGTTCGCCCGCAAGGCGCTCGTCCAGACCGGGCTCGACTCGTACTTCGGCTACCTCAGGAGCCGGAGTTCCCCGGGGCCGGCCAAACCGTCACCCGAGGCCCTCCTCGTCTTGTTGAAGGAGATGGGGGTGCCGCTCGACCGCGCGCTGTTCGTGGGGGACCACCTCATCGACGCGGAGTGCGCGACCCGCGCCCGTGTGCGATTCTACGCGGTCCTTCCCGACCCCTCCGAGTCCACGGCGACGACGGTGAACTCGGATCGATTGCTCGCGGCGGGCGCGAGCGCGGTCGCCCGGAACCTCTCCGAGCTCGCGCGGCAGCTCAACGTCGCGACCGCCCCCGCGAGCTAGGGGTCCGTCGCCGACAGCACCTCGGCATAGGCGTGGATCACCGCGCGCTCGGCGGTCGCCCACGCTTCGGGGATCTGGTTCCAGCCGTTGCGGAGATCGCCGATGCAGTAGAGCCCGGGAATCGGTTCACCCGTCGCAGCCGCGATCGCCCGGCAATCCTCGTCGGTCACCACGTATCCCTCGGCATCGAAGCGGCAGCCGAGCGAGCCCGGGATTGCCCCGTGTGTGTCGTACCATCCGAGCGCGCTAAACCCTCGGTCGTAGCTGCGACGGGAGCCGTCGGCGAACCGCACTCCGAACCGCTTCTCTCGGATCTCGTCGAATCCGACGATCGCGGGCTCGAACGGCGTGATGTGATGGGTCGTGAGGTCGGCCTGGAGACGACCCCGCTCCTCGGGAGGCGAACCGTCGAGCAGTGGTCGACCGTGCGTGAGCAACTCGACCGAACGGGGGCGGAAGTGGAGGATGTCGAGGGCCGTGCGCGCCGCAAACGCATCGTGCCCGATCACGGCCACGGTCCGGTCCGGAAGCGTGTGGCCGTCGCAGAGGAGGCAGAAATCGACGATGCCGAGGTTGGCCCACGGGAAGATCGGGTCGATCTTTCCGCCGACCTCGGGGATCCGGTCGACCACCCCGAGCGCGAGAACGAGGATCCGGCCCCGGGTGGAGCGGGTCTGCTTCAGCCACTCGAAGGTTGCGGTGAAGCCGGACGGATCGTGGATCGCTCCCGTGGCCCGGGCCGGGGTGATGTAGTCGATCTGCCCTTCCCACGACCGGACCGCGGCGATCTGGCGATCCAGGAGCTCGTGACCCGAAACCCCTTCGGGGAACCCCGGGATGTTGTCCATGCGCGGAGCATAGTACGAGCGGGAGTACTTCGGACCGCGATCGACGATCACCGCGGAGTACCCGAGCAGGGCGGCCTTGAGACCGGCTTGCAGGCCGGCGTGCCCGCCCCCGAGGACGACAAAGTCGTACTCCTCCTTGAGACGGGGGAGACCCGGCATGTCCGCCGCCACTCGCCCCGGGGATTTGATGGCTCGCGACCGCGGCGGACGCTCCTCCGGCGGTTCGCGTGCGCGGCGCGACGGCAAATGTTAAACCCCAACCCCCTTCCTTGTCACGTTCGGGTTCTTCACGCCCGACGCGGCTCGACCCGGAACCGCTGACCGACGGGCGACCCTATTGCTCGAAGATGGCACCCGGTTCGATGGCACCGGTGTGGGCGCGACCGCGCGTCGCGTCGGAGAGGTCGTCTTCACGACCGGTATGGTCGGATATCCGGAGTCGCTGACGGACCCGTCCTACCGGGGCCAGATCCTGACGTTCACGTACCCACTTCTCGGAAACTACGGCGTCCCGCCCGCCGGGGCACGGGATCGCTACGGCCTTCCCGTTCTCGAAAGCGAGGAGGTCCAAGTCCGCGGAGTCGTCGTCCGGAAAACGACACGGCCGAACCACTGGTCCAGCGCGCGGTCGTTGGAGGAGTGGCTCGAGAGCGAAGGCGTCCCCGGGATCTGGGGGGTCGACACCCGACGCCTCACCGAGCACCTGCGTGCGCGAGGCGTGCTGCGGGGGGTGCTGGACGTCTTCGCGCACGACGATCCCGTGCCCACCGATGACGAACTCCTCCGCACCATCGCGAGGGCTCCGGCGTATGGAAAGGAGAATTACATGGCGGAGGTCGCGCCGAAACGGCCGACCCTCGTCGGCCGGTCGAAGGGCCCCGTGGTCGCCGTTCTCGACTGCGGCGTCAAGGCCAGCATCGTGAGGGCCCTTCTCGACCGCGGGGTCTCGATCCTTCGCCTTCCCTACGACCAGACCGTCCCGGCCCGCTGGGACGGCCGGAAGATCCGCGGCCTTCTCGTCGGTAACGGTCCGGGCGACCCGGCCGAGCTCGCCGTGACGATCGAGGAGCTCTCTCGCCCCTCGACGCGCGCCCTGCCCACGCTCGGGATTTGCCTCGGTCACCAGCTCCTCGCGCTCTCCCGGGGCGCGACCACGTTCAAGCTGAAGTATGGCCACCGGGGCCAGAACAAGACGATCTGCTTCAAGGACGGCCGCGCGCTCATCGTCAGCGAGAACCACGGCTATGCGGTCGCTCCGAATTCGCTGCACAGCACCGGGCTCCGCGCGTGGGCGACGAACCCGGATGACGGCACGCTCGAGGCGGTCCGCGACCCTCGGGGGCGGGTCCTGGCGCTCCAGGGCCATCCCGAGGGCCACCCCGGCCCCCAGGAGGCGGGGTTCGTCTTCGACCGGTTCGTCGAAAAAGTAAGGCGGGCTGCATGAGCCGGTCGTCTCTCTCGAAGGCCCTTCTCCTCGGCAGCGGCGCGCTGAAGATCGGGGAGGCGGGGGAGTTCGACTACTCCGGCAGCCAGTGCCTCAAGGCGCTCGAGGAGGAGGGGATCTACGCGGTCGTCGTGAACCCGAACATCGCGACCCTTCAGACCGACCCGCCGAAACACGGGAAGGTGTACTTCCAGCCGCTCGTCCCCGAGTTCGTGGCGCCGATCCTCGAGGCCGAGCGGCCCGAAGGAATCCTCCTCTCCTTCGGAGGCCAGACCGCGCTCAACTGCGGCGTGCAACTCTCCTCCCGGGGCGATCTGCGTCGGACCGGCACTCGGGTCCTCGGCACGCCGCTCAGCGCGATCCGCGCCACCGAGGACCGGGCCCGGTTCGTCCGCGCGATGGCGACGGCGCGCGTTCCCACCCTCCCGAGCCGGGCCGTCTACTCGTTCGACGAGGCGCGCGAGGCGGCCGCGGAGCTCGGGTTCCCGGTGATCGTCCGGGTCGCCTTCACCCTCGGTGGGAAGGGCGGGGGTGTCGCGCACGACGACGCAGAGCTCCGCGAGGTCGTCGAGCGGGGTCTCCGCGCGAGCCCGGTCGGCCAGGTCCTGCTCGAGCGGTACGTGGGAGCGTTCAAGCAGATCGAGTACGAGGTCGTGCGAGACGCCCGGGGGAACGCGCTCACCGTCTGCAACATGGAGAACGTCCTCAGCATGCGGGTCCACACGGGAGACAACATCGTGATCGCCCCGAGCCAGACGCTGACGGACGCGGAGTACCAGATGCTCCGCCAGGCGGCGCTGCGCGCGGTCGAGACCTGTGGGATCATCGGGGAGTGCAACATCCAGTTCTGCCTCAACCCGGCGAACGCAGAGTACTACGCGATCGAGATCAACGCACGGCTCTCACGATCGAGCGCGCTCGCGAGCAAGGCGACCGGCTATCCACTTGCCTACGTCGCGGCGAAGCTCGCCCTCGGCTACACCCTTCCCGAGCTCAAGAACCGGGTCACCGGAGTCACCACGGCCTGCTTCGAGCCCTCGCTCGACTACGTCGTCGTGAAGCTCCCCCGATGGGACCTCGACAAGTTCGAGAGGGCCGACCGGCGCCTCGGCCCCGCGATGAAATCCGTCGGCGAGGCGATGGGGATCGGGGCATCGTTCGAAGAGGCGGTCGCGAAGGCCATCCGGATGGGCGACCCGAGAGCCGACCTCGTGCCTCCGCCCACGGTTCGGTCGCCCGAGGCGATCCTCGCGGATCTCGCGAGCCCGACCCCCGAGGTCCTCTACCGGGTCCTCGAGGCGCTCCGTGCGGGGATCGATCCCGCGAGCGTGAGCCGGGTCTCGTACATCGACCGCTGGTTCGTCGACGCGCTCGGCGAGATCGAACGGGCGCACCGTTCCCTCGAAACGGAGGGGAGGGAACGCCTCTCCGCGGACCTCCTGCGGCGGGCGAAGGAACTCGGGTTCTCCGATCGCGCGATCGCCCGGGCGGTTCGACTCGATGAGGAGGAGGTCCGGCACCGACGCCTGACGAGCGGGATTCGCCCCCGGGTCCGGATGATCGACACACTCGCCGGGGAGTGGCCGGCCCAGACCAACTATCTGTACCTCACCTACCGGGCGGACGCGGACGACGTCACGCCGCTCCCGTCGGGCGCGGCCCTGGTCATCGGGGCCGGGCCGTACCGTATCGGGTCGAGCGTCGAGTTCGACTGGTCGACGATGAACCTCGTCGACGGGTTGCGCGCGGAGGGGGTTCCCGGCGTCGCGCTCTTGAACTCGAACCCCGAGACGGTCTCGACCGACTACGATCGCTCCGACCGACTCTACTTCGAGGAGATCACACTCGAGCGCGTGCGGGATGTCTGCGAGTTCGAGCACCTTCACGGGGTCGTGACGTGCGTCGGGAGCCAGCTCGCTCAGAACCTGACGCCGCTCCTCAACGCCTGCGGCGTCCCCATTCTTGGGACGTCGTCGGAGTCCATCGATACGGCAGAGGACCGGGCCCGGTTCGCCGCTCTCCTCGAGCGGCTCGGCATTCCCCAACCGGCATGGCGCGCGTTCCGGACCGTGGAGGAGGCGAGCGCGTTCGCGGACGAGGTGGGCTACCCCGTCCTCGTCCGCCCGTCGTACGTCCTCTCGGGCCAGGCGATGCGGGTGATCTCGGGGCGCGCCGACCTCGGCCGGTTCCTTGCGGAGGCCACGCGCGTCTCCCCGGAGCATCCCGTCGTGATCACGAAGTTCGTCGAAGGCGCGGACGAGGTCGAGCTCGACGCAATCTCGGATGGGGAGCGCGTCCTCGTGGCCGGTGTCCTCGAACATGTCGAGCGGGCGGGGGTCCACTCGGGCGACGCGATCTTCTGCCTCCCGCCACGGCACACCCCTCCCGAACTCCAGGCGCGGCTCGTCGAGGCTGCGGGCCGCTTGGCGCGGACCCTTTCGATCCGCGGGCCGTTCAACGTCCAATTCCTCGTGAAGGACCGGGAGTATCAGATCATCGAGCTCAACCTGCGCGCGAGCCGGTCGCTCCCCTTCCTTGCGAAAGCGACCGGGGCCCCGCTCCTTCGAGAGGCGGCCCGTGCGATGCTCGGTCGTCCCCTCGAACGGGAGGGGGTCGCGCCGCTTCCTCCCGGCCGATGGGGGGTCAAGGTCCCGCAGTTCTCATTCCTCCAGCTCGCCGGCTCCGACCCTCTTCTCGGCGTCGAGATGCAGTCCACCGGCGAGGTCGCCTGCTTCGGTCCGACCTTCTCCGACGCGCTCGTGAAGGCGCTCGTCGCGACCGGGGTTCGGCTGGTGCCGCCGCGGGGGACCGCGTTCGTCTCGGTCGGGGGTCCCCGGCTCAAGGAGGAGCTTCTCCCGGTCGCGCGTCGGCTCAACGCCCTCGGTCTCCGATTGACCGCCACCGAGGACACCGGTGCCTTCCTCGCGGCCCGCGGGGTACCGGAGGTCCGGATCCTCCACAAGGTCTCCGAGCCGGATCGCCATCCGAATGTCCTCGAGCTCCTCGATCGCGGCGGGATCGATCTCCTGCTGGACGTCCCGGCCTCCCTGACCCAGGAAAAACTCGAGCGGATGCTGGAGGACGAGTACGTCCTGCGCCGGCGGGCGATCGAGCTCGGCGTGCCGCTCTTCACGAGCCTTGAATCGTTCTCCGCGTACCTCGATGGCGTCGCCTGGCTCGAGGACCACCCCCTCACCGTCGACCCGCTCTACGGAACCCGGGAGCCGGCGGGGTCGGCCGCGACCGGATCCGAGGCGCCGAAGAGGATCGGAGTCGTTCCCGGACGCGCGCGTGCCCGTCGTCGACGCGCCGTCCGACGGCACTAGGTGAGCGGGAACTTCGTCAGCGAGTACTCCGGCACAACGGTCGACGTGTCGAGGATCTCGGGGATCCCACGGATCCGATCCGTCACAAAGTCGAGGACGCGCCGCTTGATCGACGTGCCCGTCTCAAAGTCGAGGACGACGAGGATGTCCCAGTCCCCCGTCAGGAAATGGAGCTCCTTGACCTCCGGCAGGGACTCCAGCAGGCGGCGGATCCGGTCGAGGTCCCCGCCCCGCACCTTGAGGTACGAGAATGCTCGGACGCTCTTCAATTCCGACGGCATGATGGCCGCGAGCATTTCCTCGGTGAATTGCTCGGTCCCCTCGAGACGCTGGCCGAGGGGGGAGATCAGCACCGGGAACCTCGTGACCCCCCTCAGGTGCTCGGTGATGATCCGTTCGAGGCGGCCCGCCTTCTCGACATCCACGACGTGCACGGAGTACCCGCGCTTCTTCGCGATGTCCTCGACCATCGCCACGCATCGGGCCTGCTCGTCCGAAAGGAAGTACACGGGCTCGCCGACCGCCATCGGCTCCGGTGGCGCGGCCGGGGCGACTCCGGGCAAACCCCCCGAGGCCGAGGCCGGAGAAACCGCCGGTGCACGGTAGAACGTGGTGACGGCCTTTTTCGATTGGACATAGAGGGTCAGTTCCCGGGGTTCATCGGGCATGGAAATCGCCGGCGCGAAGCGGGACGGGCTATTTAGCGGCTCTTGGGAACGGCCGTGGATGCCGTGGGACCCTCGGCGGAACGGACTCCGCGAGGGAGAAGGGAAAGGAAGGGGTTCGCGCGACGGCCCGTAGGAATCTCTGGGCCTAGTAGCGCTTGTAGGTGTCGGAGCGGTCGCGCCCCTGACCCCCACCGCCGCCCCCGTAGCGGCCGCCGCCGCCGCCACCGCGGTCGCGGTACCCGCCCCCGAAAGAGCGACGCTCGCTCTCGAACTCCTGCTGGCTCATGTCGAGCGAGGAGTTGATCTCGCCGAACGCCTCGGTCGACTTCGACAGGTTCCCGTACCGGCCGACGTTGAGGCGCATGTGGCCCCGGACCAGGGAGACGTAGCCGTTGTCGACCAGGACGACCTCGTCCTTCTGGATCGACCCGATCTGCTCGTTCCACAACGACAGGATGATCGTCGCGGTGTCGTCCCCGACGACCGCCTCGCAGACCTTGCGGGGGTCGCCGAACTTTCCCATGACCTCCTTCGGATCTCCGATGCTGACCACCTTAGCCAGCACGTTCACTTGCTTCGAGTTCGGCGTCAGGTCTCGCACCTTGGTCAACGGCTTGTCCGGCATTTCGCGTCTCGCCTCTTTTCCTCGCTTTGGCTTTTTGGGGAATCGAGAGCGAAACTCGTCGCGCGAACACTCGTCGCAAGATTAGGACGGGCGGGCCGCTCGAATCGGGGTGGCTCTGGGATTCCTTACCGGAATGCGACGCGCGGGGGCATATAAGCCCGGCGGAGGCCAGGACGGCGAGGCGAAACTCTCCCTCGAGGGTCCTTCCTTCCCCTCCGACGGCAGGCTTTTCCGAGCCGTGGTCTCTCCCCGGTTGGTACCGGGTGTGAGCCAGAGCTTCGATCTCGGAGTACACTACTTCCTCCGACACGAGTACTCCGATGCGGCACGGTCGTTCCGCAACGTGGTCCGGGAGGAGCCGACCCACGCCGCCGCGTGGGCGTACTATGGGATCGCACTGGCCCATCTCGGGCTGGCCGCTGAGGCGGAGGCGGCACTCTCGCGGGCCGTGGCTCTCGCCCCACAGAACCCGGACGCCTGGTTCCATCTCGGCGTCGCCCGTTCGCTCCGGGAGGAGTGGGGGTCCGCCGCGAATGCCTATCGACACGCGGTCGCGCTCACCCCGGGGGATATGGTCGCCTGGCACCGCCTTGGCGTCGCGCTCGCCGAATCGGGAGACGAGACCGCGGCCTCCGCAGCGTTCGAGCGCGCGCTCGTGCTCTCACGCGAGCTTCCCAGCGGCGAGGTCCTCGACGAGACCCCCGCCCCGGGGCGTCGCGCGGACGACCATCTGGCGGAGGCGGGGGAACGCGAAGGCAGCCGGGAGGCGAAGAGCTGGATCGACCTCGCGCTCTCGCTCCTCAGCCTCGGAGACATGGAAGAGGCGGTCGCAGCGTACGAGCGGGCCTACACGCTCGACCCCGAGCGGTCCCAACGCTCGCTGTTCCGCCCGATGCTGCACCTTGTGACTGCGGTGGAGGGAGGACCGGTCGACGACGAGGAGCCGCCCCCACCGGCCGGTTCAGATTCCGGCATCCACGTACCGCGGCGGACCGAGCCCCGGCGCGAGGTCGGTTAGCCGGCCCCGGAGCACCGCCCGCTCCTCGGGGAACGGGGTTTGCTACAGGTCCTTCGGCGCGTTCGTGATGATCGTCGACTCGGCCCAGTCCTTCGCCTTCTCGCGAGCCTGCGCATGCGTGGCGAGGAACCGATGGATCCGCTCGAGAACCTCGGACTTACAGTCCCCGCACAGAAGCGCACCGGACCGACAGTCCCGGGTCACCTGCTCGAACTTCTCGTCGGATTCGGCGAAGCGGCTGCGCCACAGGGCCCAGACCGAGCAGATCTCGGGAATCGCCCCGAGACGTCGCTGCTCTTCCACCGTCGCGCGGCCTCCGGTGAAGGCGTTCCGAACCTTGCGGTCGACGACGTCGGGAGGATCGTTGAGGAAGAGCGAGTTCTCGGCGCGGTCCCCGCTCGTCGACATCGTCGAGTCGCCGAGCAGGCCCGGCACCATCTGGCTGTGGAGGAGCGCCGGCTTCGAGTAGCCGAGCCCTTCCGCGATGTCCCGGGTCACTCGGAAGTGGGGGTCCTGGTCGATCCCGCAGGGAATGAGGCACGGGATCGTGCGCCCCTCGGCCCACGACGGCCAGAAGGCCGGCACGGTCTGGAGCGCGGTGTAGAAGACGAGGCCGATGTTCGTGCTCGGCTCGAAACCGAAGACCGCCTTCACCGTCGAGTACGGGATCTTCCTCGCCACCCGGATCGCGAGCGGGTACATCGCCTGGATCGACCGGGAGTCGAAGAAGACGTGGGTCCGTTTCGGGTCGTAACCGAGGGCGAGAATATCGTAGAGGTTCTCGTACCCCCAGCGGGTGGTCTCTTCCCGGGAGAGCCCGCTGCGGGCCCAGAACTTCTCGTCGTCGGTGATCTGGATGTACATCGGGACCCCGAACCGTCGCTGGAACCATTGGCAGAGGTCGAAGTGGAGGAGGTGGGAGACGTGGAGGGGCCCGGAGGGACCCCGTCCGGAGTAGAGGAAGAACGGCTGTCCGTTCCCGTATCCGTCCAGGAGGGGACCGAGATCGCGGTGGGAGTAGAAAACTCCCCGTCGCAGGGCCGGATGGAGCTCGCCGCCCGCGAGATGGTGGATCCGGGCCAGGAGCTCCGGTGTCAGCGACTGGGTACCGAACAGCTCCCGAAGACGGTCGTAATCGATCCGGCCCTTGACCTCGTACGGGGTGACGACGAACTCCTCGGGTCCGGCCACGTCACATTCCTCGGTCAGCCTTCGGGGAACGTGATCTTGGAAAGGATCGACTCCCGTTCCGCGAGCGGCACCCCGGCCGCGCTCAGCGCTTCGGCCACACACGAACGCGAATGCTCGAAATGAATCGTGTGACCGCACGCGGGGCAGCTCCCCCAACCCTCGATCAGGCGACGCAACCCCTCCCGCGACGAGGAGGAGTCCCGGCGCGCGAACCGGTCGACCAGGATCTGGGCCCCGGCCGCGTTCTCGAGGTTCGTGAGAGGGATCCGGACCGGCGTGTTGCAGATGGGGCAGTGGCCCGGGGACCGGCACGTGCAGACCATGAGCGACTAGGTACCTAGCAAGCCGGGCTAAAAGAACCTCTCCCGCTTCAAGCGTACGTTCATCTTCCTCTTTCTCCCTGGGTGGCTCCATGGACGAGCCCCCGGCCGAGGCGGCGGCGGACCTGCGCGACGAGCTCGTGGAAATCCTGCGCCAGCTCAACCGTGCGGAGATGGAGGAAACGGAGATCCAGGGCCTCGAGATCGCGGAGCTCCACCACATGCTGACCCACGGCCCGTACCCCCAGCTCACCAGCCCGCAGGTGGAGACGGCGGTCAGCGTGCTCGTCGGGAACGGCTATGCCCGTCAGCTCACCGACGCCGAATACGCGTGGGACCGGGGTCGGGTGGTGGGACAGCGCTACGCGATCACGACCCAAGGCAAAGCCTACCTCCTCGAGACCCTCCGACGGGTGAACCGCATCGAGTGAGCACTGCGGGCGAACCGCCGCCCGTTTTAAGTACCCGAAGCCGGCGTAAACCTCAGTGCATGGTTACGGGTGAACGTGCCGACCCCGTCCGGTCGACGCTCGTGGCGATCCTTCAGCAGCTCAACCGGGCCGAGTCCCTCCATGAGGGCCATGCCCACGAGCAGGTGCTCGAGCTCGCCGATCTCGAACGGCGCCTCCACCGGTTCTGGGCGGTCGAGGAGGACCATGTGAAGGTCCCCCTCGCGCTCGGGCTTCTCGTTCGGAACGGCCTCGTCGAGGTCCAGGGGGGTGCGAACTTCCCGGCCCGCAACCGGGAAAAATCCCGGGTCCACTACCACATCACCGCCGAGGGGAAGAAGTTCCTCGTGGAATCGCTGGAGAAATCCGATCGGATCACTTGAACGGCGTCCGGATCTCGCGGCCGAGCGTTCGCTTCGACAAGAATTAAGTAGCACACGCGTGTCCGCGCTCCGCCATGTCGCGCATCCACTCCGGTCGAAAGGGGCGCTCCGGCTCACACCGGCCCTACCCCCTGACGAAACCGGAGTGGGTGACGGTGACCACCGAGGAGCTCGTGGCCCAAGCGGTCCAGCTCTCGAAGGCGGGCCGGCCGGCCGCGCAGATCGGCCAGCAGCTCCGGGACTCGTTCGGTGTGCCGAGCGCTCGCGCGGTGACCGGTAAGCGACTCGAATCCCTGCTCGCGGACGCCGGCATCCGTCCCGAGATCCCCGACGACCTCCAGGCCCTTCTGAAGCGCGTGGTCCACCTCCAGCGGCACCTCGAAGCCCACCCGAAGGATCTCGCGAACCGTCGCGGTCTCTCGCTCATGGAATCGCGCATCCGCCGGCTCGCGCGATACTACCGCCAGCGCCGACGCCTCCCCGAGAACTGGCGGTACTCCGCCCGGGGCGCGGCGCTTCAGGTGGAGTGATGCCCTCGGGTCCGGACGGGCTCGTTCCGGATCCCCGGTACACGCGGGAGTTCGAGCGGGCCCGCGCTCTCGTGCTCGGCCATCCCGGACGCTGGCGCGTGATCTACCATTACGACGCAGACGGAATCGCGAGCGCCTCGTCCGCCCTCCGGGGCCTCGGGCGTCTCGGCTATCCCGTCCAGGCGACCGCCCTGCAGGGTGTCGAGCGGAGCCGGATGGCCGATCTTCTCGCCCGTACGTCGTCCTGCGTCCTCGTGCTCGACACTGGGGCGAGCTGGCTCGACGTCTTCGCGCGGCACCCGAAGCCCGTGGTGATCCTCGACCATCACCGCTACCCCGGCGTCCCGGACCACCCGCCCCTTCCGGAGCACGTCACGATGGTGAACCCGCTCGACTGGGGAGTCGACGGAATGGCGGAGCTTTCGGCATCGACCCTCACGTGGCTCTTCACGGTCTTCCTCGACCCGGTGAACTGGGACAACGCTCCGTGGGGGCTCTCGGGAGCGATCGGCGACCGGCAGCATGTTGGGGGATTCCACGGGTTGAACGCACGGCTCCTTGAGGAGGCGGTCCGACGCTCGGTCCTCGTGCGGCGAGCGGGGTTGGCCCTCTTCGGATCGACGACCGCGGGGGCGATTTCGATGAGCATCGACCCGTTCTTCCGCGGGCTCTCGGGTCGCTTGGATGAGGCAGCGGAGTTCGTTCGGGGCCTCGGCATCGATCCGGACCGTTCGCCCGATGGGCTGGCTCCGGACGAGGCCCGTCGGCTCGCAGAAGCGCTCAAGGGCCGGCTGGCCGAGGCGAAGGTCTTGCCGGAGTTCGCGAGCGTCCTCGACCAGGACCGCTGGTTCGCACCGGCGATCGGCCTCGACGCCGAGGAGATTTCGAACCTCCAGAACGCGACCGGTCGGGTCGGATGCCCGGGGGTGGGAATCGCCCTCGCCCTCGGGGATCCGGGCGCCCTCGAACGCGCTCGGACCGCGGAGGCAACATGGCGGTCGGGGATTCTTCGGGGGTTACGGCGCATCGAGGACAACGGAGTTAACTCGATGCGATTCTTGGGTTGGTTTGAGAGCCCGGACCCCACGCTCGCGGGCACTCAGGCCGGCCTCGCGATGAACTACCTGCTCCCCCCCGACCACCCCGTCTTCGTCTTCACGGAGTCGCAGGGCGAGTCGATCAAGCTGAGCGCCCGGGGGACGCTTCGCCAGGTCGCCGCCGGCCTCGACCTCGCGAGCGTCTGCCGGGAGGCCGCGGCGGAAGTGGGAGGCGAGGGAGGCGGCCACCCGGTGGCGAGCGGCGCGACGATCCCGGCCGGCCGGCGGGATTCGTTCCTGGCCGCGGCAGACCGGATCCTCGCCATCCAGCTTGGACCGAAAGGGGGCGGGGCCTCGTGAACGCCCGGCCGGAGCCACCTGCGCCACCGACCGACCGGGTGCACGACCGCCCGCTCGAGCAGGAGATGCACCGCTCGTACATCGACTACGCGATGAGCGTCATCGTCGGGCGCGCCCTGCCCGACGTGCGGGACGGCCTGAAGCCGGTGCAACGGCGGATCCTCTGGTCGATGTGGGAATCCGGTGCGACGCACGATCGCCCCTACCGAAAGAGCGCCCGCACGGTGGGCGACGTTCTCGGCAAGTACCACCCCCACGGGGACATGGCCGTCTACGACGCCCTGGTCCGCATGGCCCAGCCGTTCAGCCTGCGCTATCCGCTCATCGACGGTCAGGGAAATTTCGGGTCGATCGACGGGGACGTCCCCGCGGCGATGCGGTACACGGAGGCCCGCCTGAGCACGCTCGCGGAGGAGCTCCTCCTCGATATCGAGAAGGACACGGTCGACTGGACGGACAACTTCGACGGCTCGCTCCAGCAGCCGGTCGTGCTTCCATCGAAGCTCCCCCATCTCCTCGTGAACGGCTCGGCCGGAATCGCGGTGGGGATGGCGACGAACATGCCGCCCCACAACCTCGGCGAGGTCGTCGACGCGCTTCTCCTCCTCCTGCGCAGACCCGATGCAGCGCTCGACGAACTGATGAAGGTCCTGCCGGGGCCGGACTTCCCGACCGGCGGGTTCCTCTCGACGGAAGGGATCCGCGAGGCCTACGAGACCGGACGCGGGATGATCCGCCTGCGCGGGGCCGCCGAGCTCCGCGAGCGAGGCGGGAAGGACGAGGTGGTCATCACCGAGGTGCCGTACGAGGTCAACAAGGCGGCCCTCCTCGAGCTCATCGCCGACCTCGTCAAGACCAAGCGCATCGACGGCATCACCGACCTGAGGGACGAGTCGGACCGCGACGGGACCAGCGTCGTTCTCGAGCTACGGCGGGACGCGCCGAGCGAGATCGTCCTCAACCGGCTCTACGAGCACACGCCGCTCGAGACGAGTTTCGGCGTGATCAACCTCTGCCTCGTGGGCGGCGAGCCCCGGGTCGTACCGCTGAAGGGGCTCCTCGAGCTCCACCTGACCCACCGCCGCGTCACGCTGACCCGTCGGACGCGCTTCGAGCTCAAGAAGGCCGAGGAGCGGCTCCACCTCCTGGAGGGATTCCTCACCGCGATCGACCACATCGACGAGGTGATCCGGATCATCCGGCGCTCCAAGGACGTTCAGGTCGCCGAGACGAGCTTGATGGGAAAGTTCCTCCTCTCGAGCGAGCAGGCGAAGGCGATCCTCGACATGCGTCTCGCGCGCCTCACCGCGCTCGAACGCGAAGCGGTCGAGACGGAGAAGGCGGAGAAGGAGGCGCTGATCAAGCGACTTCGGGAAATCCTCGCATCGCCCGACCTCCTGGACCAGCTGATCGTCGACGAGCTCACCGACCTCAAGAACCGGTTCGCCGACCCCCGCCGGACGCGGATCGTCTCGGCGTTCACCGAGCGGACGCTCGAGGACCTGATCCCCGACATGGACGTGGTCGTGCTCGTCACCCGGGACGGGTACATCAAGCGCCTTCCCCTCGACCAGTACCGGCGTCAGCGACGCGGCGGCCGGGGGCTGGTGCAGATGCAGACGAAGGAGGAGGACTACGTCATTCGGACGTTCCTCACCCGCACCCACGACAACGTCCTGTTCTTCACGAACTTGGGACGGGTCTACCAGCTCAAGGCGTACGAGCTCCCCGAGGGAAGCCGGCAATCGAAAGGGAAGGCGGTCATCAATCTCCTCCCCCGGTTGAAGGACGGGGAGCGGGTCCAGACCCTACTCCCCCTCCACGACCTCGCGGGGGCCGGTGCGCTCGTCTTCGCGACCCGCAAGGGGACCGTCAAGCGGACGACCCTTGACCAGTTCCAGAACATCCGCACGAGTGGGATCCAGGCGATCCTCCTCGAGGAGAAGGAGGAGCTGGTCGACGTCGCGTTCATCCCGGACGAGTCGACCGAGGTCCTCCTCGCGACGCAGGCCGGCCAGCTCGTCCGATTCCCGGTCTCGGAGATCCGTCCGATGGGGCGGGCGACCCACGGCGTCATCGGGGTCCGCCTCTCGGCGGAGAAGGGGGACCGCGTCGTCGCGATGGCGCCGGCAAGCCCGAAGTTCCCGACGCTCCTCTCCGTCACGACGACCGGATTCGGAAAGCGGAGCCCCACCGACGACTACCGCCGCACGAAGCGCGGGGCGAAAGGGGTCCGCACGATCAAGACCGGGGGGCGGAACGGGTCGGTGGTCGCGGTCCTCCCGACGACCGACACCTCCGAGGTCCTCGTCACCACCCAGCACGGCGTCACGATCCGGATGGCGGTGAAGGGGATCCGCACCCAGGCCCGCAATACGCTCGGCGTCCGGGTGATCCGCCTCGATGAGGGCGACGAGGTCCGCGACGTCGTGATCCTCGCACCGGCCATCGAGACGAACGGCGCGGAGGTTCCCGCTCCACCGGCGGCCTCGCCGCCCCCGCCCGAGCCCAACGAACCCGGCGACGAGGGTCCGGGGGAGGAGACGGAGGAGGACGACTCCGACGACGACGCGTCGGAGGAGCCGCCGGGCGATGCGCCCGGCTCGTCGGAGGACGAGGACGGGGAGGACGACGGTGCGCCGCCGGCCGAGGAAGGGTAGGACCGTCCGTCTCTGCCCGAAGTGTGGATCGTCGCGGATCGTGTTGATCGCCGGATCGATCGTCGGCCAGGTCTACCACTGCCAGAAGTGCGATTACGTCGGCTCTCTCGTCTTTGAGACGGAAGTCCCGGCCGAGGTTGAGGACGGATCGGAACCGCCCTAGGTGTCGGGCTCGGACGCCGCGAGGGCCTCTTCGGTCCGGGGCGGACGTTCGGCGAGAGCACGCGCAGCCGCGACGACCTTGAGGGCCCGAACCGTCGGCGATACGTCGTGCGTACGGATCAGCGCCACTCCGTGCTCGGCGGCCATTACCGCCGCCGCGATCCCCGCCTCGAGCCGCTCGGGCGGTCCGGCATCCCCGAGGATCGCCCCGAGGAACGACTTCCGCGACGCGCCGACGACCACGGGGTAGCCGAGGCATCGGAACTCTCCGGCATGGACGAGCAGTTCGAGGCTCTGTTCCGCCGATTTCCCGAACCCGAGGCCCGGGTCGACGAGGATCTTCCCCGGGGCCACCCCCGCGCGACGGGCGGCGTCCGTCGCTTCGGCGAGCGCGGCGTAGACGTCCCCGCGCAGGTCGGCGTACTCGAGGTTCTCCTGCATCGTCGCCGGCGTGCCCCGCATGTGCATCACAACAACGCCGGCACCGGTCCGGGCGACCGTCGTGCGCATCGCCTCGGACCGGAGGCCCTCGACGTCGTTGATGAAATCCGCCCCCGCCTCGATGGCACGCTCGGCGACACGGGGGTGGCGGGTGTCGACCGAGACCGGCACCGTGAGGCGCCCCCGGAGGCCTTCGAGGACCGGACGGATCCGCTCCCACTCCTCCTCGGGGTCGACCTCGCTCGATCGCGGTCGGGTCGATTCGCCGCCGACGTCCAGCAGGTCGGCGCCTTCCCGAACCATCGCCTCCGCCGCTGCGACCGCCCGGGCCGGGTCCAAGAACTTCCCTCCGTCCGAAAAGGAGTCCGGGGTCACGTTGAGGACCGCCATGACGCGGGGATGGTCCCCGAGGACGAGCGAACGACGGACCCCGGGGACCGTGCGGCGGCCATGGGCGACGTAGGCGCGCAGCGCTCGGTCGACCTCGTCGGCGAGCTCCTTCAGACGGAACGGCTGCCGGCGCAGCTTCGGGAGTAGGCGTCGGTACTGACCCCATGTCGCGAGGAGAACGACCGGGGTCGATTCGACGGAGAGGTCGGCGACCCCTCTCGCGTGGGCCGCCTCCCCCCCGACGCTGAGCAACTCCTGCTTCAGGAGCGGGGCCGCCTTGAGAGGGACCCCGGAGAGCCGGATCGGGTAGGTTCGGCCCTTGCGAGTCATGATCCCCACCCCCTCGGGATCGCTCTCCGTCCGCTCGATCTCCCGGGCGATCTCGGCGAGCGTCTCTCCCTCCAGGACCCGGGCCCCGAACCGGTGGGGAGGGGAATCGATCACCGGGGAGTCCGTCATGGCGAACGGAATGAGGGCGGCCCATCAAAAGGCCGGCGGGGTCCGCCCACCCTTCGGGCCGGACCCACACGGTTTTCCCCCGGCGCGCCGTGGGTGGCGGAGCGGGCCGAGATCCCGACCTCGGCCCCGGGTCGCCTCGGGGAGGGATCACGATGCCGACCAGCAAACCGCCCGCGATGTACATCTCCGACCTTCGCCCCTCTCGCGTCGCGACCGTCGAGGGCACCGTTTCCGAACTCGAGGCGGTCCGCGAGGTGGAGGTACGGGATGGGGGCTGGAAGAAGGTCCGCAACGGCAAGATCTCCGATCGTACGGGAGAAATCTCCCTCGTCCTCTGGGAATCGGAGGTCGATCTCGTGGAGGTCGGCGATCGGATCCGGATCGTCGAGGGATGGGTCTCGGACCGCCGGGGCCGTCCCCAGATCTCGCTGGGCCGGATCGGTAAGGTCGAGAAGGTCCTCGGGAACACCGATCCGACCACCTCCACGGATGCCCGGTAGTTTCCTCGGGTCCCGTTGAAAACCTCCAAGTAGGTTTCCTCGCTCCTGCCTCGCCCGTGTCGAGTGGGACGCCCCGCTGGGATTCGGAGAGATACCTGCGCTTCGAGGCGGAACGCACCCTGCCCTGCCGAGACCTGGTGGGGCGGATCGAACTGGACGCTCCCGCACGGGTCGTCGATCTCGGTTGCGGCCCCGGCACGAGCACGGCGGTGCTTGCGCACCGCTGGCCCGCGTCGTCGATCGTCGGAGTCGACCACTCCTCGGAGATGCTCGTCCGAGCTCGCGCCCTCCCGCTCCCGATCGAATGGGTCTGCGCCGATCTCCGTGAATGGTCCCCCAGGTCTCCGCTCGATCTCGTCTTCTCGAACGCGACGCTGCACTGGCTTCCCGATCACCCGTCCGAGATCCCCCGGCTTTGGCGATGGGTCGCCCCGGGGGGCGCGCTCGCCTTCCAGGTGCCCGTGCGTGGGAGCTCGAGCAGGGGATGGCTCGAGGCGCTCGAACGGGCCCGCTCGCGAGAACCCTGGCGCAGTCTCACGTGGATCGACGTCGCCGGCGCGAACGTACTCCCTCTCGAAGGCTACTACGACCTCTTGAGCGGGGAGGCGCGGAGGCTCGATCTCTGGGATACCGAGTACGTCCACGTCCTCGCCGGTCCCGGGGAGATCGTCGAGTGGATCCGGGGAACGGCACTTCGTCCTCTCCTCGCACAGCTCCCCCGAGAGGAGGAGCGGACCCGGTTCCTCGGGGATCTCACGCAGGAGGTCGCGCAGGGGTATCCCGCTCGGCCGGACCGGAAGGTTCTGTTTCCCTTTCTGCGGCGGTTTGTGGTGGCGTACCGCTAGTTCGAGGACACCCGCGGGGTCGAGGTTCTCTCGGTCCCACCGGCGTTCGGCCGGTCGGACCTACCAGCGACCGTCGGATCTCGCTCGACTTCATCTGCCCCGGGAACTGTTCGGGGACGGATGGCTTCCGACGGACGGATCATCGCGATCGAGGGACCCTCCGGAGCCGGAAAGACGACGGTCGTCCGAGCGGCGGCGCGACGGCTGGGCTGGGTCCCGCTTCCCGAGGCGTTCGATCGTCTCGTGCGACGCCCGAACCTCGCGTTCCGTACCGATCGCGAGCTCCTCCGGATCGAGCGGGCACTCCTCCGCGAGGAGCGGCGTCGGTACCGGGAAGCCCTCCGGCTCCGCCGAAACGGCCGGATCGTCATCGCGGACACCGGCTTTCTCGGACCGCTCACCTACACGGCGGGTCTCGCAGCCCTCGGCGAGACGTCCCCCTCCGTGCTCTCGAGCCTCCTGAAGGTCGCCGCTCCGAAGCGCGGCACGGAGTCCTGGGGGGTGCCCGACCTGATCGTCTACCTGAATGTGTCGGCACGAGCCCGACGGCGGCGGGCGGCCGGGGACCCACGACGGCACCCGATCGGGCTCGACCGACGCCACGAGGACGTCGGCCGAGTGGAGCGAGAATTCTACCGAGACCTCGCCGCCCGCTCCCCGTCGCGGGCGATCCGGTTCCTCCACGCCAACCGCGCCCCGGCGATCCTCGCGGATCGTCTATTCGACCTCGAGAAATCCCTTACGGTTCGTAGAGTGGACGACCGACCGACCTTCGCCACGGTGTCGAGACGATTGCTGCGTCGAGTCCGCGCGGTCTCGGGCCCACGGCGAGAAAGAATCGGCCGCCACCGTTAAGAAGACCCCCCGGTCTGCTCGGGGCCTCCCGCCGATGAAACCGCTCGACGTCCTCCAGCAGAGCCTGCACAAGCGCGTGCTGGTCGAGATGAAGGGTGGACGCTCGTTCCGCGGGATCCTCGACGCCTACGACCAGCACCTGAACCTCGTCCTCTCCTCCGCCGAGGAGGTCGTGAAGGACGAAGTGACGCCCCGAAGTGGCCTCACGCTCGTCCGCGGCGATTCGATCGTCTACATCTCACCGTAGGAGCGATCCTCATGGGAAAGGGCACACCATCCCGCCGCGGCGGCAAGATCGTCCACATCATCTGTCGCCGGTGCGGTCGCCACTCCTACCACCGCCAGAAGGGAGTCTGCGCCTCCTGCGGGTTTGGCGCATCCCCGCGCCGGCGGGGGTACCACTGGGCAAAACTAAGGTAGCGATTGGCGTCGACCGGGCGCGGCCTTGATTCCGTTCACCGCCGAGGCGGGGCTCAGGCGGCGTGGAGGCGGAACGTCGCCACTGGCCGCTGAATCTCTCCCTCGTCCCAGACCAACGCGAGGTTGTCGATCCGGATACTCCATCGATACTCCGGAGGGTCGAGCGTGGCCAGGATCCTCGCGATGGTCTCCGGAGGAAGGGGAACCGTGTTGTGCTCGTCGCCGTGGGCGAGGGAGATGTGGGGGACCCACGTGCCCGGGCGATAGTACCCCACCGGTTCCCGGACATGGGGCTGGCACGCGTTCCAGATCCGTTCGTGGAGATCGCGGAGGGCGGGCGGCGCCTCGACCGCAACGTACACCACGGGCCACCCGCCCTCGAACGTACCGATTCCGCTCGTCGTGGCAGTGAACGGGGGGGTTCCCCGCGCGAGGCGAGTCAATGTGTCGTCGAGAGCCGGTCGTTCGTAGCCCTGAGCGATCTGGTAGGAGAAGTGAGGATACGGCATCGCGAGGACCCCCCGCACCCCAAACTCCTGCTCCAGCCTCGCCCAGGTCCGGGCGACCTTTTCGGTCGCGTTACGGTCGAGGAGCGAGACGACTCCACAGGGGGACATCACCGGCCAAGCCGTGAATCCATCCGGCCCGGGTGAAAAAGGTCTTGCCTCGATCTGCGACCCGGGCGATCGCCGCTCTACCGGTAGGATACTCCGCGCCATGTGGTTCTGCGAGCTCTGGGGGTTGGGCAGGGCCGCAAGGGCGATCCGAGGCGGGAAGGCGATCTACAGGTTGTCGCTGATCAGGCGGAGATCGGTCACCTCCGCACCGAGGTCGATGAAGCCCGGCGATCCCACGAGGTCGAGGAGGTTCAAGGTCGCCGGTGAGCTCCCACCGAGCGGGCGATACGTCAGCGCGGAGAAGCTGCTGTTTGCCGCCAGATCGAGGTACGGAGCACTGAGCACCGCCCCGGTCGTCGACCCTCCGATCTCGAGAGTGTCGTTCCACCATACATCGGTCGGTACGGTGAGCAGGAACGGATCTTCGAGCTCTCTCGTCCCCGGGAACTGGGCCGTGCCATTCGGGAAGGCGAACGCGTCGTTCGTGAGGACCGAGCTCCCCCCTCCGGTGGTCGAACCGTCGATCCGAATCGGCAGGAGGAGACGGTTCGGGCTCGTGTCCGTCCAGACGACGGTGTTCCCCCGGAAGATGGCGGGGGTTGCGTTCAGGCCACCGTAGAACGTCGAGTTCTCGACGTCGTCGAGGTTCTCCCCGAACAGCACGGTCCCGACGAACGTGTCGTCGACCCACCGCATCCCCGTGAAGTTGCTTTGGCCCGAATCGCCGTAGATCGACGCGCCCATCGCGTTCGGCGCCGCGGTGCTATTCGAGTCGATCGTCACGTTCTCGAAGACGGTCCCTCCCCACGACCCCCCGACGAGCGGGTCGATCAGGAGATGCCCATCGATCGCCGTGTTCTCGAAGACGCACCCGCTCGGCGGGGCGACCTCGAGCGCGAAGAGGCCGATCGCCGTGACGTTCGCGATGACGCAGTCGACCACCGACGCCCCGACGTTGAGGAAGTTTGCCCCGCCCCGGACGCCGGGATACACCTCGAACGGAAGGGAGTTGTTCGACGCGGAGAGATCGTCCACGACGTAGTCGGACCCCGAGGACCCGTTGGCGAACCCCTGGAGGTGGATCCCGTTCGGGATCGTGCTCGGCCCGAAGAAGCCGGCCTCGGCGATGTCGGAGTAGACGTGGTGGCGACCCCCGCTCGAGTCGATGAGGAGCGAGCCGTCCCAGTCCTCGCTCGCGTTGTTCGCCTCTGCCCGCAGGGTGAGGGCGCACATCTCGAAGTTGTTGATCGGCGCCGCGCCCCGCACCGCGATGAAGTTCACCACCGAGCCGTTGACGGCCGTGCCGAGCGTGTAGTTCCAGAGGCCGAGCGGTGTCCCGTTGTCGGCGGTGAACCTCCCGACCGGGTTGGGCGGCATCGACAGAATCGTCCGACCGATCCCGGTACCCTGGATCGACACGTTGCTGTACTTCGCGAACTCGAGCTCCTCGTAGAGCACGTACGTGCCGGCCCCGAGCTCGATCGTCCCTCCGCCCAGCGCGCCAAGCTCGTTGTAGTCAGAGACGAGGACCGCGGAGAGGTTCGGTGTGGACGGAGAGACGCTGATCTCGTGCGCGCCCTGGCTGCACTGCGCCGGATCGGTCGGCAGAGCGGTCGGAAGGGGCGGGCCCGGGGCCGCTGGGTGGTGCGAGGGGCTCCGGGCGGGACCTGGGAGTACGAACAGGACGGTCACGACGAGGACCACGGCGACTGCAACCCCCATTGGGATCGGGAACCGTTTGACGTGCCTCACCCTCAGGGGTCGTTCGATGTGCGTCGCCCTTCGGAGCCGCTCGACGTGCTTCCTCCCGGGACCGCTCGAGGACATGGGGCAGGACGAGGGTTCTAGATTCGAGATGGGTAATAGCCTCTGATGGGGAAGCGGCGCGCCTCCCGTTCGGCTCTCGAGCCGACCTCAGGGACGTCGATCCGCGCCGCGAGGGAAACGCGACTGCCGAATCGCCCGTGCCGGGAGCCGGGGCGACGAGACCCAGGGGTTGTCCACGAGCGCAAACCGAAGCCGACGTCGCGTGGCGCGCCGGATCCCCACGCGAGGGCCCGACACGATGGGTGTTCGGAGCCCGCGGGGCCGCTCGACACGGATCCTGGGGTCGGAGACGACGGAGGTCCCGTCGTCGGTGAGGCGGATCCCGAGCGCCCGGCACAGGCGCCCCGGTCCGCAGGGGTTCTCGAGGTCCTCCGAGAGGGGTTCGCCCGCGCGCAGGAGCACCGCCTCGCCCCGGTGGGTGACGAGGTTCGCGCACACGACCTGGTGGATCCGGTAGACGTACAGGGTGCCGGGCGGGCCGAACATCGAACGGTTGCGTGCGGTCGGGCCCCGAAAGGCGTGGCTCGCCGGATCGTCCGCCACGTACGCCTCGGTTTCCACGATCCGGACGGCGCGCCCTGCGACGCGCAGCGTCGCCCCGAGGAGGTCGCGCGCGACGGCGACCGTCGGACGGTCGAAGAACGCCCGGTCGAGCCGGGCGACCGTTGCACCGTCAGAGAATCTGCCCACGGTCTGCAAGCGGGGCGCCGTCCACGGCGACCGTCGCCTCCCCGATCGTGATCCACGAGAGGTACCGGCACCGGTGCCGCCCCCCGTAGAGCGAGTTGCCTCCGATCGCGAGCGTGACCGTCCCTTCCTCCTGATCCTCGGCCTGCGGGACCCCGGGGGCGAGAGCGTCATTGAGACCGAGGGCGAACAGCGAGACGGTCTCCCGACCGCGCGGGGCCGTCGAGAATTCGCTCTCGAACGCTTCCCCGCCCTCGGAGTACCAGTAATTGCGGAGACGACCGGCCTCGATCTCCCACTGTCCCCCGTCCACGCGGCCGGGAGTAAGGTAGCTCGGGCGGTTCGCGACCGCCATCCCCTCCGCCGACCGCTCGTCGATCGCGACGACGACCGAGCCTCCCGGCGCGGCCGCGAGGTTCCGCCCCCGTCGGACGTCCTCGAGGTCCGTGACCCCGTCGTCCACCCAGGGCACCCGACCCCGCAGGCGGAAACGGACATCGGTGCCGTCGGCGGCGGTCACGCGGACCACACGTCCTCGGCGGAGGAGACTCGAGACCCTCGCCGCCCGGGTCCGGAGCGCCTCGTAGTCGACCTCGGTGATCCCACGGATCAGTTGGCTGCGCCACATCGCCCCGGGAACTCCCCAGTGCTCGGCCTGGGCATCGGAGGCGTACCCGAGAAGGCACCGGATCCCGCGCAGCCGTTCGGCACGCGAGCGGTGGAGCCATTCATCATCGACCCCGAGGAACGGCCCGAGGAGGTGGGGAGGCAGCGTGTGCAGACGGGGACGGTCGGCGGGGCCGGGGAAGTAGATGAGCGCATCGGCGTGCCGGAGCGCGGCCTTCACCGGCGCGGTGAGGCCGGACCACGCCCGCGCGGAGGGAGCGAGGTCGAGACTCTTCCAGAACGCGCCCTCGTCCTCCAACAAGAGGACCGGGCGCGCGCCCAGCCGTCGCGCCTCGGCCACGCATCCGGCGGCCCAGGGAAGGGTGTGGTTCCACGTCACGATCACCACATGCTCGCCGCGCTTGAGCGAGAGCGCGCTCCCGATGAGCGCACGCGCGACGGCGGGGGGACTCGCATCCTCCGGCGCCACGGGTGGAGGACGAGGCCGGAGTAGTTATGAAACCACCCCGCGCCGGACTCGTTGGACGAGCTCCGATGCGCCCCCCGCGTCCCGAGCGAGCGATCTCGCGATCGCGGTGAGCAGGGCGCCGGCATCCTCGAACGGGGGTGGGAAGGCGGCTCGCAGGGTCGAGGCGCGCAACTGCTCCCAGCCGGTGGATCGATGGGCGATCCTCCGGACCACCCCCGCGACGTCGATGCCCTGGGCGAACCGGGCGAGGTCGCGACGGAGCGATGGCGGCACGCCGCTGCGGCGAGCGACCTCCAGGAGTTCGACAATCTTCTCGGGACGGTGCCGACGCATTCTCGACCCGCGGCCGAGGATGCCGTTGAAATAGAGGAACGGTCCGCCGACCTCCAGCGCTTCGAGCAGCGTTCGGCTGCCGGTGACGATCCGGACGCGTGCGGCCGCGAAACGACGATGCCACTCCCGGGATCGGATCGGCTCGGTCGTGAACGTGACTCGGTCGGACGGAGGGAGCGCCCGCCAGGGCCGGGGCGAGCGGATGTAGAGGTGGACGGCGGGTCGCACTCCCTCGAGCCCCTCGAGGACCTTCGGCGCGATTCGTTCGGCGCTCGCCGGGCTTGCGTACCAGACCCAATCTCCGTGGATCGAACGGGGGCGGTCCATGGCGTTCCCGCGAGTTCGGTATTGGCGGGGCCACAAGGGACCCGCCTGAACGGCCTGGGGGAACTCCCGGCGGAACCCAGCGGAACATCGGAACGTCGCGAACAGCGGCAGTACGTTCTTCCGGTCGAACGCCCGGAACCGCGTATACGCCGTTCGGAACGTCTCGAGCTCCCCTCGTCGTTCGGCGTCCCGGAGGCGGCCGGCTAGGGCTCGAGCGGGAATCCCGCCCTCGCGGAGGCGCTCCCGCGTCTCGGCCCTCGTAACGAGCGTGCGTGCGAACTCCTCGAGGCTCACGTGGAGAACCTGATCCGGGCCGTACGCCGTCTCGATGTCGGCGACCTCGTCGGCCCACGGCCCGGGCCGGCCGAGGGCCCCCGGCCGAGAGGGGGCCGCGGAAATGCCCCAGGCTGCGGTGACGGTGAGCGCGGCGGGGGCTCGAGGAAGGAGACGAGCGACCCGGCGATGGGGTGGCCAATCCCACGGACCCCTCACCCCGGGGGGAAGCGGCCGGCCGGGACGCCGGTAGAGCCGGAGGGGGAAGCCGGCACGGGCGAGCCGTCGCCCGGCGGCGAGGACCTCTTCGATGTCGCCGAGACCCCCGCCGACGACGGTGGGCAAGAGGTACACCTCGACCCCCGGCCCGTGCCGCGGGGATCTAGGCGGACCGTCGGTAGAGCGTCTCCAGCGAGAGGGCATCGCGAAATCCCGCGGTCTCGAGCGCCGCGCGTCCGCGCCGGTTCTCCTCCGGGACCAAGGCGGTTACCCGAGGCGCCCGACGGGCCGCGCACCAGGCGCCGGCGGTCTCCACGAGAACGCGGGCATCCTCGGGGGCCACGGAGGGACCGATGATCGGCGCACTGAGGTGGGCCGCTTCCGTGGCCGGCGAATCGATCGCGGCGACCCAGGCGACCGGGCCGGTGCCGTCGTCGACGACCCACGCCGCCGACGTGGACCGAAGGATTCGGGCCGCCCACGCCGAACCGGAGATATCGTGCGGAGAGGTGGGCAAGACCGCTTCGACCTCGGGCGGTTTCTCCGCGCGGACGATCCGCGCGAGAGGGATGGCGTCCTCTCGCTCGAAGGGACGGATTCCGACGGCCCCGGGCTGGGACCGGGCCGAGAGGAGGACCGGCCGTTCGTGGACGAGGTACGTCGCGGTCCGGAGCCGGCGGTAGCCGAGCGAAGCGTAGAGCGTTCGCGCCGGCGTGTTCGACGTGAGGACGTCGAGCGCGACGTACGGGCGGCCGTGGGCGGCGGTCGCGACCCGCGAGCGCTCGAGAAGCTGGCGCGCGAATCCCCGCCGACGGTAGGCGGGATCGACCGCTACCATGCTGACGTAGCCGGCACGGGCCGGGAACGTCAGAAGGGTCATGGCGATGAGCCGCCCGTCCATCTCGACCACGAAGAACCGGTAGACCGGCCGGCCGAACAGCCGGAGCACTCCGAGCACGATGCGCGCGTCCCAGCGGAAGACCCGGCGGACGATGTCGCCGAATCCCTCGGGACGGGTCCCGATGATCCGCTCCTCCTCGGGGAACTCACGGCGCAATAGCTCGAGGAGACGAGGGGAGTCCGAGGCTCTCAGGTCCCGGATCGTCACGACTCCCCGTCCTCGAACGCGCGAGGCATCGCAGCCTCGAACAGGGCCCGCACCGTCGGTACGTCCCGCTCGACGCCGACCTCGGGGAGCGGAAGACGGGCCCGACGATCGAGCTCCTCCTCGCTCAGGCGGGACCGGGCCATCGCGAGCGCGCGATGGGCGACCGGATCCGGCACTCCGCCCGCGAGCCGGCCGAGCGCCTGGACGGTCGCGTCGAAGAGCCGGGTTTCGGCGTCGGTCGCAAGCGAGGCCTCCGCGCCCGCCGCTGGGTGGGACGGAGGAGAGCGGGGGCCGCAGTCGCGGAGCATTCGAACGAGGGCGTCCCACGCACCGTCGTCTCCGAGACGGCCGAGGGCCCAGACCGCGGCGAGGCGGACCTCCGCCGCGGGGTCGTTGAGCGCTTCGCGAAGTCGGGGGGCGGAGGAGACCACCCGGAGAAGACCGAGAGCGTACGCTGCGCCCCGGCGCGGCCAGGGATGCGGATCGTCCAGGAGGCGGCGGAGGCGTTCTTCGTCGTCGCCGGAACCGATCGAGCCGAGCGCCAGCGCCGCCGCGCCCCGCACCGACGCGGCGGGGTCGATGAGGAGGGAGCGCGCCACAGGGGCTCCTTCGGGAGCCCCCATCTCGCCGAGGGCGTGGATCGCGCAGACCCTCACCCAGGACGCCGGGCTCTCCGCGGCCCTCACGATCGCGGGGACCGCACGGCGGTCGCCGATGCGGCCGAGCGCGACCAGAACCGCCGGTTTCTCCCATGTCTCCGTACCGAGGAGGAGCGCGAGGAGCGGGCGGACGCTCGCCCGGTCGTGATGGAGGCCGACGACGATCGACGCCGCCGCCCGGACCCGCCGGGCCGGATCGTTCAGGAACGGCCGGATCCGGGCGAGTTGCCCCGGCCCCGGCGCCCGGCCCAGGCCGAGGACCGCTTCGCGTCGCACGCGATCCCACGGGTCGGCGAGCCGACACTCGAGCGCACGGATCGCCTCGTCGGTCCCGATCGCCCCGAGCGCGGCGGCGACCGCCGCCCGGACCTCGGGGTTGTCGTCGTTCGCGCGGGCGATGAGCGCATCGACCGACGTCAAGGCGGCGAGTTGCGCGAGGGCCCGCGCGGCCCGCTCCCGGACCTTCGGCTCGGGATCGCGGAGGAGTGGCTCCAGGGCGGACCCCGTCTCGCGCCGCCCAATCGCTGCGAGGGCGTCGGCCGCCGCCGCTCGGACCCCGGGGTCGGGATCGGTGAGCGCCGCGGAGAGCGTCGTGCAGCCTCGTGGGTCGCGCAGGATCCCAATCGCCACCGCGGCGGTCTCCCGAACCCCTGCGACAGGATCGCTGAGGGCCTTGAGAAGCGGTCCCAAATCCGGAACCGAACCGGACCGGACGGTTTCGCGGAGGCGGGCTGCCCGCTCCGAGGGGGAGGGGAGTTCGCTCGGCGTCCTGCCGCCGGACGACCGACTCGCCGCTTTGCGCCCGGTACGCCGGACCGGACCGTTCACTCCCGGCCCACGGGGCCGGAGGCCAAAAGGCTGTCCTGAGATGGCCGGACGGGATCGAATGCGGATTGGGCCCGGACCTCGGTCGAGCGGTACGGGCTCCGCGCCGGCGCCTCCCGGACGTTCCACCGGGCGAGGAGGGACGCGCGATCGACCCCAAACGGCGCGAGGAGCGTCTCCGCGTCCCGGGCGAGGAGCTCGAGGTAGGCGTCCACGTCGTACCGCTCGTCGCCGTCGAGCAGCTCCGCGACCCGGACCCGACGGCGGAACGAGCGGCTCCGACGGTCGAGGAGAACGAACCGCACGACCTCCCCTGCGCCCCGCGACGCGCCGGCGTCGGAGAGCTGGCGCAGGGCGGCGACAGAGTCGGTGAACGTGACGAATGCTTCGGGAGCCTGGCCGACCCGGTGGCTGACGAGGAGCTCGTCGACCGGCCACTCCCCGGCCCGGACACGTTCGGCGAACCGGTCGGCCCGGGCGAGGGCGCGGGGGAGGAGCGCACGTACCCCGTCCGCGTCCCGGGCGGTGCGGAACAGCGCGAGGACCTCCGATTCGAAGCGGCGGACGAGGACGGTCGTGTCGTGGCGTCGGCCGCCGATCCCGCGGAGCTTGAACTCCCCGTCGTCGTAGAGACCGTAGTACCGGTTCGGCACGCCGAGGCCGTGCGTCACCGCGGGGAGGAAGACGATCCAGCGGTACCGTCCCTCGTACCCGAGGGGGAGGTCGAACTGGTTGCTCATCCGACGCGCGAACGCCTCGGGGTCCGGTGGATCCCGGACGTCCACCGGCCGCAGCCAGAGCGAGTCGACGATCCCGTGCACGACCGAATAGCCGGCCGCCTCCGCCGCCGGGAGGAGCGCGGCGAGGAGGTCGCGCGCGTAGGCGTTGATGGCCTCGTGGCACTCGATCCGCCCGAAGCGGGCGTTGCGGTAGCCCTGATAGCCGAACGCGGTGACGAGGATCCATTTCAGCATCCGCACCCGCCGGCGGAGGCCCTCGGCCTCCCCCACAGCGATCCCGGGCCGCTTCAACGCCGCCTTGTAGGCGAGGCGGCGGGCGAGGAGCGGGGCGAGGGTGCGGGGGATGAGCCCGACCCGACGCGTGCAGGAACGGTACCCGAGGCCGGGGGCGCGGATCGGGCTCCGGGGGCAGCACCGGCACTCGAGGGTCTCGGCGGAGAGGTTCTTCCGTACCATGATGTGCGGGTAGAGGCTCGCGAAATCGAACTCATCGATCTGATCCTGCACGCCGACCGGTGGGAGGAAGATCACCCCGCCCCGGTCCGCGGCGACGAGATGGTCGGCGCGGCGAAATCCCTCGGGACGGTTCTTCTTCCACGGAATGTGCGCGCCGAGCTCGAGCGCGTGGGCCATCTCCATCGCGGTGAAGCAGGTTCCCGGGGACTGGCGGACGACCGTCTGCAGCGAGAGCCGGGAGAGCCGGGCGGCGTCGATGAGGCCGGCGACCTCGGCGTCGTCGTAGAGGAACGAGTTCTCCCGGTCGATGTGGAACCGGCCCGGGAGGGGGAACGTCGCGGACCGGTAGAGCACGCGGCCGTACGACTCGAACGACCGCGCCGGGCGGGTGGGTCCGAACCCGACCGCTTCCCGACCGAGGACGAACTCGCTCGACGACAGGCCGCACGCGCGGGCCCGCCGGTAGAGCCACGGGAGGTCGAACGAGTCCCCGCCCTGGGTGAGGAGGAGATCCGGGTCGCTTCGCGCGAGCTCCCCCACGAGGGCCCGCAGGAGATCCTCCTCGGGTCCGTCGAGGGTCACGTCGCCGACCCGGACGGATCCGATCCGCCCATCGGGCGGCGGGATCCGGCCCCGGCGTTCCCCGACGAGCCGTACCTCGAGCGGCGCGAGCCGGATCGGTGGAGCCGCGTACTCGATCGTCTCCGCCGGCTCGGTCGCGTGAAGGGCCTCGCCGCGTCCGACCACCGGCGCGAACGGGTAGAGCCCGTGGGCGAGGTGATAGAGCTGGGGCGGGGAGAGGTCGACGTCGTAGAGGGTGAACGTAGTGTACCCTCCGAGGGCGTCGACCGTGCGCGCCAGCGCGCGGCGTCCGGGGTGGACGGTCGGGGTCACCGAGAGGACGGGGTGGGGGCGCCGGTCGAACAGCGACGGACGGCCGCTCCCGAGCGAGACCGATTCGACCACGGGGAGGGCGGCGAGGCGACGGGCGAGGCGCTCGAGGTCGGCCCGGGGGCCAGTGACCCAGAACGGGGGACGGTACTCGACCGCGGTGCGACGCACCCGTTCGGTCCCGCGATCCTTCACCCAGAGCACGACCGAACGGCCGTCTCCGCTCTCAGTGATGTCGAAGAGCCAGCCGTCGGGCGCCGTCACCGACCGGGACCCCGCACTAGCGGTGGGCCGTCGCCGGCGTCTCCGAACGCAACCGGACGGCGAGGTCGGTGAGGACGGAGAGGAGGATCGCCTCGAGGAGATCCGGGCTTCCCACGTACGTTGCCTGGGCGGCGTATCGGCGGGCGCCGGTGCGGACCATCTCGAACGCCGCGCGATCCTCGGGGGTCGTGAGGAGACGGGCGAACTCGTCCCACCGCTTCATCCGCTCCTCGAGCGCTTGACGGTACGTCGGGGCGGTACGCCCCACGCGACCACCTCCTCGGGGGATCCGCCCCCGTACTCTTCGATCCCGTGCTGGCCACCGGGCCGCGGGACGAGGACGAGACGCGCGTCGCTCCGCAGCGAGCGGGCCCGCACGGTTCCCGGCCCGCGTGCGAACGTGACGAGGTCGCACCACGGCGGGCCTTCGTCGGAGAGGCCGGGGAATTCCGCGTGCCCTCGCGACCCGAGGGTGAGGAGGAGCGGGGCGCGGACCTCCCGGAGCAGTTCGGCAAGGACACGGGCCACGTGGCGGAGGAGCTCCGCCCGTTCCTCGGCGGGGATCTCGTCGCTCGTGAACAGCGCGGGGAGGTCGTGGCCGATGAGGAGGTCGGCCGGATGTCGACGGATCTCGGCGGCCCATCCGGCGACCAGCGCGACCAGCTGGTAGGCGGTGAACGCCCGGGCGAGACGGATCCGGCGGAGTGTCTCGGTCGCGTCGATCCCGAACGAGCGTCCGAGCTCTCCGATCCGGTAGGGGTGGAATCGATTCGCGCCTTCGACCAGTGAGATCCGGGAGCCGGCAGAGGCGCTTCCCGCGTAGACGAGCTCGAGGAGCGGTTCGACGGCGAGCGGGACGCCGGTCCAGAGCGTCGCTTCGCCCGGAGCAAACCGGCGAGCGAGCCAGGGAAAGAGGGCCGGCTCGTCCGGCAGGAGCGGGGCGGTTCGGCCGGTCCGGGGGAGAGGACGGGGACGGGCTCGCCCGCGGGGGAGCGACGGGGGCGGTAGGGATCCGGGAAGCGAGAACGGTAGGAGGTCCGGGATCTCCTCGAGGAGGGGACCGTCGTCCGGGACGGCCGAGAGCTCCTGGAAGGCGAGACCGGACATCTCACTGTCCTCCGCCGGTTCTACCGCAAAACCGCTCTAAAGCGCCGTCTCGGGGGAGTTTGAAACAGGCCGGGAGCGAGGCGTTTCGGGAGGAGAAGGGAGGATCTTCACCGCCGAGGGGAGTCTACCCGGCGCGAGAACCGCGGAGGTGGGAGGTCGATCCGCGCGGGGAGCGAGGACGCCGCGCGAGCCGGTACACGTACATCCGGTCCCCGGAGGTCTCGGTGGTTCCACCGGTCGAGCGATAGAGGGCAACCGCTGCGCGGTTCCGGGGCGATGTGAGGACGAACGCTTCCTCGCAGCCGGCGTTCCGGGCGTACTCGAGCATCGTCCGTACGAGGGCGGTCCCCACTCCGCGCCATCGGTACCCCTTCGCAACCCCAATCTCGTAGAGAAGGAACTGTGGCATCGTCGTGCGGGTCTGGAGGAGATACGTCCCGCGAAGGTAGCCGACCGGTATCGTGCCTTCCCGGGCCAGCAAGAAGAGGTTCCGGCGATCGGCGAGATACCGTCGCGTCGCGTGGAAGTCGAGCGGACCGTCGAAGAGATGACGAGCCCTCACGAGCCTCCGGGCCCCACCGCTGCGGAGGCGGACGATCCGCACGTTTCGCGGATGGGACCCTGGGCCATAACCCCCTAGCCGGCCCCCGGGAGTTCCGCGAGGTTTCGGATCGGGGGAGAACGCTTCATTGGGGGCTTGCTCAGTACCCCCGGCTCGACCCTCGAGTGGGGCGAGTAACGGATTTCTCCCGAATCGGCTGGTCGACGCACGGAACCCCCTCCATGCCCGAGATGACGGGGATCGAGAAGTTCTTCGTGAACCGACGTGGCTCGCGGTCCTACGTGAGGATGCTGGATCGCGTGGAACGGGCGGGGGAGCTCCCTCTGGATCCCAGTTCGCAGGTGCTGGAACTCGGCGCGGGGAACGGAATGCTCTCCGCTCTGATTCATGAGCGCTATCACCCCGCGAGAATCCATGTAACCGACTACGACCCCGAGCAGGTGCGGCTCGCTCAGACGAGCCTCGAGCGGCGTCTCGGGACCCTCCCCTCCTCGTTCGTGATCGAGCGGGGGGATGCCGAGCGGCTGGCGTACGCCGACGCCACGTTCGATCTCGTGATCGCCCACGAGGTGCTGCACCATCTCGGATCGATCGAACACATCTTCGGGGGGCTCGACGAGATCGCCCGCGTCCTCCGATCGAGCGGCCGACTACTGTACGTGGAGACGTTCCACAAGCGGAGGATCCGGGAGCATCTCACCGATCGCGGGTTCTCGATCGTCTTCCACGAGCGGGCGTTGAGGATCTTTAGCTCCGCCGATGTCGTGATCGGCGTGCGTCGCGCGGCGGACCCCTCCCCAGCGCGCCCGGAAGGGTGACGGCGGGGCTCGACCCGAGCCGGGCACGGTGGGCGGGCCAGGCCCTTCGCGTACGCCCACGACGTCGGGCGGAGTCTTACGACGTGTCGAGACGGGACCGACGGGCCGGAGGTGGGATCCCGAGCTCGTCGGCAAGCGATCGGCAGTTCACCGCGGCATCGCCTCGAAAGTGGTTGTTGAAGAACCCGTAGATCGTCGCGACACTCTCGGTGAGGGCGCGGACGCGAGGGACCCATGCGAGGAGCTCCTCGGAGGAGTACGTATAGTCGTACCAGAGCGGGCTCCCGTGACCGTGCCAGCGGATGTAGGCGAACGGCGCGGTCACCTCCAGCGCGATCGGAAGGTGCGGGGCGTCGACGATGACGTAGGCGAGGCCGAACTCCCGGAGGAGCGCGTACGATTCCGGGACGAGCCAGGACCGCTCCCGGAACTCGACCGCGACCGGAAGGTCCCGGGGGAGCGTCTCATAGAACTGCCGCACGGTCGCCGCCTCGAAAGGAAGGGACGGAGGGAGCTGGAGGAGCGCGGCCGCGAACTTTCCCGCGTCGCGGATGGGCTTCAACACGGCGAGGAACCGCTTCAGCTCCTCGTCGGTGCCCACGAGCCGAAGGTCGTGCGTGATCGTCTGCGGAAACTTCGCGGCGAACCGGAACTTCCCCGGGGTCCGGCGGACCCAGGAGGCGGCGACCGATGCGGGCGGTAGTCGGTAGAACGTCGAGTTGACCTCGACGATCGGGAACAGCGTCGCGTAGTACTGAAGCTTGTCCGAAGCGCCGCGCGGCGGGTAGACCCGACCCACCCATTCCGGGTAGTCCCAACCGCTGGTTCCAAGCAGGAGGTCGCTCACGGAGCGTGCGATCCGGCTAGGTCCGGACCCCGGTTAACCTTGACGAACCCGCGGTCCCCCCCACTTCAGGAACGAAACCATTCCGTCTCGAACGGCCCGAGGGTGGCTCTTGCCAGTCCTTATTACGCCCTGCGGCTGGATTCGCCCGCGAGGGGCTCCCGATGGTCCAAGTCGACATCGACCTTGCGAAATGCACCGGGTGTGCCCATTGCCGGGACGTCTGCCCGGTGAACGTTTTCGAGCTCCGCCCCAGGGACCAAGTCCCGGATGTAGTGGACGACCCGGCGGTCGGCGCGAAGTTCCAGTTCCGAGGCGAAAAGTCGTTCGCGATCCACGGCCCGGAGTGCATCGTGTGCGAGGCGTGTCTCTTCGAATGCGAAGGGGAATGTATCCTGATCACGGACGACGAGCAGCACGTCCACTTCTCCGTGTACAAGTAAGGCACCTCGTCGCATGACGGGGCCCGTGCGCTTCTTCGAGTCTCGCAACGAGCTTCGTGCGTGGTTCGAGATGCACCATGCGTCGGAGCGAGAGCTGTGGGTCGGCTTCTACAAGGCGCACACCGGGCGCACCGGGGTCGGATATCCAGAGGCGGTGGAAGAGGCCCTCTGCTTCGGCTGGATCGACACGACGGTGCGCCGGATCGATGAGGACCGATATACGAACCGTTTCGTCCCGCGAGCCCCCGGGGGTCATTGGACCGCGACGAACCGCGCGCTCTTCCGGGCGCTTGCCCGGGCAGGGAAGGTCGTGACGGCCGGCCGCGCCGCATTCGACGGCGGTGGCCGACCCCGGGAACGCCCCTCGAGGAATGGATACCGAGCGCTCCCGCGGGGAAGGCCCGGTTCCCACGAGCAGAAAGGCCAATCGTCGCTCGCCGGTCGCTCGCCCCCGTCGCCGTTAAATAGCCCAAAACCCCGCCGACGGCGCCGTGCCCGAGATGACGAAGGACGCGGGACGCACCGCCGTTCTCGGCGAGCGTGAGCTCGCGATCGGGTTCCGCCTGATCGGCCTCAAGGACGTCTTCGAAGTCACGGCCGAGAACGCCGTCTCCGAATTCCAGCGCGTGATGACCTCTGGTGGCTACAACCTCGTGATCGCGAGCCAGTCGATCCGCCCGCGCCTCAGCGAGGCGCAGAGACTTCATGCCGACGGTTCGCTCCATCCGCTCGTCGTCTTCGTTCCGACCCCGACCGGCGAGTTCGAGGTCGAGAGCATCAACACGCTGGCGAAGCGGGTGCTCGGGGTCACGCTCGCCATGCCGAGCTAGGGAGGATCAATGGCAGGGGTTGTCGCACGGGTCACCGGTCCGGTCGTCATCGCCGAGGGGCTCACCGAGGCGAAGATGTACGACGTCGTCCGTGTGGGCCCGCTCGGGCTCGTGGGAGAGATCATTCGCCTCGTGGGGGGAACCGCGACCGTCCAGGTCTACGAGGACACGACAGGAATCCGGCCGGGAGACCCGGTCGAGAACACCGGGCAGGCCCTCAGTGTCGAGCTGGGGCCCGGCCTTCTCAAATCGATCTACGATGGCGTGCAGCGCCCCTTGGACGTGATCCAGAAGAGCGTGGGGGATTTCATCACGCGCGGAACGCTCGCCCCACCGCTCAACGACACCACGAAGTGGGAGTTCACCCCGACCGCCAAGGTTGGAGGCGAGGTCACGCCCGGCACGATCGTCGGGACGGTTCAGGAGACCGCGCTCATCCTCCACAGGATCATGGTCCCTCCCGGGGTCCGAGGTACTCTCACCGAGCTCAGGGCCGGCAGTTATACCGTCCACGATCAGATCGGTTCGGTCACGACTTCCGCGGGAACCGTTCCACTCCACCTGTCTCAGAAGTGGGTCGTGCGCGTCCCGCGGCCCGTAACCCAGAAGCTCCCCCCCGACATCCCCTTGGTGTCCGGCCAGCGGGTGATCGACAGTTTCTTTCCCATCGCGAAGGGGGGAACGGCGTGCATCCCGGGACCCTTCGGGAGTGGGAAGACCGTCATGCAGCAGCAGTTCGCCAAGTGGGCCGACTCCGACGTCGTGGTGTACGTCGGCTGCGGCGAGCGCGGCAACGAGATGACGGAGGTCTTGGCGACGTTCCCGCATCTCGTGGATCCGAAATCGAAGCGCCCGCTGATGGAGCGCACGGTGCTGATCGCCAACACTTCGAACATGCCGGTCGCCGCCCGTGAGGCGAGCGTGTATACCGGGATCACGATCGCGGAGTACTACCGGGACATGGGCTACGACGTGGCCCTGATGGCCGACTCCACGAGCCGGTGGGCCGAGGCGATGCGCGAGATCTCGGGGCGCCTCGAGGAGATGCCGGGCGAGGAGGGGTACCCGGCGTACCTCGGGCGACGGGTGGCCGAATTCTACGAGCGGTCCGGTCGCGTCGTCACGTTGTCTCCGGAAGGCCGCATGGGCTCCATCTCGGTCGTCGGCGCGGTGTCGCCTCCCGGCGGGGACACGTCCGAACCCGTGAGCCAGAACACCCTCCGCGTCACCCGCGTGTTCTGGGCCCTCGACGCCTCCCTGGCGTCGCGTCGCCACTTCCCGTCGATCAACTGGTTGCAGAGCTATTCGCTCTACATCCGGGACCTCGAGGCGTGGTACGGCGAGCACCTCTCGAAGGATTTTGTCCCTCTGCGCCAGAAGGCACTCCAGCTGCTGCAGCAGGAGGCCGAGCTCCAGGAGATCGTCCAGCTCGTCGGAGTCGACGCGCTCCCCGAGCGGGAGAAAGGGGTGCTCGACGCGGCCCGCATGATGCGGGAAGACTACCTCCAGCAAAGCGCGTACGACGAGATCGACACATACTCCTCGATTCAGAAGCAGTACCGCATGCTTCGCACCATCCTCGCCTTCGCCGACCGGGAGCAGGACGCGATCGCGAAGGGCGCGACGGTCGCTCAGTTGCAGAAGCTCCCCGTGCGTACGAAGATGTCTCGGATGAAGTGGATCCCCGAGACGGACCTGAATTCCCAGTTCGATCAGCTCGAGCTCGAGATGGCGAGCGCGGTCCAGTCGCTCGCCATTGGAGGAACCTGATGGCAACGAAAGCTGCGGCCCGAGTCCGGGAACAGCCGACCGTACCGATCGACTACCGAACGATCGAGCGGGTCGCGGGACCACTGATCTTCGTCCAGGACGTCGCGAACGCCGCCTACGGGGAGATCGTCGAGATCGGGCTTCCGAACGGCGACCGACGTCAGGGTCAGGTGCTCGATTCCCGCAAGGGCCTCGCGATCGTCCAGGTCTTCGGACCGACGATGGGGATCAACGTCGAAGCCACGTCCGTGAAGTTCCTCGGTCAGGTCGCGACCCTCCCGGTCTCGGATGAGCTCCTCGGACGGGTCTTCAACGGCCTCGGGGAGCCACGCGATGGCGGTCCAAAGATCGTGAGCGAAACTCGCTCGGAAATCGTCGGAAACGCGATGAACCCGTACTCGCGCGAGGAGCCGAGCGAGTTCATCCAGACCGGCATCTCCACCATCGATGTCAACAACACTCTCGTGCGCGGGCAGAAGCTCCCGATCTTCTCCGGTTCGGGCCTGCCGCACAACGAGATCGCGGCGCAGATCGTCCGGCAGGCGAAGCTGCGCGACTCCTCCGAGGGGTTCGCGGTCGTCTTCGCCGCGATGGGGATCACGAGCGAGGAGGCGAACTTCTTCCTCAAGGAGTTCGAATCGACCGGTGCGCTCGAGCGTGCGGTCGTCTTCCTGAACCTCTCCTCCGACCCTTCGATGGAGCGGGTGGTGACGCCGCGAATGGCGCTCACCGCGGCCGAGTTCCTCGCCTACGAGCGCGACCTTCACGTGCTCGTCGTCCTCACCGACATGACGAACTACTGCGAGGCGTTGCGCGAGGTCGCCGCCGCACGCGAGGAGGTCCCGGGCCGCCGCGGCTACCCCGGGTACCTCTACACCGATCTCGCGACAATCTACGAGCGGGCGGGGAAAATCCATGGTCGCAAGGGGTCGATCACGCAGCTCCCGATCCTGACGATGCCGGCGGACGACGTCACGCATCCGATCCCCGACCTCACCGGGTACATCACCGAGGGCCAGGTCTACGTGAGCCGCGAGCTCCAGCGCAAGGGGATCTATCCGCCGATCGACGTCCTGCCTTCCCTCTCCCGTCTGATGAACCAGGGGATCGGGAAGGGCCGGACCCGGGAGGATCACCGCGGGGTCGCCGACCAGCTCTTCGCGTCGTATGCGACGGGGAAGGACCAGCGCGCCCTCTCCGCGATCGTCGGCGAGGAAGCGCTCAGCGCAACGGACCGGATCTATCTCAAGGTCGCCGACCGGTTCGAACGGGAGTTCGTGAACCAGCGGACGGACGAGGACCGGGGGATCGATGAGAGCCTTCAGATCGCCTGGGAGATCCTCTCCGACCTCCCCGACCTCGAGCTCAAGCGGATCAAGCCGGAGTTCATCGAGAAGCTGCGGGCGCACCCGCCGGTCTCCGCGTGAGGAGCGAGCGAGGGGGAGCGTGCCGGCCGAGGACGTGCGCCCCACCCGCCTCGAGCTCCTGCGACGGCGCCGCCGGATCGTCGTCGCGAAGAAAGGGCTCAACCTGCTCAAGCTGAAGCGCTCGGCGCTGATCGTGGAATTCTTCTCGATCTCCCGCGAAGCGATGCGCCTGCGGGGGGATCTTCAGGCGCGGATCGCCCGAGGGTACGCCGCGATCCGGATGGCCGACATGATGGAAGGCCCGACGCGGCTCGAGAACATTTCGATGCTCCTCCCGGACATCCGCCCGGTGGCGGTCTCCACGAAGAATGTGATGGGCGTCCGCACCCCGCGGGTCGACCGCGGTGGGTTCACGCCCGTCGACACCCGCGAGCTCCTCGACCTTCCGACCTCGATCCAGGAGTCGATCCGCCACTTCCAGGGGATCTACCAGGTCGTCCTCGACATCGCCGAGAAGGAGAACGCTCTCCGCCGGCTCCTCCGCGAGATCGAGAAGACGAAGCGGCGCGCGAGCGCGATCGAGAACGTCCTGATCCCACGACTCCAGGAGTCGGTCCGGTACATCAAGTTCCGATTTGACGAGATGGAGCGGGACTCGTTCTCGATGCTCAAGACCGTCAAGCGCAAGATGGAACAGGAGGAGACCGCCGTTGCCGCCTGACGACGTCGTCCGGCGGTTCGCGTGGGTCTGGGCCGGCAGCCTCGCCGTGAAGCTCGCCGCGCTCCTCGTTCTCCTCGTCGTGGTCGTGAAATTCCTCGGAGGACCGTGATGGCCCCATCGGCACCGCCGGTCCCGTCCGCCTCGGTCGAGGGATCGGTCGAACTCCTCAAGCGCGTCAAAGCGACGGAGACCGACTGGGACCAGAGGCTGCGGGCCGCCCAGCACGATTCGGAGGAGACGCTCTCCCGCCTGCGCTCCGACCGCGATGCCGCGGTCCACGCCGCGATGGCCGCGGCCGACGACGAACGGGCCCGTGCGCTCGAGCGGGCGCGGACGGAGATCGAACGGGAGGTCGCCGCGATCCTCGCCGAGGGAAAGGCCACCGCCGACTCGGCCGCCCGGGTCGAGGGGAAGCGACCGACGGACCAGCGGGACCGCGTGATCGCGATCGTCCTCGGCTCGCTCTCCCGAGACTAGGAGGCGATCGTGGCGCTGCGACCGGTTCGAATGCAAAAGGTCGGTCTCCTCGGCCTCCGAGACGACGAGGAGCGGATCCTGACTCTGCTCCACGACCTCCGCATCGCCCAGGTCGAGCCGCTCTCCCCGGCCGCGATGGCCGAGCTCGCCCCCGAACGCGGAACCGATACGCTCCGGCGGATCGGCGATGAGGCGCTCCGGTTCCGGGGACTCCTGAGCGCGCTCCCCCCGGTGGGATCCCCGTCCCCGCAACGGTTCGATTCCCTCGTGGACGTGCTCGAGGCGGCGAAATCGATCCCGATCGATCCCGAGGTCGGGGATCTGAAGCGCGAGGACGATCGTCTCGTGACCGAGGAGAAAGGCGTCCGCGACCTGCTCGGCCTTCTCGACAAGCTCTCGTTCTACCCCGACCGGCTCGAGTACCTGCGGTCCGCGAGCTTCCTCTCGTTCTACGGGGAGGCGGAGCCCGAGGCGCTGACCGCGCTGCGCCAGAGCCTCCCCTCCCTCGCGGATGCCCAGCTGATCCCCGGACCCGAGGATCCCGAAACGACCCGATTCCTCATCGTCCTCCGGCCGGCGGGCGCGGACGCGCTCTCCCGGGCCGCGCAGAGCCACGGCATCCGGCTCACCGCGATCCCGGCGCTCTCCGGAACGCCCGCGGAGGCCCGGACCGAGCTCGCCCAACGGCAGACGGCTCTCGCCTCCCGAAGGGGTCAGATCGCCGCCCGCCTTCGCGAGATCGCGGCCGAATGGTACCCGAAGGTCGCATCGATCGGCGAGGCGCTCGACATCGAGAACCGGAAATCGGAGGTCCTGGCGAAGCTCGGCGCGGGGCGGTCGACGTTCGCGCTCGAGGCCTGGGTACCCGCCCGGGACGTCGCGCGCCTTCGCTCGATCGTTCAGCAGGCGACCGGGAACCGGGTCCTCTTCTACGCGGCTCCCGCCGCAGAGGAACCCCCGACGATGATGGGAAACCCCCGGGGGGTGCGCCGGTTCGAGTTCTTCATCCGGTTCTACTCGCTTCCGCAGGCGACCGAGTGGGACCCGACCCTGATCTTCTCGATCGTCTTTCCGATCTTCTTCGGGATCATGCTCGGCGACTGGGGCTACGGCCTCACGATCCTCCTGATCTGCATCTGGATGATCCGGGGATTCCCGGGGGCCCGCTTCCTGCCGCGGATCGGCCGCAATTTCGTCAAGCTCATCATGGGACCGAAAGGGATGCAGCAGCTCGCGTGGGCGCTCCTCCCGGGGTGCACGCTCGCGATCGCCCTTGGACTCGTGTTCGATGAGTTCTTCGGATTCCCCCTTCTCCACACGCTATTCGGCACGACCGCGCCGGTGGATCCGCTCCATCAGGTCGGTCCGCTTCTCCTCATCGCGGGGTTCCTCGGGCTCGGCATGGTGACCCTCGGATTCGCCCTCGGGGCCCTCAAGGAGTACTTTCACCACCACTCCCGGGCGGCGATCGGCAAGGTGGGGGGGATCGCCTTCGCGTGGGGGATCGCCGGCTACGGTCTCTCGGTGATCCACTACCACTCGATCTCCCCGCCGTTCCTCCCGGTCGTCGATCTCTCCTTCGCCGGACTCGCCGCCGGCGTCGTCCTCCTCGTCATCGGGGAGGGGGCGCTCGGAATCCTCGGGCTGATCGACATCGTGAGCCACATCCTCTCCTACACCCGCCTCGTCGGGATCCTCCTCGCGTCGGTCGTCCTCGCCGTCGTGATCAACGACATCGCGGTCCTCCTCTGGCACGGCCTCGGGCCGATCGTCGGGATCCTCCTCGCCGCGGTCGTCATCGTCGGCGGCCAGGCGTTCAACGTGATCATCGGGGTCTTCGAGCCCGGCATCCAGGGCGCTCGGCTGATCTTCGTCGAGCACTTCTCGAAGTACTACACGGGGAACGGCCGGCCGTTCCGCCCGTTCGGAGCGGCGCGGACCCACACGGTCTCGTCGGTCACCCCCGACGGAACGGGGCTCTCGGGCCCCATCCTCCAGGATCCCGTGTCCTAGGCGGCCCCGGCGCCGATCCGGTAGGAGACCAGCAGGGGCTCGATCTCCGCTGCGGGGAGGTCGTAGACCCGCCCGAAGACGATCCGCCGGAGATCGCTCCACTCGAGCTCGGCACGCAGCAGGTAGGTGAAGATCACACCGAGGGAGAGGGGATACGTCGCGAGCCGCTTCAGCTCGACCGTCGCTCGGTCCCGCTGCAGCGCCGCTTCGTAGCCGGTGAGGCTGTCGACGCGATCGTCCCCCGGGGCGCCTTCGCCGATGGACGGCCAGCGCGGTGCGAGGCGCTCGGCGAGCTCGCGGACCCCGCGGGCCGCGTAGAGGTCCGGCGCTTGGCTCGAAGGGAGCGTTCCCCCGTCCAGCCAGCGCGCGAGAACCTCATCCATCGGGACGTCGACCGCCTTTCCCTTCAGGAGGAGGAGAGCGTTGCGCATGTCGATCTCGCTCTGGAGGAGCCCCCGAACGACCCACTCGTCCCCCTGGAAGAACCGGGCCGCGGCGAGCGCGCTGCGGTAGTACTCCTTGTCCAGCGCCCGGAGGATGGGGAAGATGTTCCGGGTCCGCTGGAACTCCTCGAGGAACGGGAGGACGGTGGCCCCGTACCCGTAGCGCACGAGGGCGGTCACGGTCGTCTCGAGCGTCGGCTGGCCGAGGAGGAGCCGGAAGTCGTCGAGCCCCATCACCCCGCTGAAGAACCCGGCGGGGATCTCGCGGGCCGAAACGAGGTGGTCCTCCGTCTCGGTGACCGAGCGGCCCTGGACCTTCGAGGAGAGGATGAGCTCGATGTTCTGGAGGTCCCATCGCGCGAGGTAAGCGGTGACGACCGTCCGACCTGCGAAGGGGGTCGCCTCGTAGGCGTGCCGGTTCCGCTGGACGAGCGTGCGGTTGAGCGATAGCTCGACGAGCGACGCGCCCGAGTGGGTCGCCCGGGTGCGGGTGACCGCCGGCGCGTACGGCGTGGTTTCGAGGAGCTTGGCGAGATCGTTGACGTCCTTCGCGGCGAGGAGCGTTTGGAACATCCCGCGCGCGAGGAACGCGGGGAATTCCGGTTTCAACCGGCCGAGCGCGCTCGCGTACGGGGAGCCGGACATCGACCCCTCCTAGGCCAGCAGCTCGCGGACCTGGTCTTCGTGGAGGCGCAAAAGCTCGTCGAACGAGAGATTCAGCCGGCGGCTCCCGTCCGGTGTCTCGGCGATCAGGCCCCCGAGGATCGGCCGGGGCTCGGGGTCGAACGACCGTCCCGCGACCTTCTGGAGCAGCGAGGCGTCCTCCGCGCGACCGCTGACGCGCACCTGGCGGCCGAGTGCGGAGGTCGCGACTCCGAGCATCCGCTTGAGGACCGTCGGGTACTCGGCCGAACCGGTGTACTCTCGGAGAAGGGTCTTCGTCTCCTCGATCGAACGGACGAGCCGTGCCTCGCGCGCCTCGTAGAGCAGCTTGCGGGACTGGAGCTTCGCCGCCGCGATCCGCTGCGTGCGCTCGCGAGCGACGTCCGCGGCGCTCGCCCGTTCGCTATCGGCGCGGATCTCGCTCAGATGCCGGTCCCGTTCCGAGGCGATGTCGGCCGCCTGGCGGTCCCTCTCTGAGGTGACCTTGGCGAGCTCGGCTTCCCCTCGACGGCGGATCTCCTCGACCAGGTCCTCGAGGGTCATGCGTCGGGAGGGGACGGCTAGAGGATCCCGAGCAGGAGGATGATCCCCAGCACGAACCCGATGATCCAGAGCGTTTCGGGAATGACGAAGAAGAACAGCACCTGGCCGAACTTTTCGGGCTTCTCGGCGATGATCCCCATCCCGGCGGCTCCGATACCGGACTGGGCCATGCCCGTCCCGATGAGTCCGCCGGCGATCGCGATCCCTGCAGCGAGCGTCTCAAAGTCCGTTGGCATAGGGTGGACCCGGGCCGCCCGAGAGAGGTGGGGTATATAACCCGGACCGGCGGCGCGGGCGGCCCGGACCGAGAGAAAATCGCGATTTCACGTGTCGCTCCACCCGGAGCGTCGCCCGGCTCCCGGGCGGATCGGCTCGATGCCCCCGGCTCGGGCGGGTCCTGGATGGGACCGCACGACGGCTACGCGGGGTTCTCGGACCCGACCGCGGTCTTTGCGGCCATCTTCCGACGGATCCGGAGTGTGAGCGCGATCGCCCCGACCCAGGTGAGGATCCCGAAGATGTAGGCGGTCGTACAGACCGGGCAGAGAGCATGAATCTCGGTGACCTCGATGGCAGCGAAGTAGCTCGCGAACGCGACTCCACCCGAGGTGAAGAAGAGCAGCACGTAGAAGAATCGCAGGTCCCGCTTGTGTCGCTCGGCGATCTGAGCCGCCGCGAGGATCAAGATGAACCCTACGATGCCAATCACCGCGTCCGGGATCCCGAGCGTGCTCGTGAGTCCGCTCGCGTCGACCGCCGAGCAGGAAAAGTACGAGCTGATCGTGCAGCTCGAGCGCAGGGCCGGATCCAGGGTCTCGAGGCCCGCGTAGATCGAGACGATCAGCCCGAGACCCGCGGTGAGGTACAGATAGGTCCAGAGCGAGCGGGTCTTCATCTCCGTCGTCCGTTAGGTGAGCAGACTCAGATCAGCGTTGACGGTGGCTGTGAATCCTCCAGAAGGCGCCGTCGTCCACTGATATTTTCCGGGGTTGTTGAGACCCGGATTGGCAGACAGGAACGACGAGACGGACGTATAGCCATCGCATTTGAGGACGAACGCCGCGATCCAACCGGCCTGAGCTTGGACGACGGACCACGGGGGCCCGCTCTCGGTCAACACGTCGGTGGCGACCGTATTCGCTCCGGTCCCGGCGTAGCTCGTCAGATCGTTCGGGTCGATGAGGGAGGCACTGGCGTGGAGGATCTGGCCATTGATGACCACGAACGGGATCGATGTTCCCGAGTACGCCGTGACGTACGCCTGCTGGATGCAGTTCGACGTCGACGGGAACGTCCCGGCGGTCCCCGTGCTCGTGGTCCAGTAGTACTCCGACACCTGGAACGTCAACGACGGGCTCGTCACCGATGCCGAACCGAGGACCACCTCGGGGGTGCTGGGGTAGACGTCTCCCGGGTTGGAGTAATAAAAGGTCGTTCCCGGGATCCCGCTCGGACCACCGTTGAAACCGCTCTGGAACTCGGTCAGCGCTTTCCAGATCGCCCAGCTGCTCGCCGAGCAGTACGGACACCACGTGGCCCCGTAGAAGTAGAGGACCGGCTCCCCTCCCTGCTGCCAGGCGGACGCCGGGACGCTCGTCCAGCCCTGGCCACCGGGTTCGGCGGTTGCGGACGAGGACGAGGGCAGGTACGGACACCCGAAGAAGAGGACCCCGCCGAGCGCGATGACGCCCGAGATCACGAGACCGAGAACGACGCCGATGACGAGAGTACTCCGAAGCTGTTTCGACCAGCGGTCCTTTTCGGACCTCCAGAGGCCGAACAGAAGGATGAATACCGCGACCGCGAAGACCAGGGCGAGGTAAGGAATCGCCGCGACAATGAGCCCCACCGGCGAGGGGATCAGGAACGCGAGCGCGAACCAGATTCCGGCGATGGGCGTGACGAGGTAGCCGATCCGAGTCAACGTCCAACGGTGCTCCGTGGTCTCGGCCGCCTTCTTCGCGGTTACCGCGGATGTCTCCTGGCCCCGACGTCGCTCTCGCAAGCGCTGCCGGTGGTAGAGCGCTCGGAGCGCTCGACCCGGCTCCCGCACCGAGGCGTCGAGGTGGAATCCGACCTTCGAATCGTTGGCGATTCGATCCCAGTCCCAGCCTTTTGACCGGAGCTCTTCGACCCGGTCCCAGTCAACCATCGGCGTACCCACCGGGAGACTCCTTTTCCGCTTTTGCCTCCGTCAGCCGGCACTCTCGCAGGATGGGACCCGAGATTCCCCGGACTCCGCCCCGCGACCTTTTAGCCGGCGGTGGGTGCGGAGGGCGCGATGCAGATCACCTTCCTCGGGACCGCGGGATCCTGGCCGACGAAAGAGCGCTCCGCGAGCGCAATCGCCCTCGACCTCGAAAAAGAGCTCGTCCTCCTGGACTGCGGTGAGGGCACGCAGCGGCAGTTCTTTCAGTCTGGCGTGTCGTTCATGCGAGTGCGCCGGATCTTCATCACGCACTTCCACGGCGACCACTTTCTCGGGCTTCCGGGCCTCATCCAGAGCATGTGCCTCAACCACCGGACGGAGCCCCTCGACATCTATGGCCCGCCCGATGCCGAGGAGATGGTCGGGCGGGCGCTCCGGATGGGGTACTTCACGTTGCGGTTCCCCGTCACGGTCCACGCCCTCCAACCGGGAGAGTCCCGCGAGTTCGACGGGTACTCCGTCCGGACGGCGAAGGCCGACCACCCGGTCCCCACGGTGGCCTTCCGGGTCGAGGAGGGGATGAAACGGGGACGGTTCGACGGACCGCTCGCCCGATCGCTCGGCATCCATGGGCGGGACTTCGCGCGCCTCGAGGGGGGCGAGGCGGTCCGGGTCGGGGACCGGGTCATCCACCCGTCCGACGTCATGGGACCCCCCCGGCCTGGGCGCTCGATCGTGTACTCGGGGGATACGGCCCCGTCGGACGACGTGCGGCAGCTCGCCCACCGGGCGACGCTCCTCATCCACGAGTCGACCACGACGCAGGACCTCGAGGCAGAGGCGAATGAATGGGGCCACTCCTCCGCCCGTCAGGCCGCGGAGCTCGCGCTCTCGGCGGAGGTGGCGACGCTCTATCTCACCCACATCTCCGCGCGGTACAAAGAGCTCGAACCGCTCGAGTCCGAGGCTCGGAGCGTCTACCCGGGAGCGTTCGTGGCGCGCGACCTCCTCGAGCACCTCATCCACCAGCCATGACCGGGGTAGACCTCATCGTCACCGACCTCGCCGAGGTCGCGACCCTCTCGACCGGTCCCGTGCCACGGGTCGGCCGTGCGATGGACGAGATCGACCGGATCTCGGTGGGCGCCGTGGCGGTCGCGGACGGACGGATCGCCTGGGTCGGGCGGGAGGCGACCCTGCGCCGGCACGTCCGGCTCCGCTCGGGCGGAACGACCGTGCGGGGGCATGGAGGAACCCTTGTCCCCGGCTTCGTGGACCCCCACACGCACGTCCTCTTCGCCGGGGATCGCGCGTTCGAGCTCCCGCTGAAGAGCGCGGGGCTCGGCTACGGGGAGATCGCCCGACACGGCGGGGGTCTCTACGCGACGGTCCGGTCCACCCGGGCGGCGAGCGACGACGAGCTCCTCCACGCGACCGAGGCCCGGCTCCGCCGAATGGTCGCACGGGGCTCGACGACCATCGAAGTGAAAACCGGGTACGCGCTCAATCACACCGGCGAGCTTCGGCTCCTCCGGCTCATCCCGCGCCTCGCAAGCCGCACCGGACTACGGCTCGTCCCGACCTATCTCGGGGCCCACGCGGTCCCTCCGGAGTTCTCGCGCCGACCCGACGCGTACGTCGATCAAATCGTGACGCGGACTCTTCCCGAGGTGGCCCGAGCGCAGCTCGCACAGTTCTGCGACGTGTTTTGCGAGCCGGGGTTCTTCACGCTTCGCCAGTCGGAGCGGATCCTCCGTGCCGCCCTTGCCCTCGGGCTTCGGGTGAAGATTCACGCGGACGAATTCGCACTCTCCGGTGGCGCGCGGCTCGCCGCCCGTCTGAAGGCGACGTCGGCGGACCATCTCCTCGCGGCTCGGTCCGACGACTACTCGCGCCTCGCGTCGGCGCGCGTCAGCGCGGTGCTCCTCCCGATCACGGCGTTCGCGGCATCCCCTCGGCGGCGGAGCCCGGCCCGGGAACTGGTCGACGCCGGCGTGCCGGTCGCTCTCGGCACCGACTGCTCTCCGAACTCCTGGGTCGAAGGGATGCCGCTCGTCCTCGCCCACGCGGTCCACGCGGGCCGTCTCACGCCGCACGAGGCACTCACCGCCGCGACGGTGAACGCAGCCCACGCCGTGGGCCTCGAGGACGCGGGACGGCTTGTCGAGGGAGCGTCGGCGGATTTCGCCGTCTATCCGATCCCGTCCGTCGACCACCTGGGATACCGGTTCGACGTGATTCCAAGCCTTGTTTACCGTCAGGGAATTGCGATTTCTTCGAGGTGACTCCGTCAGTATATCTAAATAGGAGCGTTCTCCTTCTCGCCGGCCGAGGTCGCCAACATGGCGGAGCGCGTAGGCAAAGAGCAGATCAAGCGAGAGAAAGGCTACCTGTACTATCTCGGGAAGGATGGGTACCTTTGGAAGACCCCGACGAAGCTGAACAAGTCCGGAAGGAAGGGCCGTGTCGGCACGGAGAAGATCACGCGCCAGGACGGCTACATGTACTTCCTCGACAAGAAGGGGTTCATCTCCCGCGCCCGGATGAAGAACGCCTGAACTGCGATCGACTCTTTCGGGGGGATCTCGAGACGGGGTCCCCCATTTCCCTTCGTGATCCTCGGCTACGTCATCGATCTTCGGTGCTCGATCCGAAACCGGTACGACGCGATGGGGTGCCGGAACGATCCTGACGATCCGCGCAAGTGCGAACGGTGCGGAGCATTCCTCTGGGTCGCGGACGAGGGACTCTACTGCGGCGACTGCGGAGTGGTCATGCCGTGCACGATGCGCCTCCTGCCGTTCGACGCACGGAACGCGCAACCGCACTAGCGAAGGAACGCGTTGAGCGCTTCGTACGACGCGACGTGCGCTCGATCGGGCAGGTGTTGAACCGAGCAACCTTATACTCGGTCACTGTTGGCCGCACCCGGAGGGTTCTTTCGGTGTCCCGAGCGACACCATCCGCATCCTTGACCGATCCCGACCGGCGAGAAACGGCCCTTTCCCGAGGGTGTTTCAGGAGCCGACCGGGTACGGGATAGGTCCCCGCGGGCTGGTAGATTCGCTCGGTGCGATTGCCGTCGAGCTCTCGTTGGAGTGATCCGTTATGGCTGCTGCGAAAAAGCGTGCGATGCCCGCCTCGGACGACTCGGCCGCCCGGCCGGTCCGAATCGGGCGCGAACCGATTCCCGTCCCTCGCCTCGTGCCCCGAGGCAAGACCGCGTTCGACACCGTCCAGTGGCGGAGCCACGATGCGGTCATCAAGAACGCCGAGGGCAAGGTGATCTTCGAACAGAAGGGGATCCGCGCCCCGACGTCCTGGTCGGAGACGAGCGTGAACATCGCGGCGTCGAAGTACTTCCGCATCATCCACGGACGGCGCGAGAGCTCCATCGACGGCATGATCCAGCGGGTCTGCCACTGGATCGCGCAGCGGGGGCTCGAGCTCGGCTACCTCGACACCGCCGACGAGGCGACGACCTTCGAGGAGAGCCTCTCCTACCTCATGGTCCAGCAGATGGCGGCGTTCAACAGCCCCGTCTGGTTCAACGTCGGGGTCCGGGAGCCCCCGCAGTGCTCGGCATGCTTCATCCAGTCGATCACGGACGACATGGACTCGATCCTGAACCTCGCGGCGAGCGAGGGGCGGCTCTTCAAGGGAGGGAGTGGGACCGGCACGAACCTCTCGCCGCTGCGCGGGAGCCACGAGCGGCTCGCCGGCGGAGGGATCGCGTCGGGACCGGTGTCGTTCATGCGCGCCTTCGATGCCCTTGCCGGGGTCATCAAGTCCGGCGGGACGACCCGTCGCGCTGCGAAGATGGTCATCCTCAACATGGACCACCCGGACATCCTCGACTTCATCGACTGCAAGGTTCGTGAGGAAGACAAGGCGCTCGCGCTCATCCGGGAAGGGTATTCCTCGAACTTCGACGGAGTCGACCCGGACTCGGCGTACGCGTCGATCGCCTACCAGAACGCGAACCATTCGGTGCGCATTCCCGACGCGTTCATGGACGCCGTCGTCCGGGACGGGGAGTGGAAGACGTACAGCCGCACGGACCACGCGGTCGCGGGGACGTTCAAGGCTCGGGAGCTCTGGCGGAAGCTGGCGTACGCCGCCTGGCGCTGCGGGGATCCGGGCGTCCAGTTCGACGACGTCACGAACGACTGGCACACCTGTCCGAACAGCGGGCGGATCAACGCCTCGAATCCGTGCAGCGAGTACCTCTTTCTCGACGACTCGGCCTGCAACCTCGCGTCGATCAACCTGATGAAATTCCTCGACTCGAAGGGCCAGCTCGACGTCGAGTTCTTCCGGCAATCGGTCCGCGCGATGATCCTCGCCATGGAGATCGTCGTCGACGCGTCGAGCTATCCGACCGCGTCGATCGCGCAGAACTCGCACGACTACCGGCCTCTCGGGCTCGGCTACGCGAACCTGGGCGCGCTCCTCATGCACTACGGGCTCGCCTACGATTCCGACGCCGGCCGCACTCTCGCCGCCACCGTCTCGGCGTTCCTCTCGGCCGAGGGGTACCACATGTCGAGCGAGATCGCGAAGCGGATGGGATCGTTCGCCGGGTTCGAAAAGAACCGCGCGCCGATGCTGCGCGTGATGGGGAAGCACGCGAAGGCCGCCGAGCGGATCGCGCTCAACGACAGCCGGCTCTCCGCGTTCGTGCACGCGGCGGTCGATCGCTGGCACGACACCGTGAAGGCCGGCGAGCTCTGGGGGTACCGCAACGCCCAGATCTCCGTGATCGCGCCGACGGGGACGATCGGCCTCCTCATGGGGTGCGACACGCTCGGCCTCGAGCCCGAGCTCTCCCTCGTCAAGGTCAAGAACCTCGTCGGGGGCGGGATCCTCCGGATGGTGAACCGCACCGTTCCGGATGGGCTCCATGCCCTCGGCTACACCACCGAGGAGATCCGCGCCATCACGAGCTACATCGAGAAGACCGGTACGGTCGAGGGGGCGCCCGGCCTCGACCCGGAGGACCTTCTGGTCTTCGACTGCGCCCTCGCTCCGGCCGGGGGCACGCGGACCATCCCACCGATGGGGCACCTGAAGATGCTCGGCGCGGTCCAGCCGTTCCTCTCGGGGGGGGCATCCAAGACGATCAACCTCCCGAACGAGGCGACGGTGGAGGACATCGAGAAAATCTACCTCGAAGCCTGGCGCTTCGGGATCAAGTCCGTCGCGCTCTACCGGGACGGATGCAAGGCCTCCCAGCCGTTCGAGACGGGCAAGGGAAAAGCCGGAGCGCCGGTCGGACCCCGCGGCCCGGCTCGGGAGCGACTCCCGAACGAACGGAAGGCGGTCACGCACCACTTCGAGGTCGGTGGGCATGACGGCTACGTCACGGTCGGTCTCTACCCCGACGGCCGCCCCGGCGAAATCTTCTTCCGCGTCACGAAGGAGGGGTCGACCGTCAACGGCCTCATGGACTCCCTCGGGCTGGCGATGTCGATGGCGCTCCAGCACGGGGTGCCGCTCAAAGACCTCGTCCGGAAGCTCGCCCACCTGCGGTTCGAGCCCGCGGGCGTGACGAACAATCCGAAGATCCGCTTCGCGAAGTCGATCCCCGACTACGTCGCCCGCTGGCTCGCGCTCGAGTTCCTGACGGAGGAGGACCGGCGGTCGATCGGGCTCGAAGGTCCGGCCGAGGGGAACGGCAACGGCCACGCCTCCGCGACGCCAGGGCCCTCGAAGCCCGCCGCGGTCTCGACCAGCCAAACGGTGAAGTTCGAGACCCGACCGCTCGACGCGTTCGGCCGGGAGGGCGCACCAGCCGGCGCGACCAGCGAGGACGCCCCGGCGTGCGCCGTCTGCGGCGGCATCATGGTCCGTTCGGGCACGTGCTACGCGTGCACCGTCTGCGGCTCGACCAGCGGCTGCTCGTAGATCGTCAGACGCGCGGCTCGGCCGAGACGACCGGTTCCTCGGCGGGAGCGGGGGCGCCCGCCATGGCCGCGGGGGCGTCGTGCCCGGCCCGGCTCCCGTCGGCGAGGAACCGATAGTTCTTCAGGCCGAGCGACAGCAATAGGCCGGTGAGCGAGATCGCGGCGGTGATGGCGAAGACGATCTGGAAGCCGAGGATCCCGTAGGTCGGCACCGGCACGGGGACCGGGACGTGGGGGACCGAAATGTAATCGGTCGCCATGAAGCTCGCCGTCACGGTCGCGGCGATTACCGGCCCGATCGCGCTCCCGAGGTTCCGGAACGTCTGGTTCATCCCGGTCTGGATCCCGAGCTCCTTCGGGGAGACCGAGAGGACGATGATGTTCGACATCGCGATCAGGGCCGCGACGTTTCCCACGAGCGCCGGGATCGAGAACAGGATCAGCTCGGGGATCGTGGCGTTGAAGAGCGCGAGGCCGAGCCCTCCCAGCCCCATGATCGCGAAGCCGGCGATCATCACGGGCTTCGGTCCCCGGGCGGCGACGACACGCCCCCAGAGCGGGCCCAGCGCCAGCATCGAGAGCGACGCCGGGACCGACACGAGGCCCATCTGGAACTCGTTGAGCCCGAAGCCGGGGGCGAACGGGTACTCCACGAGGATCACGAGAGCGATGAAGATCAGGAACATCCCCATCCCCACGAAGACCCCGTTGACGTTCGAGATCCAGATGTTTCGCTGCTTGAGCGCTGTGAACGAGACCACTGGGTGATCCGACCGGGGCTCCCAGACTAGGAAGAACAGCGTCCCGGCGAGCGCGAGGAGGAAGAACTGCGGCACGCCCCACGGAACGCCGAGGAAGTGCACCGCGGAGAAGTTCGACCAGCCCCAGTAGGTCCCCTCGGTGAGCCCGAACATCGCGGTGGCGAGCGCGAACCCGAGGCTCGTGATCCCCGGGTAGTCGATCGGTTTCGGCTCGCGGTGGGGGGATTCATGCAGGATGAGGTAGGAGAGGACCGCGAGGACCACCGCCACCGGGATCACCGTGTGGTAGGTGAGCTGCCAGCCCCAGTTGTAGGAAATATAGCCGCCACCCACGAGCCCGAGCGACGCGCCGGAGGCGAACATCGCCGAGACGATTCCCTGCGCCTGGCCGACCCGCGCCGCGGGATAGACCTCGGGGAGCATCGCGAACGCGAGCGGGAACATCCCCATCCCGAGACCTTGGAACGCGCGGATCCCGATCAGCACGTAGATCTGGTTCGCCCGGTCGATCCCGAACGCCGCGCCGATGTTCGGCGAGAACCCGGCAAGGGCGACGGCCACCGCGTAGAGGCCCATGACGAGGACGAGGACCTGCTTCTTGCCGTACTTGTCCCCGAGCTTGCCGAAGATCGGCGTCGCGACGGTCCCGACGAGCAGGTAAGCAGAGACGATCCAGACGACCGTGGTCGCCGGGGCGTTGTCAAAGAACAGGACGAACGACTTGAACGCCGGGATCACCATCGTCTCGACGTACGTGACCATGAGCGCCATCAGCGCGAGGATGGTGAGGGCAGCACGAGCCGAGCGGGGATCGTAGGGCGTGCCTGCGGCGGTGCGATCGAGCGACGCGGAGTTCACGGACCTCGTCTCGTTGCCCACTCGAACGCGTGGCCCTATCAAACGTTCGCTGCGGGACTAGGGATCGGTCGAATCCATTGGCTCGCGGAGCGGCTCAACCACTCCGAGATCACTGCGAAGCTGCCGAGACGATGCTGGAGGAGGAGGCCGCAGCGATCTGCATGGCGAACAGGACGATCGTCGGCGCGGTGTAGTCGTCCGCTGGTTCGACGGTGGGCCATGCGACCACATTGTCCTCGTACGCAGCGCCTTTGCTGTTGAAGACCCTGAAGGGATTCCCGCCGCCGACCGGGCAGGCTCGCATCCCCGTCACGCTTCCCAACCCCTTCAGGTTGGAGACCGGTGAGGTCGGCCCGTCCACCGTCGCCCCATAGTCGATGGGGGGCGTGCCGTTGAGGGAGCCGACGAGGTTGGCGATCTGGTGCTGCATGCAGTCGGGGAAGGTCGATCCGTCCCCGACGATGAACGACGAGCCCCACGCGTTCTCCCCGAGGACCCAGCCGAGTTCGGTATCCCCGAAGTTTCCGTACTTGTCGTTTCCGGCCAGCTTGTCGTAGAGAGCCGCCTCGATGGCGAGCCCGAGCGCGTGAGGCACCAGATCCTCCTGGCTGTTGTACGCGAGCCCCAGGCCGAACGGATCGTGCGTCGCGGCCTTGACGCCCGTCTCGACCTCAGCCCCCAGATTCCCGAGGACCTCCGCTTTCGTTACCGCGAGCGTGGGGTCCCCCGCTTTCACGATCGCATTGTAGAGCTCGTAGTCCGCGAGGCCACTGACGTCGTACAGATTGAGCGTGTCCGTTCCGTTTTCGGGCCCGGTGATATAGGCATGCGACCAGTTGGCCGCGCTCCGCAGGTAGTAGATCGAGCTCTCGTGGGGGAGCCCCGGAGGGAGCTGCCCCAAGTCCATGGCGAGAGCGAGCTCCGTGGCGCCGAGCTCGAGGTCATCCTGCCAGGAGGTCTGCGGGTAGTAGTTGTAGGGGGAGGTCGTCAACAGCTTGTTCGAGATCGGTTTGTACGTCAGATTCGCGAGGTCGAAGACACTCTGCCCGTCCTTCAGGCACGTGTCCGCGAACTTCGAGTTGATCTCGAGGAAGACCTGGTAGCAGAGGCCGAAGTCCGCTGCGAGACGTCCGGCGAGGTTGGGACTTACCGGTGACCCCGCAGGACCGGCTTCGAATACGGGTCGATACTTGATGTAGTATTCCTTCTCCCCCGGGGTCACGTTCAACTTGTCGTCTGCCTGGGGAAGACGCCAGAGGTCGTGGTCCCCCGTGATCTTGCTATTCCCGTCCCCGATTCCCACCTGGTAGTACAGCGTCAGGGTGGACTCGTTCCACATCTCCATGAGCCAGGTAAGCTCGCCCATCGCTTCCGTACGGAAGTTGGCGGGATTCGCCGAGGTCAGATTGGGATACTGCCGGACCGCGAAGAGCATCATCGCGGTCGTGTAGCTCGCCGTCTCGACGAACTTGAGATAATCCCCGGCATCGAACCAGCCGCCGGAGACGTTCACGGGCCCTCCGATCTCGGTGAGGTTCCCTTGCAGGGTGTCCCCCTTGTACGTCGGGATGGCGTAGACCATCGCATGCTCATCGGTGAGGTGGGAGGGCTGCCGATCGAGGGCGCTCGAGTTCACGTTGGGCCCGTCCTGCTGGACCTCATAGAAGAAGAGGGCGTTTGCAAGGGCCTGATCGTAGAGCTGAGCGCCGGTACCGATCGTGAAGGCGGGGGAGACTGTGGGCAGTGGTCCCGACACCTCGACCTCGTACATTCCCGGGGCTTCGATCGAGGAAAAGTTCAGGGCGTAGGTGTAGGGGAAGGACGAGCTCCACTTTCCAATGGAGCTGCCCACCCCACCGGAAAATGCGGTGGTGTTATTCTGGATGCTGACGAGAGCGTAGGTTGCCCCGCCTTCGGAGGCGCTCGACATGAGAATGGCGAGTTTTGGTTGGCCGATCTCGTATCCGATCTGATTGACGCGGACATAGGCCGTACCCGAGGCCGAGGCCGTAGGACCTGCAGAGGCCGGCGGGATCGTGATGCCAGAGAGGACGATCCCTAGGACGACGGCCAGGACCAGCACACCTGGGCAGGACGTCCATGGTGCCATTCAAGCAGGGAGAGGATGAAGGGTAAAGTGCCTTTGGTTTTCAAAATCGACCGGCGATCGCATCAATCGTTTCGCGAGCCGAATCCGGGCAGGTTGCGGTATGACGGAGCATCTTGGCGAGGAACGAGACGACCTCGGCGGAGAGTGAGAGAGGATGGCCAGCCTGTTTCGCCGACTTCTGGACGGGGACGGAGCGTGGGCCCAAGCTCGCTCTGATCGGGGCAGAAGTGCGACCGAACTCCCATCCGCATGTTCGGCATGAGCGGCGAGTAATCGCCCAGTCGTGCCCCAAACGCACAGTCGCGCCCGGTTTCCCTCTCCGCCAGCGCCTCGCGTCGCGGAGCCGCCCGGAACCTGAGTCGGCCTCCACGTGTCCGCTCGTCAATTTCCGCCTGAGGAACGACTCAAGTAGACGCGGTTCTTCAAACCGCGACCGACGTGACTGCATGAGCTCAGTTCGGGACGCGGCTCCATTGAGCGAGACGCCGGCGGCAGCCGAGCCGGCGGTTACCGTCCAAAATCTCGTCAAGAGTTACGGCAACTTCGTCGCGGTGAACCGCGTATCGTTCTCTATCCGGAAGGGAGAGATCTTCGGGATCATCGGACCCAACGGCGCTGGTAAGACCACCACCGTGGAGTGCATCTCCGGGCTCCGAACTCCGGATTCGGGTCTCATCCGGGTCTGCGGTCTATCCCCCCGAACGGACCGGGACCAGATCCGAGAGTTTGTGGGGGTCCAGCTACAGGAGAGCGCGTTGCCCCCGCGCATCCGGGTAGGCGAAGCGGTCGAGCTCTTCGCCTCTTTCTACCCTAACCCGTTGGATCCGGACGACCTGCTCGGGACGCTGGGCATCACGCGCATCAAGAACTCGCAGTTCCGGAGATTGTCGGGCGGCGAGAAGCAGAGATTGTCCATCGCACTCGCCCTGGTCGGAAATCCACGGATCGCCATTCTGGATGAGTTGACCACGGGTCTCGACCCAGAGGCCCGTCGGGAAACGTGGGCCTTGATCGAGCACGTTCGCGACCGTGGCGTCACCGTGATCCTCGTGACCCATTTCATGGACGAGGCCGAGCGCCTCTGTGATCACGTCGCGCTCATTGATCACGGATCGATCCGGGCGCTCGACACCCCGGAAGCGATTGCTGAGCGGGCCGGAGGAAGGCGAGTGCGGTTCGTACCGTCCGCGCCCGTCGACGATCTGACCCTGCGCGCAATCCCCGGCGTAGAAGAAATCGAGCGGAAAGACAAGTATGTCACGATCACGGGCACCGGGGATCTCGCGACGGCGATCCTCGCAGCTCTCGAGAAGGTCGGTGTCCGTGTCTCGGAGCTGGAGGCCCGAAGCGGGAATCTCGACGACGCTTTCGTGAAACTGACGAGGGGAGAGATCCCTTCGCCGACGCGCGGTGGGGTCGTTTGACGCCCACCCCGGTGCCGGGCTCGTCCGCCCACGCAGCCCGAAGGGCACTTTCCGGACTCATCAAAGTGCAATGGCGACTCGCCCTGAGAGAGCCGTATTGGGCCTTCGGGTTCGTTTTCCCTATCGCTCTGCTCGTTCTGTTCTGGTGGATCGGAGTCCTCCATCCGGGAAACGTGGCCGGTTCAGGGTTGACGGTCCTCGAGCTCTACATCCCAACGATTCTCGCCATCTCGTACATCGCGCTTGGAATGTACGGCCTACCGGTAACGTTCGCGCGGGACCGGGAGATCGGCTGGCTCCGCAGAGTATCCACCACACCGATACGGCCCGCGATGCTGCTCGCCGCGCAGCTCTTCCTAAACCTGATCGTCGCGGCAGCCGCGACCGTCATCGTCATCGTTGCCGGGTCAGCGCTCTTTGGTGCGCCACTGGTGGTAGGAGTCGAGTTCGTGGGCGTCGCAATATTTGCCTTGATCGAACTGTTCTCGCTCGGCCTCGTGGTGGCCGCGATCGCTCCTACCCAGCAGTCGACGACGTACCTGGCGGGTGGTTTGATGTTTCTCCTGCTCTTCTTCTCGGGCCTTTGGATTCAGCCGGTTCAGGTCGGGGGCGCGTTGCAGACCATCATGTACTACTCGCCCTCAGGTGCCGCGGTCCGGGCTCTCCTATACTCGGTCTTCAACGCCACGCCACCGTACATGACCCTCGTGACGATGGCGGTGTACACAGTGATTTTCGCGTACGTAGCGATTCGCTACTTCCGATGGGAATAGGCCCGAGCGCCTTCCTCGCGACAAGTTCGCGCCATCCGCACGAAGGGTAGGGCATCGGGCCCGAGGATCCGGCCGGGATGGAAGATCTCGAACCCCTCCCGAAGATACAGCCGCAGGGCCGGACTGTGATCTCGGTGTGAGGAACGAGAATCTCGAATCGCGTCGGGCTTCGACTTGAGATTCCCGGGGAGCCGTTCCCCCGCGGAAAGTTTCAGGTAGGCGATTCTCCTCAGCGTCCAAGGTGGACCGAGCCCTCAGACCGTCGGAGATTCGGTACGCGAAGAGCGGTGACGTTCACGTAGCGTACCAGACGCTTGGCACCGGCCCGGTCGACCTCGTTCTGGGATTCAGTGGCATCGCGCAACTGGAGGTGATGTGGGAGGAACCCTCCCTGGCCCGACAGTTCGGTCTCATCTCCGAGTTCTCCCGGCTCATCCTGTTCGACAAGCGAGGCGTGGGTCTTTCGGATCGGAATGTTGGGATTGCCACGCTCGACGATCGCATGGACGACATTCGGGCCGTTCTCGACACCATCGGTTCGCAGCGCGCCGTCCTGTTCGGGACGCTGGATGGGGCCCCCTTGAGCATCCTCTTCGCGGCCTCCTATCCGCAGCGAACCGTAGGACTCGTGCTGTGGGGGGGACAGGCACGAAGCGTCTGGGCCCCGGACTATACATGGGCCAAGACCCGGGAGGCTTGGGAGGCCGAGATTGCACGGGACGAAGAGGAGTGGGGATCGGACTCGCACATCGACCGTGTGGTAGCCCTCCTCGCTCCCAGCCGTATCGGGGACCCAGAGTTCCACCGGTGGATGAAGCGCCGAATCCGGTTCGGCGCGTCGCCCGCGGAGGGGAGCGCCCTCAGCCGAATGAACATGCAGATCGACGTACGGTCCGCGCTATCGGCGCTCCACGTGCCGACGCTCGTAATGTTCACTCCGGAAAGCAGAGCGTCCTCCGTCGAAGATGCCCGGTTCCTCGCGTCGCACATTCTGCACGCTCGGTTAGAGGAGATTCGATGCCCGGATCATTTCTTCTGGGCGACTCCGGGGGGAATCGACAGGGTCGTGGGGTCGATGCGCCGGTTTGTCGAGGGGCTGGTGGGCGCCCCCGAAACGGATCGGATCCTCACCACCGTGCTGTTCACCGATATCGTCGGATCCACCGAGCGCGTCTCCGAGCTCGGCGATCGTCGTTGGTCCCAGCTCCTCGATCGCCATTTCGACGCCGTGCGGCAAGAGGTAAGTCGATACCGTGGAACGGTGGTGAAGACCACCGGCGATGGGACACTGTCGATTTTCGACGGCCCCACCCGCGCGATCCGGTGCGCCCTCGCGCTGGCCCGGTTGGCCGGCGCGGAGGGACTCTCTCTCCGCGCAGGTATGCACACCGGAGAGTGCATGTTGAAAGGAGGAGATGTCCATGGGATCGCCGTTCACATCGCCTCCCGGATCGCCGACGAAGCAGGTCCCGGAGAGGTCCTCGTGTCCAGCACGGTACGGGAACTTTCCGTCGGGTCCGATGTCGTTTTCGGATCGCGGGGTTCCCACCGGCTGCGCGGGATTGAGGGGGAGTGGCAGATCTACTCCGCCGGCATCGAGGGCGTCGTTCCGGTTCCGCCTGCCGCCGAGATTCCCCCGACCGTGCCCACCGGGGGTCCGGCGGATCGCCGGACTCGAAGCGACAGCTAAGGAATGAGTACGGCCCGTCCGACCACCCGGCCGTGGCGAAGGTCGTCCACGGCCTCGGCCACCTTCTCGAGCGGATACTTCCGGACGATGACGCGGACGCCGCCTCGTCTCTCGAGCCCCACCAGCTCGGTCAGGTCGCGGTAGGTCCCCACGAAGTTTCCGAGAACGTGGTACTCTTGAGTGATGACCGAAACGGTGGGCACGCTGAGCACTCCCCCGTACCCGACCACCGAGTACGTCCCCCCTCGCCGGAGGACCCGAAACGCGAGTTCGGGAGTCGAGTCCTCACCGACGAAATCGAGCACGACATCCGGACCCTGGCCATCGCATGCCTTTCGAACCTGTTCGACGAACGTGGCATCCGTCGTGAGATAGCCCCCCTCTGAACCGAGCTGCTGCGCGAGTTCGAGGCGCTCTGGTCGGGTGTCGGCGGTGAGAACCCGCGCGGGAGTCATTTCCCGGAGCAGTTGGATTCCAAGATGTCCGAGACCCCCCACGCCCAGCACCAGGACGACAGAATCCGCGCGGATGGTCCCTACGAGACGACGCACCGCGTGGTACGCCGTGACTCCGGCGTCGGCCAAGGGCGACAATGTCGCCGGCTCGGCACCCGGTGCGAGGGGCACGACCGCGCGAATCGACGTTCGAAGGAATTCCGCGTAGCCGCCGTCACTCCCGTCGACGCCGGGAAACCGAATCCGCGGACAGAACATGTCCTCTCCCTGACGGCAAGCGGGGCATAGGCCGCACGTGATTCCGGGGTGGAGAAGGACGGGGTCCCCCCTGCGTACCGCTATCACGTCGGAGCCGACCTCCTCGACCCAACCTGCGTTTTCGTGTCCGAGGGTGAAGGGCGGCGGTGGGGGAGGTTGAAGGGGTGCCACGCCGTCGAGGATGTGAAGATCAGTCCGACAGACCCCCGCACCGCCAATCCGGACGACCACGTCGGTCGGGCTCTCGATGCGCGGCCGTTCGACTTCTTGGAGGACCGGTGGAGCGAACGGTCGAACGAACTGCCCCGCCTTCATGGATTCCGGCTGAAGAGACCGTCCGCACAGGCACGAAGGATATCAATTTGGAGGAACAGCCGTCCGGTCAGGTTCGGCAATTCTATATGGGAAACCTTGAATCCGCGGGCATGGAGTTCGTGGTAATCGCCGACCACTCGCCGGGAGACTGTCCGAGTTCGAATGCAAAGGTTCGCGCCATGATGGGCGAGGCTGCGGGGAAGCTTCCTGCGCTCGCGAAATCGCTCAAAGTCGAACCATTGTTCATGGGAGCACCGATGGTCGATCACAAGCTCTTCTTCGTCCTTCGAGCTCAGAGTTACGAAGCGGTCCGGGACTTCCTGATGAAATCCGGCCTTGTACAAACCCAAACCGCTCACATCTATCCGACCCTCTCCATTGAGGAGGCCCTGAAACAGGCGTCGGAACTCCCCCCCCTTCACTGAGCCATCCACCCACAGTGGTGGTGCGCTCCGTCGCCGAGAGTGCTCCCTCACGAACTCTTTCTTCGGAACCAACGGATTCAGTTCCGTTCGCTGCGAAGGACGAAACCGTTCAAAGTGTCGGAGGGGGGAATCCGCAGTCTTTCAGTTCACCGACATCTCAGCCGGGGGGTGACGAGGCGTTCAGAGTCGCAGCGGCTCGAATCAGGGACTGGAACGCCGGACCATCGATTTCATCTCCCTCATGGAGGACAATGGCGCGCAGAACCTTCCCTTCGAAGCCGGAGTTGAAGAGGCCCTTCGGGTCCTGGAGAGCAGCGCCCCTGGCGAACGTCAGCCTCAGATGGTTCTTGTAGGTCTCGCCGGTGCAAATGATCCCGTGATGGGACCATACCGGGACTCCTTCGGGATTCGAGGGCTTCTTCCATTTCCTCTCCTCGATGACGTCGGGGTCGGCCTCGGTGATCAGGCCTCGAATCCGGGAGAACGCCTCGCCCTGCCAGTCGGATAGATCCTTGACTTCCGCGTCGGCTCGGTTGGGGGGAGATTTCGCTTTCTTGGACCCGCTCTTCTTCACGCTAGCGTCTCTCCCTCATCGGGCTTCTTTCGGTGGCTGCCATGCCGGAGGTTGGCTGAGGGAGAAGAGATTCCCGTCGGGGTCCCGGAAGGTGGCGGCGATTCCCCAAGGGTATTCCTTTGGGACCTGAGGAAACTCCACGCCACGGGAACTCAATTCCTCGTACGTTTTCCGGCAGTCCGAGACACGTAGAACGATGGGCGGAGCCCTCGCGGGTGCCCAGTTCTTCGACCATGCCTTTTGTTCCGGATCCGTAGCGGAGCCCACCTCCCAGAGTGCGAGTTCCAAGTCCTGGCCCTTCGGTCCCACCGTCACCCAGCGGTACCCCCCGGGGGTCGCGACATCGGTCTTCTTCTCGAACCCCACCTTCTCCAGATAGAAGGTGAGAGATCCTGCTTGGTTCGTCACAACGAGTGTCACTTGCGAGATCTTTGCGTCCATCGATGTCCACCGTCCATTGCAGGCCGAGTTGACCGAGACGATCAGCCGACCTCACTATCTAAATTATGTTCTTCCTTGACGAAGGGAACGGCTTGCATAGAAATCCGTCGTCGAGGCGTTTCAATTAACGAAGATAACCAAGTCATGCGTTATGGACTCAAGCCAGTGCGCATGGACACCTTTGGCGATCTGGCTGATCCGATTCGGCGGAAGGTGCTCGATCTCCTCTCACGTCGCGAACGATCCGCGCGTGTGAGATGGGCCGGGCCTTTCCTTCGGTGAGCCAGCCCGGGATGTCTCGACATCCCCGGGTCCTTCGGGAAGCCGGTGTGGTCCACGTGAGGATGAGGAATCGTCACCGGGTCTTCTCCCGCCCTGGGAAAGTCTTGCCCCGGTCGGCGTGTGGATTTCCAGGTTCCGCGAGTATTGGGAGACGGAGCTTTACTCGCTGGAGTCGTTCCTCGATGCCAATCGTCCCCGCCGTGCGCGGTCCCATCTTCGAAGGGGGCGTCGAGGAGCCATCCGCTCTCTCGGACCCGAACCGCAACAGATCTGGCAGCGGTGCCTAACCACCTCGGTCGTCAAGGGACGTCCCGGTGGGAAGGTCAACCTCGTCACGGGTCAGTCCCGAATTCACGTGACCGGTCGAACACTGCCTTGGGAAGCATGGGACAGGGAAGCTTGGGGCCGAATGCGGTCTAGCTAGTCGAACCGTCGACGTCGAGCTGAGCCTCGCCCTGAAGGACGTAACGCGCCTCCTCGCGGAGGGACTGATCGAACCCGGGCCCCGGAGCCAGGCGACGCTCTTCCATGATGACCTGCTGCGCGAGCCATTCGAAATCGGCGAAGATCTGTGGATCATTGCTTTCCTTTCTCCACCGATCGAAGAGGTCGGAGGGCTCCTTGATGCCGGTGTAGTAGCCGGTGATCCAGGTGCCGAACGCCTTCCGCACCAGCTTCCGGTCCAGATTCCGAGATCTCGTCAGGGAGCCCACCAACTCGAAGAACAACGCGACCTCCCAGTTTTCCGGCTCCTCGCCCCGGTCGTTCCTGAGCAGCCAGGCACTGAGGGCCCTGCGAGCCTGGCGCATTCGCGGGCTGTAGAATCGATCCCGCAGGTCGAGTAACGTCGTGGTGGAGTGGAGGCGCTGATTCTGGCGGAGCTGCCAGTATGCAAAGGCCAGAGTCCCGACCGCGAGGACCCAGGTCGCAAGGATGGTGATCCAGATGCTGAGGTCAATGCTAGCCATCGTGGCCCATTTTCCTGGAACCGCTTAACGATTCAGCTTGCAAGAGGGGAGCGCTGGGGCGCCCGGATTGGGTGGGAGCTGTTCAGTGGCTCGATGAGTCAGGGTACTGAGCCCGAGAGGATCGTCATCAATTTCGCGGGATCGATGTTCCCGCCCGAGATCACCGCTACACGGGTTGGGGAACGATCGTCTTCGAGCGACGCGGCCGCGAGCGCAGTCCCCGCCGCACCCTCGGCGACCACCCGGTGCTTCTCGAACAAGACTCGAATCGCTGAAGCGGTATCCACGAGAGTGACGACTCGGGACTCCTTGACAAGACCGTTCAGTCGGATCCACATTTCCGGGAACACGCTCGATGCTCCGGAACCGTCGACGAAGCTCGGTTTTCGGTCGACCTGACTCGCCGTGCCAGCCTTCAAGGACGCGGTGTACGGAGCTGCCGTTTCCGGCTCGCATGCGATCACCCGGGCGGACGGCTGAAGAGCCCTCAGGGCCGATGCGATCCCGCAGATCAATCCACCCCCGCCAATCGGAACGTACACCGAATCCACGTCCGGGAGATCCTCAAAGATCTCGGCACCAATGGTTCCGTTCCCCGCAATCATGTCGGGGTGGTTGAACGGGGGAACGTAGAGCCGATCCGACAACGGAGCGTACGCGCCTTTCAGCGTGATGTTCCACACATCGTCCCAGGGCAATTGAATGATCTCGGCCCCGAACCGTCGGATCCCTGCAAGTTTCGCCTGGGGTGCTGTGTCCGGAACGATTGTCGTGCACGGAACCCCCATTCGCTGAGCATGCCAGGCAAGCGCCTGGGCCATGTTGCCCGCGCTCGTCGTATAGACCCCCTTCACCGAGCCCCTGTCGAGGGCTGCGAGAATCGAGTTTCCGGCTCCCCTCACCTTGAACGATCCGGTTGGCTGGAGGTTTTCCAGCTTCAGGTACACCTTCCCCCCTCGGGAGGTGTCGTTGAGTGGAATCAGGGGCGTCCGCAGGACGAGGGAGCCGAGACGCTTGCGTGCATGGTAGATTGCTTCGAGCGACACTGAGTCGATGTTCGCCATCCAGTACGCCGAGCGAGTCCCTCTACATCTTTCCACTCGTCCGGTCCGAAGGAACCAACCCTAGGGCGCTGTGGTTGCGACACGGGTTGCACCCAATCGGGATACTCTCGCCGAGAAGAGGCGAACATACTGCTTAACTAGCGTACGATTCTGTCACGGCGCAGTCGGATCTTGCGATGGCCGACGAACAGCCGCTTCCCGCCCTCTTCGTACCATGCCGACAGTGTGGCAAGCCCATGGTTGAAGGCTGGCTGGGTGCGGATCCCGCCGAAGGCCGAGGTCGCCCTCGTCATGCGAACCTGATTTGGATCGATAAGGACGATGAGGGTCAGTGGACCGACTTGACCGTGGACCACTTCCTCAAACCTCCCAAGGTACTCGCGTACCGGTGCGACGGTTGTGGCCTCATAGAGTTGCACTTTCCTCAGGGATTCCTCGCACAGACGATGCGACAGGGCTGGCCATCGGAATGACGGCGTGGGGGGGGGGCCCGTAGCCTTCCCTGAACGGTGCGTGCGACGACTGCTCGGCTGAATGCTGAATGTGCGCACAGGTGGTTGCACTAAGTTTCGCCGGCGTGGATGATTAGGAGGTCCAAATCCGACCACTCGTCCACGGGTTCGTCGGTCCGGGCATGGGAGCCGACAATGAGCGCGTCCCGGACGCCGGGATCGCTATTTACCCACGCTCTGAACTTCTCTACGATTGAGCCGTACCAACGGACCTACATTCTGTGGCATTGGGTACTGCGATTCTACGGCCGCGCTCGGGAGAGCTGGTGCACCAGTCCTCTGACGGAGGATACTAAGGACAAACCCGGCGGAATTGTTCATCCTCTCGTTTTCCGTCCGTCTGTCGTTCGGCGGCTCGGTAGAACACGAACCTGGTACACGGCGGACTTCGGAGGGGGCCATTTCCCTCGGAGTACCCTTCGATGGATCCAGAACGTCGTCGGCGGCTCCACGTCCATCTGCCAGAGCATCGCTTCCACTTCACCAAGGTGCAAGAGGTGCTCCGTCACGCATTGCGCGAGGGCGGAGTCTCGGGAGAGACGGAGGGGGTACTTCTTCGAGGCAACCCAGACCGCGGGCTTCTCGAGCTCCTCGGGGGAATTCCAATTCGTGAACCGCTCGTCCCCCATCGCTCGGACCTCTCTCAGCCGCTTACGGACTGAAGGAATCGTGAGGTAACGGTCCTGGGGGATTTTCATGACCTCCGGCATCCAACGGGTAGGTCGTCCTTCGCAGAACTCGGTGACGTGTTGTTCCTCCACGTACGCGAGGTGGAGAAAGATGTCGCGAAAGGAGTGCATGCTCGCCCCACGGTCCTTGGCGAACTCCTTCCAGCCCAGCTTCGCCGCACATTCGAAGAAGTCCTCACGAAGCTCGTGCACGAAATCCATGAGATCGATGGTAGTCACCATGGTCCCGTTTCCATTCCGGCCCATCAATTAAGCTCTCACGCGGCGACAATTTGCCCATCTTAGGGAAGAGGCCGTTCGAAACCTCGGGCGGGGTGTGACGGGGCTTGCACCAACGTCCACGTGCTCCACGCGTTGCAACGAGCCACGGCGTCCTGGGTGTGGGGAAACAGCTCGAGACTCAAACTTTGTTCAGAAAGTTCCTCCAGCTGAGCGTCTCCAGCTCCGTCACTGCATTGTCGATGGAGGCCGTCCTCGCATCCTTAGCGCGTGTTTCCTTCGCCGCGGTGAACACCTCTGGATGGGCCGCCTTCTGCGCAAGAATCAGATTCTGAACCTTGCGTTGGTAGTAATCCGCAGCCGTCTCCGTTCCACCCTTGAGGGCGGCCTGGTCCGCGGCGTTGTTTTGCGCTGCATCCACTCCTTTCGCACCAAAGTAGTAGCCGAGGATGGTGCCGATGATGGCGGTCATGCTGGCCGAAATCGCTTGGGCGTCCGGGACCGAACGGTACGCCCACGCCAGAATCAACGTAATCGCACAGCCGAACCCAATTCCGATCCCAATAATGCTCCGCGCCCAGTCATCCATCGCCTGCGGCTTCATGTTCTACCTCTCACTCTTTCACAGATTCAGATTGGGCGACGGCTTCGCCCGGAAATGGGCTTTGCGACGGGACAACCGCCGCTGTCATCGCCGACGGTCAGGCGAAAGTGGCTGACGATTTAGTGCTTCTGAGAGCTAGCTCAAATCATGACGCCATCGAGACCGTTCCGGTACGGTCCGAATTCTGCTCTAGCGATAAGTGTTGAGGGAGCTTACCTCCCTGTCATACCTATCTCGGAACGAGCGCAAGCGCTTGCATCTTGAGTCCTCTGGAAGACAGCTACACCCCAGGGAGTTGTCTCGGACAATGAAGATCAGCTGAGGCCGTACAATCGGCATGGCGAACCGGGAAACCCGATACCGAGTCGGGGGTCGTGGGCGCCTAGGCCGCCTTGAGACGTCCCAGGTCCACGCTGTTGGACCGTTTTCGTCTCGCGTTGAGCGATTCAGCCTGGACAACCACGTTCTGAAAGTCCGATCGCTTCCAGATCTTGCCGATGGTTCGACGGAGGTTCGACCGGTTCGGATAGAACGCCAGCTCCACCCAGAGATCTTCGCCGGGCCGGACGTTGAAGAGGGTTCGTACGCTTGGAGAGACCGGTCGACGTCGCTTGGGCTCCAGCAGGTAGGCCCATGGGCCACTGCCTCCTTCTACCTTTGTCGCGGCGCCCGCGATGCCGTACACGGCGCGCAAGCGACGCAGGACTAGGCGGCGCTTAGCCGTCGGCGTAGCGAAAAATTCGAGATGGAGCATCTGACCAGGCGCCTTGCCCCGGACACTCCTCATGCTCACGAATCAGCGCCGGGAGACTCAAGGCTTGCGTGAGAGTGGATGCAAGGTAACTTGCACCTACTCCCGAGCGTGGACGTATCGACTTGTGAAACTCTGCCTGAGCCTGCACGGCACTGAATACCCTTGCTTGCATAGGGGGCAGCGGTGCGGACCTTCCTATGAAGATTCTCGGTGACAAGGATATTGACCGGTTGATCCCGATGAAAGACGCGGTACAGCTGATCGAGGCAGGTTTTCGGGCCAAGAGCGAAGGCCACTTGGTCGCGCCTCCCCGTCACTGGGTCAAGTTTGTCCACGGATCGCTCGGGTTCACGATCGGAGGGGACGATGTCGATGGCGGAAGTGTCGGATTTCGAGTCTACTCCATCTTCGAGGGGGACACGAAGAGCGACACCCAAGCGACGCTCGTTTTCGACTCTCGAACCGGCGGGTTGGAGGGAGGAGTGGTGGGGGATCGTCTCGGCATCGTGCGCACCGGTGCCATCGGGGGCGTCGCGCTGAAGTACCTAGCGAACGCTTCATCGGAACAGATCGGGGTGCTGGGTTCGGGACCTCAGGCCTGGGCCCAGCTGGAGGGGGCAATGACCCAGCTCTCAATTCGGCGGGTCCGGGTGTTCAGTCCGACCCGTGAGCATCGGAATGATTTCGCTCGTCGCGCCGCGAAGACTTTCGCCATCGATGCGAAAGCAGTGGAAACGGCGCGAGCGACGGTCGATGACTCGGACGTCGTCATATGCTCGACCACGAGCGCCACGCCAGTTCTCGAATCGGACTGGGTCCACCCCGGGCTCCACGTCACAACGATGGGGCGCAAGACGAAAACGCACCACGAGATCGACGTCGGGATCGCCGAAAAGGCCGTGTTGCTCGCAACAGACTCCCTTGCTCAACTTCGGGCGTACCCTGAACCGCATCTGCTGGAGGGAACTCCCTCTTGGGATCGAATCCTCGAGCTTTCGGACATTGTGACCGGGAAAAATCGTGGCCGAACCAACGCGGCTCAGGTGACGTTGTTCCTATCCACCGGGCTCGCCGGAACTGAAGTCCTAATCGCCGCTGAAGCCCTCCGACGTTCAGCAGCCCGTTGAGGTAGGTCCGAGACTGACCAGCTCGATCGGCCAACTCGTAGTACGTGAGAATGACTGCCTGCAATGCGAACGACGGAATGCGGACCGAGGCCTAGGCGCGACACACACCGCATTCTGGCGAGTCCATCGAGAATCCTAGTGCATCACCACGGCGGAGATACGGAAGCAAACGGCGTTCGGGGGGGAATCCCGATAGGTCGAGGTCATTACGACTGCGCAAAGGAAGCGCTCTCCGGAAAGACTCCCCTATTTCACAGGCTGGATCGGGCGTGCGTAGGTGGCGAGCAACTCCAGAAGTCGCGTGTCCTTTCTCGCGGCCGCGAGCATGGGCGACAAGCGGACCCGAATCAGTTGTAGGGTGTGCTCCCGTGCGGCCTGGCTCATGTACGCAAAGTACCGGTCCAGATCGCCCAGGGCGTAGTAGATGTACCCAATGGACGAGACCTGTCGCGAGTATCCCTCCGGGGGGGTTTCACTCAGCTTCGCGACGATTCGCATCGCCGTCGCGCGATCCCCCTGGAGGGCCGCCAAGTAGCCACGGCAAAGGTACGTGGCGTCGTTCCCTGGAAAAATCCTCTCCAGCTCTCGAACCGCCGTTTCCGCCTTTTCGTAATCTCGTGCGTGAAGGTAACAGTCCGCTAGGCCGCGGTGCGCCTCGAGGGGAGCCTGCTCGAGATTCCTCTTCCAATGCGCCAAAGCTTCCTCGAAGCGGCCCGTAAAGAAGTACGCGTTCCCGAGGGACCGGATCGTGAGGGGCGACAGGGGATCGAGATTGTACGCCTCTTCCGCCTGACTTACGTACGTCTCGACGACCCCCAGCGATCCAGCCAGAGCGCTCAGCATTGAGTGGGCCTGGGCCAAATTCGGGTTCAACTCCAAGGCCCGACGAACCTCCCGGTGAAGGATGTCCGCGAGATCGTCTCCCATAAACGCCAACTCCGCCCGCAGGCCGTGGGCCTCGGCCAGGTCGGAATCAATCGCGATTGCCCTCTCGGCGGCGAGTATGCCCTGTTTGATGGAGTCTATCCAGGGGATGTACCCCTCGGTACCCAGTCCGATGTACGCCCGGGCCATACCGGCATAGGCTCTTGCGTACGAGGGGTCGGACTTGAGTGCCTTCTGGAAGAACTCGATCGATTGGCGAAGTGAGGCTTCGTCCTGCTTCCACATCAGGGATTGGCCCCGAAGATACGAGAGGTACGCCTCGGTCTCCTTCGGTTTCTCGAGCTCCGGAACCGGGGTTTTTCCTCTCTCAAGGCTGCCGGGAAGGGAGGTCGCGACCTTGGTCGCGATGTCACTTTGCACCGAGAAGATGTCGTCGAGATCGTCGTCGTACTTTGCGGTCCAAAGGTGTTCCTCCGTCGTGACATCGATGACTTGGACAGTCACGCGGATCCGGTTGGCCGCGCGTCGGACACTGCCCTCCACGACCGTTCCGACCCCAAGTTCCTTGCCGATCGTCGCGACCTTCTTCTCTGTTTTCTTGTAGCCGATGACGGAAGTCCGGGCGATGACCTTGAGCCCGGGAACAAGGGAGAGGTTCGCGATCAATTCCTCCGTGAGACCATCGGCGAAGTATTCGTCGGCGGAATCCGGGCTGATATTCGCGAAGGGGAGGATCGCTATTCGATTTCGATCCAGCGAGCCCGGTCCGTCGCTCTGACCGTTGGCCCCGTTCCCGGTCCAGGGTAGGAGCACGCGATAGACGTCCATCGGCACCTGGATTCCCTTCATCGCTTTGGGTTCCAGTCTTTCGAACTTGTCGGGAACCTTCGACCGGACCTGTTCATAAACCGCACCCGAGACACAGATGCCCCCCGGCTCGGCCAGCGGTTCGATACGAGCGGCCAGGTTCACCGCGTCGCCCAGGATATCGGATCCGTTTTGGACCACATCACCGAGATGCACACCGATTCGGATTCGGATCGGAGCGAAGTTCGCCTCCGAGTTCCGTTCGTAGATCCGGCGCTGAATGCCGACGGCGCACTGCACCGCCTTGAGGGCGCTGTCGAATTCGACCAGAAAGCCATCGCCCGTCGACTTGATTTCACGGCCACTGTGGAGTGCCAGCAGGGGTCGGAGAAGCTCGGCCTGCTGGCGTAGCAAGTCCAGCGTGCGTCCTTCGTCGGCCTGAGTCGATGCCGTGAATCCGACGGTGTCGGTAAACATCACCGCGGCGAGTCGGCGCCCGGACGCCACGAATGCGCGATACTCTGGGTAAATTAAGGCTGCGGGCCGCGAAGTGTGCCGAGCGAGACTCCCTTTCGGGGTTCGTTCGCGATCGTCAGAAAGAGTGGCGCTGGCTGGACCCCTCGGTGGCTGAGGGTGTACTGGTCGCTGCGCCCGATTGAGTGAGTCGGCCACCGGTGAGGGTAAGGTGGTTACTCGCCACCCAGTCTCAACTTATCTGTGAATCTGGCAAATGGTCTCGTGGGTCGAAATGGTCGCTTCGGAAGGTTTTCCGGCGAGATCTTCGGATCCTCTGCGCGTTCTCGTGACCGGAGTGACCGGGAAGCAGGGTGGAAGCCTCGCCCAGCTGCTCGTCGAGCGTGGACACCATGTCCGCGGCCTCACGCGCAAGCCCGAGGGAACTGCCGCGACGTCGCTGTGGCAATCGGGGATCGAAATCATCGCGGGGGACTTCGAGAACCCGAGCTCCGTGGAGTCGGCGGCGAGAGGCTGCGACGTTGCCTACATCGTGGCCACACCGTACGAGAAGGGACCGGATTTCGAGACTAAAGGCGCCATCACGGCGCTGAATTCGGCTCGGGCCGCGGGCGTACCGTACATCGTATACACTTCGGTTAGCGACGCCGACCGAAAGACGGGTATCCCACACTTCGACAGTAAAGCCAAGGTCGAGCAACACTTGCAGAGGATGGGCGTGGACTTCTCGATTGTTGCCCCGGTGTTCTTCATGGAGAATTTCACGGCGCCCTGGATGGGCTCAGGTCTGGCCCGCGGCGTCGTGGCGATGTCTCTTCCAGGGACTCGCAAGCTCCAGAGCGTTGCGGTGCGAGACATTGCTCGATTCTCGACTCTCGCCATTGAGCATCGAACCACCTTCCGCGGCAAGAGAGTCAACATCGCGAGCGATGAGCTGAGCCCAATCGACATGGCCGGCCGACTGTCGGCAGCGACCGGCCGGAAGGTGGCATTCCAAGAGGTGCCCCTCGACCTGGTGCGGAAGCAGAGCGAGGACTCCGCGAAGATGTTCGAGTGGTTCAATCGTGTCGGGTACAGCGCGGACATCCCGAAGTTGAAGAGGGACTACCCGTCGGTCGGCTGGCTAGCGTTCGATGCTTGGGCTGGGTCGCAGGATTGGAAGGCGATTCTCGATGCTTCTGCGCACGCGCCCGGCGAGACCTAGCCGGACTGTCCTCCAGAGAGGGTCTCGCTGGGTGAACCGGGGTTTGCCCTCTCCGGCCCACCGGTAGCGCAAGGCCAGTTGCAACTCTACGAGGAGGGCTCCTCCCTGATGGGCCCAGTCTCCGGGCCGACACCCCGAGACAAGGGTCCGAGTGTCCCTACGGTGAATCGGCCAGGCGACCGCCCCCAGGAGTACGCCTGCGCCAGTAAGAATCCCGATCCCGATCACCCAGTACTTCCAGAGACTGAACGGAATCGCACGGTAGTCGGCAAATTCGATGAAAGCCGACTATACGAATATAACAGAGCTCAACGTTCTCTCCGAAGCAAGGATGCCAGGAGACGTTCCCGAGGTCAAGTACGCAAAGAGCGGGGAAGTTCACATCGCGTACCAAACGATCGGTACCGGAGTTATCGATGTGGTCTTCGCCGGGCCGGCGACTAGTCACTTGGCCGTTTGGTGGGAATGGCCCCCGATGGCCGATTTCTTCCGACGGCTTTCCAAGTTCTGCCGCCTCATCATATTCGACAAGCGCGGCGTAGGCATGTCCGACCGCGCAGTCGGCATCGCCCCCCTGGGCGAACGCACGGATGACATCCGCGCGGTGATGGATGCTTGCGGATCGAAGTCTGCCGTCATCTTCGGCGCGTCCGAATCCGGCCCGATGGCGATTCTCTTCGCCGCGACCTACCCCACGAGAACTCAGGGACTCGTCGTTTTTGGCGCGCAAGCGTGTTCCCGAAAGACCCCTGATTTTCCGTGGGGAACCACTGACGAAGAATGGGACGAGTACATCCAGCGGGAAGAGAGAGAATGGGGCCAGCCCGAGTTCATGCAGGAGTCCGCGGTCGCCATGGCGCCCGGAATGAAGGGCAACGCTGAGTACATCCAATGGCACCATCGTCTCGTCACCTTTGGCGCATCCCCCGCCTCGGCGGTCGCCCTGACTCGGATGAATCGAGAGATTGACGTCCGCCCCGAGCTCGCGGCTGTCCAGGCCCCGTGCCTTGTGATGGCTCCTGCGGGAAGCGAAATTGAAGTGGAAATGAACCGCTACATCGCCGATCATATTCCGGGATCCCGATTCTTGCCCATTCCAGGAGCGAGCCACATGTTTCCTGCCGACCCAAAGGCGAGCGCCGCCGTCCTGGAGGCGTTCCGGAGCTTCGTCGACGATCTTCCCGGTATTCAAGAGACCAACCGCACTCTGACGACCGTCTTGTTCACCGACGTCGTTGGCTCGACAAAGCGCCTATCCGAGCTCGGCGACCGCGCCTGGGGTCAGCTCCTCGGCCGGTTGTACGACCAAGCCAAGGTCGAGGTGGAACGATTCCACGGCCAGACGATCAAGACAACCGGCGACGGGATATTGGCGACGTTTGACGGGCCAACCCGCGCGATCCGGTGTGCATCGGCCATTCGGGGGCAGGCGCGGAGTTTGGGGCTCGAACTCCGCGCAGGCCTTCACACCGGGGAGTGCATTTTCAAAAGCGGAGATGTGCAGGGGATCGCCATCCACATCGCCTCGCGCGTCGGCGACGAAGCCGAGGATGGTGAGATCCTGGTGTCGAGCACGGTCCGCGATCTGGCGATTGGTTCGGACATCAAGTTCCGCGATCGCGGAGTGCAAACCTTCCGCGGCGTAGAGGGGGAGTGGCGAACCTATTCGGTTGAAAATTCGTAGCCCACGAGGCGGGCGCACCTAAAGGAGCCGGTGTGCAACGGTTGTTGCGTCCAAAGTTGGGGCAAAGGTGCAAGGATCCAGTCAACCGATCAAATGTTTGGTAGAGTCGGGTGGTCCCGATTTAGCGCCGGCTCGAGCAGGTGCATCTCGGCCATGCTGCGATAGAATTCAATGGATGGCCGGCCCCGATCGGGATTGCAATTTTGGAGCATCTCCTGAAATTGCTCTCCGAGCTTCCCAGCGGCGATGACCTTCTGCCAGTCACTCAACTTCCTCCGAAGGTATAGTCCGCCGGGTATGGTGCCGACCCCCAGGCCCATCTGCCCTGGATCGTCTGAGTCAATCCGTTCCACACACGCGAAGTATTCTTCGCCGTCCGGAAGCATTCGGAACGTTCCGTAGAACTTTCTTCCCCTCGGTGAGGGGAGCTTGGACTCGAGCCGATGCATGGCCTCGGCTGGACCGCCCCCGTTCCAATCTGCGCGCACTCTCAGTACTTGGACCTCGACGCGTTCCACGAACGTGTCCATCGTGAGCACCTGGACCAGCGAAACCGCCCAGGGCCATCGAGCTCCGGTCAGATCGTGAAACGCCCATCCAGGGCGATCCGCGACCGAGGTTCAAAAGGGCCTTACTTCGAGTCAGACGACTTGGGGTCCGACCACTCCTTCATCGGTGTCCGCCGGATACCGGCGGCACGCGCGAGGGCGTTCTTCGTCCCTTCCTTGGCGAGGTGAGGCGCGTCGCTGACGCTCGTGCCAACGTCTCTTCCGATCCCACCGAGTGCGGCACCCACCTCACGCAGGTGCTGTCGGAATTTTGGTCGTTCCTTCTCGTCGGACATGCTAGCAAAGAGCTCGTTCCGAGCTGATGGGACAAATACCTTCGGGTTGAGGTGCAAGAAAGGTCCTGCACCCGGTCCACTCTGCGGTCCCTCTTGCCGACCCATCCCGAGGGACGAGACCATCCTCGCAATCCGATGGGTCTAAGTGGACAAGGGAAGTGTCACCCTCGTGCCTTGGAAGTACACCGAGGAATACTATCGGGAGTACACCCGGACGACATGGAATGAATCCGCCGAGGCGTACGTCCGGTTCATGGCACTTCTGGCTCCGTTCCGGAGCGCCTTGGTGGAGGCGCTCGCGTCTCAGCCCGGTGAACGGGTACTCGACCTCGGCACGGGTCCGGGCGAGCCCGCGCTGACGATCGCGCGGCGAGTCGGGCCCACGGGAGACGTCCTTGGAATTGACTTATCCGAAAAAATGGTGGCTCTCGCCGGGCGGAACGCCCGAGAACGCGAGATTCGGAACGTCGAGTTTCGGACAATGGATTGCGCCAAGCTGGAGCTCAAGGACGGCTCGTTCGACGCGGTCGTGAGCAACTTCGGGTTCCAAATCTTTACGGATCCGGAAGCGGCGGCGAGAGAGGCTCATCGCGTGCTGGCCCCCCATGGCCGGATCGCGGTGACCGTCTGGCCCTCCGGCGACCGGGTTCCATTTCTGCACGCGATTGTGGGTCCTATGCTCAGTCACGCCGAGCCCGATGAGACCGGATACATCCCTACTCCCTACGAGACCGGCGGCCCGGGCGAGATGATCGCATTCCTGTCCTCTGCAGGTTTTCGCGATGGCGAGGAGCGTCGTGTTTCCACCACGGTCCATCTTCCGGATGCTGACGCCTACCTAGATACCGTCCTAAAGGGAACCCCTCTCGGTCATTCGCTCAGTGAGGAGACCGCAGAGGTACAGCGCGAAGTCCTCCGAGACACGAGGGAACGACTCGCGCAATATACGACGGGGGATGGCGTGACTCTACCGGCCGAGTGCGTGCTGGTCACGGCACGCTTCTAGACGCTTCGTCTTCTGCGCGACCGGGTCCCTTGCTCATTCCTCACTGATCGATGGAAATCAGTTTCGAGGGCCTGCTTGAAGAGTTTCCAATTCCCCTCGAGGTTTGACTGCACTTGGCGACGTGTCGGACCCTTCCCCCCGAGACGTGCGGGCCGACGGCGCCCACGCAGGGTGAGTTCCGTCCGTTTCGGGGCGAGGGAACGGAGTCGGTAGTCAACGCTCCAATCTCGCGTGTTGCCGATCGCCTCGCCGTGCCATCGGTCGGGAGGCCGGAGTGAGATCTTCCACCGGCTCCCCATCCACCCACCACCCAGAGATTCATCGAGGTCTTCGTAGAGGACCTCCCTCGAGTTCGAGGAGAGGATCTTCCGTCGTGTGGAGGTGTCGCCCTCAAGTTGGGGGTCTTCGGATGCAAATCGGTGCACCAACGGAAGACGAAGTCAAGTGGCGCATCGAATTCTACGCGGACGACGTAAGTCTGAGACGTGGGGTTCTTCATCGAGATCTATCCGCCTCGGGGTAACCGGATTGGAAAGAAAGCACTTCCGAAATCGGAAACCTGCGAACCGAGCTCCTGGGGTGCAAGCAAGGTCACAACGACCCGGGGAGTTCAAACTTCTTCGAGGCCCCGTTTCGGAGTGGTTTCAGAAGGGATCGTCGAACCCTGTGACTGGTGGATCCACATCGAGTTGCCAGAGAAGGGCGTTCATTTCCCCACGGTGCTGGAGCTCCTCCTCCACCATGTGGATTAGCATTGTTCGGGTCGAGGTCTCGAACGCCCGTCGACCTTTCCAGGAAACCTTTCGAGAAAGTCCCCGCGGGCCGATCTCTCGAAGTGTCTTCGTGATCAGTAGATCGACCGCGGCAGTCTCCTTCTGTGCCTCTGACTTCGAGTATCGCTTACCCAACGGATACTCGTCGAACTTCTTACCCCGTCCGTAGACCGACAGGAACCACCATCGATAGGCATCCAGGACGTGCATGTAGATGTCGACCAGCGACGGGAACGACGCGCCACGGTTTCGGAAACGCTGACGCGGCGGCAGTTTCCAGATTGCCGTGAGGTATTTCTGTCGGACTCGAGAATTGTATCGGTACAGGTCGCGGATCGCATCGAACTCAGTCATCATCGGCCGTAGTCGCTCCCACGACGGAATCCACGTTGCCGCCTTAAAACGACCGGATTCGTCGGGTCTCCCTTGGTTGCACGCAGAATATCAGCCACCCCAGCCAAATGCTGGATGCTGCGCCGAAGGATTCTCACCGATTCCGGGTCCGCCGGTCCCGGACTAGATCTCGATCGAGAGCGGGGGCAATGCTCGTCCGCCACGTTGTGGAATCGGCCTTGCGTTCCGCTTCTGTAAGTTGACGAATGACTGATGCCGGGGGGCTTCGGACCGACCAGACTAGCCTGTGGCCAGTGAATTCGAGGGCGGAAGCATTTCGCCCCCGGGGAACCACTCGATACCAGTATTGCGAGTGCACGAAGGGACCGTCGAGGTGAGTATTCGTCCACGCGAGTTGCTCGCGGTCGATTCGGACGAGGCGGTGGATACGAAGCGGGGAACCTTTCGGAAAAGTGGTGTCGGTCAGAATCGCGGTATCGTCGCCGAGCCAACGCACGGAACGTAGATGACGCTCGGGGAAGAAGGCCCCGTCTTCAGGTCGATAATCAATGCACCATTCGAAGGCGGTGGCCGCCGGAGCACGGAAGCGTTGAGTGAAGTGGAATCTCAGGGAGGTCGGCGTTCGTTGGGGAGTTCGCGCCCGATGACGGCGGCCGACCACGAGGGCGAATCGCCTACCGATTAATTAACTCCCCGGCAGGGAGGCCCCGAAGGAAGGTGCCACGCACCCGCCGTGTGAACTCGGTGCTGCACCCGCCTCGTCGCTCGCCGCCACGGCCCGTTCGGCATATTCCGAAGATCGTCGCTCTCTCCGGGGTCGCACCACCCGTGCTCGTCGCCCTTTCGGAGGATCTCTTCACTCGTGTCCAAACCGTTACGCGTGAAGGCTTCGCCCGCCACCTCCCGCGGGCTTTCGGGCTCGTGGAAGAGGCGGGAGCTCGTGGCGACGAGGATTACGTCGCACTCGCGATCGCCCTCGACGCGCCGATTTGGACCTACGACAAGGACTTCCGCAGGATCAAAGGCGTCCGGTTGATCTTCCGCGAGGAAATCCAACGAATCGGCGTGAAAGGGGCCATACTTCCGGGTCGCTCCTCGGAATCTGGGAGCTGCTGAAGAAGGGTAGCTGTAACACAGGTTGCGCCCGAAGCCTCGAACGGGGTGAGTGCTCTGGCGTTGGGACTAGGGTGGACCCGATATTTTGTGACCATTTGCAGCGTCCAAAGTCTTTTCCGAGGGACCCAATTGAAGGAGGCAGATTTCTCACGGAGGATCGGCAAGGATGTCGGATGGAATTGTGGTCTCGCCAGGCGCGGGTCACCAGATCCAAGGGTCCGGCATGGTTCTCAAGGTCGGCGCGGAAAGGACCCAACGGTGGTCAGTGTTCGAAGCCCTGGTTGCACCCGGCTTTGATGTCGGTGCCCACCTGCACAGCGAGGCAGAAGAGTTGTTCTATATCGTGGATGGAGAGCTCGACCTCCTAGCGTTCGAACCCCGGGAGCGAACGCGCGACAGCTGGCACGGATGGAAGTCGCGCGACGGGACCGGAGTGGTCCGTGGGGGTCCCGGGAGCCTCATGTTCGTTCCCGCCAAGTGCCCTCACGCCTTTTCCAATCCAGGCGCCAAGCCCGTTCGTATGCTGTTCCTCTTCTCGCCGGCTGGACACGAGGAGTATCTCCAAAAGGTGGGCGAGCTGGTCGCTCATCCGGGGCCACCGGACCCCAGTGCGATTGCCGACCTTCGAGCCCGATACGACATTCAGCAGTTGACGCCGCTGATTCCGGGCCGTAGACCAGTGTAGCCTCTCACCAGCTGCCCTCTTCGTGCTGGTGAGGCCAGGAAGCATTGGTGATCCACATTGGCGATGGGTGCATCGCAGGTTGCGCCTGAAGCCTCGAACGGGGTGAGTGCTTTTGGAGTTACATCCACGTCTGCTCGAAATTGGACGGAACGCTGGCTCGCGCTTCGATGGACGACAATAGACGGAGACTTGCCTGAGGGAAGCCCCCGCTATGAAGAGCCCCTAGTGTGGGAAAAGGTCTCTAATTCGGGTCTCCTCAGCACCGGGAAAAATCGGGGGCATTCGCCGCCGTCCTTTGGGGGCCCTCAAATCGTCAGAGGCCGCGGCCAGCTCATTGGGGGGCTCTGTGATACTGGAGTCCGGGCCATGATCTACCGGGCTGACCGGTTCACTCGGGATCTAGATGTAGCGAGCGCAGGTGTAGCAGTAGTATCGGTTGTATTCACGAACGTACGTAGCGGGCCGACCGCACGTCGCGCAGTTGGGCAAGATGACCGGAGCATACGGAGGAGGCGGCGGATAAGGGGGAGCAGGGGCGGCCGCGGCGAATGAACCGCTCAGCGAAGGCGTTGAGGGTCCGGCCCACCCTCCGGGGTACACCTGGGACGGCACGACGGGAGGAGGGCTTCTTAGGCTCCTGAATATCCCACTCACGAAACTGGTCGGGCCGCCAAACCTGAACTCTTCCAGATCGGCGGGTAGGTGCCGATACATCCCTACGAACACGACAATGGTCAAGGGCAGTGAAAGTAGGAATCCGAACCCGCTACCCAGATCCCACAGTTCATGCAGGGAGAAGGCCAGGACGAATGGGGTCAAGGTAGGAGCGCTGAGTAACCCTCGAAGTTTCTCAATGCTGCTACCGGGCTGACTGGATATTTTCGGGACGGCCAACGCGATGCCGACAGCGACAATGGCAGACCACATCGAATGCCCAGACACGGACAGGATTCGCAAGAACGGGGAAGCGCCATTTATCACGTAGAATACGCTTTCCACTATACCGAACGTTAGTCCCGCAGCGATTCCGAGGCCAAACACCCTTTTTTTTCTCCGGAGGAATCCCGGCACGGTTAGTGCAACGATCAGAATGCCAAGCGGCTTGCTCGCTTCCTCCCACAGCCCCGGTAGCGTGGCAGACTCGGCCAGAAAACTGGGAACGTTCGCCGTCAGGCCCCCCATTAGCACTTCGAGCAGGATACTAGCGGGAACCGCCAGTAACGCACCCATCACGGCGATCGCCCAAGGCCATCTTTGAGAATCCTGCAACGCTTTGGATGCGGCCAAAGAGTACGCTGCCCGGACAGCGACGTAGAGACAGACGAATGTGATGACGAGCACAATGAGGCGATCCACGGGCCCAAGGATCGCAAATGTGAGGGATGCCAGGGTCGCGATTCCAAGCATTGCGATGTAGATCGCAATCTGAGGACCCGCGCTCCGCGGCTTAGGAGAAGCGGGCACGGACGAAGGGCTCGGATTCAGCGCGAACCCGCAAATGGTGCAGAATGACTGGCCTTCGTTAGCGGGAGCCCCGCAGTTCGGACAGGGTCTCAAGTCGTCACTCCCAAGTTCTTGCTAGCGAGCAAGATCGCATGTGTACGTCGAGGATTTTACCGAGGGTTCCAAGGAGCCTGCGCTTGCAGTCTCCGCAGGTCGGTCGGGGACGACCAACTGCTACGAAACGGTCGTGGTGCAACCGGGAACATAGACCAAGGAGACCGGGTCGTTCCACGTGTCCCAAGTAGTGTTCACGTCGGCAGCGTGGTCGGCGCCGCTCGCGTCGGTGACTTCCCGCGGAATCCGAGTGCCGCCAGTTGGGGGGCAGGAGTCGCACACCGTGCTCAGACCAAAACCAGCCCTGCTGGGCTTCCTCGAGACCGTCGTCCATCACTCCGCGAGCCGTCCACCGGAGTTGGCGGCGCGGGCGGGCCTCCGATTCGTACTTGGCCTCGTCAGGGGTGTAATCAGTACACCATCGATACACGAAATCCATCGGCGCGCCCCTTCGCTCGAACGCGATTGGTGGGCTTGAGGCAAGTTTCGGGCATGCCAGCCACCCGCTCAAGACGAAGAGTCGAAATGACAGTAGAGTATGAACTCTGGGAGGGAGCACGCAAAACAAAGTAAGGGATCTTGAGATGGCGACGGTACTCCCGGAGCTCGAGCGCAACCCTGGCGATCCGACCAGGTCCTCCCTTTGGCGGATCGGCCGCTGCGGTACCGGGCTTCGAGCGCCCTGGCGAGTGCACCCCAATACTGACGGAAGGGTCTAAGGACGCGGTGCGCGCAGTCCACGGCTTCTCCACGCACCGAACTGGCGCGAATGAGAGGGAATCAGGTATTGTCGCCGCGGTGTAAGGGGTCCACTCGAGCGATCGGAGCCGGGGTTCACGTCACCGAATAGACTTTCACGAGTACGTCGCCGGTATCCAGATCTGCGCTTCCTTCGAACCTTGCCTTGACCGAGTTGAGCCAAGCCAGCTTCTTCGACGCGGTCATGAAAGAAGCCGTGCCCTCCACCCGAATCTTGGCACCTCCCATCGGACTGCCCGCACCGTTCCCCCTGGCAAGAATCATCTCGCCTTCGTTCGTCCGGTCCGCGATCAGAAGCTCGAATTCGCTGGTTCCGTCTGGCTTCAGTAAACCCTTCACGGTTTCGATGCGCGCGGCGTTGTAACGGCCCACGACCTGGCCCTGGAGATTCCACGTCAGTCGCACTCCTTGGGGTGTGATCTCGTGAAGGGTGACCGAGACGATCTTCTCTCGCGTCTCATACAGCAATTCATCGGGCATGACCATACCTCGTCGAGATCTACGGGAACGAATCCCCTACCTTGAAAGTTTGGATTGGAGCCCCGGGCGCAAACCACCCATTTCGTGCTAAGGGCACGTTCGTCCAAGCCGCTTCAGCGGCCCGGGAGTCGATTGTTACTCGGAACCCTGCGCATGACTGGGCTCAGCGGCTCAACCCGAGCTGCCTGAAGAGCTCCAACGGATTCCCGTACAGACGATAGGACTTGATCCTGCCGTTATTGTCGGCCACGAGGTGGACCATCAGGTCCCACGAGAACTTCCGGTGGGTGGGCGGAATCTCCTTCCCATCCGCGGTTCTGATCGGGCCGCTGTGGGTCCCGGTCATCGTCTCCACGCCTAGGGCCTCGTTACCCCGCACCGCGACCGTCTTCAATTCCTCTCGCAGGTCCGGGAACGATACCAAGACTCCGCTGAGCCAGGTGCGTATAGCTTGCTTCCCCACGTACGGTCCCGAGCCTAGGATACCATAGGCCACTGCATCATCGGCAAACTCGGCCACCATCCGATCGATGTCACCGCTGTTGGCGGCTTTCATCCACCGGGCAACATCGTCGGTCGTCAACTCCGGCATTGATGGAATCCTGAAAAATACGGAAGGATTTCCTGCCAATAAGTCTGCCTCACAACTGCCTTGGAGCGCCCACCGGTGAGCCCACTGTTTCCCGATGGGCCAACCCATCCCCGCCGGAATGGGGAGACTAGGTAGCGCCAACAGGTGTCTGCCTGTACACAGTGGGTGAACGACCCTTTTCGGATGATCGGAACCGGACCATTACGAGCACACTCCGACGGGGGAGCTCAAGAATGGTTCAAATCCCGTACGTGAGGTCGCGGGTCGGCCGGAAACCTCTGTACACGACCCCATGGTTGGAAATCGGTCCGATCAGCCGATTCCAAGCCCGCCATTGTAGAACCCGCCCATTTCGGGCGGAATCAAAGCCCCCCTCCCCCATGTCAATTTTCGTTCTAGGAATTCAAGGAATCTCGGTAAATCGGCTCAAGGCACGAGTATGTCGTTTAGGCCAATCCCTCGTCAATGAATCTGATCAACTTCTCGAAACTTCGAACCAGAACCCGGATCTCGTCGGGCTCCAGCGTGGAGACGAATCCCTTGACGACCGCCTGGTGTCGCCGCCTAGCCACGGCAAACAGCTTCTTGCCGGCCGGAGTCATCTGGATGTTCACCACCCTTCGGTCCGAGGAATCTCTCACCCTCCGAACCAGGCCCTTCGTTTCCATTGCGTCGATGATCCCTGTAACCGCGGCTTTCGTGACGAGGTTTTCGTCGCTCAGCCGGACCATCGGAGTCGGGCCGGATTCCGACAGCTGTTGGAGCACCGAGAACTCGGTCAGTCTCAGGTCGACCGTCCCCAAAGCCTTGTCGAAGTAGTGGGGAAACCGCTTGCTGGCCACGTTCATGGCGCGGAAGACAGCTGCGGGGTTAGGCGGTGGTTTTCGCGTCGGCCAGCTGTCCCCGGTCGATGAGCCTTCTGGTCGGCGGGCAGGCATTGTGACGCTCCTACGCAGACTATCTGTCCAGAGCCCATAAGCGGCTCCTCGTTAAGGCATTTACTACATGGTCAATAATTAAATAGTTCACAACTTTACCATATTGACGTGAGCCTCGTGACCGAAAGGATGAGCAGTGTCGGGGGCCCGGCCACAATGAAGGCCGTCGTCCAAGATCGGTACGGGAAGGCCGACACTCTGAAGCTCGACGACGCCGAGACGCCTGTCCCGGACGCGACGAGCGTGCTACTCCGTGTGCGTTCCGCGTCGGTGAACAGCCTGGACTGGCGGATCATGTCGGGCAGACCAATCATCGTCCGCCTCCTCGGGTTTGGCTTGATGCGACCCAAGCGAAGAATTCGCGGTATAGACGTGGCGGGCGAGGTCGTCGCGGTGCGGAAGCCGGACTCGCGCTTCAAGGTCGGCGACGCCGTGTTTGGGCTCGGCAGCGGGTCGTTTGCCGAGTACGCGGCAGCGGACGAGCGCGAGCTCGCGAACAAACCGGAAGGTGTCTCCTTCGACGACGCGGCCACTCTCGGAATCGCCGCCTTCACCGCCCTGCAGGCACTACGGGACCGAGGACACGTTCAGCCCGGCCAGTCGGTTGCCATCACGGCGGCGGGCAGTGGTGTCGGAACGTTTGCCGTTCAGCTCGCCAAGTGGATGGGGGCTCGGGTGACAGCGGTTACGCATACAGACAACGTCGAGATGCTCCGTTCGGTAGGGGCAGATGTGGTTATGGACTACCACAAAGCGGACTTCACACGCGGACCCGATCGCTATGACGTCATCTTCGACGTCTCGGGATTGAATGGAATAGGGGCACTACTGCGGACCCTCAAGCCGGGGGGTGCCCTGGTATGTGTTGGGGGTCGGGGCGGCTTCGGTCGATTCATCCAGGCCGGACTTCGTCGCCGACTGCTTCGTCAGCGCGTCTGGGGTCTCCTAGCGAGGCCGAACGCGGAGGACATGGCGAAGCTTGGCAGTCTCGTAGCCCAAGGGAAGCTGAAACCCGTCATCGACCACGTCTACTTGCTCCCGGAAGCGCCGGAGGCGATGGCCCGAGCCGAACTCCACCAGGCGCGAGGAAAACTGGTCATTCACGTTTCCTGAGCCGCGCCTCTCTGCGGCAACGTCCCCGCATGACCCGAGACCCGCCGTATCGTGAGTTGGAAGTCTAGGCTCGGATACAACGAAGGAGCCTCGATCTGGATGTGGCCTCACGCTTCACCGGCGCAGCTGAGACCCTCGGGGGCACCGGAGGAAGAGAACCCACCCCCTCGGGGGTAAGGCACGCTTGTCGGGCAAGGGAGTGGACGGGTTCAATTCCTCGCCACACAAACGGTCGAATTTCGTCGTTTCTCGGCGAGAAATCGTTGAAAGATGTCAGAGGCGGTCTTCGAACCCCCGGGGGGTTCAAATCCAAATGTCGGAGGGGGG
>DASPSQ010000021.1:0-6606 GCA_035623855.1 Thermoplasmata archaeon | reverse complement strand
AACCCGGACACGTCCATCTGGTGAGGCGAGGTTCGGCCAGCAACGAACAACGTAGCGAGCCGATCGGGGGATCTCGGTTTCTCCGAAGATCCCCTCGAAACCCCTTCCCATTCTTCTGATCCCCTCATCATGTCGGAAGTCCACACTGTTGGCGACGATGGAGGAGGAATAGAGCCGGACGAACCCGCGTCAAGACTCTAGTTGGGGATCCTCCGGCACTGGGTCCTGGTAGCCCAGCCCCACAGCCGATCGGTGTTAGGCCGGTGGCACAGGCCTCCTCACCGGCCGATTCCAACCCGACGGCTTTAGTGTTGGTGGCGGCCGGTGGAACGATAGTCCCAGGGACTCGTTTCGTTCGCAGCGCTCCTTGCTGGGGCCCTCCGAGCCGCGTGGGGTCCGCTACTTGCGAATCGACGTCAAAAGTCGCGGCGCCTACGCTGGCGTTATCTCACCGGGCGTACCCGTGCGGCCGAGGATTCCATGCCGAGGAAACCGACTGCTACGACCTACGAGTTCCGCTCGACGTTCCAGGCCCCGCTACCGTATGTTTTTCGCTGGTGCACCGACTATTCTCCCGAAGACCCCCGCCTCGAGAAGGAAAACTACACTCGAAGGGTCCTAAGTCGCTCGGCACGTCGCGTGATCTTCGAGGACCTGTACGACGAACCGGTAGGATGGGTCTGGAGTCACGATGTCGTTACCCTATCCCCACCGGATCACTGGCACGCGGACATTGTCGGAACCCACCGAGAATGGACCATCGACTACAGACTGCACGTTCTTCCCGACGGACGGACTGGGCTTTCGTTCCGGGGACGGAGGCGACCGACCCCCCTCGGCGGGCGGAACCCTCCGAAGCCCCAGCTCGTGCGGGAACTGAAGGCGCTCTGGAGGAACTTCGGACGGGCGCTCGAGCGAGATTATCGTGCAGCCTCGAAGAGAGGCCGGCGAGAACGCTAGGTCCAACGAAGCATCCGAACCCCGGGAGAAGCGGGGAATCTCTCGGAAACGGCTTCAGTATCCCAAGAACGCCTTTGCGCCCTCGAGGAGAAACCGAACGTCCGATGCGAGGGAGATGAAGCGGAAGCCGAGTTCGACAGCTCGACGTTTCTCGTCGGCGTCGATCACGAGGGTTCCGGGAACCTTGCCATGCGAGGTACAAACTCCGACGACGTTCCGCATCGCCTCCGCCACGCGGGGATTCTTCCGATCGTCGAGCAGTCCAAGGCTCAGCGTCAAGTCCGTGGGGCCGACGAAGAGCAGATCGACGCCGGGAACTCTCGCGATCGCCTCGAGGTTCTCGAGCGCCTCGCGCGTTTCGATTTGAACACCCACGATCGTCTCGGCGTTGGCGCTCCGCAGATAGGACGCAAGGTCCCGCCCGTAACGGGAGGCGGCTGCGGCGGCCGCTCCCCGGACGCCGTCGGGGGGGTATTTCGCAAACGAGACCACCGTCCGGGCCTGAGCCTCCGTACTGACGAGCGGCACGAGGATCCCCTGTGCCCCTGAGTCGAGGGCCTGCTTGATGAGGTATTGGTCGACGTTGCCCACGCGGACAAGGGGTGTGACGCCGGTATCCCCCACGGTCGCGATCATCGCGGCGAGGGTCTCGGGATTCACCGGGGAATGCTCGGTGTCGATCATGAGCCAGTCGAACCCCATCTCCCTCAACGCATCGACGCAGACGGGCGACGAGGAGGAGATCCACGTACCGAAGGAGGGATGGTCGGACGCGCGCAGTCGGCTCTTCAGTGCATTCTTCACTGGAGACCTCGACACCCTGAGCTCAGCGTCTACTTGAGTGGGCAGGAGGATCGCGTCGTACCGGGGAGTCTTCGACGTCCGCGGCTCGAGAGGGGAGAGGGGCTGCTGCCCCTGTCTCCTGGTTCGGCCGCTAGGCGCTCAGGGAGAGCCTGCGGCCGTCGACCTCGACGGTACTTCCGGCGTTGATCGCCCAGCCAAAGAAGCCGGAGGCGTTCTTGCCCCCGAGGTTCCGATTCCCGCCGACGGAGACCATGACCGCTCCACGTTCGATATCTTCCAACTGGGGCGTGTCATGGAGTTCCGGGTTCAATCCGATGGCGAGGAATCCCGGTCGGTCCCGACCCTTTCCCCCGGTCTTGAACGGTTTGTGGAACCGATTTCCTCCCCGGTCGAAGTCCGCGCTCGTCAACTTCCCATCATGGAAGCGGAACACTGCACCGGTCGCCTTTCCATCGTCGTAGTAGCACGTGCGGTTCGCGACGATCAGCCCCTCGGCGACGCTTTCGTCGAGTGCGACGCGCACCGCACCGGAGGGGATACTCGTCAAGATATCGAATGGCCGCTTCCGATCGGCCGTGACCGGTCGCCCAACGTACGTGCGTGGGGCGCGTCCCGCAAGTCCGAGCGTGAGATCGGTCCCGTCGTCGTTGCGGATTCTCAGCTTCCGTCCACGCGCGAGGGTCTGGGCCACTCGGGTCGCCGATCGTGCAAGTGCGTCCGGAGAGACCATCGTCCCCCGGACGAGCTGGTCGGTCCATGCCGAAATGTCGACGCCATACGCCACGGAAAGATTCGGATACGGACGGCCGAGCTCCAGGCGGGCTCCGCGGACTCCGGCCTTGCGGGCGGTCGAATACCAATCCTCGTTGAAGGCGAACAGTCGACTGGAAACCTTTCCGGGCAGGGCATTCATCCGAACGCGATCGCCCGGGCCCCACATGTGGATGTACACATCGGTGTTCGCGAGCGCCCCCCATTCGTGAGCTGCGGCCTTCCCAAGAACATCGTACTCTCGATCCTCGACCGCGTCCCAGTACGCGGCCTCGTCATCGTAGGGGATGAGCGGATAGGCACCCATCCGTCGAGCTTCCCGGGCGAACGCGACCGCCCAAGGTAGGGTATGCGTCCAGGCCTCGATGATCACTCGCTCGCCGGCGCGGAGTCGTAGGTTGTTCTTCAGGACCGATTGGGCGAGTCGCGCGCGAGTCTGCGGTGAAGCGGAGTCCGTTGGCATGGAGGTGGGAAAACGCGGTACTATATTCGGAAGACCTCCCCCCGGACCCTGGCCTCAGTCCTGGGAGACGTTCGTTCAGGTTGGGTTCGGACTCGGCCGACCGAAACCAGGCCGGAGGGACCGAGCCCAGAGGATCTCAGAAGCAGTGTCACAGACTCGGCCCGCGTTGCTCCGACGCCGATGGCGGGCGTGTTGGGGGGGCGAGGCTCACCGGGGACCGATTGCGGGCGAGGCCACGCTAGGGGGATCGACTGCAGCGGCGGAGGGCGCCGGTCCTTCACGGGGGACGGGTGCGTGGAGTTCGTGGATGTATCGTCCGCCGCGCAACAGGGAAACGATCGCGGCCACCGCCGTCAGGATCGCGGAGATCTCGAACGCGGTGTCGATGCCACGAAGGAAGGCCGGCGCGACGGCATTCGGGAAGAACTGCCGAGACGTCAGGGTGGCCAGGACCGCCGGGCTGATCTGGCTCGAAAGCGCCGGAGGTAGGGCGGAGATGTACAGGGCCATCGGGTTCTGGCCGAGGAACGCTCCGAACAGGGCTCCGGAGGGGTCGTTCGCGACCATCTTGCTCAGCACCGAGGAGGCGGTGGACGGCACACCGGCGGAGCCAAGGGCGCCGGCAACGGAGCCGGACAGCCCGCTCGCGAGCCCGACCAGGACAATCGTGAAGAAGACCGCGAGAGAGAGCTGCATGCCGGCGTTCTGGAGCGTCGCGCGCATGCCGGAGGCCGCCCCCCGGTGCTCCGCGGGGACGGAATTCATGATCGCCGCGGTGTTCGGAGCCGCGAACATCCCCATTCCGCAGCCTTGAACGAAGAGCAGAGAACCCATCTGCCAGTACGGGAAGCTGTACGGAAGGAACAAGAAGAGGACGAACCCCGCCGACGTGACCCCCATTCCGGCGCTCGCGAGGTATCGAGCACCAAACCGGTCGGAGAGCCACCCGCTCAGAGGTCCCATCACGACGAACCCGCCCATCATCGGCAGGAGGTAGATTCCTGCCCAGAACGGGGTCTGGGAGAATGAGTACCCGTGAAGGGGAAGCCAGATTCCCTGGAACCAGATGATCAACATGAACATCACGCCTCCGCGGGCGATCGATCCGAGCAGGCCTGCGAGGTTCCCCGCAGCGAACGCACGGATCCGGAACAGGCCGAGACGGAACATCGGATCCTTCACGCGAATCTCGACGAGGAGGAACGCCACGAGCAGGGCGACACCGACGCCGATCCCGGACCAGACCCAGGGACTGGACCAACCCATCGACTGTCCTCCGTAGGGTAGAAGGCCGTAGGTCACGGCGATGAGGAGCACGGTGAGTCCGACTCCGAAGGTTGCATTCCCGACGTAATCGATCTTCTGTCCCTGCCGGATCGTGCCGATGTCGTGGAGCTTGAGGTAGGCCCAGAGGGTCCCGGCGATGGCCACCGGCACGCTCGCGAGGAAGATGATCCGCCACGTGGGGATCACGATCGGGCCGAGGTGGACATCCCCAATCCCGGCGAGCACACCACCGAGGACCAACCCAACGACCGAGCCCCCCAACGCGGCCACCTGGTTGATTCCGAGGGCCTTCCCCCGTTCGGAGTGGGGGAACGCGTCGGTGATGAGGGCCGCCGAATTCGCAAAAAGGAACGCTCCGCCCACGCCCTGTACGATCCGGAATCCGACCAGTTCCCAGGCCCCCACGGTTCCTGAATTCGGCGTGAGGAACAGCAGCACCGATCCGACCGCGAAGATCGCAAAGCCAAGGTTGTACATCCGGGCGCGCCCGTACATGTCCGAGATGCGCCCGACGGTGACGAGGAGGGTCGCGGTTACGACCCCGTACCCCATCAAGATCCAGATGAGGAGCGTCAGGTTCGATGGAAGGAAGGGGTTAACGTTGAGGCCCCGGAAAATCACGGGCAAGGAGATCAAGATGATCGTCCCGTTAATGGCGGCCATCAAGGCGCCCAGGGTGGTGTTGGAGAGGACGGTCCACTTGTACTCCATCGCGCCGCTCTCCCCCTTTCTAGGTCTCGCGGGATGCGAGCGCCCGGATCAGCGAAGAGAGCCCAATCACCAGCGCCTCCCGATCAGACGGTGAAAGCGATCGGCTGAGCTCGCGAAACATCGCACGTTGGGTCGATTGGGCCATCCGGAACAATCGGCTTCCCGATGGAGTCAAAGTCACACGTACCGCTCTACGGTCCTTCGAGTCCGACACCCTTCGGACGAGCCGGCGGGCCTCCAGACGGTCGACGATATCGGTCGCGCCCGCAGACGTGACACCGGCCACGTCCGCGATCTCCGAAAGCATCGAGGGTTCCTCGGCGCACAGCCGAAGCGCCGCGTACTCCGACAGCGAGAGCCCGAAACGTCGGAGAATCCCGGCGCGCTGCTTCATCACACGGTAGTACGCATCCCGCAAGACGGTCCACGGCGCGTCGGGCCCCCAGGCATCCGACGGCGCGAGAGAGCGGCTGGACGGGCGGGAGACGGCTGCGGACACGGGGGAGTGCCTCGGGAACTGCCGAGATATATCTTGACACCTTATATTAAGACGCCGTAATATTCGTTTTACCGGCATGCGTCAATGCGACCCGCCGGCCGGTCACAGGTCCTTTCGGCCCGTCGGCCTTCCTCGGCCCACGGTAAACGAACGGCGGGATCGTCCCCCAGGGAGTTCGGTCGCGCTGATGGCGGGCGGGCTGAAGTTTGAACCGCGGCCCAAACACACGCGCCAGGGTCACACTCGGATACCGTTGAACCGGCAATCCGCTGCAGGTCGAGGGGCCGTCTCGGGCGAACGTCGGCCTTGGGGGCGTGTGGCTAGGGCTACCCCGTCGATGAGGCCCGGATCGAACTCGACGCAGCTGTTGACAGGTCGAAGTGGGTGCCTTCCTCAGACATCCGAGCGCTTCGGCCGAACCACCGTTCGTGTGACCGAGCCTGTCCGTTGATCCAGTTCATGGTAGCCTCGGATCGAGTCGACCGAAGCGGTTCGAGTCGCATGGTCATCGATAAGAGAGGGGTGGATGAGCCGCGACTCCGTGAGGACTGCCTCAACCTTCACGCTGTCGAGGCGCCCCTCGACGGTTTCTCGTCCTGCGCCGCTTTCGGACAACTCCACGTTGTACCAGATCTGGACCCTCTTCCCGAGCTGGGATTTGAGTCCATTCAGAAAGGCCGATTCCGCCGAATCCTCCGAGCCAATCATTCCCACGCTCGAAAGTAAAAGAACCCATCCCCTCGTTGAAGAGTCCGAAGTCAAGTGCAATTTACTAACCCCGGGTCAAGCGACCCGCCTTCCCCCCTTCAGGTCGAATGGCATGGGGCCTCGGAGGATCTTGGACTCGTCCCACCGGGCGGGCGGGGACGCCCGCAAAGAGCGAAAAGGTCCGGTGTCTCGCGGCATGATGTCCAAAGTGGGCCCGTAGTATAGCTTGGATATCACGGAGGCCTCCGGAGCCTCAAACCCGGGTTCGAATCCCGGCGGGCCCGTATAACCTGTTTAGTGAGAGGCGTAATGGGTTCGGTGATGGCCCTTTCGCTGAGGCGGGACATGAAGGAAGGGGTTGGGCCCATCGACCCGGCTCGGGAGCGGGCTCCGATCGCGGGGC